>NZ_CP066203.1:1200000-1800000 GCF_017310545.1 Methylacidimicrobium sp. B4
CCTCGGCCACCGCCGCCGATGTTCGCCTACTACGTCGACAACCTCAGCCCCTATCTCGTCCGCTTTCCGGGCGGCTGGGGAATCCGGTACTACGGCCTCGCCTATCTCCTCGGCTTCCTCTTCCTCTGGTGGGGGCTCCATGATCAGCGGAGAAAGGGCTGGCTTCGCTTAACCGACCGACAGGTCGATGACTTCGTGTTCTGGCTCGCTCTTGGCGGCGTCATCGTGGGGGGCAGGCTCGGCTACTGCCTGCTCTATGACCTTCCTCACATTCTCCGCCAGCCGCTGGGGCTTTTTGCCCTCTGGCAGGGAGGAATGTCGAGCCACGGAGGCATCGGCGGGGTCCTGATCGTCCTCTTTTTGAGCGCGCGACGGTGGGGGGTTCCCTTTTTCCATCTTGCCGATGCCGTTGCCTGGTGCACGCCCGTGGGGCTCGGGTTGGGGCGGATCGCCAACTTCATCAACGGGGAGCTTTGGGGTCGACCCGCCACGGTGCCTTGGGCCGTAATCTTTCCGGAGGCCCCACCGGTGCGAGGGCTGCCGGTCCCACGCCATCCGTCACAACTCTACGAAGCGGCGCTCGAAGGGTTGTTTCTCTTCGCGCTGGTCGCCTGGCTGCGGGCGCGCGGCTCGCGAGAAGGCACGGTCGCCCTCTCCTTTCTCGCCGGCTACAGCGTCGTGCGCATCCTGGCGGAATGTTTTCGCGAGCCCGATGCCCAGATCGGGTTCTATTTCGGTTTCCTGACACAAGGGCAGCTTCTATCGATGGTCACGCTCGTTCTCGCGGCCCTCCTCTGGTGGCTACGAAGGCGGAGTGATGCCTAGACCACCACGGGGGATCGCTTCGAGCGCAGGAGCCAATACTCGATGCTGTCGACGAGGGCCTCCCAGGAAGCCTCCACGATGTTGGTCGAGACGCCGACGGTCGTCCAGCTTGTCATCCCATCCGATGATTCAACCAGGACCCGTGTTACGGCTCCGGTGCCCCCCACGGGCCCCAGGATTCTCACCTTGTAGTCGCGCAGGCCGACGCGGGCGAGGTCGGGATAAAATCGCTCGAGGCCGCCGCGTAGAGCCCGGTCCAAGGCATGAATCGGGCCGTCACCCTCAGCCACCGTGTAGACGGCCTCTCCCCTGACCGACAGCTTCACCGTGGCCTCGGAGACTTCATACTCCTTGGCGGGAAAGTGTCGGATCGAGACATGGTACTCGACCAGCTGGAAGAACGGAGGATAGGGAAGCAAGCGTCTGCGAAGGAGCAGCTCAAATGATGCGTCCGCTGCTTCGAATTCATAGCCCTTTCCTTCCATCTCCTTGATCTGCTGGAGTGCTGCGCCCGTGCGCGCATCATCCTCGCGGAGCGCCAATCCCAACTCCCGTGCCTTGATGGCGATATTGCTTCGTCCGGAAAGCTCGCCTACGAGAACCCGGCGACGATTTCCCACGGCTTCCGGCTCGATATGCTCGTAGCTGCGGAAGAGCTTGCCGATCGCGTTGACGTGAGTGCCTCCCTTGTGAGCGAAAGCGCACCGGCCGACGAAGGGCGCCCGCGGATTCGGCGCGAGATTAGCCGTCTCGTCGACGAACCGGGAAAGCTCCTGGAGGCGCGAAAGACCTCCGGGGGGAAGCGCGCTCCTGCCCAGCTTGATTTCCAGATTGGCGATGGTCGAGATGAGGTTGCAGTTGCCGGTCCGCTCCCCGTAACCGTTGACCGTCCCCTGGACTTGAGTCGCCCCCGCTTGGACCGCGGCCAACGCGTTGGCAACCGCAAGCTCGCTATCGTTGTGCGTATGAATGCCGACGCGGGAGCCGACCTTCTGCCGGGCCAGGGCGGTCAGCTGCGCGATCCTCTCGGGCAGAGATCCGCCGTTGGTGTCGCACAGAACCACCCAGTCGGCACCCGCCTCGGATGCGGCCGCAAGGCACTCCAGAGCATAATCGGGATCCTCCCGATATCCGTCGAAGGCATGCTCGGCGTCGTAGATCACCTCTTTCCCGCGGGCCTTGAAGAAGGCGACCGTGTCTCGGATCATCGCCAAGTTCTCCGCGGGAGTGGCACGCAGGATTTCCCGGACATGCAGAAGCCAAGTCTTGCCGAAGACCGCGACGGATCCCGTTCCGGCATCCAGGAGCATGCGAATCTGGGGATCCTGCTCCACGGAAATGCCAGCCCTTCGGGTACTCCCGAACGCGACGATCCGGCTCGCCCGGAGCGGAAGACGCGAAACCTCCTGGAAAAACGCCAGATCCTTCGGATTGCTTCCCGGCCATCCCCCCTCAATGTAGGAGATCCCCAGCTCGTCGAGCTTCTGGACGATCCGCAACTTATCCGGAAGGGAGAAGTGGACATTCTCCCCTTGCGCGCCATCGCGCAGGGTCGTGTCGTAGATTGTGACGACCCCATCGGAATTGCAAACCCGCTCTGTCCGGCCCGACATCACTCCTACCTTTCTCGCAGAAAACCCCTGGACAAAGGGAAAGCCAGGGAAGAGACTTTACAATGATGCAGATCCAATGGAATCCGCAAGGAATTAAGCTGACGGCACCTCTTTACTCCTATATCGAGAAAAAACTACAAAAGCTCGAGCGCTACGAGGATCGGATCGTCGGGGCTCACGTCACCGTCCAGCATGATCCGCCCAAGGCTACCCTCAACAAGCAAGCCTTCATCGTCAAAGTCCATCTTTCCCTCCCCGGACGGGATCTCCACGCGGAAGATCACGGACACGACCTCTACCAGGCGATCGACCTGATCGCGGACCGTCTGGAAGGTCAGCTCCGGCGCCGGAAAACCGAACTGACCGAAAAGCGTCGACACGAATCCCGAGAAGCAAAGGGGGAGGTCCACTCCGGTCCACCGCCGGAATAGCCAGCGGGTGTTCCCGCGCCCTTCCTGCCCGAGCCGTAGATCGGACGCCAACGCCCACTACAGCGCTCCCTCCGTTCCGCCCGTTGCGCCACCAAGACGCTCGAGCTCTTCCCGAGCCGCTGCGACGAGCGATCTCAGGTTGTCTTGTCCGAACGAAAAGGGGACCCCGGCAGCGGCAAAAAGCTCGGGAAGGGGCTTCGAGCCTCCGAAGGCGAGTGCCCGTCGGTATGCTTCCAAGGCGCCGGCAGGGTCGATCAGGGAGCGTCTCCAAATCCCCAAGGCGCCCAGCTGGGCGATCCCATACTCGATGTAATAGAAAGGATATTCGAAGATATGGAGTTGCCGGTGCCAGAGGGAACGCAGAACCTCTTCGTACCCGGACCAGTCCTCTCTTCCGCCGAAACGCCGCAGCAACTCTACCCAGGAGGCAGCCCTCTCGTCCCGGGAATGATCGGGATGGGTGTAGAGCCAGTGCTGGAACCCGTCCACTACCGCCATCCAAGGAAGAAAGCGGAGGATTCCCTCCAGATGGTTGCGACGAGCCCGCCGCAGCTCTTCTTCTCCGTAAAACTCTCCCAGGTAGGGAGCGGCCAAAAGCTCCATGGACATTGACGCCACCTCGCAAAATTCCAAGGGAGCGGAACGATAGGCATAAAGAGGCTGGGTACGGGCAAGAAGGGTATGAAACGCATGGCCGCTCTCATGCAAGAGGGTTTCGAGGTCGCGATGGGTACCGACCGCGTTCATGAAGATGAAGGGCAGTCGAGCTTCGGAGAGCGTGCTCTGGTAGCCGCCAGGGGCCTTCCCCTTTCGGTTCTCGAGATCAACCAAGTTGTCCCGGCGCAATTGCCCGAAGAGATCTCCCAACGGTTCGTCGAGGGCGCGGATGACCTTTTCGGTCTTTTCCAGCAGCTCGCCACTCGTCCGAAACGGGCGAAGCGGGGGCTTCCCCTCGATGTCGACCGCTAGATCCCAGGGACGTAGGCGCTCCACCCCCAGCCGCTTTTCGCGTCGAACATCCATCTCCCGGCAAAGAGGGACAACTGCTTCTTCGATCGCCCGACCGAACTCGAGGCAATCTCCCGGGGTGTAATCGAATCGCTCGGCGCGCGCGAAGGCATATTCGCGGTAGTCGGGAAAGCCGGCGCCGGCAGCGATCTCCCTTCGCAAGGCAAGAAGGCGATCGAAGATCTCCTCCAGCGTCTCGGCGTCTTGCCCCCTGCGCCAGGCGATCTGCTCCCAGGCCGTTCGCCTCCTCGCTCGATCCGGCTCCTCGAGCACCCTTCCCACCTGGGCGAGCGTCTGCTCCTTCCCGTCGAAGAGGATCGTCATCGCCCCGATGACCTTTTGATATTGCTGAGAAAGGCGCGCCTCCTCCGTCTCCCGTGCAATATTCTCCTCGCAAAAAAGGCGCACCTGCATTTCCACGCTCCGCCGGAAGACCGCGTAAGAATCGGGGAGCGTGTTGATACACGGGTGCTGGCAAAAGGCACGGAGGATTCCCATCTGCCGTGCCTTCCTCCACGGATCAACGACAGTGAGAATTTCCAGATACGCTTTCTCGCGCTCCGGATCATCCGTCTGAGCGGTCATCGCGATGTAGCGCTTGGCCCGCACCTCGTCCATCGCGGCCTGGACTTCGTCGTAATGACCGAGCCAAGCTTCCAAAGCGGGCGCCGATCGGGCATCGCCCAGCTCTCGTTCGAGCCGCCCGAAATGTTCCTCGAGAACGGGTAGGGAACAGAGGTCGGTCTCGGCGGGGAGAAAAGTGCGAGCGGCAAAGGGAGCAACAGGAGCGAACGAGTTCATTGGAGAAAACACCCTTGCCACCGGTGAGGGACGGGGGCAAGCCTCAATGCGGTCGTTCGGCAGGAGATCCGACCGATTCCCAAAATCGGCCGAAGGCCTGTTCCCAATTCCACGACCGGCGAACTTCTTCCGCTGCCCTTTCGCGCTCGGCGAGAGTGGGAGGAGCGATCAGCAGATCAGAGATCGCACGCACCCATTCTTCCCGGGAGCCAGCCCGACAGGCACGCCCCATCCCGAACTGAGCCAGAAGCTCCGGGGGTCCGCCCACATCCGATACCACAACGGGCAGCCCGGAGGCCATGGCTTCGAGAACCGCATTGCCGAATGTATCGGTTGTGCTCGGGAAAACGAAAATATCCGCGGAAGCATACGCCTGGCTCAGTTCCCTGCCGGTCAAGACCCCGGTAAAGAGCGCTTCGGGAAGAAGGCGCATCAATTCCGGACGATAGGGGCCTTCTCCCACGAACGCGAGGGAGAATTTCAGGCCTCGATTCCGCAACCCTTCGGAGACCGTCGGCAAGAACCCGAGCTCCTTCTCCTTGGAGATCCGTCCGACGTAGAGGAGCACAGGGCCCGCCGCTCCACGCCGCGTCCAGAAATCGGGTTGCCGGAAGGAGGGGTGGAACGAATCGACCTCGATGCCGCGTGGGAGAATCTCCAGCTTTTCCTCGGGCAGACCCCGCTTTCTCCAGGAACGGAGGTAGGTAGAAGAGTTCACATAGGTCTTCGCCATCTGGCCGTAAAACCAGTCCATATAGCTCCATGCCAGCCCTTCCATCCACGAATCCTGGCTGAGAAAGCGCGTATACTGCGGGAAGTCGGTGTGGTAGATGCCCACCGTTCGCAGACCGAGGATCTTCCCGATCGCCAGCGCGGAGAGCCCGATCGGTCCCGGCGTGCTGACGATCAGTTCGGTGAATCGCTCCTTATGCACGAATTCGAGGAGGTCAAAAAAAGGAGGGAACGCGAGCTTCTGCAACTCGTATTCCGGGATCGCAAACTCGCCGATCGGAGGAAAGTTCCGGAAGCGGATTCCATCGATTTTCGGGTGGGCCCGCGAGGTGACGACGGTTAAATCCGCCCCGACGCGGGACGCGGCCTGGGCCATCGCCTGGATCGTCCTGGTGACTCCGTTGACCTCGTCGAGGGTATCGGTGAACCACGCCCGTTTGCACGAGAGGATCTCGGCGGGAGGTGAGGAAAGGTAGCGGCGGCAGAGATCCCGCAGGAACCCACGATCAAAACCTTGGCGTTGAAAGGCCAGAAGATGGGGAGCCGCCGCGGCCCCCACAGGCAGGAGCCCTGCGACGGACTGGAACGCTTCGAGCACGCTCCCGCGCCCGAGCTGGGCAACCGCACCGCCCAGGAGACGATAGGCCAATTGGTTCACGAGATAGGAGGCGACGCGAAACGAAGCGTCCACCGGGGTTGCCGCCCGGCCGATGATCCGATCGATCTCTCCCCGAACCTCGGCGTTGGTAAAGAAATCGGCAAAGGCGCGTACCAGCGTCCCCTCTCCGGGTTTGAGCAGCTCGAAGACTTGCCCGCTGCGCACCGCCGCCGCCAGGTGGCCGATCCGTTCTCCTAGGGAAAATGCCGTTGGGTTTTGCCCGGAGACAAAGCGCTCGGCGATCTTTTGCAGCAGAGCCGCCGCCAAGGGAGCGGACTGCCGAAGCCGCTCCTGAGCATACTGGAATCCGATGTTGTAAAAGGCGATCGAGACGCGCGCCGGGTCGCCCGGCACCCCGCCGCCGGTTCTACCCTTCCCGGAAAAGAGCCCCCGGAAAAACCCGTCGATGGTGCCGTCGTCATCGACTTCCGTCCACAAGGTCCCTAGGGAAAGCCCCCCGTGATCGTTCGATCCCCCCACAAAAATTTTGCGGTGGCATTGGCCGTCAACGGGAGCCATCCCTTGGCGCTTCGCCATTTCGGCAATTCGCTCGGGTGTCAAGGCAAGCAGGCAGAGACGAGCAATCTCCTGCGGTAGCCCGGGACGGCTGCCGTCCGCGGTCTCGAAGCCGCGAAAGAGCAAAATCAGCTTCTCGAAGTGATCGGGAGAGAATTTGCCGTTGAGATTTTCCAAAGGGTGAGCAACCGCGTGAGGAATCTTCCTCGACCGGAGAAACGATGCCAGCTCCTCGATATCCGGGGCGAGCTCTTGAATGCGCGGGTGGTCTGCTTCCTGGATGTTCCAGACCAACAAATGAATCTCGCATCCGTCGGCAAAAAAAGTCGTTACTTCCTCGCTCAGGAAGACGTCGGGATGTCGTTCCCGCATCTCCAGGCAGCCGTCGATGCGATCATGGTCGGTGATCGTCTTCCACCTCATGCCTGCCGCGGAGAGCTTCTGATAGAGAGTCTCGGGATCGGTGTAGCTCTGCCGGCAGCCGATCTTGCGCAAGATCCACTCGGAAGGCCGGTCCGAATACCGGGAATGAAGATGGAGATCAGCGCGAGACATAGCGAAGATAGCTGAGAGGGCGAGCTCCTCGATCGAGGACCCGCTTGACGATCCGTTCAATCTGACTGCGAATCGGGCGATAGACCAAATCTGATGGGTGGAGGCTCACGCGCACCACGTTCCGGGCGGAATCCCGGGAAAGGAGGCGATTCCAGGCGAGAGAAGAGGCCCTGCGCCAGCCCGCGCGGGTACTCCAGCAGTGGGTCCGCGTGGGAGTCCAGCGCTCGACGGGGCGAAGGGTCAGGATCCCGCCGATCTGCGTCGTGTAACGAAACCCTTCCCGCGCCAGCAGTTGCGGCAGCTCCGAAGCCATTAGCCAGCCAGGAGCCACGAATCCTTCGGTCGGCCAACCCTGCGCTGCAAAGAGCTCGCGGGCGAAACGGAGGCGCTGAACGGCCATGGTCTGCGGCAGGTCGAAAAACTCCGCTTCCCGCCGGGTATAGATCTCCGTCCAAAACCAGCTCCGCAAGCCCTGCGCCCCGGCCTCACGCGAATGGAAGCAACCGTGTACGACCACTTCGTCTCCCTGTTGCCTTTGGAGATCGACCCATCGACAGAACTCGGGATCTTCACAGAAGGACGGTCCCTCGTGGTAGGCGGGAATGACGAGCAGGCTCGCTTCCCCAACCCCCCAGTCCCGCAACTGCTCCCGCTGTCGGGCCACGAGCGAAAGAGACGCTGGGTGGAGGTCGTGGAGAGAGACGATCAGCGCAGTCGCCTCTTTCATTCGTGCGCAGGCGGGTGAGCGCCGTAAAGCCGGGGGTTGGCCTCGAGGTCCTTGACCACCGTGCAGAGATAGACCGACCCCGGGAAACGGTCGGCGTACTTGGTGACCGCCACCCGGTCCACCACTCGAAAGCCGTAACGCTCGAACATCTTTTCCCCTCGACGGCGATCGAAGACGACGATCTGGCCGTAGACCGCCTTTTCGCCCTTCTGGACGAGGTAGCCCAAAAACGCGTCTACCAGCTCCCGAGTCCGCGTCACGCTGCGCCACGGCGCCAGAATATTAAAATGAAAATGGGGGATGCCCGGAAGGCTTCGCGGAGATTCCCGACGCCCGTTCCAAAGGAGCCAGTGCAGATACCGACGGCTAGCGGGACGATAGAACGGATAGCGAGGGAGCATGCGCAGGAAGAGTTGCACGTTATGGATGGCATGATATCGAGACTTGGCACGCGAGTTCCGGCATCCCGTCAGGTAGCCGACAATCGTCCCTCCCGCCTCGCAAACCAGCGTCGATTCCGGCTCTCTGTCCGTGTAGTAGGATGTCAGGTAGTCAGCGAAGAGCTCGCGATCTTCGAAGACCTGGTCGATCGGGGAGCCCAAAAATCCGGTATCCGCGCAGACCCGACGAACTCCTTCTCGATCGCTCGCCCGGTAAGGACGAATCGCGACGGGGGCCGTCTCTTTCCCTTCTGCGGTCGTGTCCATCTCCCCTCTTTCGCTCCGGCCGGTGGCTACTCTGCCCGGGCCGCTCCCAGCGGAAGTGCCGCCGTCTCCTCGGTCCGATCGGCCCCTCCGATCGCCAGCCGGTAGTAACGCCACAGCGCCGCGAAGACGTTCGGCCACTGGTAGATCTCCCTCGTCCGTAGCGAAGCGGCAATCCCGATCTGCCGCAGGTCCTGCCCGGCGGCATGCTCGATTGCTCCCGCCAGCTCCTCGGGGCAGTTTCGCTGCGCCCATAAGTCGAGGCCGGCATGGATATGATCATCCATGTTGGTCCCCCGGATGCCGATGACGGGGCAACCGCAGGCTTGGCTTTCGACAGCGACCAGGCCGAAGGTTTCGACGACTCCTGGATGGACGAAAAGATCCGCCGCTCGGTAGCATCTCCGCAGCTCGGTCTTCTTTTCGATATAGGGCCGCCAGATCACTGCATCGGTTTCCTCCTGCAACCGCTGCACCTGCCTCCTCAGCGGTCCGTCACCGACCACAAGGAGCCGATAGTCACGTCGATGCGAGGCTCGAAGGGTTCGGAACGCGTGCAGCAAGACCGATATGTTCTTTTCTCGAGCGAGCCGCCCCACGTAGAGGAGCAGAAAGGCGGGATCGGGCACCGCGAGCTCTTCCCGCCATGCCCGATCGTCTGGCCCGGGACAAAACGTCTCCGCGTCGACTCCGAGCCGAATCGGGATCGTGTTGGTCACTCCCCAGGACTCCAAAAGCTTCTGAAGGGTGATCGAAGGCACGAAGGTGTACTGGAAGCAGGAGTACAACCGAACGATGTATTTCCGGGCCGCGGAGAGGACCATCTCCTCGACCAGGCGGCCCCCGAAGCGACAAGCCGTGCGCAAATACGCATCCGGAAAGTGGGAGTGATAGAAGCTGACGGCCGGAATGCCCAGCTCTCCCGCCCCTCGCAGGGCTGTCCACGCCAAATGATAGGGATCCCCGGACTCGACAATATCGGGGCGAATGTCGCGAAGAATCGAGCGGACCAGCGGAACGTTGCAAAGGACTCGATAGCGGGAGGTCCGGTCGATCTTCGGAGAGGCAATCGTGATCAGATGCGTCCGGCCCTCGCTCTGATGCGATGTCCTCTCTCCCGGGACGATCAGGTAATGCTCGTCCTCCGTTCGTCTGCTGACATGTTCCTGCTTTTCGCCGAGATAACGGCGCACCCCGCCGCTCCGCGGCGAATAGAATTGGGTCACGTCACAGATCTTCATCGGGGCGCCATCCTTTTTCTTCGCCGAGCGCGACCATTGCCTTCCCCCGGGCCGCCGCTCATTGAATACATTTTTCTGGCTGAAACAAGGAAAGGATAGGAAAGGTTTTCGGCCGGACGGCTACGGCTCGGGAGAGAGCACATCGCGATTTGCCTTGAGGGCGAAGATGGAAAACGGAGTTTCTCTCCTACGGGAAACGAGGTGTACAAGCAACCCCATTCTGTTTCGGGAGCCTTCCGAGCGCCCCCTTCGGTCTCCCTGCCCTCCCGCCTTTTTGTGACCTTAGCCTGGATCGGGCTCGCCCCCGCCCTTCCGGCAAAGGCCCAGTCCTCGGATTCCGCTCTCTCCGCCAGTCCCGTAGTATCGGAGGCCGCCGAGCTGCAGAAGGCGCTCGAAGAGGGAGGGATCGCCATCCAGACCGCGCGCCCGGGCGTACGACTCAGCGGATATCTCGACAGCTCGTTCGTCGATAACTTCATTCCTCCCAATGCCCGAATTCCGACCCGAATGGCCGACGACGGCATCCCCGGCGGAGGGTTCAATTTCAACGCGGTCCGGCTCCTTCTCGAAAAGCCGCTCGATGACCAGAACCGCTGGGAAACGGGATTCCGTGCGGATGTTTTCGTCGGCCAGGATGCGGCTTCCATGGGGGGACCGGACAACCTGGCTGGCCTGGGCACCCCGACGGAGGCTGGAAACGCCCGGAATGGCTCAAGCTTCCTGCTGGCCGAAGCCTATGCCAGCTTTCGGATCCCCGTTGGTAACGCCATCGACCTGAAGGTGGGAAAGTTCGTTCCTCCTTTAGGGTTCGAGGTGATGGAGCGCCCAGGCAACGTCAATTTCACCTATGGAAATCTCTACACCAACCTGATCCCAGAGATGGTCACCGGCATGGAAGCGGTCTATCGACCGCTCGATTGGGTGGAAACGACGCTCGGAGTGCTCGACGGATCCTTTAACGCAGCGCGCGCGGGCTTCCCGTTTTTCGGTGAAAGCACAAACACCCTCGGCAATGCGGCGGCCTATCTTTTCCTCGCCTCCGCGGGATTCGACGCACCCGCCCGCAATGCCCGCCTGATGGTAAGCGGCCTCTACGGGCCGAACGGGGCGAACCCTCCCGGCTTTGGATTGGCTCCTTCCCTTCCGGGTGCCGGAGTCTTTGTCGAAAGCCCCCTGAACCAGGCCGCGCCGTTCTTTTTAGGGGATGTCTGGGGAGAGTGGATTCCCCAGGCGGCACGCGACCGGCTCCTTCTCGCCTGGGAGACGACCGGTGGCTTCTACGAAGGGGTCGGTGCCCCCGGGACTGGCCCACTCCAGTCGTCGAGCTGGATCGGAGCCAGCCTTTGGGCCAAGTATCAGATGAACAGCCTCGCCAGCGCCGCCCTCAGGACCGATTGGATTCATGGGAGCGCCAACGAGATCCTTTCCGACCACGCCGGACCGACCGACATCTATAGTGTCACCGGGACTGTCGCCTTTGACATCTGGGAGAATCTGCTGGTGCGAACCGAATTCCGTATGGATTGGGGCGCCGCCGTCTACGGGACCCCGCTTTCCCCCATGGGAGCCCTTCTCTTCCCCATCTCGAGCGGCCCGGCTTTCCTCTGGGCGGTGGAAACCGTCTACTCGTTTTGACGGTCGGGGCCGCCGCGCTCCTCCGATCGATTGGCGGTCGAGCCAGCGAGCAACGATCGGGCCTGCGATCACGAGGCCGACGCCCTCCACGGACAGGCCGGCCACTTTCGCAAAGCAGAGCCCGACCAGCTTTCCTTCGAGGTCCAGAACCGGCGCGCCGCTGTCCCCCTGATTCACAGGAGCATCCACCTGGAGCAGAGAGAGGGCAAATCCCTCTGGCAGATCGATCCTTCGCGGTTGCGAGCTGAGTATGCCCCGCGACACCGTGTTCCGATAGCCCATGCCGGAGCCGAGTACGAGCACCGTCATCCCCAACAATCCCTCGGACAGGCTGGAATAGGGAAAGACGGCCGGCAGGGGTCCGGGCTCCACGCGCAAAAGGGCGAGATCGATCCTTACGTCGGAACGGATCAAATGAGCGAGCCGCACTCTCCCATCAAAAAACGTGACAAGCAGTTCCCTGCGCGCCACCCTCTTACCGAGCACGTGTGCGCAGGTCACCACATCCCCTCTTTTCGACACGACCAGGCCGGTTCCCATCCCCTCGATTTTCCGCGTGGGCCCGAAGAGACCGCAACTCCGCTTTTCGACCGATATGGAGACCACCGCCGGCAGCGTGCGCCGAATCACCGCGACCGTAGCCCGGTCGCACGCGACAAGGGCTTCGGCAGGCTCCGGCCGCCCGATCGCGACAAGCACCCCTACGAAAATGAATACTCCACCCATTGCCGCACCCCGTCGCCGTCGACCGGCTGGCCTAGGGCTACGTAAGGCGGGCAGCATGAAGCTACTCTGCCGGATGGCGGTCGAGATGACAATGCGGCATCCCGGCGGAGGCACCCGATGAAGATCGCTGGGGGGAAGCGCCCCCCGCCAGGATAATGATGCGCCGGCTTGACAAGAGACGAAAGCCTTTCCACCCTGACGCGTCGTGCGAATCGCGCAAATTGCCCCTCCGGTAGAGCGCGTTCCCCCGGAAGGCTATGGGGGAACGGAGCGGGTCGTCTCCTTTTTGACGGAGGCGTTGGTCGACCTCGGACACGAAGTCACCCTTTTTGCCAGCGGGGACTCCCGCACCCGGGCAAGGCTGCGTTCCGTCTGCCCGCAAAGCCTTCGCAAAATGCCTGATTGCCGGGATTACCTCCCCTATTTCCTCTTGGAGATCGATGCCGCACTCTGCTTGGAAGCCGAGTTTGACCTTCTCCATTTTCACACGGAGTTTCTCCACTTCCCCTTGTTCCGAAAAGAGCCGAACCGAGCGCTCACGACTCTCCATTTCCGGCTCGATACGCCCGAGGTGAGCGCTCTCTTCCATGGCTTCCCGGAAATGCCGGTCGTGGCGATCTCCGAAGCGCAGCGCGGCAAGCTCAAGCATGCACGCTGGGTGGGAACCGTTCACCACGGGCTGCCCAAAAACCTCTACACCCTGGGCACCGGCGCGGGAGGGTATCTCCTCTTCCTCGGGCGCATCTCCCAAGAGAAGCGGCCCGATCTGGCAATCGAGATCGCCCGGAGGGCGGGACTTGACCTGATCATCGCGGCCAAGATGGACCCGCGCCATGACGCCGAATATATCGAGACCGTTCGTCCGCTTCTCTCCCTTCCGCACGTCCATTTCCTGGGAGAAGTGAGCGAACGCGAGAAGCAAGCCTTGATCGGAGACGCGGTGGCGATGCTCTTCCCAATCAATTGGCCGGAACCCTTCGGCCTGTCTGCGATCGAAGCGCTCGCCTGCGGCACGCCCGTCATCGCCTTCCCGTACGGGGCGATACCAGAGATTCTCGAACCCGGGACCACAGGACTCCTGGTCCAGAACGTGGAAGAAGCCGCCCGAGCGGTGCCCGTTGCCGCGGGGCTCTCCCGGAAGCAGATCCGACTCTCCTTCGAAAGGCGATTTACCGCGGAACGGATGGCCAAGGACTATCTGGCAATCTATGAAACGCTGCTCGGTCAAAGGCCCGGATCGATCCCGCCGCCTTTCCCGGTGAAAGCATAATCCAAAAGAGCCACGGCGTCGTTCCACTTGTTGGGGCTATCGAGCAGGATGAGGGCCACCTTGCGTTCCCCACGCTGACAGAGGGCCGCATAGGTGTGGCGGGCTTCCCGGGTGTATCCGGTCTTGGCTGGCCCCATTCCCGGATAGGGTCCGAGAAGACGGTTGGTATTCATCAGATATTGCACGGGCTTTCCGTCGACGGTCAGAAGCGAAAAACTCTCTGTCGAACAGATGGCGCGGAGCTCTTCTATGGCAAGCACCGCTTCGAAAATGCGCAGAAGATCGCTGGCGCAGGTTAGATGTCCGGGCTCGCTCATTCCGTTCGGATTGACGAAATGCGTTCGCTCGCAGCCCATCTCCTTGGCACGAGCGTTCATCTCGAGGACGAAGGCATCGACCGTGCCGGAGACGGTTCGAGCCAATGCCAAGGCCGCTTCGTTGCTCGAGTTGATGAGAAGCGCCCGAACGAGATCCGCCGTCGTGAAGCGATCGCCTGGCAAAAGCCGAACGGTGGGCACCTCCCCAGGCAGGCTGAGATCATCGGGCTGGATGGTGATCTCTCCCGCCAATCGGGTCTTCTCATAGACCAGCAAGGCCGTCATGAGCTTGGTCGTGCTGGCCGGCGGATGACGATCGTGAACGTCCCGCTGGAAGATCGGCTTCCTCGAGCCCTCGTCCCAGAGCAGCACCGAGCCAGCCTGCACGCGGGAATCGAGGGAGTTTCCCGCTCCTTTCAGCGGGGCTCCGTAGCAAAGGAAGAGGCAGCCGGCGAGAGCACAGATTCTCCCGCTTGCCCAACCTCTCCGATTCCTCAATCGCATCGCTCCCCCCCCTACTCCCCGATCAGAGTCTCCCCGGGACCCCGGAAGCGGAAAAGTCTCTGCCCACGGTGGGACTCGAACCCACACGGGAGTTACCTCCCACGGGATTTTAAGTCCCGTGTGTCTGCCATTCCACCACGTGGGCCCTCCTCGATTTTCCCACTCTTCTTTCTACAGGTCCGGAGCCGCTCCGGACCAGCCAATTGCGACGGGAGAGAGCGCGTCTCACTGCCCCTTCGGACCCACGATCACCCACCAGTATCGAAATTCGCTGAAACGGAGCGTGCCCTCCTGTCGCCCGACCCAAGCGGGAACATAGGGCTCCTCCTCACGTTCGACCAGAAGAATGCCGTCCCCGCCGTTCTTAGCGGCGATTCGCGCCGCATGCTTCCGCGGGCGATTCGTCTCCAAGATGCCGATGCGCCGAAACGCTCGGCTGGGAGGGGAGCTCCAAACCGCGATCTTTCTCTTCGTTCCGCCCACCGTGACGTTGACGTAGTCATCGGGGGAAAGCTGCCCCGCTTTCCGGACAGAGGACGGGAGGGGTTTCTTGAGCGGATAGTAGGCGGTTTTGGCCCACGCGGACGGGCTGGTAGCCGCCGCTGCCAGGATTGCTACGAAAACGAAGAACCCATGCCGATGAAATGACGTGCGCATGGGAATTCCTGGATAAGCTATGCTTTTGCTGCCGTCAACCTTGTTTTCTCCTCGATTATCGCTCGGAGATCTCGATCGATTCATTGACGGAGCAGGCACCGGGTTCGTAGCCTCGGGCGGGAGCCCGATCCCATGGAGCGGATCCTTGATCTACTCTCCTTGACCGCGTCCACGCTGATCGAACTTGGGCAGCGTGCACCGGTCACCTTCCTCGTCCTTCTCGGGTTCGCCTCCCTGTCCGCGGCCCTTTCCTGGCTCTTGCTCACCCATTCGGTACTCCTCTGGAACAAGCGCTTCGCCGCAAGAGCCCAACGCCACCCGCTCTGCGCTCTTGCGGCTCTGGCCACGCTCTTCGCGGTACCGCTCCTTTTCGGGGCTTCCTTGATCCAGCCGTTCGTCCACCGATCCATCCGGGAAGAGGCTGGGAAGGCTTTGGCCGATCCCCGATGGCAAGAATCGGCGTTCGATCAAGCCTGGGGAACCATTCTCCGGAGAAGGCTGGAGCCGCTTCTGCCGCCACGAGAAGCACACTGCCTGGTGCTGACAACCGCCGCGGCTCGCGAGGCGGCAGCGGGCGCCTACTCCGCCGCGGCAGTCGCGCGCTTTTCCGAAGCGAGTCGCGTTCCGGGTTCCCTCCTCGGCTTGTCTGCGGCGGCAACGGCGGAGGCACTCTCGGCAGACATGCAATCGTTTTTCGACTTCTCCCCAGGCCTCTACCCCGAAGCGCGAATCGAGCAGGTCATTGTCACATCCTGGAGTGCCACCGCCAATCGCCGCAGCAGAGAAGCGGCAAGGCAGGTGCAGTCCCTTGCTGCACTTCTTCTGCTTCTTCCGCATCTGGCCGCATTCGGCGTCGTCGGGTGGTCGGGCTATCGCGAAATCGGCTCAGGGCACAGAGCGGGGAATCGGTAGGTAGGCCAAAGGGGGGTTGCCGACAGTTGACTAATCAATAGACATAACTCACGTTGCATGGCATTTTTTTCCCATGAAGCTGAGCGTCTGGGCGAGGCGGCAGGGGATTGGCTCCAAGACGGCTTGGCGGATGGGGAAGGACGGGAAGATGCCGGTGGCGGTCGAGCAGCTGCCGACCGGGACGGCGATCGTGCATGCGGAGGAGAGGCAGCCCGGCGGAGTTGCCCTCTATGCGCCCGTCTCCAGCGCCGGCCAGAAGGCCGATCTGGACAGGCAGCTGGCACGGCTGACGGAGTGGGCGCTCGCCAAGCGGTAGCCGATCGTCGATGCGGTCAAGGAGGTTGGCTCCGGGATGAACGGCCATCGCAAGGGGCTCTTGCGGATCTTGCGCGATCCGAAGGTCGGCGTCATTCTGGTCGAGCATCGGGACCGGCTGATGCGCTTTGGATTCGAGCATGTGAAGGCGGCCTTGGCTGCGCATGGCAGATCCCTGCTGGTTGTCGATCCCGAGGAGATGACCGACGACATCGTCCGCGATCTGCACGAGGACATCGAGTCGATGTGCGCGAGGCTCTATGGCAAGCGGTCCGCCAGGAACCGGGCGAAAAAGGCGCTGGAGGCTCTCCATGAGTGATCGTCCGGTCTTCACCTACCAGACGCGCTTGAGGCTGACGGAGGGGCAGGTCGCGGCTCTGGACGGCTATGCGGATCTCTACGGGCGAGCCGAGCGGGCCCTCTTTGCCAGGATGCGGGTGGGGATTCCGATGGGCGATCTCAAGCGCGAGTTCCTGCGGCGCTTTGGGATCACCGCCCGGCAGTTCAACGCGATTCGCGTGGGCCTCGAGGGCAAGATCGCCTCGATCCGGGAGCGGCTTCCGGAGTGGATCGCCGAGGCCGAGGCCCGCATCCAGAGAGCCGAAAGGGTCATCCGCATTCTCTCGGCGAGGGAGCCAGGCTCGGAGAGGCTTCATCAGAAGAAGCGGCGGCTTGGGAGCCTTCGCGCCAGGCTCGCGGCACGGATCGCCGACCGGGACTCGGGTCGCGTCCGCCTCTGCTTCGGCTCCCGCCGCCTCTTCCGCAAGCAGTTTGCCCTCAAGGAGAACGGCTATGCCAGCCATGCGGAGTGGAAAGAGGATTGGCAATCCGCACGGAGCACCCAGTTCTTCGTGATCGGCTCGAAGGACGAGACCGCGGGCAACCAGTCCTGCCAGGCTTCGGCCGAGGACGACGGCAGTGTCACGCTGCGTCTGCGTCTTCCCGACGCACTGGCCTCGGATGGCAAGCTTCTGGTCATTCCCGACGTGCGATTCGCCTATGGCCAGGAGGAGATCCTTCAGGCGCTTGCCGCGAGCCGGGTTGTCTTGTCGCAAACCAAGACGGGCAAGCCTGTCCGGAAGCGGGAGGGAGTGGCGGTAAGCTACCGCTTTTTCAGGGACCGGAAGGGCTGGCGGGTCTTCGCGAGCGTCCCGGCCAAGCCCGTTCCCGTTGCAACGAGCCGTCTGGCGGGAGCGGTTGGGATCGACATCAACCACGACCATCTGGCCGTGGCGGAGACGGACCGGTTCGGCAACCTGCGGCGGGCCCTTCGGGTGGATCTCAACCTCTACGGCAAGACCGAAGATCAAGCCAAGGCGATCATCGGCGACGCGGCGAGGATGATTGTGGAGATGGCACGGGAGCGTGGTCTTCCCCTGGTCCTTGAGCGGCTGGATCTCAAGAAAAGGAGGGCTGAGCTTGAGGTGGCGAGTCCATCCGCCGCCAGGAAGATCTCGTCGTTTGGCTACTCCAAGACCATTTCCCTGCTCAAGGTGGGGTGTTTTCGAGCCGGAGTCGAGGGGATCGAAGTCGATCCGGCCTATACTTCCGTGATGGGTGCCATGAATCATGCGCGTCGTCACGGCATCGGTTCTCACCAGGGCGCGGCCTATGCCGTGGCCAGGAGAGGCTTGGGCCTCTCCCAAGCGTCCGACCGTGCGGGAGGCCATTGCGCCAGCCCGCAATGGCGGCCACCTCACCTTTGCCCTACCCGCGAGGAATCGGGCGAAGCCTGTGTGGTCGTTCTGGTCGGAGGTTCGGAGGAGGCTCAAAGCGGCGCAGGCAGCGCATGCCCGGTCGGGAGGCTTGCGAGAGCCACCCGCGCCTTTGCTCCCGGAAACGCGGGCATTGGGCGCAACCTGGGCATTGCCGGCGCAATCCCGGCACGCGAACCGTCGGCAGAACGGTTCGGCCGACGTCATCGACGACCTTCCCTGGTAGTGGAATGGTTGTCTATGGTTTGAGGAACGGTTGCATGTCCACCGCAAGATTGCTCGGGATAAAGACGGCGGCTTGCTTCCTCGGCCTGGGAAGCTGCCTTGTCTTGGTCCGGGCGGCCCAGCTGCCGGTCCGACTCCTTTCGGATCATGCCTATGCGCAACTTGTTCCGGGCAGGCCGATCTCGCTCCCGGCTCCGTCGCCACGACTCGTCCCGCGCGTGCAATACCAGGAAGAAATCGTCCTGGAGAACGGTGATCAGAGCGCGAGGCTTCGTTTTTATTCCGAGGAGGATCCGGCCAGTCCGCCGCTCTCCTTTCAGGCGTGGGAGCGGGAAAGAGCGGTCGAACCCGTTCGGGAAATCGCACCCGAGGAGCTGGTTCGCCTGGGGGAGAAGAGCGGAAATCCCGTGCTCTATGCCTGGACGATTCCCCTGGTCTTCGCACCGCGGGAAACCAAGCGCATCCGGATCGAGGCCGAATACGCGGTACAATCGGTTTCCGAGCGCCCGCGAAACGACCGTTTCGAAACCTACTTCTCCTTCTGGGGCTGGCAGCCTTCGACCGCCGATCTCCTCTTTCGCTTCGATCCCACGCCGATGATCTCGGCGATTCCCTGCCTCGGCCGCTCGCCGACGCCCGGGCTTGCCCCCTGGCTCCTTTCCTCCTGGTTCACGATCCGACCGGCGGGATATCAATCGAGGGGTCTTACGGTCTGGTGGCGGTTCCAGGAAGCACGGACCCCGGAGCATTGCGAGAAGATCTGCGTCGAATGGCCCGCATGGTACCGATGACCGGCGGGACCTGCTGGCGCTACCGCCGGAGAATCACCTGAGCCCGTTCGTCAAGCCCACGGGCCTCAGCGAGGGAAGGGGCGATCACCGAGTAGTGACCCATCTTCCGCTTCGCCGCCGGCCGGGTTTTTCCGTAGAGATGGAGACGCAGGCCGGGCAGGGAAAGAAGGGAGCCCCAATCGGGCTCACCCTGAGCCCATGCGTCGCCCAGAATGTTTCGCAGCAGGATGGGGCTCCGCAAGGAGGCATCGCCCAGCGGCAGCCCGGCGATGGCCCGCAGCTGCTGCTCGAATTGGCTCGTCACGCAGCCGTCCAGGGTAAAGTGTCCGGAGTTGTGCGGACGCGGGGCGAGCTCGTTCACGAGCAGCTCCCCCCCTTCGGCGAGGAAGAACTCGACGGCGAGCACGCCCACCAATCGCAACGCCGAAGCGATCGCGACGGCGATCTCTTTCGCGGTCCCCTCAATGCGCTCTCCCAATCCGGACGGCACCAGGGAATAATCGAAAATGCCCTCCCGATGGAAGTTCCTGGGAATCGGGAACACCCCGACCGCACCTGCGGCGGATCGTCCGACGACGGCGGAAAGCTCCGCCACGAGCCGCACCTTCTTCTCCAGGATCGCCGGCACCCCTCCGAGTCCACGCCACGCCGGCTCCAGATCCTTGGGCGCTGCGATCTCGGCCTGCCCCTTCCCGTCGTATCCCAGCCGCGCGGTCTTGAGCAGGGCGGGGGTCCCCACGGTCCGGAGGGCTCGCTCCAGATCGCCTGCGCGCTCGATGGGCGAGAACGCGGCTACCGGGCAGTGCTGCCGAGCCAAAAATGCCTTCTCCCGGAGACGATCCTGGCAGACCCGCAGGATCTCGGGCGAAGGGAGGACCGGCCTTTTCCCTTCGAGAAAGGAGACGCTCTCCACAGGGATGTTCTCGAACTCGTAGGTGATGACGTCCGCGTTACTGGCAAATTCCTCCAACGCCTCTCGCTCCGTGAAGGGAAAGCACCAATGGCGATCCGCCAGCACGGCGGCCGGACTTTCCCGATCGGGGTCGAAAACCTGGACGCGGTAACCCATCCTTCTGGCTTCACCCGCGAGCATCCGCCCGAGCTGACCGCCGCCCACAATCCCGATGGATGAGCCGGGATACTTCGGACTCATATCGTCTGATCGAGAACCCGCTGCGTCTGCGCGTTGCGGAATTTGCGCAAGCGCTCGGCGAGCTCCAGGTCGTGCAAGCTCAAGATCGAGATCGCAAGCAGGGCGGCGTTTCGTGCACCGGCCTCTCCGATCGCCAGGCAGCCTACGGGAACGCCGTAGGGCATCTGCACGATCGACAAGAGAGAGTCCACTCCCCGCAAAATCCGCGTTTCGACGGGGACACCGAGCACCGGAAGAGGGGTGTAAGCGGCGAGCATGCCGGGCAGGTGGGCGGCCCCTCCAGCACCCGCGATCAGGACCTTGATCCCCCGCTCGGCTGCCGACAGAGCGTAATCACGCAGCTTTTCGGGGGTGCGATGGGCGGAGATGATCGCCTTTTCATGAAGCACGGAAAATTGCTGCAAGACCTCGGAAGCTCCCCGCAGGATCTCCCAATCCGACTGGCTCCCCATCAGGATGGCTACAACCGCATCCGTCCCCAAACCTTCCCTCACGCTCGATCCCTCCGCTCTGCCGCTGGTTCTCTCCGAGAGAGACAAAACCACCGGCATTCCCCTCGTTTCGCATCTTTTCGCGCACCGAGGGGCGACTTTCTGTTCCGTACCCGCGGACTCTTTTCTACCGCTTCTTCGCGGCCTGCCCCTTCTTGCTGTTCTTTTCGACCTTCTTGGCCGCCGGCTTTTTGGCCACCTTCTTCTTTTCCGTCATCTCGTTCACCTCCTTTCCTTTCTGCTCAGACAACGCAATCGTTCCCCGTTCGGGAAGGGCAAGCTCCTTCCCTGCGGGCGGCGGTGCGATCCTCGAAGCGGCGGCGGAAGGCCAAAGCTCCTCGACCGCGGCGTAGAGCCGGTCGACGGGCCAGAGTCGTCCGGGGCCCTCGGCTCCGCACGAGAGAAGCCCCGACTCCGGACCAATCCAGCGCACACCCCGCCTTTGGAGCAGAGCGAGGTTGTCGCGAACCGCCGGGTGGCTCCACATCTGGGTATTCATGGCCGGAGCGAGCACAACCGGCGCTGTGGTGGCGAGAAGCAGGGAGGAGAGGAGATCGGGAGCCAAGCCGCACGCATATCGACCGATCAGGTCCGCGGTCGCGGGGGCAATGAGCACGACTCGTGCCCGCTCTGCCAACTCGATATGAACGGCCCGACTCCCGAGCATTCCAGGGCTGTCATCGGTGTAGGCGGGACGGCGGGTTACCGCTTCGAACGACAGGGGACGGACGAAATGGCAAGCCGCCACGGTCAACACGACGTCGACGCGGTATCCCCCCTGCGTCAGCCGGCTGGCTAGATCGATCGAGCGAAATGCGGCGATCGATCCAGTCACGCCGAGAAGAACGGTAGGTCCGTCATTCTCCATACAACGTCAGCCTGCGGCTCAGATATCGCTCGGCTCGCATGATGGCGCGAAACTTCGTCAGGTCCTCCTCCACCGAGCCCGAGAGGATCGTGTACTTGAACTCCTTCCACGCCTTCATCTCTTCCCGGCCTCGCTCCAGCCTTCGCGCAATCTCCTTTTCGTTTTCCGTTCCACGCTTCCTCAGCCGCCGCTCCAGCTCGGTGAAGGTCGGGGGCATGATGAAGACATCGACGAGGGACGATTTCAACCGAGGGTCCTCCTGGCTGCGAATATTCCTGGCCCCCTGAACATCAATGTCCAAGAGGACATCCTTCCCTTCGGACAGGGCATCGATCGCCGTCCCTCGCAAGGTCCCGTACCAGCAACCATGCACCCTGGCGTACTCCAGGAACTCCCCTGCCGCGACCTTCTCAAAAAACTGTCGGTCATCGAGAAAAAAGTAGTCCTCCCCATCCACTTCTCCCGGCCGAGGCTGCCGGGTCGTACAGGAGATCGAAAAGACGAAGTCGGGTGTGCGGCGCAAATTTTCGCAAAGCGTGCTCTTGCCCGTCCCGGAGGGCGCCGAGATGACGAAGAGAATCCCTTCTCTGCGAAATGCAGCGGCCTCCTCTCCCTTGACGAATGGCATGATCTCTTCCACCGACTCGACTCTTTTCGGATCGCCCCGGGAAAATCTCACTTCCTTCTCGGGCTCGGTTTCAAAGCAGGGCGGCCTCCCTCGTTCCAAAGCCGCCGCTCCCGCCAGAGCCTCGCTCGCTCTCCATCCGGACCACCTGCTCGACATCCTTGTCGCCGCGGCCCGAGAGATTGACCAGGAGCACCGCGTCGGGAGGAAGCTGCTTGGCCAGGCGAATGGCATGCGCGATCGCATGGGCGCTTTCGAGTGCGGGGATGATGCCTTCGGTGCGCGCCAGCAGGAAGAACGCCTCCAGGGCTTCCTGATCGCTCGCGGCCGTATACTCCGCCCTTCCGATCTCCCGCAGGTAGGCATGCTCGGGGCCGACCGCCGCGTAGTCCAGCCCCGCCGAGATCGAGTGAGTCAGCGCAATCTGTCCTTCGTCGTCCTGCAGGACATACGTCCTGGTTCCTTGCAGCACCCCGACGCTCCCGGCCGAGAAGCGGGCGGCATGATCTCCCAGTCGGGGACTCCGGCCCCCGGCCTCCACCCCGATGAGACGAACCTCTGGATCGTCGAGGAACCCATGAAAGATCCCGATGGCGTTGCTCCCTCCCCCCACGCAAGCCACTACGGCGTCGGGAAGCCTTCCCGCGCTCTCGAGGATCTGTTGCCGCGCCTCCCGGCCGATGACGCTTTGAAAGTCCCGGACCAACGTCGGAAACGGATGTGGGCCCAGCGCCGAGCCGAGGATGTAGTGAGTCGAGCGCACTGTCGCGGCCCAATCGCGCATCGCGGCGTTGACCGCCTCCTTGAGAGTACGCTGCCCCCCCCGCACCGCGACCACCTCTGCGCCGAGAATCTCCATGCGGGCGACATTCAGGGCCTGACGCTCCATGTCCACCTCGCCCATGTAAATGGAGCAAGCAAGTCCGAACCGGGCGCAGACAGTCGCCGTGGCCACCCCGTGCTGACCGGCTCCGGTCTCGGCAATGACGCGCTTCTTCCCCATCCGCACGGCCAAGAGGGCCTGGCCAAGAGTGTTGTTGATCTTGTGCGCCCCGGTATGGAGAAGATCCTCCCGCTTGAGATAGATGCGTGCGCCTCCAAGCCTTTCCGTCAGGCGCTCGGCGAAGGTAACGGGGGTGGGCCTGCCCGCAAACGTCCGGAGCAGATGGTCCAGCCCCTCCCGGAAGGCCGGATCCTCCTTGGCGACACGGTAGACTTCCTCGAGCTCGGCCAGGGCCGCCACCAGAGACTCCGGCGCAAACCTTCCTCCATAGGAACCGAAATGACCTCCGAGGTCCGGAAGGCTGGCTAGAGATCCTTGCATCTTCGTACAAATTCCCATACACGCTTCGGATCCTTTTTGCCAGGAGCAAGCTCGACCCCGCTGGCCACGTCCACCCCGAACGGATGGGTGCGCTCGATGGCTTCCGGGACATTCTCAGGAGTCAACCCTCCGGAGAGGATCACAGGCTGACGCACCCTCTCCGCAAACCTTCGGGCGAGAGACCAATCGAGTGTGCGGCCGGTTCCGCCCCAGGCGGAAGACGGACTATCCAGAAGCAGCGCCGCGGAAGGAAAGTGGAATTCCGCGCTGCTCGGCCATGGTGGACGGAGGGCCTTGATGATCCGCCGAGGCCGAAGTGATGCGCAAAATTCCGCGCTTTCGGCCCCATGCAGCTGCCACGAGCTGAAGCCGGCCGCCGATTCGATCCGTTTGATCTCACCGGCACCAGGATTGACGAGAACGGCCACGCGCTCCACGAAGGGCGGAAGCGCCTCGAGGATCTCCGCGGCGTCCGCCGGAGTCACGTACCGCGGGCTCCCGGGATAGAGGACGAATCCGAGAGCATCGGCCCCGGCGTCGATCGCCATCCGAGCGTCCTCGAGCGAGGTGATTCCGCAAATTTTGACTCGAACCGGCATGCGCAGAACGCTCGGTGCTACCTCGGAGGCCGCCGCTCCCCCTTCTCCCCCGCTCCCCTCCGGAGCTCCGCCACTTTCGCTTTCGGATTCGCAGACCGCATCAGGGCCTCCCCGACGAGAATGGCATCGACGCCCAGGGACCGGAAGTGCCCAGCCTGATTTCCAGAAACGATTCCGGACTCGCTGACGGCTACCCGATCTTCCGGTATGGAGCCCACGAGCCGCTCCGTCGCCGCCAGGTCGATCGAGAACGTATGGAGATTCCGATTGTTGATTCCGATCAGCTTCGCATCGATCGAGAGGGCCCGGTCGAGCTCGGCTGGATCGTGCACTTCGACAAGAGGTTCCAACGCCAAATCGAGCGCGAGGGCATGCAGGTCGCGCAGCTCGGGCGGCGACAATGCCGCCACGATCAGCAGCACCGCATCCGCTCCCATGAGCACACTCTGATAAAGCTGCACTGGCGAAAGGATGAAGTCCTTACGCAAAAGCGGCAGATCGACCGCGGCCCGGACCTGGCGGAGATCTTCCAGGGATCCAGAAAAGAAGGGCGCGTCGGTGAGAACGCTGATCGCCTCCGCACCGGCATCGGCGTAGCAGAGCGCCTGCTGGATCGGATCGCAATCGGGCGCGATGGGCCCCGCCGAAGGAGAAGCCCGCTTGACCTCGGCGATCAGGGTTACGCACTCCCTCTTCTTGAGCGCACGCGCCATCGAGCGCAAGCGACGACTCGAAGGACGCGCCTCCCGCCGCATCCGTTCCAGATCCGAGCCGAGATCCGCGATTTCCGCTCGTTTCCGCAGCAGGATTTGCTGCAGCCTGTCTTGCATCCTTCCTTGGCCCTCCCGTTCTTCAGCGCTGGATCTTGCTCTGCGCGCCACCGGTTCCTCCAGCGCAATATGACGGTCGAGCGCTTCCCGGGCAAGGCGTTCGTGAGCGATCACCGGCGGGCGCAATGGGCCCTCTCAAGGCTCTACAAATCCCACGCAAACAGGCTATTAATGAAAGACTGTTGACTTTTTACGCATCCGAAAGCCACAATCCCGGACTCATGCGCCTCTCTCTGCGAGTTGGCGTCGCTTGCCTGCTCTTGGCGATCGCCTTTCCGGCTCGTGCGGCCTACCCGCCGCAGGATCAGTTTTTACAAGCCTACCTGAGCCTGCAAGAGGCGGAGCAATTGGAAAAGAAGGGGGATGGGGTCGCCGCCCATTCGAAGTACCTGGACGTCGAAAGAAAGCTCGAGCTGCTCAAGAAAAACAATCCCGACTGGGAGCCTTCCATCGTCGCGTTCCGCCTTCGCTACGTTCGCGGCAAGCTTGCCCTCTGTGAGGATACCCGCAAGAAGGGAGCCTCCGAGTCCGAGGTCACACAGCCGGAAAGAGCCGGCACAGCCCCCTCATCGGCGGCGCGGGATGGGTCGGGAGGCCTGGGAGGGAGCCATACCGCTTCCGCGAATAGCGGGGCCGCCTCCGGCGAGGGTAGCGGCAACCGGCAGCTTTTCCTCTTGCGCAGCAGAATCTCCCAGCTCGAAAGCGAGTTGACCTCGACGAAGTCCCAGCTGCAGGCGGCGGTTTCGGAGGCGGGATCCCTGCGCGAGCGGCTCCAGAGCGCCCGCAAGGAGCTGGCCATCGCCCAGTCCTCGAACGTGGAGGAGCGGATCGCCGCGGTCCTGCAGGAAAACAATGCACTCAAAGCGCAGCTTGCACAGACGGAAGGAAAGATCCGGGCCCTTCAGACCGGCAATGATGAGAATGCGGTAGTCGGCATCCGCGACCAGCTCAAAGGAGTGCAGGAGCAGCTCGCCGTCCTCGAGCGGGAAAACCAGATCTTCCGGACGACGGCAAGCTCCCTGAAGTCCCAGCTGGAAACCGCGCAGCAGCGGCTCGCCGAATCGGCGCGCCAATTTTTGGCCTCCTCCGGGAACGAGCAGCTGAAAAAGGAAAACGAGATCCTGCGGGGCATCATCAACCGACAGCTCCAGGAGCAGGCTCGCCGCGAAATGGCGAAGAAGCTCGTCACCGAGGAGCTTCAATCCCTCAAGGTGGATTCCCAATTTGTGCAAAGGCAGCTGGAGATTCTTTCTTCTCCGCTCGCCTCGCTGACTCCAGAGGAGCTTGCGCTCCTCAAAAGCCCGACGGTCGCGCCTCAAGAGCGCTCGGACAAGCAGGCGTTTGCTGCCATCCTGAAGCAAAAGGCCAAGCAGATGGGCATCCTCCCGCAGAGCTCCGACTCGACGCAGGCGAGCCCGTCCTCCTCGGATCTGGATGCGGCCTCTCCAGCCACTTCGGACGACCACCCGCCCGGACAGCTGGTTTCGATGGAGGGAGGAACGCCGGCGCGCGCGTCGGGCGAGTCAAAGCCCGAAGCCTCCCCAGCATCCCAGCCGAGCTCCGGCGTCGTTGCTTCCGACACCGGGTCCGAGGGCAACAATGCCTCCTCCCTCTCCCCTGAGATCCGAAAGCTGGCGGAGCAGGCGGCGGGTTACTTCAACGAGCAGCGCCATGACGAAGCCGCCAAGGTCTACGATGAGATCCTGCAAAAGGACCCAGGGAACGTCTTCGCCTGGGCAAACCTAGGGGTGGTCCGCTTCCAGCAGAACCGCTACGAGGACGCCGACAAGGCGCTGCAGCAGGCCATCAAGCTCAACCCGAACGACGCATTCTCCCACTCCGTTCTTGGCATCGTCTACTACCAGCAGGGCCGCTATGACAATGCCATCTCCATGCTCACCCGCTCCATCGTCCTCGATCCGAATGATCCCCGCACCCGAAACTATCTAGGGATCGCTTGCGCCAAGAAGGGATGGCAGGAGGCGGCAGAAAAGGAGCTTCGCCGCGCGCTTGAGCTCAATCCGAACTACGCGGACGCCCACTTCAACCTTGCCGTCATTTACGCAACGCAAAAGCCGCCTGCCAAGGAGCTCGCCAAGCGCCACTACCAGGACGCCCTCAGCCTTGGGCTCCCCAAGGATGCCGGCCTCGAAAAATTCCTGGAATAGCTCTTGACATTACAATCTATTCGAGGCTAACGCAATGATCGCGACAAACGCGCAGGGAGCGTTGCACTATGTGCCCACAGAACGTACGGGTACCCGGCTGCTTGGTTCTGCCGTTGCTATGGCTGACGTTCGTTCTGCCTGCTAGCGCCGACGTTGCGAGTTACGATCCGAACCCCCCATTCCGGCTCGACCAGCTAAAGCCGGTCGAGGTCCGGGACGAGATTTCCCACCTCACCCTCAAGGCCTACCAGCCGAAGAATCCCTACAACATCCTCATCAACTACGAGCTGGGGATGCACTGCGTGGGGTTTGACATCTCCTACTGCTGCGTCATCCCTCCGTATAACTCCTTTCAAGCCCAGGCGGTCGAGTCCGGCCGAAACGGCAAGCGGCCGAAGCTGCTCTCCCCGGCCGATCAGGTCAAGCTCTACTACTTCCTGCGCGACAACAGCTATTCGGAAGGCAACAAGATGAAGTACTGGTCGGTCCTCAAGGACGTGAACGGCAACGGCACCATGTCCGACCCCGGGGACAACATGGCCAACTACGTCTGGGAGCATGTCTTCATCTACAAGGATCTCGAGGGGACTCTGCCCCCGGACTGGTCGATCCAGAAGAGGATTCACATCGGCAAGGACCTCGAGATCCCCATCGATGCGGGCCCCTCGGGCAAGCCGCTTGCGGGAGGGTACCTCGACTATGCCGGAGATCAAGGCGGGGACATCGTCTTCACCGATTCCCTGATCCCGGATGTGAAGAATGTCCGTTTGACCCTGACCGCGGCGAATGTCTGGGACGCGCTCGGCCTGCCCCTGACGGCATTCTACGACTCGACGAGGAAAGGCACCATCCGGAGCGTGACCAACGCAGATTTCCAACCCTACCAATATTCGACCGTTCAGCTACGGGACCAAGAGGGCAAGCCGATCCTCGCCGACGGGAAACCGGTCCAGTTCTTTGGCACCAACCCGGTCGACATTCCCAACTGCGTCCTCTGCCACTCCTCGGATGGCCGGGGGGCGAAGCTCTCCAAGCAAGCGGGCATGACCTTGTTCGAGAAGGAATACGATTACTGGAAAAGAAACTATCCCGACGAGTCCGAGTATATGGCGAGGCTCTCTTCCTCCTCCATCAACCTGCTCGAGATCCATGACAAGATGTTCCAGACGCAATTCCTCAAGGAGTACAATCCGAATGCGTCCTCGAACCGTCTCGGAAGCGTCGGGTCGGTCAACTGCGCCGACTGCCATGGCGACAATGTCTCTGGCAACCTCCAGGAACCGCGCCCGGGAGCGACCGGATATCCTACGACGAAAGCAAAGCCGCTCGCCCCGTCGATTCATGCGGCCCACGCGGCCTTCTTGGCCGATATGAACGACAAGGCGGGGAGAACGGTTTCCTGCCAGGCCTGCCACCCGACGCACTGGCAGAACCCGAAGAAGAACGACTTCGACACGAACCCGTTTCAGATCACCGACTCCTACGGAAACAACAAGTTCGCCGAGTCCGACCAGAGGATTGCGGGGGGTGGCTGCTATTTGCGAAGAGACGCCCACACCAACCCGCACGTTCAGCCGCCGTTCTTCCTCAACTCCCTGGGCAAATGGTATCTCGAGAACGTGAGCCTGCGGGATGAGAACGACAAGCCACTCCGTCAAATGAGGGGCCTGACCTGTACGAATTGCCACAACCAGCTTTCGATCGAGCTCTATGCCCGAGACGACCTGGACGACGTCGTCTCGCAAAAGGGAACGACCTTACGGAACAAGAGCGTAGAAGAGATCCGGAACGAGGTCGCCCGTGGAGAGGTCGAGCGCTTCCTGGAAATGGCCGATCCCAGGGTTCGGAACGGGAATAACCCCGTCTACGCCTATTACGCCGACCACAAGGGAGCCACTCTCGTCAAGGCTTCCAAGGATAAGGAAGGCCATCTCAAGCTCTTGCCGTGGAACGCGAGCGAAGGAGAGCCCGTTTCGTACGACAGCGCTTCGGGGGGAAGCGATTGGTGGCTCTCCGCCAGCGAACCCAAGTGCGCTACCTGTCACGCGGCCCCCTTCGTCGAAAGCGAAGGCGGGAAGTATTTTCCGATCGATCAACCCCACAAATATGCCCTCTACCGATACTCGAAGGCGCATGGCTCGCTCTCCTGCCAGTCTTGCCATGAATCGATCCACGGCCTCTACCCGGTCCGCTTCGAAGGAGACGAAAATACGGTCGACCTGACTACGCGTCAGGCCGCCTTGCAGTATTCTCCCGACGGCCGGTATGCCGGACCCGTCAGTTGCGCCGCCTGCCACACCGTCAACCAGAAAGGGGTGCCGACCCTGCTGGCGGGAACCGATTACGCCGACGACTACTGGGCATCGGTCGTTCTCTTGCACTACATGCGCGAGGGAGACGAGAAGCTGCCGGTACAGGAGCTTTTGCGCAAGTATCCGTACCGGGGCTCCCGGAACGTCGTTCTCCAAGGCTGGAAGTAGAAGTCGCGGAGCGCTCACCAGCCGATCCCTGGATGGACGGAAGCGTTTTTCTCGGCGTGCCTACGACGCCATCATGCTATGGTGGCTTTCACTTCGTGGTGAGCTTTAAAGTCCGCCGTCCGCGCCCCGTTTCCGATGAGTCTTCCCCCTGCGGGAACACCCCATCTCCCGCAGTCCGCACAGTGACTCCGTCGGGGGCCGGAAAGTGGGAGCGGCTCGCCTGGAGCTGCTTCGACATCGGCAGTTCCTCCTTCACCACCGTCATTGTCGACCTGGTTTTCGCCGTCTATTTCGTTCGCGTCATCTGTGCCCACCGGATCGATGCGACCTGGCTATGGACCCTGGCTCTCTTCGCCTCCCAAGCCTTTGTCGCCCTTTCCTCTCCCTGGATCGGCGCCATGGCCGACGTCCTGGGCTGCAAGAAGCGAATGCTCTTCTCCGCCTATGCGGTCTGCATCCTCTCGTCGCTGAGCTTGGCGCGAATGGGAGAAGGAGACGTCTGGCCAAGCCTGATCACCTTCGCCGTCACGAACATCTCGTTCTCCTTCGCCGACAATCTCATGGCCGGCTTTTTGCCCGAGATCACCACCTTTGATTCTCTTGGCGCTCTCTCCGGCTGGGCGCGTTCCTTGGGGAACTTGGGTAGCTTGGCCAACTTGCTCCTGGTCTCGCCTCTGCTTGCCTCGGGCTTCACCGTCTCCAACGCAGGCCGCATCCAGACCGCCCTGGCTCTGACGACCCTCATCTATGGCTTGGCGGGACTCCCTGCACTTCTACTTTTACGCGAGCGAACGGAAGCCGTTGCCGGCGATCTCGGACAGGCCCTTCGACAAGCCACGCGCCGCCTGGGCGACTCGGTACCCGACGTCGTGCGCCCGGGAGCGTTGCGAACTTTCTTTGCCTCATCCCTTCTCTGTGGCGCGGGCGCAACCATCGTAATGGTCGTCGTGGCCATCTATGCGCAGATGGCGATCGGGATGGCGGACACCGAACAGGACCTGGTCTTGCTCGCCGTCCAGGGCGGGGCGTGCGTCGGGGCCTTCCTTCTGGGCAAGGTCAAGGATTGGATCGGCTCCGCGCGGACGCTACAGCTCGTCGTCCTCGTGTGGGTAGTCTCTTCGGTCGCTCTGGTCTGCGTGCAGTCGAAACCGCTCTTCTGGGCTACGGCCTTTCTCGTCGGGATCGGGAATGGATCCCTCTTCGCCGTCAGCCGTGCCGTCATGGGACTCCTCTCCCCGGCTACGGCGCGAGCCCAATATTACGGGCTCTGGTTCGTCACCGGACGGGTCGCTGCCGCAGTCGGGCCTCTTCTTTTCGGAGTGCTCTTCCAGGCGACTCATTCCTTCCGGCTACCCATGACCATCCCCTTGGTCTGCTTCGCTTTGGGCTTCCTGATCCTCCTTGCTCTGCCATCGGACCGCACCCAGCCAGCCGTTGCCCGCCCGCCCGCGATGCCTTGACAGGGTCTCCCGATCACGGTTAGCTCGAGCAAGCGCTTACTCGAAGAGGCGCCCAAGACTGATCCCATGACCGACTTCCGTTCCACCAATCACGCGGTGGCCTGGTGGGCTTCCCCTCACCGATCCGTCGTGGACCGGCCCGAGAGCACCCGAATGCGGCAGGCCTTCTCCTGAAACCGGTTTTTCCATGCACGCTTCCGAGAAAGCCCTTTCTCCCCAACTGCGTCAGGCACCCCCGAGCAGAGCCGAGAAGGTGGCATGGTCGTTCTTCGACTTTGCCAACACCGCATTTAACACCCTCATCGTCGATCTGGTCTTCGGCACCTATTTTCTACGCGTCATCTGCGCGCATCGAACCGATGCGACCTGGCTCTTCGGTTGCGCCCTCTTCGTCTGTCAAACCCTCGTTGGGGTGATCTCTCCGCTGCTCGGGGCCCTGGTCGACGTGACCGGGAAAAAGAAAAGGATCCTCTCGTTCTCCTACGCCATATGCATCCTCTCCACGGCCAGCCTCGCCGCAATGGGCGAAGGTGACGTCTGGGCGAGCCTGATCGCGTTCATGGCGGCATCGGTTGGTTATGCGTTCGCAGAGAATCTCACGGCGAGCTTTCTTCCCGAGCTCGCTCTCCCGCAAGAGATCGGCAGGCTATCGGGCCTGGCAAGGGCGCTCGGCAACGTGGGCGGCTTCCTCAGCGTGGTCGCTGCGTCTCCGCTCATGAGCCCGGGATTTACGCTCGCCAACTCTGGGGCCATCCGGCTGATTTTTCTCTTGACCGCCGGCATCTACTGTGCGGCGGGCCTTCCCACGATCCTCTTCGTGCGGGAACGCGGGTGCGCGGCGCAGCGGGATTGGAAGGGTGCCCTGGAAGCTTCCCTGCTTCGTCTCTCCCGCACCTTCCCGAAGCTTTTCCGCGAGGCGCGCCTTCGTCTCTTCTTCGGTGCATTCCTGCTCTACGCCACCGGAGCGGCCATGGTCATGGCGATGGCCGCCCTTTACGGCGAGATGCAGATCGGTCTTGCGGGCAACGAGCCGGTCTTTCTCCTTCTTGCCATCCAGACCGGCGGCTGCGCCGGAGCGATCCTTTTCGGGTTCATCGAGGATACCCTCGGTTCCAAGAGGACCTTGCAGCTGATCGTCTGGATCTGGTTCCTGGGAATGGGCGGCTTTTACTTCGTCCAGGACAAGCTCGCCTTCTATGCCGTTTCCGCGATCCTGGGAATGGGCGGAGGCTCCCTGCATGCCGTCAGCCGCGCCGTAGTCGGCATTCTCGCCCCGAAGAACGAACATGCCGAGTACTTCGGGCTATGGGGACTCTTCGGTCGCCTAGCCGCCGGATCGGGCCCTCTCGTCTTCGGTCTTCTTTCGCAGCGTCTTCACTCATTCCACACGCCAATGCTCGCCTCGTTCGTCTGCTTTGCGCTTAGCCTCGCTCTGCTCTCTGCCCTGCCCGCATTGCGTTCGGCCGACACCGAGTCCTAAGGGATTTCCATGGGCGCTTCATCCCACGCGCCGTTGGACCTTCCCCTGCCATTCGGGTGAATGCCGTTCTTTTCCCCTGGGCTACCCCTACCCTCTCGCGCCGCAAGCCGGAGAAAGGAGGCGCAAGCAAAGGGAAGCGCGGACAGGGTGGGATTTGAACCCACGGTGGGGTTTCCCCCACGCTCGATTTCGAGTCGAGTGCCTTAAACCGCTCAGCCACCTGTCCGAGGCGACTGCATCTCTTTACACCTTCTGCTCCTCCGCCGCAATCAGGGAGACAAATTCCGCCGGATCCTTGACCCGGAGAAGCCGGGCTCGGGAGGACGCCTCGTGAACGACGCGAGCCAGCGCCCCCACGGCGATCAGATAGTCCGTATGAAACTGCTTGGGCACCCCGATGACGAAGACGAGCTTTACCGCCGGCTGATCGTCCTGAAGCACCACCCCCTCGGTGCTTCTTCCGACCGCCACGACGAGATTCCGTACATGGTCGCTCCGTACGTGAGGAAATCCGACCTCGCTATCGAACCAGAGCTGTCCACTGCCCTGGACGGTAAGCAGTTCTTCCAGGAACGCCGAAAAGTCATCGATTTCCGGCGCTTCCCGCAAAAGCTCCGCCACCTCGCGGATCGCGTCGGTCCACGTGCGGGCGCGAATGTGCAAGGAGACTCTTTCCGGCTTGATCCATTCGGCCAGCCTCACGACCGCCTCCGATCCGTCTCCACTTGCCGCCCCGGCGTCGGCACGCTCGCGCCGCTCCAACGGAGCTTCTGCCGAAGAATTTGAAAGAAGTCCCGGCGCGCCAGAAAGGCGAGCGTGACCGGATGCGGGGCGGCACGGATCTCAACCCAATCCCCATGGTGCAGGACCCCACTCGATTGGCCGTCGAACTCCAATCGGACAGGGATCGCTCGCTCCGGCACCGTCATCCGAACGCGCGAATCGGCCGAAAAGACCAGAGTGCGATTGGTCAGGCTGTGAGGGCAGAGCGGCGTCAGCCCAAAGACTCGAGCCTCGGGTACAACGATCGGACCCCCCGCGGAAAGAGCATAAGCCGTCGAACCCGTAGGTGTAGCCACGACGAGGCCGTCAGCCTGAAACTCTGTAACGGGCAGATCCCCCGCGAGAACCTCGATCCGAGCCATGTGGGAAGAGCTCCCCCGGAAGAAAACAACGTCGTTGAACACGCAAGGAATGTGCAATTCCTGGCCTCCGACCTCTCCCCGCACTTCCAGGGCCAGACGTTGGCTGTGACGCAACAGACCTGCGGCCAAGTCAGGGAGCGCTTCGAGAATTTCTTCCCGGGTTACCGCGGTCAGAAATCCAAGGCCGCCGATGTTCACCCCGAGGATCGGCACGGGATTCGGGTAGACCTCATGGACCACGCGCAACAGGGAACCGTCGCCCCCCGCAACGATCAGAAGATCGACTTCCGCGATCAAGCGAGCCAGATCTCGCCCCGCTACCCCGATGAGCCGCGCGGTCTGTTCTTCCCAGAGAAAAGGAAAGCCATGCTTGCCGGAAAACTGCTGGATCTCCCGAGCCAGCGCCCGAGCCCCCGGCTTCTTGCGATTGGCGATCACACCGATCCGCAGCATCTGCTTCCCACCCGCCTCGTCTTTGGAATATCTACGGATACGCCCTCGTTTCCGGACGCCGGTCCCCAAGGTGCGCTCCTGCTCTCCAGCGCCGCAGCCGATCCGTCGCAAGCCACCGTAAAGGAAAAGCCGGACCGAATGCAACCTCGGCGGAACCCGCGGAAGGTCCGTGCTCGAACCGCGCGGAAGCAGGGATCTCCACCCGAGAGAGTCTCTGGGAGCCGCTTAAGGGATTCGAACCCTTGACCCACGCTTTACGAAAGCGTTGCTCTACCTCTGAGCTAAAGCGGCGTGGCTTTGCTCCCCTTCTTGTTCGAACGGATGGCGCGAGAGGAGAGAACTATGCGGCAGATCCGGCGGCTTGCGCAACTCGAATGTCTTCTCCGGACCCCTTCCACGGCTCCCACGAGCATTCTTCCCATCCGATTTCGCGCTTGTCAGCCAGAGCCGATGAAGGCTTCATAGGCACTGTCATGCGGAACGAGCGCCTCTCCTTTTCGCCGCTCGAGGACGGAATTCGCGGCGGGTTCCCCCTTGTCGCCTCCCTGCTCCTTCTCGTGGCGGCCATCGCCGCCGGGATCGGAATTTACGCTTGGCAGAAGCATGCGCGGAGGCTCCACTGGGGAGAGGTCGCCTCCGCGTACGCCAGAGTCACGAACTCCTCGGAGCGTTTGGCACTGATCGAACGCCACCGCAACATGCCCCAGAGCGCCCTTTGGCTGCTGCAAACCGCCTCAGCCCAGTTTCAGGAGGGAGCCTACGGAGCGGCGACGAAGAGCTTTCGGCTCTTCGTGGAGTACTACCCCAAGCACCCTCTTCGGCCCGCCGCCCTTTTGGGGACAGCCGTGGGATCGGAGGCCGAAGGGAAACGGGAAGAAGCCGCTCGTTCTTACCGCACGGTGATCGACGAGCAGTCGACCGATCCCTACCGATTGATCGCGGAGATCAATCTCGCCCGGCTGGACATCGAGCAAAAGCAGTATGCTCCAGCAAAAGCGCTTCTGGATTCGATCCGTCGGCGGAGACCGGTCAACCGCTTCGAGGGAGAAGTCCAGGACCTTCAGGATCGGCTGCCGCCGTAATCCGACGTAGAGCTGCCGCCTCCTTTTTCGAGCCCGGAGCGGCTCAGGCGCGATTTCCTTCCGCTGCCGAAGCTCGCCCGGAAAGCCCGAAGGCGTCATGGACCGCGCAAACGGCTCGCTCTGCCGAATCCTCATCGATGACAACGGAGATCTTGATCTCGCTCGTGGAGATCATCTGGACATTGACACCGGCGTCGGCCAGCGCCTGAAAGAGGCGCGCCGCCACCCCGCTGTGGGAACGCATGCCGATCCCGACGACCGAGAGCTTGGCAACCCCTTCCTGAGCTCGGGGGGCGGACGCCTGGAGTTCCTGCACAGCCGGCTCGATGATGCGCAGCGCCCGCGAGAGGCTGTCTCGATTCACCGTGAAGGTGATATCCGTTAGCCCACGGTCCGAGACGTTTTGCACGATCATATCGACCGAGACGCCGTGATCGGCAACCGACGAAAAAATCTTTGCCGCTACTCCTGGGCGATCCGGAACCGCCGGAATCGTCAGCTTCGCTTGATTCCGCTCGAGGCTGACTCCTCGAACGACGACATCTTCCATTGATTTTGCTTCCGCTTTCACCATCGTCCCTCGCGCCTCGGAAAAACTCGATCGGACCTCAAACACCACCCGAAACTTCTTCGCGAACTCGACCGATCGGCTCTGCATGACCTTCGAGCCCGCAGCTGCCATCTCCAACATCTCGTCGTAGCTGATCTCGTCGAGCTTCGTGGCCGTAGGCACCAGGCGCGGATCCGCCGTATAGACGCCCTCCACGTCGGTGTAAATCTCGCAAAGGTCTGCCTTGAGCGCAGCAGCCAACGCGATCGCCGTCAAGTCGGAGCCCCCCCGCCCAAGCGTGGTAATGCTGCCTTGAAGATCCTGCCCCTGAAAGCCAGCCACGACCACCACGGAGCCTTCGTCGAGAAGCTGATGAATCTTTTTTGGACCGATATTCAGAATCCGGGCCCGGGTGTGCGAGCCGTCCGTGACAATCCCCGCTTGCGCCCCGGTCAAGGGTACCGCGTGAACCTTCTTGGCGTGCAGCGCCATGGCGAGAAGTGCCGTCGTCGTCTGCTCTCCCGTAGCCAAGAGGAGATCGAGCTCGCGCCCCATCGGATCCGGATGCACCTGCCGCGCCAACCGCAAAAGCGAGTCGGTGACGCCGGACATGGCGGAGACCACGATGACGAGCCGGTCTCCTCGTCCATGACGCGAGGCGATTCGGCCCGCCACACGGTCGATGCGTTCGACATCGCCGACCGAAGTCCCGCCGTACTTCTGGACGACAAGCGCCATGTCAGCAGCTCCACCCCTTCGCCTCGGATGCCCGGATCCCTCGGGACCCGATCCACGATCGCATCTCCGAGAACCGGGCTCGTCCGTTCCCTCGACATCCGATCCGCCTGCTGTGGCGGAAGGAGAGGTGCCGAACCAAGGCATGCCTGCGGAGACGGGCAGCGGGAGGATTCTGAATCACCGAGCGCAATGCTTCTCTCGAATTACGGGAGGGTACGCCGAATCCGCAGGATAGGCAATGCGAATGACTTGCCGGAGGAGGGGAGGAAAAAAAGAGCGGCATGGGCTCGCCCATGCCGCTCTCTCGGGAATCGTCAGAGGAGGAAAACGATTCGTTCGAGGTATCTGTAAGCTTTGACGCAACCGCCTTCTCTTCCGTTCAACTCGTCGACACTTTTTCTGCTTCCCCCGCAGCTAGTACGAATAGACCACGTCGAGCGCGAAGAACCAGAAGGGTCCGTTGCTTAGCGCGGCCAAGCCGTTTCCGCTCGTCGGCGCAACGCCCTCAGCGGGAGTATAATAAGTCATGAATCCCTTGCCATAATCCATCCGATTCTCGATGCGGATCATGAAGTTGTCCGCGAGGTCGAACCGCCAGTCGACCGTCACGTCCCAAATATCCGCGGGAAAGAGGTAGGCGCTAAAGATCTGGTTGTAGTTGGTGTGGTCGAACTGCTCCCTCCACGCCATGCTGAAGAGCTTGTTGAACTTGTAGATCTGATAGATCGCGACGCCAAAGAAGCTGGTCGAACCATTGTAGCCCCCCGGAGGGAGCCCCGCGCTGGGGAAGACGCCCAGGCTGCCCAACGTCGAGGCGCCCATCTGGGGCAACCCGGCCGGAAGCACGGCGGCATTCGAGAATCCGCCGACGAGCTCATAGGCGAACTCCAGCTTCTGGTCTTTGACCCACTTCGGGATCCAGGTGCCGAAGTCGTTGAATTCCATGAAGAGGCCATTGTCATTGTAGGGAGAGGGAACGATATCCCCGCCGATGTCGTACGCCCCCGCATAGTTAGCACCCGGACGAGTGCCGAATCCTGGGGGATTGACCCCGTCGGGCGCCACCGCGTACCCGAAAGTATTGAGGAAGAGCTTATCCTTCGAGACATAGTCGTACATGTTCCAGAAGACGTAACTATTGCTGCTGTTGATCATGTTGTTCACCATCCCATAGTAGGGATAGCCCGAGCGCGATACGTTCCATCCGCCGTTGGTCACGCCAAACCGCGTCGTCCAGCAGTCGTCGATCTTATAGATCCCCTCTCCTCCCACCATCGTAAATGGCTCGAAGTTGTTGAAGAGGATGCCATAGCTAAAGTTGAAGTTGGCCGGCCGCTCCATGACCTCGAGCCCGATCGGCGAGGCATACTGGCCAATGTGGAACTCGATGCTCTTATCTCCGATCGGCACCTTGAACTGCACATAGGCCTGCTCGAGGAAGATGCCACTGGAGTTGAAGCCAATGCCGGTATTGGTGAAGCTGCCGTTTCCCGTGACCGCGTCAGGTTCGCCCAAGGCCGCATCCTGTCCAAAGATCACGTCGGTCCGAAAGCCCGCTTGCCACTTGTTTTCGTCCGTGAGCGCTTTCTCCAGAGCCACCTTCAGCTGGTTCATGTTGAAGGAGCCTCCCGGAATCCCGTCGGTGGTGAACCGGAGAGGCATGGAGGGATAGGAGGGAAGCGGTGTTCCCCTCGGCACCCCGGAGATCGCAGGGTTTGCCGCGATGACGGGCACTTGATTGAAGGACGGGGCATTGACCAGATTGTACGTGTAGCTCGCTTCCACGTAGCCAGTCAGCTTGATCCCCGGGTTCTGGGCTTGCGTGGCCGCAATCCCCTGCTCTTCGAGCATCTTCTGCAGTCGCTCCATCTCCTCGGGGCTCCCCTGGAGTGACCCAGCGTCCGCAGAACCGGCCGAAAGCTCGGGGGTGCTTCCTCCTGAGGAACCCTCGTCCGCCGCCCAAAGAGAGCCCAGCGGCAGAAGAAGCAGCCCGAAACCCCACACGATCCCCTTCCCGCACAGTCTTCTTTTCATCCTCCTCCTCCTTTCTGCGCGTGGACTTAGTAGCTATAGACGAATTCGAGGGCGCCGAGGAAGATGGGGCCGTTGCCGGAGTAGAGAAGGGCACTTGGGGAGGTAGTGCCTTGGTAGGGATAGCCGTAGTAGCCCATGACACCGAGGCCCCAGTCGATTCTTCCTTCGAGCCGCATCATGAAGTTCTCGGCGAGGTCGAAGGCCAAGGTGGCGGTATACTCCCAGATATCGGTGGGGGCGTTGTGGCCGGCCAGGATGCTGTTCCAGCCCGCCTGCATCCATTCGGCGCGTTGGGAGAGGCTGACGATCGAGTTGAACTGGTACTTCATGTGGAGGGCGGCGCCATACCAGTTGGAGGGGCCGCTGTAGAGGCCCATTGGCAATCCGCTGACCGCGGGAGAGACGTAGCTCACGTCATTGTTGTAGAAGCCCCCGGTCAACTCGAAGCCCAGGAGGAGCCGGTCGTGGGCGAACTTTGGGGCCCAGGAGCCCCAGACATCGCCCAGGAAGAAGGCGTTGTTCTGGTTGAAGGGCCCCTCTCCGCGAATCCCCTGTGCGATGCCGTAGGGCTGGGCTACCCCATTGATCGGAGAGGCTCCGAAGCCCGGAGGATTGACCCCGTTGAACCCGTACATCGCAGTCGCGCTCAGGATCGCGTTCTTCCCCTTGGCCTCCCACTGCCCGTTCCAAAAAAGCAGATAGGCATCGTTGCTATCGATCGTGTTGTTCAAATAACCGTTGTAGAGGTAGCCCCCACGGGAGACATCGAAGCCTCCGTCGGCCACCCCGAAGCGAGTCGACCACTGGTCGTCAAAATGGTAGATCGCCTGCATCCCCGTGAGCGTCGTCGGCAAAAGATTGCTGAAGAGCAGCCCGTAGCTGAAGTCGAGGTTCACCGGCCGCTCCACCACCTCGTAGCCCGCCGGATCGACAAACTTCCCAATCCGAATGTCGAGCCCGTTGCCCACCGGTACCCGGAAGACCACGTAGGCCTGCTCCAACCAGAAGCTCGAGGTGTTGAAGAGCACCAGCGAACTGGCGTTGGTCCCCAAGCCCCCAATCGTGTCCGGAGCCCCAATCGAGGCGTCCTGCCCCACGATCAGATCCGCCCGAAACCCCGCCTGCCACCGGTTCTCATCGGTAAGCGGCTTCTCCAGGGCCAGCTTGAAGGCGTTCATGTTGAAGCCCCCGCCCGGAATCCCATCCACCGGCTCCCGCCCCGGAATCGCCGGATACCCTAAAGCCTGCCCCGCCGCATTGGTCGGCCCCGCATACCCCGCCGGCGCCGCAAAACCAGGCACCTGGTTAAACGATGGCGCGTTGATCGCGTTGTAGGTGTAGCTCGCATCCACATACCCCGATAAGACAATCCCCTTGGTGTTCGCCTGTACCGGTATCCCCTGATCCTCCAACCGCTTGATCAGCTCCGCTACCTGCGAGCTCTGCGAGCTCTTCTTCGTACCGCTCGTGTCGTTCGTGTCGTTGGCGCTGGCGGATTCCTCCGCGGCGAGCGCCGACCCGGCCAACCAGATCCCCAAAAAGATCCCTGAAAGTCCGGAGACCGCATACGCCAGTCTCCGCCCGTACCTCAACGATTTCATCCTCCTCGTCCTCCTTCAGTCCAAGAAACCGGATCGACCATGAACTCACCGAGGACATCCCCGGCTTCAACCGTCCATGGACAAAGCAAAACGTGTGCCAGCTTTTCGCCGGAAATCCGTGGCTTCGTCTCAAAAGGTGAAGACCGCCTCGAGCCCCGCGAAAAAGAAGGGGCCGCTGGAAGAGCCCACGAGTCCGTTGCCAGCGAGTCCGACATCGGCCGGCGGGATCCCGTCTGCGGGCGCATAATAGTTCATCATGTTGTTGCCCCAATCCATGCGATACTCCGTCCGCACCATGAAGTTATCGGCCAGGTCGAAGCGGAGGGTGACCGTTGTGCTGTAGATGTTCGTCGGCGCGATCATCCCTTCGAGATAGCTGTTCCAGGAAGCCTGAAGCCACTGCTCCCGCAGAATCAGGCTCACGAGAGGATTGAATCGATAGATCTGATAAAGCCCGGCCCCCAGCCAGTTGGTCGGACCTCCGTAGCCGGCGGCATACGGGAAAAGCGGAAAGATCCCCAGCGCGGTTTCCGTCGCCGGACCCAAGCCCGTGATTCCCGCTGGAGCGACGGCATTGTTGTAGAAGCCGCCGATGAGCTCATAGGCGAACTGCAGCCGCTTCCGGTAGACGAAGGGGGGGGTCCAGATTCCATAATCATTGAGCTCCATGTACGTTCCCGGAGAGTTGTACGGTCCCGAAACGATGTCCCCGGCCGCATAGGCACCCGGATAGAAGGTGTTGCCCACCATCCCCGGTGATGTGCCGAAGCCGGGCGGATTGGTCCCATGGGGCCCATAGAGCATCCCATAGGTCGACAGAAAGCTCTTGTCGGGAGAGGTATAGTCGACATTGAAGGTCAGCAGGAAGCTCGATAGGCTATTGATCGAGTTGTTGACCATCCCGAAGAAAGGGTAGCCCCCTCGCCCGGTGTTGAACCCTCCGTCGGTCACACCTCCCCGGATGGCCCAGCAATCGTCCACCCGGAAGAGGAACTGGGTCCCCACCAGCACGAACGGCTCGACATTGTTGAAGAAGAGGCCGTAGGTCATGTTGAAGTTTGCTGGTCGCTCGAGGACTTCCAGGCCGATCGGGGCCGCGAACTTTCCGACGTGCACTTCCAGCTTGCGGTCGCCGATCGGAATTTGAAACTGGACGTAGGCCTGCTCCAGGAAGACCTCGCTCGTGTTGAAGCCCAATCCCGTCGAGTTCGCGCTGCCGGTTCCGGAAAGGAAGTCCGGCACTCCGAGCGCGGCGTCCTGGGCAAGCATGAGGTCCATCCGAAAGCCGGCATCCCAGCGGTTCTCCGTCGTCAGCCCTTTTTCTGCCCAGAGCTTGAGCTGGTTGAGGTTGAAGCCCCCACCCGGAATGCCGTCGTCCGCCAGCCGCATCGGAAGAAGCGGATAGCCTCTGGCGAGCCGGCTTCCGCCTCCAGGGGTTGGCGCAACGAAGCGCGGCACCTGGTTGAAGGACGGGGCGTTGATGAAGTTCATTTCAAAGGCGCTATCCACATAGCCTCCCAGCTTCACCCCGGGAGAGGGCGTACTCACGGCCATTCCCTGCTGCTCCAAGAGCTGCTGGAGATGCTGGGCCTCCGCCTCATCGCCCGTTCCGGGAGATGCCGTCAGATCCAACTCCCCCTCACTTCCTCCGCCCGTGGCACCGAAGAGGGGCTGCGGCACTGCGCCGACAAGAAACAAGGCGGCAACGATGGTCGCGGTGAAGACGCCGTTCCGGAACCGCTGCACCTTGCATCTTCTCCCTACGGGGGCGAATCTACCCTGAGGCGGGACCCGGCTGGGAATCAAAAGAGGGCCAACCCGCATCAACAGGCGATCAAAACCGTTGTGGGCTCTCTCCGCTAGCTTTTTGCAGCCCTGAGCGCCCTTGGTCGCAACTTCGACTTCACACGGCCCGGTCTTCGAGGGGTACGCTAGCGATCTTGCGCAGAAGCGTCTTTCGGCTGATGCCGAGTTTCCGGGCGGCTTCGCTCCGATTGCCTCCGCAAGAGTGGAGCGCTTGGAGAATCCACTGTTTTTCCGCCTCCCGCAGGGTCATCGACGCGGGTGCCGTGCCGTGCGCCGCACGAAGGGCGGAGGGAACGCAAATTCTTTCCGGAAGGTCCTCCCGTGTGATCAGAGATCCTTGCGTCATCACGACCCCGTGCTCGAGCGCCATGCGCAGCTCCCGGACGTTTCCCGGCCAGTCGTACTGGCAGAGCAGCTTTTCCGCATCCTTGGTCAGCCCGCTCACTCGCTTGCCGTTTTCCCGCGCGAACTCCCCGATGAAAGCCTCAAAGAGGAGGGGCAGATCCTCCTTCCGCTCCCGGAGCGGCGGCAGGACGATCCTCACCACGTTGAGACGAAAGAACAGATCTTCCCGAAAGGTCCCATCCGTTACCATCCGTTCGAGGTTACGATTGGTGGCCGCGATGACGCGAACGTCGATAGAAATCGCCTTGTTGCTCCCCACTCGCTGAATCGTCTTCTCGCCGAGCACGCGCAAGAGCTTGACCTGGGTCGTCGCATCGATCTCTCCGATCTCATCGAGGAAGATGGTGCCCCGCTGGGCTTCCTCGAAGCGCCCGATTCTCTTTTCCAAGGCGCCCGTGAAGGCTCCGCGCTCATGGCCGAAGAGCTCGCTTTCCAGCAACTGTGGAGAGAGCGCCGCGCAGTGAACGGCAACGAAGGGATAGGCACGACGTGGACTGGCAAGGTGCAGCGCGTGAGCAGCCAGCTCTTTCCCCGTCCCGCTCTCTCCTTCCAAGAGCACGGTCGCGCGGCTCCCCGCAACCTGCCGGATCTTCTCGACCACGGGCATCATCGCCGCAGACTTCCCGATGATCCGCTCCAAGCCGAATTTCCATCCGAGCTGCTCCCGCAGATTCTGATTCTCCGTCTCCACCTGTCGAGAGCGGACCGCCCTTCGCAGAACGATGGCGAGCTTCCCAAGATCGAGAGGCTTGGTGACATAGTCGTAAGCCCCCCGCTTGATCGCCTCCACCGCATTATCGACCGAACCGTAGGCCGTCATGATCACGCATGCGGGAGAGGTCGGCAGATTCCGGCTGAATTCGAGAAGATCCAGGCCTGACTCCTTCCCCAGTCGGAGATCGAGCAGGACAAGATCAATCGCCTCGTCTTCCAAAATGCTTTTGGCCGCGGCCACACCCTCGGCCGTATAGGTTTCAAACTCCTCCGAGAAGGCGCGCCGGAGGCCCTCGCGGGCGTTCCGTTCGTCATCCACGATCAACAGCCCAGGATGCTCGTTCATCGCGTTGGTCAGGCGCGCTCCCCGCTTTTCTCGCAGGAATCCGCCGGATCGGGTCCCATCGGCAAAAGGCGGACACGCCGCTCGCTGCGCGGCAGCAGGATCCGCACGGTCGTCCCTTTCCCCTCCCGGCTTTCCAGCTGGATCTCCCCGCCGTGCTCCCGCACGATGCGGCGCACAACCAAGAGCCCGAGCCCCGTACCCGACTGCTTCGTCGTAAAGTAGGGCTCGAACGCGCGCCCCATCTCCGCCACCGACATCCCCGAGCCATTGTCTTGGAAGCTGATCAGGAAATGGCTGTCAGAGAGCTCCGTGCGCACCTGCAGGATGCCGCCACGATCCATCGCCTCAAGCGAATTCTTCATCACGTTGAAGAATGCCTGCCTGAGCTGGTCCCGATCGGCCCGAACCAGGGGCATATCCTTGGCCAGCTCCATCTCGACCAGGACATCCCGGTTTTCCATCTGCGGAGTGAGGAAGAGGACCGCGTCGCGTACGATCTCGTTCAACACGGTCCACGAAAGATCGGGCGGAGCGGGGCGGATCGCCCGGAGGAACTGATTGACGATCACGTCGAGCCGCTGCAGCTCCGACCGGATCGCGGCGAGCGATTCGGAAACCGCCGTTCTCGTCTTCTTCCGGATAAGCTCCCTCTGGAGCAGCTCTGTGTGAATCTGCAGGGAGTTGAGGGGATTCCCGAGCTCGTGGGCGACTCCGGCGGCGAGCAGGGTAAGCGCATTAAGCTTCTCGGACTCGATCATCTCCAAGGTCTTCTCTCGGTTGGCGGTCATATCATAGACGATCACGACGAAAGCTTCCGTTCCTTCCGGCCCTTTTTCGAGAGGGACCGCTGAACAGTTGAGATACCTCACCTCCGGATAGGTGATCTGCAAGTCCCGACTGATGACTTGCCCGGAGGCGAAGAGGGAGGGCCAGTCGACGTCGGGCAGATAGCGACCGATCGATTTTCCGATGGCTCTCTCCCAATCGATGCCCAGGAGCCGCTCTGCGCTCTGGTTTCCGTACAAGACCTTCCCACGGACGTCCACGACCAGGATTCCCTCCTGAAGCGCGTTGAAGACCGTCTCGAGAAAGCCCTTTTCCTGGGCCAGGCGCTGAAGATAGTTCTGGATCTCCGACGGGCCGAGTCGTTCGATCCGGCCCAGGAGCTTGTTCAAAAACGAATTCCGCAAGCTCATGCTCAGCGCCATGTCCCCTCCCCCTCGCTCGAGGGGAATGTAGCGAAGAAGTGGATACCGGTCGAGGTCGAGCGGGAGGGGGCCGTCCGGCCGCTACCGCTGCCGGGCTGGCCGGTTCCCTGGAAGCTCGGGTGTAGCCGAGGCTCGCGCGCGAGTCTCTTGAAAGAAACGACCGAGCCCGCGAGCCACGGCTTCGGCGAGTCGCTGCCGATACTCCGGACGATCGATCGAGGAAGAATCACTCGGGTCGGACAAGAACCCTCCTTCCACGAGGACTCCCGGCAGGGGATTATCCCGGAGCACGACGAATCGCGCGCGCCGGAAGCCCCGATCCATTTCCGGGTCGTCCGGCCGCAGCCGGACGAGCTCAAGATGAATTTCGTGCGCCAAGAGCGTATTGAGAAGGTCGTTGTCGTTTCCCGGCAGGGGCAGATAGTCGACCCGTCGCACCCACGTCCCATTGTTGCTCGAGGGAGCACCCCGTGGCGCCAGGCAATAGGTCTCCACGCCGTGGCCGCTCGGCTCCGACTGGTTGTAATGGAGGCTCACAAAAACATAATCCGGGTGGGATTGCGCAACCCGAACCCGCTCCTCCAACGGAACAAAAACATCGCTCGTTCGGGTGAAGACCGTCGGGATGCCTTGGGAACGGAGAATCGATCCCAGCCGCCGAGCGGTGTCCAAGGCGTAGTCCTTCTCGTACCGGCCATTGCGGCTTCTCGCCCCCTTGTCCTCCCCACCATGGCCGGGATCGATCACCACCCCGCGAAGCCAGAGTCGGACCGGCACGTGTGAGGGACGAAAAATCGGATCGAACAGACAGGAGAGGTCGGTGCGAGAAAGATACCATCGCCCATCCCTCTCCAGCAGCGGAAACGAAAGCGCGTGACGGATGCCGTCAAGGAAGACATAGGGGCTTCCCTGCTTCCCGTCTACCGTCCCGATCCTGCCGGAGAGATGGATCTCCCCGATCACGGGCTCCGCCGCCGACATCGAGTAGAAACGGCAAACATCCTCGATCGGCACGTACTCTCGCGCGCCGATCGGCACGAGGTGCCATCCGGGAGCTCCTTGCGCCCCCGCAGACCCGAGGGGCAGAAGAGCAGCTCCCGCCAAAAGCAAGGCCTGGGTTAGGCTCCGCATGGAAAGTTGTCGATCAAACGAATCTTATCGATCCAGATCGCTCCGCACAAGCGGCCATCCGCTTCTTCGACGTAGTCGACTCGACAGCCGGGCACCCGGCTCAGCTCTGCAGACGCCCAAGCGCAACCATCCGGGCGGCGGGCCGCCTCCGCAAGGATGCGGGGAAACGCGGCCGCTCTCTCCCGCTGCTCGGGTGAAAGATACCGGTTCCTCGAGCTCCACGCCAGCCCGTCCCGATCCCGCTGGATTTCGACCGGCACGATCCGGACCGGAAATGCAAGATCCCGAACCAGGCGTCGGATCACGGAAAGTTGCTGTGCGTCTTTCCATCCAAAGACCGCCGTTGCCGCCTGGGTCAGATTCAATAGCTTGACGACCACGGTGGCCACTCCTCGAAAGTGCCCAGGCCGGCTTCTTCCGCACCTGCCGGCGGAGAGAGCTTCTTCGGTGACGTAGCTCGAATGGTCCGCCGCGTAGAGATCACGGGGAGCGAAGAAGATATCCACCCCTGCAGCTTCGCAGGCCTGCCGGTCCGCCTCCCCGGTTCGTGGATATACGGCAAGATCCTCTCCCGCTCCGAATTGCAGCGGATTGACGTAGACGCTGACAATCACCGGAGCGCCTTCTTCTTTCGCTCGTTCGATCAGGGAGAGGTGCCCTGCGTGAAGTGCCCCCATGGTCGGCACAAGAACGGGAAACGCCCCCTCCCTGCGCAGACGCAGTCCGACCGACTGCATCTCTTCGGCATCTTCCATGAGCCGCATCGGCATCCTCGCCTCCGATAGTACCACTTTTTCCTTGAGCCGGAGGCGCCGTCGCCCCAAAAGAAGCCGCCCTCCCCGGGTCTCATGGGCTCTTTCTTCCTTGTCTTCCTCGGCCTCTTCTCCCTGCTCGCCCTGCTCGACGCACTCTCGTCCAGGAGCTCGGGGGACGTCTCGCTCGGCCGCGCTCTCCTCCTGACTTTCCTCTGGTTGCTCTTCTCGCTGGGCTGCGGCGCGTACCTCTGGAAAGCGCACGGACCTTCCGCAGCCATCGACTTCACGACAATCTACGGGATCGAGTATGTCCTGAGCATCGACAACCTCTTCGCCTTCTATGGAACCTTCCGTCTCTTCGGGATCCGAGGGGCGGCCCAGTCTCAGCTGCTCACCCTGGGCATCCTTCTCGCCGTCCTCCTGCGTGCCCTGCTGATCTGGGGGGGCTTGAGCCTGCTGGGAAAATATGAGGCGGCCTTTCCCCTCCTCGGTCTCCTGCTCCTGGTCGCGGCGGTCCGCCTCTCCCAAAGGCCATCATCGGAAGCCGTCCTCCCCAAAAGCTGGAGGCCCGCCGTTCTTCCTCCACAGGAGCTCCCGGAAGCACCTCGATGGATGATTCGCCGCGCAGGCAGGGTCCGGCCGTCTGCTCGACTGCTCGCGCTTTTGTCGATCGAGCTGGCCGATCTGCTCTTCGCCTTGGATTCGGTCCCCGCAGCCTTTGCCATTACGCTCGATCCCACGGTGGTATTTCCGGCCAACCTCTGTGCCGTAATGGGTCTGCGCTCCCTCTATCCCTTGGTGCAACAGGCAACGGACCGGTTACCATGGCTGACCCGGGCGATTCCTTGGATCCTGGCCCTGATGGGAATAGAACTCTGCGCCAAGCCGTGGATCTCGATCCCGACCAAGCATACGCTGACCCTCGTTGCTTCTCTCTTCCTGTGCGCCTTTCTCCTCTCTGCAGGGCGGAAAGGCTCCCGCGACCGATAGGATGCGCGCCTTACTTGCTCTCGCCGCCGAAGAGCGGTTCGTCAGGCGGCTCCTGCTGCTTGCGCTGAGCCTCCCGCATCTTTTCCAAGAGCTCGCTCATGTCCTCCACCTCGTCCCAGACTTCGCGAGAGACCAGAATCGGCCGCTTCGCCTGCAAGGCGAGCGTAAGGCAGTCGCTCGGCCGCGCGTCGATCTCGATCATCTTCTTATGTACTTCGCTTTCGGCGTGGAGAAGGAGCCGCGCAAAATAGGTATTGTTTCGCAAGTCATTGATTATGACTCGATCAATGGCGATCGAGAAGCCCTCGAAGATCAATCCTACCAGCTCGTGGGTCAGGGGTCGCTCGTTCCGCTCCCCACGGAGCGCCATCATGATGGCCCGGCCGACATAGCTGTCTACGTTGATCACGAACACCTTCTCCTCGTTGCCCAGAAAGACGGCGAACCCCTGCGGTCCTGTCGGGAGAATTCCCGCCACCTCGACGGAAACGAGATCGTTGTTCACACCTTTTTCGTATCATAATCCCGTGGCTTCGCAAGCAGGCGCAAAGGAGCTTGCCTCCTAAGGGGAAAATTTCCCTTTCGCCGGGATTGCGAAGAGGGGAGAGCGGTTTTTATATAGGGTGACCGATGAGCGTCAAAATCCCCTGGAAGATCCCCCAAGCCCTGCAGACCTATCAGATTCCCAGATGGGGCGCGGGGTATTTTTCCGCCAATGAAGCGGGCCACATGACCGTTCGCCCATTGCAAGACAAGGGCCCGGAGCTCGATCTGCTCGAAGTGGTCGAAATGGCTAGGGAGCGCAAGCTTCAATTTCCGCTTCTCCTCCGCTTCCAGGATCTTCTGCGCCACCGGGTCGAAAGCCTCAACCGGGCATTCCTCGAGGCGATCGAGGAGGCCGGCTACCGCGAAGGGTTTCGCGGCGTCTTCCCGATCAAGGTCAACCAGCTACAGGAAGTCGTGGAAGAGGTGCTCGACGCGGGGGCTCCTTATCACCATGGCTTGGAGGTCGGGAGCAAACCGGAGCTTTTCGCCGCCTTGGCACTCCATCGAGACCCGGAGAGCCTGATCATCTGCAACGGGTTCAAGGATAGCCTCTTCGTCGAGACAGCACTCCTCGGGCGCAAGCTCAACAAGAAGATCTTTCTCGTCATGGAAAAGCCCACGGAGCTCGAGGTCGCCATCGATGCCGCCCGGAGGTTGGGAGTCGATCCATTCCTCGGGGTGCGCATCCGCCTCTCGGCCAAAGGCCGGGGACGCTGGGCACTCTCCAGCGGCGAAGGGGCCAAGTTCGGTCTGTCCACCCCGGAGCTGCTCGACGTCGCCGATCGGCTGCGCCAATCCGGGATGGGGCACTGCCTGCGACTCGTTCACTTTCACATCGGCTCGCAAATTCCCGACATCATCACCATCAAGCGCGCCGTCCGCGAGGCGACTCGGTATTACGCACGCCTGCGCCAATTGGGATTCCCGGTCGCCTACCTCGATGTCGGAGGAGGCCTGGGGGTCGATTATGACGGGAGCCGCTCGACCGACTCGAGCATCAACTACACGCTGCAGGAGTATGCGCGTGACGTGGTCTACAACGTGGCCGAAATTTGCGACGAGGAGAAAGTCCCCCATCCTTGCCTCATTACCGAAAGCGGGCGTGCGGTAGCCGCACACCATTCGGTTCTCGTCGTTGACGCCTTCGGTTCGATCGAGAAGGAACGCACCCCGTCCGCTGCGAAAGAAACCGAGCCACACAAGCTTGTTCGAGAGCTCCTCGAGGTCAAGAAGCTGCTCTTGAGCCGAAAAAATCGCCTCGAGCATTACCACGACGCCCTCCAGATCAAGGAAGATGCGCTTTCCATGTTCGATCTGGGCCTCCTCGATCTCCACACGAAGGCGCACGTGGAGACGCTCTACTGGGAAATCAGCAAGGAGGTGCTCTCTCTTTACGAAGGCACCAAGCAGGTCCCGGAAGAGATTCGCAAGCTCGGCAACTCGCTCTGCGACCAGTTTCTTTGTAACTTTTCCGTATTCCAGTCTCTCATCGACTACTGGGGCTTGGGCCAAGTCTTTCCCATTGTTCCCATCCATGAGCTCCACCGGCCGCCGACCCGCCGAGCCATCCTTGCGGACATCACTTGTGACTCCGATGGCAAGATCGCGACGTTCATCGATGGGGACGATGCCGTTCAGAGCACGCTTCCGCTGCATGATTTCACGGGGAAGCCCTACCTCGTCGGTGTTTTTCTGATCGGCGCCTACCAGGATATCATGGGCGACCTCCACAATCTGTTGGGGAGAGTCAACGAGGCGCATGTCTTCCTCGACGCCGACGAGCCGCAAGGGTTCTACATCGAGGAGACGATCCCGGCCCTCTCGATTGCGGAAGCGCTCGCGTCGGTGCAGTACGAGACCCACGCTCTTCAGCGGGCATTCAAATCGCAGATCGACGCAGCGATCAAGGGCGACGTGCTCAAGCCGAACGAAGGCATGCGCCTCCTGCAATTTTACGAGGCCGGGCTTCGTCATCCGACCTACCTCGAGTTTCCCTATCCGGCGAGCCTCGCTCCGACCCCGGCACCACCCCTACCGTCTCTGGTGGCGGGCTAACCGCCGCCTATTCAGGCCGAGCCCGAGCTGACCGCCGCAACGTACTGCGCTCGCTCGAAGTTTTCCGGATCCGCACAGTTCTTCTGGCTCAAAAGACCCTGCCACTGCTCGATCGACTCGTACCCATGGCGTTCCATCCACTGGGCCATGCCTTCGCGCAGCCTCCCGACCGAAGCCACGCCATGCTCCAGGAGCGTCGAACAGAGCATCGCGACTCGAGCTCCGGCAAGAATGACCTTGATCGCATCGGCGGTCTCCATGATGCCGCCGGTCGCCGCCAGATCGATCGCCACCCGGCCGTAGAGGATCCCGATCCAGGTAAGCGGGATCCGGGTATCCCGGGAGGAACCGGGCAAGAGGCCACTCCGCAGAGCCAACCGCTCGACGTCGATATCGGGTTGATAGAAGCGATTGAACAGTACCGCCCCATTCACCCCCGCTGCATGGAGGCGCTTCGCCATGTGTGCAACGTTGGTGTAGAACGGGCTCAGCTTCACAGCCAGGGGAATTCGGATTTGGGCGCGAACCAGGCGGACGATGTCGAGCGTTTCCATTTCCAGATCCGCACCCGCCTTGTCCGGGTCGGTCGGCACCGAATAGATGTTGAGCTCCAGCGCATCAGCTCCCGCCTCCTCCAGGACCTTGGCGTAGCGGGTCCACCATCCCGGGGTCGCTCCGTTCAAGCTGGCGATCACCGGAATCCCCACCGACGATTTGAGCATGCGAATGTGGTCGAGGTAGGCTCTCGCGCTGAACCGGAACTCTTCCAGCTTGGGGAACGCCTCCAGCGCGCCGCCATAGTCCTCGTACGAGTGCTCGGCAATCTCCTCCTTGAGAAGCTGCTCCTCGAAGAGAGAAGGGAGCACTACGGCCCCGATGCCCGCCGCCTCCATCTCCTTGATCCTCTCCAGCGAGGCGGTCAGGGGGGAAGAGGAGGCAACCAGTGGGGAGCGGAGCGATAAGCCAAGATAGCGCGTCTGCAAATTCGACATGAGTCCTCCGCTTTCTCTCTTCTTTGCTCCTTTTTTATCCGAAGGCAAGCGGGCTCTCCTGGGAAAGAGGCCGCCCGTTCCCCAGGCTCCCGGGCAGAAGGAGGGTCTTCGATGCCAATCGCTGCGGTCGGCAAGCCCTATTCGCCTACCGCTTGCGGCGTGTCGGCGTCAGCTACCCCGTCGGTCCGTTCCTCCTGGAGAGCCTCGAGAAAACGCTTGACAGCGGGCGAAAGAACTCTGCCCGCCTTACAAAGCAGGGCGATCGGCCGGTAGCACGGCTCACCCGTAATTTCCACCGCCGCAAGCGATCCGTTGAGCAACTCCTGCGCCACGGTGGCCGCGGGAACAATGGAAACCCCGATGTCGATCTCGACCGCGCGCTTTACCGTCTCGATGTTGTCGAACTCCATCACGGGCCGAATTTCCAGCTTGCGATCCCGAAAGAGCTGATCGATCCCCTTACGCGTCGGCATGTCCGAGGTAAAGCCCACGAAGCCCTGCCGGGCTACCTCCTCCAACCCCACTTCCTTCCGCTTGGCCAGCAGATGCTGCGGGTGACAGATGAAAATGAGGCGATCCTTGCGAAAGGATACGGCCTTCATGCCTTTGCGAACAGCAGGAAACGCAACGATCCCCACATCGCAGGTTCCATCGGCCACATCTTCGTAGACCTGCCGCGAATGGCGGTATTCCACGCGCACGTTCACTTCGGGATATTCGCGAAGAAACTTTTTCAGATAAGGCGGCAGTTCATAGAGCCCGACGCTGTAAATCGTGGAGACCCGAATCGTTCCGGCAATCGTGTTCCTCACCTCCGCAATGCGATTTTGCAGAGCCTGGTAGAGGGCGACGATTTCCTTGGCCGCCTGGTAAACCAGGGCCCCTTCCGGGGTCAGGCCGATGCGCCGTCCCGCACCCCGTTCCAACAGCGGCAGCCGAAAGCGCTCTTCGAGCCCGCGAATCTGCTGGCTGACAGCCGATTGGGAAATCGAATTGGATTGCGCAGCTTTGCTAAAGCTGCGCGAATCGACAAGATCACGAAAGACCTTTAAGGTCTCCAATTGCATTGCGTGAGTCTTAAACAAACCTAATAAACTGTCAATTTCATGGACCTCTTCGAGGCAGCAACGCTGCCAGACCGGCTGAGCCTGCTCCAGCAGCGAATCGAAATTGCCGCAGGGAAGTCCGGCCGGCTGCCCGGCGCGATCCGTCTGATCGCTGCCACCAAATCCCATCCGCCGGAAGTCCTGGCCGCGCTCTTTGCTCTCGGAATCCAAGATGTCGGCGAAAACCGGGTTCAGGAGGCGGCCGCCAAGCGCGAGGTTCTGGGATCGAAGGGGACTTGGCATTTCATCGGCCATCTACAGAAGAATAAGGCGAATACGGCCGCGCATCTCTTCGACTGGGTGCAGTCGCTCGATTCGCTGGAGTTGGCGCAAGCCCTTTCCCGAGGGGCAGCGATCCTGGGACGCAGAATCTCGGTATTGATTCAAGTGAATATTTCCGGAGAACGGAGCAAATTCGGGGCCCCTTCGGACGCAGCGCAAGCGCTCGCGCGCGAAGTCAATGCTCTCTCCGGGCTCGAATTGCACGGATTCTTCACGATCGCACCGTTTACCGAAGACCCCGAAGCATCGCGGCCCATTTTTGCGGGCTTGCGGACGCTGCGGGATCGGGTGGAAAAGGAAACCGGGCTCGCTCTTCCGGTCCTCTCGATGGGGATGAGCCACGACTTCATGATTGCGATCGAGGAGGGGAGCACGATGATCCGTATCGGCACGGCCCTCCTCGGCCCAAGACAAGCGCACGCCGATCGATGACCCTCCGACGATTCTGGTCTTGCTCTCTCCTCTTCTTCCTCCTCTGGACCGGAGGAGAATTGGCCGCGGCGGAGGGCTTCCGTATGGACTTTCTCTGGAAAACCAACCGCAAGGAAGAACGCCTGTCGCTCCTCCGGCGGGGACCCTATATCCGCATCGATCAGGCGGCCAATCTCTTTTCCTTGATCTACAATGTGGAGCTCCAATCTTTCCTGGGGTTGGAGCATCTGGACGCCCACTTCTGGTCATTTGACTGGCCGACGATCCATGCCCATGCCACAGCCAGCCGGGAAAACCGGTGGCGCCTGCGTTCCGATCCCTTTCCGGAAGATCCGACTCTTGTCCCGTTCTCCCCGTCCGCCCCATCCCCTTCGCCCCGGGCGAGCGTCTTTCACGACTTAGCTCGCTTCTCCTGGGTGCGGAATGCGGGCCAGGAAGACCGCTGGAAGGGGCGCTCCGACGAAGCCGAGGAGGCGGAAGTTCTTGCCACTCCCTGGGGAAAAGAACGTCAGGCCTTTTGGCTCTCCACCGTGCAGCAGATGAAGACCCTCTGCCAGGTTTTCCACTTTCTCCTCGGGCGGGAGGCCTGGCCCGAATCCTCTCTGGCGATCTGGCTTTCTCTCCCGGCGGAGAGCGGCATGCCCTTGGAAATGTCCTGGCGGAAAGCGGGCGGGGAAGAGGGGAGGCTGCGGCTGCTCGCTCAGCAGTGGACCGACCCGCCGGCCGAATCCTTCACGGCTCCTAAGGACTACGCGCGCGAGAGCCTCGAGGAAATCGAAGGATTCCTCCCTTAACCGCTTTTCTCTCCCCCCGGGCCGACCGGATTTTGTATATTCCGCCGATCATCGGTCCGGAGAAATGGTCCTTACCCGAAGAAGCAAATATGCCTTGCGCGCGCTGGTCTACCTGGCGCGAGCCCGAGGAAAGGGCAGCATTCTCATCGGGGAGATCGCGGAAAAGGAACGAATCCCCAAGAAGTTCCTGGAAGCGATCCTGCTCGAGCTCAAGAACAAAGGCGTCCTGGAAAGCCGCCGGGGAAAAGGGGGGGGCTATCAGCTCGCCGAAGCGCCGGACAAGGTCCTCGTCGGCCAGATCATCCGGCTCATGGACGGGCCGATCGCTCCCGTCCGCTGCATCAGCAGGAGCGCCTACGCGGCCTGCGAGGATTGTCCTGACGAAGAGCTCTGCACGATCCGGGCCGTCATGAAGGAAGTGCGCGAAAAGATCTGTGATGTGGTCGATCGGACCACTCTTTCCGACTTGGTCCGGAAGGAGGAAGAGCTCCGGCTGGCGACCCGGCGCGCGCTCAGCTTCGATATCTGAGCTGGCTGCGCCCTTCCGTGCATCCATCCATCGGCTCATCGAGCCGCCCTTTCACGCCCGTATACGCTTGCGATCAGACGCCAAAGAACTTCGGCATCAGGAGACGCAAGAGCAGGATCGCGGAGCATCCGGCAAAGAAGCCGATCGCTAGCAGCAAGCCCACGGCCCAAAGGCGAAGGCCGGTAAGGCGCTTCTGCAGGGTCCGACTCTGCTCCGTGATCTGTGAAACCAGCCCGGTCAGTTGCGAGGTCTCCTGCTGTAATCGCTCTTGCCACTGCTGGGACGAGGAACCCAGAAGATCCTGCAGCTGGCCGGTGTAGTGGTGCATCTGCTCGCTGACCTGCGCAAGAAGGGAGGAGAGCTGCGAGGTCTCCTGCTGCAACCGCTCTTGCCACCGCTGAGGCGAGGAACTCAGGAGATCCTGCAGTTGAGTCGTGTAGTGGTGCAGATATCCCAGGAACTGCTGCAAATCGTCCTGGCTGGAGGCCGCGCCAGCAGCATGGCTCGAGGTGCGTTCCAGAAGCTCCTGTACCGCACGCGGCACGCGCTCCAGATAGGCGGCATTGGCTTCGAGGAGAAGCAACAACCCACTGAGGCTGTCGAAAGAATGAGCGGGCTCGGACCGGCTTTGGTACCACTCCCAGGCAGCTTCCCTCTTTTCCGGCGGGAGATGGGCGATCGCAGCCTTCCAATACCGCCGCGGATCTGCAGGTTCCTCCGCCTCCGGGTCATTCATAGAAGATTTTGCAGATTCACCTTCCCTCCTCGCCGAGCTCCCGGTCGTTCCTGCTCGTGATCGGGTGATGAGGGTGCAGTCCGCTCGATCTTTTCCGCCTCTTCGCCAGCTAAAAGAGAAAGGGCGGCACGATCATACCGGCCGAAAAGCAGCCGCAGCCAATCTTCCAGAATGATTCGATGGATCAGATCGAGCTTCACCTCTGGATCGACAACGGCCTGCACCGGAGTGATCACCCGCTGTAATCCGATCTCCAGGGCGGCCAGTGCATCCTTGGTGTCAGCAAGCAGTGCTGGCAGCTCGAGAGTTACCGCACCCAACGAAAGCAGCTCCTTCTCAAGATCGCTACCCTCGAACATGCGAATGCGGGGAATTCGAGCGCGATTCCGTACGATTGCATAGTCCGCCTGACTACCCACTCGCTCCACCACTTCCGCGATCTCGTCCATCACCGCGAGATCATCCATTGGATAAAAGAGGATGGTGACCCGGGTATCCGGCTCTCTGCCGGTGTATTGGAAAAAGCGCACGGCTTCCAAGGAGCGCAGCAGAACGCGAGAGAGATGCGCTCGCGGATCGATCAGGGTAAGGGGCGTCTCCGGGATCCCGCGAAAAAGGCGGATCAGATCGGTCTCTGGCTCCTCGGAGAGTTCGATCAACTGAACACCCGGCACGGCCTTCGATAAGGTTCGATTGTCCGAATCGAGATCAAATGCCCGCCACGATAGTCCTCGCGCTGACATCCACCCCAGACGCGCAATCGCCTCCAAGGATTTGCCCACATTGCCCTTGCTCTGAATCGGAACGGTCACTCGATGCTTGATCATGGGTTAGCTGATTCTCCAGAAAGAAACGGATGGGAAGGTCGAGCCGATCCGCATCACGCCATCGCTCAAATTAATTTTCCCCCTGATCGGGAGAACCGGATCCTGAAATGAGGAACGATCGTCGTCAATCGGATTTTTCGGCAGCTTGCTCGGAGTGAAGGGAAGCGGTTCCCCGCCACAGGGCGGCTGGGGTAATCGCGTCTCGAGGTGCCGGTCTTGCTCGGCGACACTACGGCCTGCCCTGGAGAGGCTGCCCCACGGAAATGATCTCTCCCTCCTGCGATCGGTGCCGGCTTCCCAACGCCGCTGTCGCCCACGCCACGGTGGGGCAATTTTCCGGACCGAAGGCGATGTGCGGAAAGGGTCGGCTCGTTCCATCCCCGACCTGGCGCCTCCATTGGAGATGTCCGGCGGAATCCAACCTTGCCAAGTAGACCCTCCCTCCTTGAGCCAAGGGATCGCTCGAGACCAGCGGCCCCTTGGCTTCTCCCAAGAGCCAGAGGCTCCCATCCTCTCCGTAGCCGAGCGCCATCGGTCCGATGGAAAGATTCCTTTCGATTTCCTGGCACCAGCGGAGGGAAGCCGGTTCACCACCGTATTCGGCGACGAAGAGCCGAAGCCCGCTTGGCCGCAACGAGCGGTCTTCGGGACAAGCCCCCCAGACGCTGCTCCCCGCGATGGCAACGGCCCCTTTTTCCGAACCCGCTACAGCAAACGCAAGATTGTTCCACATCCTGCCAAAGAGATGGGACCAGAGCCTGCGCCCGGATTCGTCCCAGCGATCGACGAAGATCTTGACCTGTGGGATCCCCCGGCCACCCGAAGAAAGCCACCCGTAGTCGAGCTTCTGCTCGGTGACTCCCCGCAGAGGGCTGGGTGGGTCTCCCGACATCCCGGCAAAATAACCGACGACGGCGATCCCTCCGGTGGGGATTACGGTCAGGGCCACAGGATTTTGAATCCCTAGGGAGCCCGTTGCGAGCCACCCTGCACCGGGCTGCCTCACCTCCGGAACGGCGTGCAGCGCATAGCTCTGCAGGAGGACTCCTTTCTCCGAATAATGAAAGATTCGTGTCTCCCCTTCGGCAATCTCTGGGTGATCAAAGCCTCCTTTACCGGAAGGAGGCTGGCGCAAGGCGACATAAAGTCCTCCCTTCCCATCGAAGGTTACCACTTCGTTGGGATTGACCGGATCTGCGGCCAGCTGCTGCCCCCAAAGCAGGTCTCCCTTATCCGAAAACCGCCAGATCCGCAAAGCGCCGCCCGACTGTCCGGCCACCACGACCTCCCCCCCCGGCTCGGAAACAAGGTGAAACCGGATGTCGAACGGGACGGCTTCGACGATTGTCCTCCCCCAGAGCCGGCGTCCTCCGGAAGCCCAGCGGCTGAGCTCGGCGGAGTTCCTTCGACCCTCCTTCGGCAGCGTCGACGCAAGGAGCCAGAGGCCGCCGTCGCCGCGCGGCAGGGCATCGTATGCTCTCTGGATTCTTCCGGGACCGATCGTCCAGCTGCGCACATCCGACCCGTCCGCGGGCGCCGGCCGCGCCTTCGCGCCGAGGAGAAGGAAGCCGATCGCGACCAGAAGCAACCCGAGAGAAAGCTTGGGACGGAAGGAGCAACGGCTTGTCACTGGGGCTCTTGATTCGCCAGGGAAAGCAGATACCGGATCAGGAGGCGCACGCCAAAGCCCGTCACGCCCTTCTCGAGGTAGGGAAGCTCGCGACTGACCCAAGCCGGCCCCGCAATGTCGAGGTGAACCCAGGGAGTGGCTCCCACCCAATGCTGGATAAACGCGGCACCGACCGATCCTCCTCCTTCCCGGGCGCCGGAGACGTTCTTCACCAGCGCCACGTCGCTCTGAATGGCCTCCGCGAACTCTTCCCCCAGCGGCAGAGGCCACACCGGCTCTCCCGCCTCTTCTCCGAGCTGCCAGAGCCGATCCCGAAGACCAGAGTCCGGAGAAAAGAGCCCCGCCCGATACCGACCCAAAGCCACGATACAGGCGCCCGTGAGCGTGGCGAGGTCGAAGAGCAGGCGCGGAGCGAAGCGCTCCACAGCGTAACCGACCGCGTCCGCAAGCAGGATGCGCCCTTCGGCATCGGTGTTGAGCACCTCGATCGTCTTCCCTCCGTAGCTGCGGATCAGGTCCCCCGGGCGATAGGCGCGCGCGCTCGGCATGTTCTCGGCACTGGCCACGACTCCGACCAGCGGCACGGGCAATCCAAGCCGGCTTGCCGCTCGCATGACGCCCAGGACGGCGCAGCCCCCCATCTTGTCGAACTTCATCTCGTCCATGTGCTCGCCAGGCTTGATCGAGATCCCGCCCGAATCGAAGGTTACCGCCTTCCCTACGACGACAATCGGCGGGGCAGCCGTCGGCCGATGCTCCAGGACAATCAACCGGGGCGGGTTGTCCGATCCCTTCCCGACCGCGAGGATTCCCCCGAATCCGGCCTCTTCCAGCTCCTTCGGACCCAAGACCTGGCAGGAGAGACGACTTTCGGTGGCGAGCTCCCGCGCCTTCTCCGCCAGGACCGCGGGGGTGACGACGTTGGCTGGTTGATTCCCAAGCTGGCGGACGTAGTTGACGGCCTCGGCCAAGGTCGTGGCACGCTCGACCTCCGCGCGGACCTTCCCGGGACCCCCTTTGCCAACGGCTACGCCCAGTGCCCGCAGCGGACCCCCTTTTCGAGCCTCGGGCATCCGAAAATCTTCAAACCGATACGAGGCCAGCAAGGCTCCTTCCACAGCAAAGTCAGCTCGTTCGGGAAAGGCGGTGCAATCAATATAGACTTCTTCTGCGCCCAGCCTGCGAAGCAGCTTGACTCCTGTCCCTGCGGCCTTGCGCAGAAGATCGCCCGTAACGGGACCCTCCCCCAGGCCTACGTAAACGATACGCCCCCGCCCCTCCCGCCATATCAGGGTGGCAAGCTTCCCGCCATCGAACTCCTCTCGGAGCACCCCTTCCTTGGCGAACTCGCCCTTGCGGGCGAAGACGACGCGATCCCCCGCCTGCGGCAGATCCTCGACTGTCACCACCATGCCCATTCACTCCCCCTGGTTTTCCTGACGGCGATGTCCGAGCCGCGCTCAGCCGCCGTGAACCGGAAGAATCGCCGCCACGTCGACTTCGCGCAATTCATAAAGGCGCTGGATCGTTTCTTCGATCAGGTTGTTGGGACAAGAAGCGCCGGCCGTGATCCCGATCTCGACCTCTCCGTCGGGAAGCCAGGGCTCGGTGAGCACCTCGCATCCCTTGTGCAAATCCCAATGAAGAATTTGGGACGTGGAAATGATCTTTTCCGCATTCTTGAGGAAATAGGTCGGGAGCCGGCTCTCCCCCATCTCCGCCAAGTGACTGGTATTGCTGCTGTTGTAGCCTCCGACCACGATCAGGAGATCGAGCTTTCGGTGGTCGAGCATCTCGCGCAGGGCGTCTTGCCGCTCCTGAGTCGCGCCGCAAATGGTATCGAAGTAGCGGAAGTGCTCGAAGAGCTTCTCCGATCCATACCGGTCGATGATCGCCTGACGGATTCGCCGCTGCACCTCCTCAGTCTCCCCCCGCATCATCGTCGTCTGATTGGCAACTCCGACATACTGCAAGTGGACATCCGGATCAAAGTCGGGAGAGATGGCTCCTTGAAACTTCCGCAGGAACTCCTCCTTGTTTCCGCCTCTGCGGATATACTCGCAGACCAGATCGGTCTCGGCCAGGTCGTACACGACCAGATAGTGGCCGCTGCCATCCTCCCCGACAGCACGGGAAGCGGTGGCCTTGGTTTCCTCATGCCAGGCCTTTCCGTGAATGATCGAGGTCACTCCCTCCCGCCGATACTGCCGAACCCGCTTCCAGACCGTCATCACGTCTCCGCAGGTGGTATCGACGATCTGACAGCCGATCTGGGCGATGCGCGCCATCGTTTTCACCTGGGCCCCAAACGCCGGCACGATCACCACGTCTGAACCATCGAGATCGTCAAGATCCGATTCTCCACCGTGCTCCTGCAGTCGTTGGATTCCCAGGGCGGTCAACTGGTCGTTCACCTCGGGGTTATGGATGATTTCGCCCAGGAGAAAGATGCGCCGGTCCTGGAACACCTTGGTGGTGGCATAGGCCAAATCGATCGCCCGCTCGACCCCGTAGCAAAAACCAAATGCCTTGGCCAGCCGTACCGTGAGGCCCGCAGCAGACAGGCATCCTCCCGTTCCCTGGAGATACTCGACCAGAGGACTCCGATAGTGCTTCTCCACCTCCGCTTGAACGAGGCTCATGACTTCCGGGGTTCGCAGATTCACTTTTCCCGGCAGGGGGGCGGTCTTGCTCATAACGGGAATGATCTTGCGTGGGGAACTGGTCGGCGTCAAAAGCGTTTTTCCGGAGGGAACTCCCGAAGCCCAGAGCAGGCCGAACGCATGGCAACGCCTCTTGCGCCCTCGAGAATGAACACGGAGGGCACCCCGCTGCTCCTGGCCGAAAACCTCGTCCTCTCCCTTCCGCCCCTCCCTCCGCTACGCATCCCGAGGCTTGTCGTCCCTTCCGCCGGCTTCGTCGTGATTCTTGCGGGCGTACGGGATCTCCCGCCGATTCTGGAGCAAGCCCTGTGGCAGACGCTTGTGGGAGAGCGCCGAGCCGAAGTCGGCCGCGTGCTTTACCTGGGAGAGGAGCTCGCGCAAGCCGATCCCGGTTGGGCGGCGGCCCACGGGCTTTCCCTGGGCGTCGAGGCAGGAGTTGACGGGGCAAGCTCGGTCGAAGCCAATCTTCTCCGCTCCACAGGGGGGGCTCTTCCCACCTGGCTCTTCCGCTTTCTCCCCCTGCAAGAGCGCCTTCCCGTCCCGGCCGATCTGCTCTCGCCGGTCGAGCGGCGATGGCTCGTGCTTGCCCGCGCCCTGGCGCTGCGCCCGCGGCTTCTTCTTTTGCGGCGCCCCCTGGATGCATTCCCTCCGCTGCCCCGGCAGTCCCTGCTCGAACGCCTGATCCGCATCAATCTGGAAGAAGGCATCGCCTTCTGCTTCACCGCCGCACCCAGCGCGCTGATCGAAACGGCGGCCGCCGGGGCTTACCGGATCGTCTCTGGTCTCCTGGTTGCCGCCTAATCCTTGAGCCTCATTGCGGAGGCTTCTCCCCGGACGGAGAGTCCTCCTGCTGCGGCAGCTCCGGCTCGAGCGGAGGCGGGGGACTCTCGCGAACGGGCGCAGCCGCCTCAGGGGTAGGCTGCGGGGAGATCTTCGCAGCGTGAGCCTTCTTTTCGGGCTCCGGAGGAGGGCCCTGATAAAACTCCTTGTGGCGGATCTGACCTCCCGCATGACTCGTCCAGATCCCCAAAAGCAAGGAGGCGAGGCCGGCCAGCACGGTCGCGGAGGAGAGAAAGCTCAAGCCCTTGGGGAAGAGGGCGGAAGAGACCAAGGAGAGAGTCGCGATGGCCGCGGTTCCGTAGAGCATCCATGCCGTTCTTTCGCCTCGTTCTTCGTGAACCGCAAGCCAAGCTTTCTGCTTCTGCGTGATCATGGTTTCCACCCGGTCCTCCCCTTCGTGCCCGTAATGCTGCACGAGCCATCCGGAGGCCGAGGTGAGGATGACGAGCGAGAGGGCAACGACTTGCGTGGCTCGGCTCTTGAACGCGAGACCGGCAAGGTAGGCGGTCAGCGCCGTCGCCAGACCGTAGACCGGGATCGGATGAAGAAGGACATGGACGTACTCCGGCTGCTTGAGGGTCTCCAAAAAATCGCGGAGTTCGTTCACGTCTCGTTTCGCGGGAGCCCGGCCAATGCGATTCCTGGAATGGGCAGTGGCGCTGCGACGTTTTTGTGGGTCTCCAGACCCTCCTCTGAGAGCGGAACGACGAGAAAGCCTTTCCGGAGGTCCCCCAAAAGGAGGAGACCAACGGAAAGGCTATCCCTTCGTCGCCAGGAGGAGCTCTATTTTTCGAACTCGGTATCTTCGATCAGGTTGTAGCCTTCGGCACTCACCAGCTTCCCCTTGACCGTGACATTCGCCGTCTTGGGAATCTCCGCCGACTTGAGCGGCTTGTGCTCTCCATAGAGCATATAGAGCTTGCCATCGTCCCCTTTGAGGCCCACCGGCAATCCCAGGTTGATGCACTTCCGGGCGCAACTCGAATGCTTGTCTCCTGCCGCGCCGTGATCGAGATAGCAGTAGAGGTCCACCAGCTCGCCTTTGACAGTGACCTCTTGCTTTTCCTCCGCGCGAAGCCCCGCGATTCCGGCACAGAGCAGTAAAATCCCGCACAAGATCCTTTTTCCGATTCGCATTGTTCCTCCTATGTCGTTCAGTCCTCGAGCCGCGCAGCATCCTACACAGCCGCCTTCTCCATCACAAGGCTAATCGGTGCCGAGTCCTTCCGGCTCGAGCGCCTCTCAAGCGCAGGGGGCCGGGCGGTTACGGATGCGTTCCGGACGACGGCACAATCTCCCAGAGCGGTCCTTTCCGTCCTTCCACCACGATCTTCTCCTTTTGACCGAGGTGATTCCGGATCAGGAGGACGATGGTCGCGCAAAAGAGGACAAAGACTAGCAGGTCCGCTACGCGCAGCAGAGATCTTCTTACCCTACGCCCGAATGCACCCATGATTCGCGCCCGTCGTCTTCCTCGCAAGCCGTCCTGAAAACAAGAGAAGCTTGCGCCCACGACGCCGCCTGTGCAACAGAAAGCCGATGGTCGAATCACTGCGCAGCCTTGCGGCACTCTTCCGGGAGAATCACAGTTTCGCCGTCCTTTCGCACATCCGTCCCGACGGCGACGCGATCGGGAGCTCGATCGGCTTGGCTCTCATCTTGAAGGAAATGGGCAAGAAGGTGCGCGTCTTCAATGAGGAGGGGCCAAGCGATCCCTATGCCTACCTCTGCGGCTCGATTCCGGTCGAAAGGACTCCGGTCGAGCCTCCGGCCGACTCCCCGAAGGTGATCGCCGTCGATTGCTCGACTCCGGAGCGGCTCGGAGAGCGCTTCCTGCGCTGGGGCGTCCCGGTGGATGCGAATATCGACCACCATCCGGACAATCCGGGATACGCCGCGATCAACTGCGTCGAGGCCAGCGCGCTCGCCACCGCAGAGCTCCTTGCCCGGACCGCTCTGGAGCTCGACCTTCCGCTCCGCGCGGATGCGGCATCCGCGCTCTACGTCGGTATCCTGACCGACACCAACTCCTTCTCCTTTCGTCCCCTCCGGCCGGAAACCCTCGAGCTTGCGGCGGCCTTGATCCGCGCAGGTGCCGATCCCGAAACGCTTTCGTGGCGAACCTTCCGGAACTTTTCGCTCAACCGCTTCGCGCTGCTTCGCGAGATCCTCAACCGGACGCGTTTCGCCGCGGACAATCGGATCGCCTTTTATCGTCTCACGGCCGACCTCTATGCCGAAACGGGCACGACTTCGCTCGAGGTCGAGAACTTCCTGAGCTATCTTCAACTGGTAGAGACGGTGCAAGTGGCCTTTATGGTCGAAGAGATCAGCCCCCAGATCACTCGCATGAGCCTTCGATCGATTCCTGCGATCGACATCCGCCCCGTCGCTGCCCGCTTCGGAGGCGGAGGACACCGGTGTGCCGCGGGAGCACGCGCACCTCTGCCTGTGGAGGAAGTCGAGCAGCAGCTTCTCGAGGCGATCGTTCCTCACCTGCTCCCCGGCTCTTGAGCCCACCCGAGCGAGCGATTCATGGACATCGACGGCGTTCTTCTTTTGGACAAGCCCAAGGGATGCACATCCCACGACATGGTTGAGTTCCTGCGCCGCCGCTTCGGGCTACGGAAGGTCGGCCACTGCGGCACTCTCGACCCTCTGGCGACCGGGTTGCTGGTCCTGGTTCTCGGCAAGGCGACGCGCATTCAAGATCTTCTGATGGCCGAAGACAAGCGGTATCGCGGAGTCATGCATCTGGGCCAGATCACCGACACGCAAGACGCTGACGGCCAGATCGTCGAGGAGCGGCCCGTTCCCCCGCTCACCCGGGAAGAACTGGAGGCGGTCTTCGTCAAATTCTCCGGGGAGTTCCTCCAGGTTCCGCCGATGGTATCCGCAATCAAGCACCATGGGAAGCCGCTCTACAAGCTTGCGCGGGAAGGGAAGGTGGTCGAGCGTCCGCCCCGCCTGGTCCAGGTCTACTCTCACCAGATCCTCGAATGGAAGCCGCCGTTTCTCGGCTTCGAGATCCGCTGTCGCAAGGGCTTTTATGTGAGGACCTATTGCCACGATATCGGGCTGACCCTTGGATGTGGAGCCCACCTCGCGGAGCTGCACCGGCTCCAATCCGGAAACTTTTCCGTAGAGGGAGCGCTCTCCTTCCCCGCACTGCAGGAAATGCATCGGGCGGAGGAGCTCCTGCCTCACGTCCTGCCTCTGCCCGAAGTTTCTCGTATTCGGCGACAGTAACTTGGAGAACGAGGGATCGAGAAGTGGCGATTCCATGGATGAGTTAAGTCGAGAAGCTCTGACCGTATCGCTTTTCGAAGCCGACCCTCGGCCCGAGATCCGCCATATTTCGATCGGGTTCTTCGACGGCGTCCATCGCGGTCACCAGGAAGTCCTCCGCCAGCTGCTCGTGCTCCCTCCCGACCCGAGCGCCTGCGGGGTGCTCACCTTCGAGCCCCATCCCCTGGCGGTCATCCGCCCCGAAGAAGCTCCTCCCCGACTGACGACTCCCGCGCAAAAAGTCCGGCTGTTGGCCGCCGCCGGTCCGGGGCTCGTGCTCGTGGTTCGCTTCGACGGAAAGCTGCGCGAGCTCTCTTCAAAGCTTTTTTTCGAACGAATCGTCCGGATCTTTCCCAACCTGCGGACCGTAGTCGTCGGGCAGGATTTTCGCTTCGGACGCGGTGCGGAAGGAGACGCCGAGCGCTTGCGGGAGCTCGGCTCGAGACTGGGCTTCGCGGCGAGAATCGTTCCCCCTCTGCTCGACGGCGGCAGCCGTGTCGCGAGTAGCCGGATTCGCCAGGCGATCCGGGAGAGGCGATTCGGGGATGCCGAGCGCTGGCTGGGACGCAGTTACGCCGTCCTCGGTCGGGTGGCTCCCGGCGCGGGCATGGGCCGCCAGATCGGGAGCCCCACGGCCAATCTTACGGGCATCTCCCAGCTTCTCCCTCCCGAGGGAGTCTATGCGTGCCAGGCCCGAGTGTCGGATGTCTTTCCCGCAGTGGCCAATTACGGACGACGCCCCACATTCGGAAGGGATTCCCTTCCTCGGCTCGAAGTCCACCTGCTCGACTTCGCCGGAGATCTCTCCGGTGCCGAGATCGAGGTCTCTCATTGGCACTTTTTGCGGGAGGAGAGGCGCTTTGCCGGGGTCGACGAGCTTCGCGCACAGATCGCGCACGACGTCGCGCAGGCCCGCAACCATTTTGCGCAGCCCGACTAATGGGGGGGACCGTGTCGTTCTCTCTTCTGGTTCTCCGTGCTTCCAAGACGATCCTGCCGCTTTTGGTCGGAGCCTACTTCCTCCTGGCCGGGATCGACAACATCGTCGATCCCTCCGCGAACTGGACCTATCTCGTCCACGTCCTATCCATGGACACGCTGCCCGCCGACTCATCCTTGGGCTGGCGCGCCTTGCGATCGCCCACCGCCGCGCGGCTCCTCTTCAGCGGGTTGATCGCTTGGGAGCTGGCCACCTCTCTCCTCTGCTTCATCGGGAGCGCCCGGCTGTTCCAGGCTTGGTTCGGCAGCCAGCAGCAGTTCGCGCAAGCAAAGGGCTGGGCGGTGGCGGGCCTCACCTGTGGCTTGGTGGAGTGGCTCTTCTTCTTTCTGATCCTGGCGGGCGAATGGTTCCAGATCTGGCGGGGAACGCTCTCCGCGGCACTCGGCGTCGCCTCCCGGATGTTCGCCGTCACGGCACTCTCCTTGATCTACTTGACCCAAGAAGAGAGCGGTGCGGAGCCTATGGGTGAATCGCCGCGGAAAAGCGCCGGCTGAACCGCTCGGTCAGGGGATGACGCCATCCCAGGATCTGGAAGAGTGCCCGACAGATCCGCGCGAGTTCTCCCTGGCGGAAGTTCCTCTCTTCTTCGAGGATGCCGAGCCAGGCCTCCATGGCTTGCTCCAGCCGTCCGTCGCGGACGGCCTCCAGGCCTTCAAGATAACGAGCGAGACGCGCATCGGAATTCGCCCCTGGCGGAGCCGGGGAGAGGAGCGCTCCTCCGAGCTCCCGGATCGCTTCCGCGACGGCGGGATCTTGCGCGGTCTCCTCTGGGCCAAGGGCCTCCAAGGCAGCCTTCGGATCGGAACAGACTGCGGCGCGCGCATAGAGCAGGGAGGCCTCGGGGTCCCGGACTCCTGCCGTCCGCTCCTGGGCAAGCAGCTCGGCCGCCTGCCGACAGCCTCCTTCGCTAAAGAGTGCGCGCGCCCTCTGGTAGCGGGCCGAACGGGCAATCGGAATCGCCTGTTCGAGCCAACGTTCGATCTGACTTTCCGGAAGAGCCCCCACAAACCCGTCGATGACCTTCCCTCCGGCAAAGAGGCGGACATCGGGGATGCTGTAGACCTCGTATTGACGAGCGATCTCCGGTGCTTCCTCGGTGTTGATCTTTACGAGCTCCCAGCGGCCACGGGCTCGCTCCGCGAGCCGCTCGAGCACAGGTCCGAGAACGCGGCAAGGGCCGCACCAGGGAGCCCAGAAATCGACCAGCACCGGAACCGTACGGCTCCTTTCCAAGACACGCTGCGCAAAGCCGCCGGCTTCACTCCCGCTCACCATGCGACCACAATGTCATATCCACGTTGAGCTCGCAAGGGAGGCTCATCGCTTCCGGCAGAGGTAGATCCCGTCAGCCACCGGGAGAAGCAGCCCTTCGATGCGTGAATCCTCCCGCAGCTTGTCGTTCAGATTGCGGATCGCCTGGGTATCCGGGTCGTCCGGCTGGTCGCTCTCGAGAACCCGCCCCTCACGAAGCATGTTATCGAAAAGGAGGACTCCTCCCCGCCGCATCCGGGGAAGAAGGGCCTCGTAGTAGGCGTCGTACCCGGTCTTGTCCGCATCGACGAAGGCAAAATCGAAGTTTGGCTCTCCTTCGATCGCTTCGAGGCTCTCCAGCGCTGGACCGAGCCGGAGCTCGATCCGTTCGCCAACCCCCGCTCTTTCCCAGAAGACCCGGGCAATCCGAGTCCACTCCTCGCTTCGGTCCAGGCAGAGAAGCCTGCCCCCTTCGGCCAAGCCACGGGCGATCGCCAGGCTGCTCGCACCCGTGAAGGTCCCGATCTCGATCGCCCGCCGCACGCATAGCGCGCCGACCAGAAAGAAAAGCAGCGCCGCCTCTTCCTCGGGAATCATCATCTCCGCGACCGGCCCAAGCCGCATCGTCTCCGCCCGGAGATCGCTCCAGACGGGATCCACCGACCCGCTCCGATGCTCGCGCACATAGGAGCAGAGTCGATCGTCGAGTCGAATATACTTCTGCAGGGCCATGATCGAACGCCTACGCCTCCTCCAAGGCCTTTGCTCGACTCCACGCTGCGTCCAGAGCTCGCCGCAGCGTCTCCTGCCAGCCCTCCTCCTCCAAGACGGATACGGCCGCGTTGGTGATCCCGCCCGGGGTCCGACTCTCCTGGACCACCTCCGCCGGATCGAGGTCGGTCTGCCGCAGCAGGGCAAGCGCCCCCGAAACGGTTGCCAACACCATCCGCCGGGCTTCTGCGGCCCGCAGGCCCGACTCCGCGGCAAACCGAAGCAGGGGGGCGAGAAAGGCGCACACATAGGCCGGCCCGCAGCCGATGAGTGCCGTGGCCAGGGGGAAGAGACTCTCCTCGAGCTCGACGGCCTCGCCAAACCGCTCCAATAGCCTTTTGGCCCACTCGCGATCGCCCGCCTCCCGGCCGGAACCGAGGCAATAGGGGATCACTCCTTGGCCAATGAGCGAGGGGAGATTCGGCATTGCACGGACGACCCGAGCCGAGGGCTCCACCTCCGAAAGGATCGAAGCCAGGGAAACGCCGGCCGCTACGGAGACGATCCGCTTGCCGGCCGTCATCGGCCGAATCTGGCGCAGAACGCCGATGGCCTCTTGCGGCCTGACGCAGAGAAAGACGATCTCACTCTCCCCAACCAAGTCGCGATTCCGCTCCTCCGGATAGAGCCGTGCCTGCGGGAGCGCCTTCCGGAAGGCCTCCCCGCCCGCCCGAGTCCGGGAAGAGGCGAATAGCTCCCAAGAGTCCTCGCCGCGCACCAGCCCGCCCGCCAAAACGCGGGCGATCCGTCCGGCACCTAAAAAGCCTACCTTCGTCCTCATTCTGCTCCCTCGATTTGCTCGCAATAGGCCCGCCAGACCGACTCCCCCAGCTCTTCCTCGCCCTGCCCGGCCACTCGAACGGTCAGATGGGCCATTCGATAGAAGGGCGCCCGCTTCTCCAAAAGCTCCTGAAGAGCCTGCCGACGATCCACCATGGAATCCAGAAGCGGTCTTCCTCGGCTCTCGCGAAGCCGCGCCTCCAGGAGATCGAGGGGAGCCTCGAGATAGACGACGAAGCCCCGCTCCAGGAGCAGGCGGCGGTTTTCCTCGAAAACAAAAGTGCCTCCGCCGGTCGAAACAATTCCCGGCGGCAGGGCAAGCGCCTGGCGCAGCGCCTCCGCCTCCCTCCGGCGGAAATAGGCCTCCCCTTTCTTTTCGAAGAGAGCGGAGATCGAGCGATGCTCCCGCCGCGACACCATCCGGTCCAAGTCGTAGATGGGCAGACCGGACCGCCGGCCCAGCCAGCGACCGAGAACGGTTTTCCCACAGCCCATCATGCCGACCAACACGAGATGCCTCCGCGCGGAAGCCGTCGGACCCCCGCTCTCCTCCGGGAGAGAAACCAGTGGCTCCTCCCTTCCTCTGACTGCTTCGGAAGCCCGCCTCGCCATCCCCATGCATTCCGAGCGGGGTTGAAAATTATGATAAACTTTTTGCGCCACTCGCGATAGGAACGATAAGGCATGCCCAACACATTCGGCCATCTCTTTCGGATCACCACCTGGGGCGAGTCACATGGCGGCGGGATCGGCGTGGTGATCGATGGATGTCCACCCCGCCTGCCTCTTGCGGTGGAAGAGATCCAGCGGGAGCTCGACCGGCGCAGGCCCGGTCAAAGCCGGCTCACCACGCAGCGAAAGGAAAGCGATCGGGTGGAGATCCTCTCCGGCACCTTGGACGGCCTCACCCTGGGTACGCCGATCCTTCTCTGGGTGCGAAACGAAGATGCGCGGTCCGAAGCCTACGAGGAGATGCGGGAAATCTTCCGACCGAGTCACGCCGATTACACCTATCAGGCGAAATATGGGATCCGAAGTTGGATGGGAGGCGGACGGGCTTCCGCCCGCGAAACCGTCGGAAGGGTCGCAGGAGGTGCGGTGGCCGGGCAGTTCCTTCGCCGGGCCTTTCCCTCCCTCAAGGTTGTGGCCTACGTTTCGGAAATTTGCGGCTTTTCGGCTCCGGAGGCGGCCGTCATCGTCGACGAAACGCTCGTCGAGGCCAACCCCCTGCGCTGGCCGGATCCGGAGACCCTTTCCCAAGCCATTGCGCTGGTCGAGGATGCCCGCAAGGGGGGAGACTCCGTGGGAGGAGTCGTCACCTGCCGCGTGCAAGGCATGCCGGCTGGACTCGGGGAGCCCGTGTTCGACAAGCTCGACGCCGACCTGGCAAAGGCCATGCTCTCGATCCCGGCAGCGAAAGGATTCGAGCTGGGTTCTGGCTTTGCGGGCACGCGGCTACGCGGCTCTCAGCATAACGATCCCTTCTATTCCGAAGAGGGCCGAATCCGTACGCGGACCAACCGGAGCGGAGGCGTCCAAGGGGGAATCAGCAACGGCGAGGAGATCTTCTTCCGCGTTGCCCTGAAGCCGGTGGCCACGATCGCCCTGCCCCAGGGAACGGTGACCGAGAAGGGCGAACCCACGATCCTTCGGGCACGGGGGCGCCATGATCCCTGTGTGCTTCCGCGCGCCGTCCCCATCGTCGAAGCGATGACCCGTCTGGTCCTGGCCGATCATGCCCTCCGGCAGAAAGCGATCGCCTGGGAATTCCGGCCATGAGTCCGTTCTCCTGGAGCCATCCGGGATGGATGGCCGTACTCCTCCTGGCAAGCTTCCTGCTTGGATCGATGCCCTTTGGCTACTGGCTCGGTCGCCTGCGCGGCCTCGACCTTCGCACCCAGGGGAGCGGCAACATCGGAGCGACCAACGCCTGGCGCGTCCTGGGAGCGCGATGGGGAGTCGCGATCTTTTTGCTCGATTTTCTCAAGGGGGCGTTGCCGACCGGCGCCGGGCTCCATGGGTTTCCGACCACGTCGGTTCCGGTCGCCGACCTGCTCGGGTCCGCGGCCGGGTTAGCCGCCATCCTGGGTCATAATTTCACCCCCTGGCTCCAGGGTCGAGGCGGGAAAGGCATCGCCACCACGGCCGGCGTGCTGCTGGTACTGGTCCCCTGGACCTTTCTTTTCCTCGCGGCGATTTGGGGCGGCCTCTTTCTCCTCTGCCGAATCGTCTCCCTGGCATCTCTTGGCGCAGCCCTGGCCTTTCCGATCGCCACTTGCCTCCTTTATCCCGGGCGCTGGGTGCTGCTCACCTTTTCCCTCCTTGCTTCCCTGCTGGCCATCCTCCGACATCGGAGCAACATTCGGCGCCTGATCCAGGGAACGGAATCCGGTTTTGGCCGGAAGGACCGGGAAGACCTCTCCGGCATGGGAGGGAGCGGAGCTTGAGAAAGGGCGATCTCCACCTGTGAAAGTCTGTCTCCTGGGCGAAGGGCGCTGGGGCAGGGCGGCCGGGGCGATCCTCGCCGAAAACGGCCATGAGCCCTTTTTTGCTCATCATACGCTGGCCACCTGGCCGCAAGCCTTCGACCTCCTCTGCCTCGCTATCCCGGTGCAGCACGTCCGCCAAACCTTGCTCCGAGTTGCGGCGCCGCCCGTGCCCGTCGTCAGCCTGGGGAAAGGATTGGAGATCGGGACAGGCTTCCGCGTGACCGAGATCGTCCGCGATGTTTGGGGCAGCCGACCTCTTGCTGCGCTTTCCGGACCGAACTTCGCTGCGGAGATTCTCCGGGGGCTCCCCGCGGCGACGGTGGTGGCATCCGAAAGCGAGGAGCTCGCCACGCGGGTACAGCAACTCTTCCACAACCGGCGATTCCGAGTCTACCGCTCTTCGGACCTCGTCGGAGTCGAGATCGGAGGAGCTCTGAAAAACATCTACGGCATCGCCGGAGGGCTCTGCACCGGCCTGGCACTCGGAGAGAACGCCTCGGCCAGCCTCCTGACCCGATGCCTGGCCGAAATGACACGCTTGGGGCTTCGCCTGGGTGGCCGTCCCGAAACCTTCGCAGGCTTGAGTGGCCTCGGGGATCTCATCCTGACCGCACGGAGCCCACAAAGTCGCAATTTCCGGCTCGGGCTGTCCCTCGCCCAAGGCGCGTCCTTGAAGGAAGCGCTGGCCATGGCAGGAAGCGTCGTGGAGGGAGTACCGACCGCCGCCTCGGTCCACGAAAATCCGCTCTTCGGCGACGTCAAAAAACCGGTTGCCGACGAGATCTACCAAATCCTCTTCGAGGGAAAGGAGATCCGCCACTCCCTGCTCGACTTGCTGGAGCGGGAGGCGGCACCGGAGGGGCGATAGGTCGGCGCTCGCCCTCTCCGGAGATGTCATGACCTGTTTCTTTACAGTTGACAGCGCACGAGATTATTCTCCATGGAAAATCGAGGAGGGAGCTGATATGTCCATCGAACGAAAAGTGCGCGCGCTGGCGGGAACGATCATCCTGGTCAGCCTTCTCCTGTCGCTCTGGAGCTCCTGGTGGCTGCTTTTGACGGCCTTTGTGGGCCTCAATCTGCTCCAGTCGGCCTTTACTGCTTTCTGCCCGGCGGAAAACGTCTTCCGGAGGCTCGAGCGGCGCCACGGATCGACGGCGAGGACGGCCAAGTAGGAGTCGATCGGATCCATGTCGTTCCTTCGCTCGGCAAGGAGTGTCCTTGCGCTCCTTTTCCTGGCGGGCGCGACCACCCGAGACGTGGGCAGGGCCGAGCCGACGGGCCAGGCGGCTCCGCCGCCCGAGGCGGCCGGCGCACAACCCATGGAGTTCCGCAGTCAAGCGCGCAACCCGCAGGACGCCGATCCTCCCCAAAGGCCCATTCCCCTCGAGAAGAGCGCCGTCGGATCCGATCATCCGCTGATCCGCTTCTGGAGAAGGGTTCAGGCACACTATCCCGAGCTCAAGAAAAAGCACGCCAAGCTCCAGGAGATGCTTGCCCAGAAGGCCCTGGCGGCTTCCGGCTTCCTGCCTCGGGTCTACGGCTGGGCAGACTCGATCACCACCGATAACCCGATTTTCGGTTTCATGTTTCACCTGACCGAGCGAAACTTCTCGGCGGGCGACCTCAATCTCAATTCGCTCAACCATCCGGGCACAGTTTCCAACCAGAACATGGGCCTCATGGCGCTCATCCCGATTTTTGACGCCATGCAGACGATCGATTCGATTCGCACGGCCAAGCACCTGATCCAGCAGAGCGAGCAGGAGGAGCGATTCACGCGGATGGAGGCGAGCCTGCTCGCCATCGACGCCTATATGCAGCTCCTTTTGGCGGAACGCGAGGCAGCCCTCGCCCGGCTCGATGTGCAGGCATCCGCGCGCGATCTTGATCAGGCCATCCACCTGATGGAGCAAGGACTTGTTCTGGGCGCAGATTTTTATGCCGGCCGCTCGATGAGCGCTTCGATCGAGCAGAGCCAGAATGGCTATGTCTCCAAACGCAAGGTGGCACGGGTGGCGGTCAATACGCTCCAGGGAGAGAGTGCAGATGCCGAGGTTGCCCTGGCTGGCTCGATTCCCACCCTTCGCAAGGGCCCGACGAAGCCGCTCGAGCAGTGGGTACAGGAAGCCTTCCTCTACCGAAGTGATCTCTTGGCCCTCCAGTCGTCGATCGCCGCCCAGCATTCGGAGGTAGGCAGGATCAAGGCCACGGCGCTTCCTTCGGTCAACGGCTTTGCTTCCGGCATGCTCGACAGCGACAACTTCAACTCAGGTGGGAGAAGCTATACGGTCGGAGTCCTGGGAACCGTCCCGCTCTTCGATCCCGCCCGGGATCCGAAGGTCAAGCAGGCCCAGGCCGCTGAGGAGCAGCTTCGCCACGAAGCGGCTTCCTTGCGCGATCTCATCCAGAACAAGCTTGGCCAAGCCTACACCGAGTATCAGGGTGCGCTCCAGGACGCGGAGATCCTGGGCCGGGCCAGCGCCGACGCCCGGAAGTCGACCGAGATGATGGCCGAGCTCTACCGGGAAGGACGGAAGACGATCGTCGACCTGCTCGGTGTGCGCCAGCTGCAGCTCCAAACCGAAATCGGGTACTGGGACAGCCTCGCCCGGCTCGAGCTGGCTCGAGCAAAGCTCTACTTCTTGTCGGGGGAGCTCGATGACTATCAGGTTCAGCAGATCGCCCAGGAGATCGGAGGGGCGACCCCGTGAGCGGCAAGCAAGACGGTGGAGCGATCGGTGGATTCATCCGCTTCTTCTCTTCTTCCCTCGTCACGCCTCTGCTCATCCTCGCTTCCTGGCTTCTGGGCTCCTTCGCCTTGATGGAGCTGCCCCGGGAGGAAGAACCGCAGATCGTCGTTCCCCTCTTCGACGTTTTCGTCTCCATGCCGGGGGCGAGCCCCGAAGAGGTGGAAAAGCGCATCGTCAACAATGGGGAGCGCGTCTTCTGGCAGATCCCGGGAGTGGAATACGTCTATTCCACGGCGGCTCCCAACGGTGCCATGTTCATCGTCCGGTTTGAGGTGGGCGAAGAGATGGAGAAGAGCCTCATCAAGCTCTTTACCAAGGTTTACTCCCATCTCGACTTCCTTCCTCCCGGCGCGTCGATCCCGCTGATCAAGCCCCGCTCGATCGACGATGTGCCGATCCTTGCCCTCACCTTCTATAGCCCGACGCGGGATCCCCTGAGCCTGCGCCGCGTCGTCGCGACGGTTCGCGATAAGATCAATCCGATCTCGGACATCTCGGAAACTACGATCCTCGGCGGCCGCAAACGTCAGTTCCAGGTCTTCTTCGACCCGGCCAAGCTCGCCATGCACCTGCTCACCCCGGCGGATCTCGTCGCGTTGATCCACCAGAACAACGTCCGGCTGCCCGCCGGCCACCTCGAATCGGAGCCCAAGCTCATCGAGGTGGAGCCCAGTGCTCTCCTCATGACGAAGCGGGACCTGGAAAACCTGGTCGTCAGCGTCAGCCAGGGGAAGATCGTCTATCTCCGGGATGTCGCTCAGGTCGTTGACGGACCCGACCAGGAGGAGCGGAGCTTGACGCTGCGCTTCGGAGCGGGGTCGCACCAGCAGATCCGGGAACCGATCGACGCGGTCACCCTGGCGGTTGCCAAGAGAAAGGGCGCCAACGCCACGTTCCTGGCCAAGAAGATCCTCGAAGACATTGCTGCCCTAAGGCCGGACACCCTCCCTCCCGACGTCCAATACGTGGTCACCCGGGATTACGGGCAGACGGCCGCCGAGAAATCGAATGAGCTCTTGGAGCATATGGCCATCGCGATCTTCGGCGTGAGCCTTCTGATTGCGCTCTTCCTCGGATTACGGGCGGCCGCCATCACCATCATTGCCATTCCGACCACCCTGGCGATCACGCTCCTCACCTTCCACCTCTTCCATTTCACGATCAACCGGGTGACCCTCTTTGCCTTGATTTTCACGATCGGGATCCTCGTCGACGATCCGATCGTCGGCGTTGAAAACATTGTTCGCCATCTCCATCTCCCGGGCAGTGCCGGGCGACCGCTGCTCGCCGTCGCCACCGAAGCCATGCTCGAGATCGTCGGACCCTTGATCCTGGCGACATTTGCGGTGATCGCGGCGATCCTTCCGATGGCCACCGTCGGGGGCCTCATGGGCCCCTACATGCGGCCGATTCCCATCGGAGCGACGACCGCCATGATCGTCTCCATGCTCGTCTCCCTTTCGGCGACGCCCTGGGCCTCGGTCCTGCTCCTCAAAGGGAGCAAGCATGTGGGAGAGCGAGGCGAAGGCTTCCTGCTGCGTCTCTATCGCTGGTTTGTCACACCGCTGATCTACAATCGCTGGCTGCGCCTGCTGTTTGTCCTTGTGGTTCTTGTCCTTCTCGGGGCTGCGATGGCCTTGATCCCGCTGAAGCTCGTCCGCGCCAAGATGCTCCCATTCGACAACAAGAACGAGTTCCAGGTCATCCTCAACATGCCCGAGGGGACTCCGGCAGAGGCGACTCGCGCCGTGCTCGATCAGATGGCTGGTGTCGTTCTTCGCCTTCCCGAAGTGACCAACGTCGAGATCCAGGCGGGCACCCATTCGCCGTACAACTTCAACGGATTGATTCGCCACTACTTCCTCCGGGAAGCCCCCCACCAGGGCGACCTGCAGGTGAACCTCAGGGACAAATCGGAGCGCAAGCGGCAGAGCCACGAGATCGCGGAGAGCGTGCGGCCGGAAATCAACCGCATCGCCCAGGCTGCGGGCGCGCACGCACAGGTCGCAGAGGTGCCGCCGGGTCCTCCCGTCCTCTCAACCCTGGTCCTGGAGATCTACGGCCCCTCGGCGACCGAACGCCAGGCGATGGCGACGAAAATCGAAGGCCTCATGCGCGCGTCTCCCGAGATGACCGATATCGCCACCTACGAAGAGACTCCACGTCCCTTGGAGGTCTACAACATCGACCTGGTCAAAGCTTCCTTGAACGGCCTCCCAGCGGAGGCGATCGCCCAGAGCCTCGTCACCGCCCTCCATGGAGCGAGCCCCGGCCTGGCCCATACGCCGGAGGAACCCGAGCGCGTCGAGATCCTGGTCCGCCTGCCCGAGCAAGAGCGCCGATCCGATCAGGCGGTGCGCGACATGACGCTCCTGAGCCGTTTCGCGCGGTTGCTCCCGATCAAGGATCTCACCTCGGCAGAGCGGACGCATCAGCACTATCCCATCTACCACAAGAACTTGATGCCGGTTACCTATCTTCTGGGCGACGTTACGGGCCAGATCGGCAGTCCGGTCTACGGCATCCTCGATTTCACGCCCGCACTGGAGAAGCTCCGCACCCCGCAGGGCAAGCCGTTCGAGATCCTGTACACCCACCTTCCCGAGAGCCCGAACAGCTGGGCAATCAAATGGGACGGAGAATGGCAGGTGACCTACGAGGTCTTCCGGGATCTCGGCAAGGCCTTCGCCATCGTGCTTGTGCTTATCTTCATCCTGGTCGTTGGCTGGTTCCGTTCCTTCGTGACCCCCTGGGCCGTGATGCTCCCCATCCCCCTCTCCCTGATCGGCATTCTCCCCGCCCACTGGTACCTGGGCATGTTCTTCACCGCCACCTCGATGATCGGCATGATGGCCGGCGCGGGAATCGTCGTCCGCAACGCCATCATCCTGGTGGATTTCATCGAGATGCGCCTCGCAGAGGGCGATTCGCTCGAAGAGGCCGTGATTTCCGCGGGGGCCGTCCGGCTGCGACCGATCCTGCTCACCGCCCTGGCTGTGATCATCGGAAGTGCTGTGATCCTCTTCGATCCGATCTTCCAAGGGCTGGCATTGGCACTCATGTCGGGCGAGATCGCGGCGACGCTCCTCTCGCAGCCCGCAGTCCCCGTTTTTTATTACATGTTGCGCAAGAGACAGATCGCCAGGCAGAAGCAGGTATTGGCGAATCCCTCCGAACCCGTGCGGAGTTGACGCCGCTCCCGCGCGATTCCTTCCCGAGCGCAGCTTGGATCATAAATACGCTTGCGCTACGTTTCTTGCGTTTGTATCCTTTGGACGAGTCGGCTTTCCCGCCGGGGGCAATCGGCCTCACTCGGAATTGGGACGGGGATCTTTCCCTGACGACGAACGCCGACGAAGAAGGGAGCGAAGTTGCCTCATGGAAATAGAACTCTTCTACTTCGAAAGTTGTCCTCACTGGCTCGACGCCCTGCGCCGCGTGGAGGAGGTGCTAGCCGAGGAAGGTGGAATCCATGAGATTCGCTTGATCCCCATCCGGACGGTTGCGGAAGCGCAAAGACACCGCTTTTTCGGTTCTCCCACGATCCGAATCGGCGAACGGGATATCGACCCCGCGGCCTGGGGTCGAATGGACTACGGCCTTGGCTGTCGCCTCTACGCCAACGTGGACGGCTCGATTCATCCCGTTCCGTCCAAGGAGTTCGTCCGGCAGGCCTTCCGGTCGCACCGACCGCTTTCACTCGCCGAAGCACACGACGAGATCCTTGAATCCATCAAGCATCAACACCCGGAATGGGTGGCTGATCCAATGGAGGAGTGCTCCCGCTGTGTGCGCTACGAATACGAATTGGCCGATCCGCTCATCATGCCGCTCGAGGAGTAGCCGACGGAGAAACCCTCCACGACGGAAGCGGAAAGCAGACCGCTAAGGTGCCTTTTCGCGCTTCTCGGTCTGAATCGCAATCCGCGTGATCCCTTGCTTGCGGATTTCGTCGAGCACGCCCACAACGTTATCGAAAGTCGCCTTCCGATCACTGTTGAGGAAGACCTTGGCCTTCTCCGAACCGACCTCGGCCTTCAGGGCGGCAAGCTTCCCCGGAAGCTCGGCCGTGGAGACCTTGTCGTGGTCGAAATAGACCTCGCCCTTGTCGGTGACCGTGAGGGTAACCTCCTGTTCTTTTCGCTCCTCGCTCCCAGACGTCTGGGCCTTGGGAAGCTGCACGGCCACCCCGGCGTTTTTCACCATGGCCAAGGAGACCATCATGAAGGTGGCTAACAGGAAGAACATCACGTCGATGAACGGGATGATCTCAAGACGCGGGCGATGGCGGCGGGGGGCGGAGACTCGCATGATGCTTGCTCGGGCGTCAATTTCCTTGCGGATTTCCGGCGACCGGCGCCTCCAGCTCCTCCGCCTCGACCGAAGAGCGACCCTCAAAGCGCAGCAGGAGCATCTCCAGCTTGGTGGAAGCCGCTTCCATCTGCCGGCGCATGTTCTCCATGCGGGAGCTGAAGAAGTTAAGGGGCACGATCGCCACGATCGCCACGGTGAGACCGAAGCTCACCGCGATCAACGACTCGGCGACACCCCCGGTGATCGCCGCCTGCTTGCCTGCGAGCTCCCCACCTCCGACGATGCTGAATGCGCGCATCATTCCCGTGACCGTACCGAGAAGGCCGAGCAGCGGCCCCAGGGTCACCGCGGTGTCCAGCACGACGAGCCCCTTGTTGTAGCGATCGAGCTGGGAGTTGGCCGCCTCCAGCAAGGCGTCCGAGACCGACCCGTCCTTGTGACGCATCCCTTCCACGAGCACGTGGATCACCGGATCCTTCGATTTCTCCCCGACGGCCAGCGCCTGAGCGATGCGACCATGCTCGACCAGCTCGAAGATCTTCCGCACGAGAGGGAGATCTCTCCGACGCGCTTCCGTCAGAAGGAAGAGAAAGCGCTCGAAGAGCACCGCCACGGTCGTAACCGACAAGAGGAGAATCGGCCACATGATCGGGCCGCCTTTGAGGAAAAGTTGATAAATCATGGCGCTACGGGAAGTTTCTGCTCACGTACAGGCCGGGGCCGAGGATAATCTCCAGCGCCGCCAATCAAGGGCGAGCTCACTGGTCTCCAAAGGCCGCCGATCCTCCATGCATCGACCTGTACTCAAGACACGGGATCGAAGCAAGCGCCAAATGAATGCTCCGATCAGGCTCTACGACGACCCCTGCCCAAGAGGAGACGGCCGGCCCAGCGTCCGATCGTCCACGCCAGCCGGGCTCGCTCCGCCCAGGAGAGGAGGCGCCAAGCGGAAAGAAGAGAGCTTCTGGCTTTCTTGGGCGTCTGGAGGTTCCAGACGTCACGAACCTCGCGGAAGAGCTGCAAGCCGGGCCGAATCACCTGCGCCAACCGCCAGCCGACTTCGAGCAGGCGCACGGGCGTACGCAATTCTTCGAGAGATGCGGCCAACTCCTCCCGCTGCCGGTCGCAGGCGGCAACGAGCTCCCGCATCCTCTGCTCTCTTATTTCCTGGCGCGATTGTGCAGCCACGCGACGTCCTTCCCCAGCTCGCGTATGGTCTCGGCAAAGGGCGTGCCAAGCGCCTGGATCCGCTTCCATACTCGCCTTCCCACGAAGATCGTGGCACCCAGGCAGAACGCCCCCAATGTCCCCACCGTGGCGATTCGAGCCGTCGGATCGTTCCAGGTCAAAGAGAGCAGGGCAATCCCGATCCAGAGAATCGAAAGGGCGCCTAGGAAAACCCCGGCACCCAGCCAGAGCAGCAGGCGGAGCAACCGCTCGATTTCCGCTTGCAGCTCCACGGAAAAGAGCTCCAAGCGGAGCGCGAGCAGCCGTAGCAGGAGCGTGAGCAGCTTCTGCCCCGAGCCAGTGACCCCGCCGCGCTGCTGCGCTTCCGTCATCTATCGGCGGCTCAAGAGCGCTCCGAGCAGGACGCCGAAGACCACCCCCACACCGACCGCCTGGTAGGGGTGATCGCGGACGATCCGATCGACGTCTTGCACTCCTCCCACCGCACGGTCCGCCAAGCGGTCCTCCCGCTCACCCAGGTACTCGCGCAACGAGCTGATCCGGGCGGTCAGGCGCTCCTGCACGTCGCGAGCCCTTTCTCCGAGGTTGCCCGCCGATTCCTTCACGAGGATCTCCGCGTCGTGCATCACCTCGCGCACATCGTTAAGAAGCTTCTGCCTAGTGACAACTTCGTTCATGCCAAACCTCCTATCCCCATCTTCGGACGGTAGCAGATGCCGGCCTAGGGGCGCAAGCGAGGCTTTTGTGCCGGCCGCCTTCGATCCAGCGCACGTGCCTACTCCCTCCGCGGGAAAGGTCACCGATGACGACCCCTCTTTCGAATTTTGCGCGGGAAAACGAATCTGGCGGTGTTTACTTTGTCTGGAGCGATAGGAAAAAGGCATGAGCAGCGATCCGTTGGATGAGCTTCTGCAGAGCTGGCGGCCGGAGGGTCGGCTCCCCGACGAATTTCAATCCGAGGTCTGGAAGCGGGTGGCCTTACGCTCCCGGATCGCCCTTACGCCGATTCGTCTGAGCCGAGGGACGTGGGCGACGGTTCTAGCCGCTTCCCTTTTCGCATTCCTCCTTGCCACAGGCCAGGTGCTCCGATGGGAGCAGGAGCGCTCCGCTGCGCTCAGAGCCCAATACTTCCAATCGATTGACCCGCAGGCCCTCGCCGCCGCGCAGGAAGGGCGATCGCCGTGAGAAGGCTCCTTTCGCTCGCCCCACTGACCGTTTTCGTTGCTGTCGCCGTCTATCTGGCCACGCTCTTTTTGGAGACCCTCCCTTCCCGGCGCTCCACCCGCGAGCCCGATGCGGGACTGCAATGGCTCCGCCACGAGCTCGATCTTACGGACCGGCAGATGGACGCAATCTCCCGCTTGCAAGAAGCCTATCGCCCCAGCTGCCAAACGATGTGCCGCCAGATCCTGGCGAGCGACTCGAAGCTCCGGGAGCTCTTCGAACAAAACCGCTCGATCACGCCCGAAATGCTCACGGCCATGGCCGAGCGAGACCAGCTCCGCTCCAAATGCCGGCGCGCATTCCTGCGGCACGTCCACGAGGTAAGCGGCGAGCTCTCCGCCCCGCAGCGGCAACGCTATCTCTCCCTCGTCTCCGATGAGATTCTGGGTCCATCGCAGAACGCGAGTGTGGGGCAGAGGGGGCAGAGGAGAGATGGCGGCCCATGAGCGAGCCTGATCCCGACTGGCAACTCATGGCCCGGCTCGCCAAGGAGGACGATCGCGCGCTCAACGCTCTCATGGATCGCTGGCAGGAGAGGCTCTTTCACTTTCTATGCCGGGTCACCGGCGACCAAGCGTCGGCCGCCGACCTCGCTCAGGAAACCTTCGTCCGCGTCTACGAAGCCCGCCACAAGGTCCGGCAAGAGGGCCGCTTTTCCGCCTGGCTCTTCACGATCGCCGCCAATCTCAGCCGCAACCTGGCCCGGTGGCGCAGGAGACATCCCACGGTTTCCCTGACCGAAACCGCCGAGCAGGACGGATCGCCCACCCTGGAAGATCGTCTTGGCGAGCAAAGGTCCCCGGGAGCCCGACTCGAAACGGAGGAGCTCTGCACCCAAGTCCGGTCCGCGATTCTCTCTCTGCCGTCGCCACTCAAGGAAACCCTGATCCTTTTCGAGTACGAGGAGCTCTCCTACGAGGAGATTGCCCAGGCGCTGGGCTGCTCCCGCAAGATCGTCGAGATGCGGCTCTATCGGGCACGCAAACGCTTGCGGAGGGCGCTTGCCAGAGAACATCTGCTCTGAGCCCCTCCTCGTCGTGGTCCTCCGGAAAACCCGATGGGACTTTTGGCTTGACCGGCGGCAGCTCGATTGCGAGCATTGTCATGTCAAGCAGAGGGACTCAATCCGAATTCCAACCTGGAGATTTCCATGAGCGAGAAACTGTCGATCGTCCTTTTTTCCGGCACAGTGGATAAGTTAATGGCGGCTTCCGTCATGGCTTCCGGTGCTGCGGCCATGCAAAAGGAGGTAACCATCTTCGCAACCTTCTACGGTCTCTTCGCGCTCCGCAAGGGGGATTGGAAGCAGAACCGGCGCGTCAGCAAGGATTTCGAGGATTACGGAGAGCAATTTCTGCGCGTCTTGGAGGAGAAGAAAGCGCCTAGCTGGCTCGAGACGCTGCAGGGCGCCATGGAGATCGGCAACGTGAAAGTGAAGGCGTGCGGGCTCACGATGGACCTCCTGTCGATCAAGCTGGAGGATTTGGAGCCGATCGTGAGCGAGATTGTGGGGGTCGCGCATTTCGTCGAGGAGGCTGCGGACGGGCAAATTCTTTTCCTGTGAGCCACGCTTCCTTCATCGAAAGACTGCGGAAACAACGGAGGACATCATGGAAGGGGTGAAGATTGCGAAGGAGAGCGACGCGCGGGGAAGCTTCTGCCCGGGGCCGCTCATGGAGATGATCCGGCTGGTTCGCTCGGCGAACGTGGGGGAGGTCGTCGCGGTGATTTCCGGCGACGAGGGCAGCAAGAAGGACATTCCCGCATGGATCCAGAAGGCCCGTTACGAGCTCGTCGGAACGGAGGAGGTTGCCCCCGGAGCAACCCGTTTCCTCTGCCGCAAGAATCACTAGGTGAAACGCGCACTACGGCGCTCGGGTAGATTCTTCCAGAGAGAGAGAAGGAATTGAGCATCATGAAAACCATCCTCATCCTCGGTGGCGGAACCGGAGGAACGATCGTGGCCAACCGGCTCGCCCATGGATTGCGGCCCGAAGATGCCTCCATCGAGGTGGTCAGCGATTCCCCGCTCCACTACTACCAGCCTGCACAGCTCTACATCCCCTTTGGCGAGGAGGATCCGAGAAAGATCGCGCGCTCGGAGCGCAAGTTGCTGAATCCAAACGTCAAATTTCGGATCGACACGATTTCCGAATGGCTTCCCGAGAAGCAGCTGCTCCGTACCGCCAAAGGGGAAGCTCTCTCCTACGACTTCCTGGTCATTGCGACCGGCTCCATCGCCTGTCCCGAGACCGTGGAGGGATTCGTCGCTGGCTCAGATCACTTCTACACGCCGGAAGGAGCCTATCGTCTCTACCATAAGCTCAGCGAGTTTGAAGGCGGACGCATCGTCGTGGGAGTGGGTGGCATCCCTTACAAGTGCCCGGTAGCACCTCTCGAGTTTACTCTTCTTGCGGAAGCCTTTCTCACCCGCAAGGGGATCCGGTCCAACACCGAGATGGTCTACACCTTCCCGTTGAACGATGTCTTCCAGATCCAGAGCGTGGTCCCCGTGGTGCGATCTCTTTTCGAGCAGCGCTCCATCCGCGCGGAAACGTTTTTCAATCTCGAATCGGTCGATCCCGAAAAGAAGGTCGTCAAGAGCCTGGAAGGAACCGAGCTTCCTTTTGACATCCTCGTGATGACTCCGCCCCATAAGGGTGCCGCCTTCCTTCGAGGCCATCCGATGGCGGATGACGACGGATGGGTCAATACCGACCGCAGCACCCTCCGCGTGAATGGGCTCCCCAACGTCTGGGCGCTGGGCGACACGACCAACCTGCCGATCAGCAAAGCGGGGAGCACCGCGCATTTCGAGGCACCGGTGATCGTCGAGCAGATCGTGGGTATGATTCGCCACGAGGAGCCCGCTCCCGGGAAGGCGACCTATCATGGGCATGTCACCTGCTTCATCGATTCGGGCTACGGGAAGGCAACCATCCTCGATTTCGATTACGATCACCCACCGGCGGTGTACGATCCCGACGAATTTCGCCATCTCCAGAAGATGGCGTTCAACAAGCTCTACTGGTATCTGGTTCCGACGGCGGTCATCTGACCGGATCGCCCGGATCGCAAGCTGGCCGAAAGACAGGAGCGGCACGATGCGATCACGTGCCGGCAGCCCCTCCGGCTATCGGACTGCGCGGATGGCGACCATGCTTCCGACGAAGATCAGCCAGACCAGCAGAAAGACGCGGGCGGGCTTTTTGGGAATGATCGTACAGGCATACGAGCCTCCGATTGCCCCCAGGATTCCTCCGGCAACCATGGCGAAAATGAGTTGGGAGTCGCTCAAGCCCTGGTGAGCGTGGATGCCTCCGCCCACCAGCGAGAGGAGCATGCCGAAGGCGATGTCCGTCCCCACGACCTCGCTCGGGCTGAGCTTGGTCAAGGTGAGAAGGAGAAGGCTCCCCAAGGCGCCGCCGCCAGCGGAAAACGACCCCACCTCAAGCCCGATGAAGAAGGAAAAGGCGGGAAGCCATCGCAAGTAGCGGTGGAGATGGAGACGGTGCTCGGTCAGAGTAAACCAGAGATTGAGCAGGGAGGAGAGGACGACCGTCAAGCCGATCGCGAGCAGGATAAACGAGCCGAGGTGGCCTTTTCGCGAAACGTGGGCGAGCAGAAATGAGCCAGCCACAACCCCGGGAATCCCCCCTAAGGAGAGAAGGAGCAGAATCCGTTGGTTGATATCCCTCTTCAAAAAATAGATCAGGGAGCTCGGGATCTTGATCAGCGCCGAGAATCCCAACGCGACGCCAACTGCCACTGCCGGCTCGATCCCAAGGAAGAGAAGGATGGGGACCGTGAGCGTGCCTCCCCCGACTCCGGTCAACCCGATGAGAAAGGCGATGCAGAAGCCGAGGAAGTAGAATTTTGTCACGCGTATTGTCTATTTTGTCTATAGATATTCAGTTTATAGCTTCAAGCTTTCCCGCCGTCATCGGTCTTTGGCAGTCTTCCGCAATCGGAGAGGCGCATGCGGGAAAGGAGAGCACACCGGGCGCCTCTCGTCGATCTCGGGAAAGCGCCTCCCCGCCTTCCTTGGTCTCTTCGGCTTTCAGCTTAAGATCGCGTCGGTCTCGCCGCCGAACCAAGGTCGAGTCCAGCCTCGGAAGAGCCGTCCCCGTTCGGCAGGCTTCGGCCGCGCCAGAGCAGGTAGAGGATCGGATAGAGGAGCAATTCGAGCACCCCCGAGGTCACGATCCCGCCCACCATCGGTGTCGCGATTCGCTTCATCACGTCCGCCCCGGTTTCCTGGCTCCAAAGGATGGGAAGAAGCCCGAAGAGAATCGCACAGATGGTCATCATCTTCGGCCGGATCCTGCCGAGAGCGCCCGCCTCGATCGCCGCGCGCAGGTCAGCACGGGACCGCATCCTCCCTTCGCGACTCCGCTCTTCATAGGCATGATCCAAGTAGAGAAGCATGACGACCCCTGTCTCGGCGTCGAGGCCGGCCAGGGCGATCAACCCGACAGCCACGGCGACGCTCAGGTTGTAGCCAAGCCAGTAGAGCAGCCAGAAAGCTCCTACCAGGGAAAATGGGACCGCGAGCAGCACGAGCAGGGTTCGGCTGGCCGATCGCGTGTTCAAGTGGAGCAAGATCAAGATGATCATCAGGGTGAGGGGAATCAGGAGGAAGAGACGATGCTTCGCACGGAGGAAGTACTCATAAGAACCGGCCCATTCGACGTAATACCCGGGAGGGAAGGCTACGTTCCGGGCGATCTGCGCACCGGCTCGGCGAACGTAGCCAACAAGATCTTTGGCCGTGCTATCGACAAAGACAAAGCCGACGAGCTGGGCATTTTCGCTCCGAACCTCGGGCGGACCAAAGGCAAAATGGATATCCGCCAGCTCACCCAGAGGAACCTGAACGCCGGAGAGCGGTGCCCCCGGCAAGCTTCGGGACAAGGAGTCGGCTGAAACGGTTGGAGGTGTCTCGCCCAGGAGGATGCGAGAGAGTGCGAGCGGATCCTGCCGAAAGTCTCGATTGTAGCGGACGCTCACGGGGTATCGCTCCCGCCCCTCTACCGTGACAGTTACGGTATTGCCGCCAATCGCTCCTTCAATCGCCTGGTTCACGTCCTCGACCGTGAACCCGTAGCGCGCGAGCGCTTCGCGGCGCACCTGGATATCCAGGTACCTCCCCCCTTCCACCCGCTCCGCAAAGACGCTTCGAGTTTCGGGGAAGCCGGAAAGAGCACGCTCGATCTTCTCCCCCAAATCGCGGATCACAGCGAGGTCGGAACCGAAGATCTTGATTCCCAGATTGGACCGAAAGCCCGTCTGCAGCATCTCGGTGCGAGTCTGGATCGGCATCCAAAAGATGTTAGCGACCCCGGGAAACTGGAGCTGTCGATTGAGCTCCGCAAGGAGCTTGTTCCAGCTCATCCCTTTCCTCCACTCGGCTTCCGGCCGGAAGGTCACCACCGTCTCGGTCATCGAGAGCGGGGCCGGATCGGTCGCCGTATCTGCCTGCCCTACCTTCCCAAAGACGGTGGCGACCTCGGGCATCTGGGCGATGATCCGGTCTTGCGTCTGAAGGATGCGCGCCGCCTCCGCAATGGCCACGCCAGGTACCGCAGTCGGCATGTAGAGCAGGGTCCCCTCGTTGAGCGGAGGCATGAACTCCGCTCCCAAGCGACGAAGCGGGTAGAGAGTCGAGCCGAGCACTACAAGCGCGAGGAGAAGCACGAGAACGCCGTGGCGGAGAACCAGGCGGAGGATGGGGCCGTAGAGGGCGAGGAGAAGCCGGTTGAGAGGGTTTCGTCTTTCCGGAACGATGCGCCCCCGGACAAACCAGAGCATCAGCACGGGCACCAGGGTCACCGAGAGCACGGCGGCGAAAAACATCGCGAAGGTCTTGGTAAAGGCGAGCGGACGAAAGAGACGGCCCTCTTGAGCCTCGAGAGCGAAGACCGGCACAAAGGAGACCGTGATCACCAGAAGCGAAAAGAAGAGAGGTCGTCCCACCTGCTTGGCGGCGGTGAGCACGACCCGCAACCGTTCTGCCCCACGCGGATCCTTCCCCGTCTTCTCCCTGGCTTCTTCCAACCGCTTGTGGGCGTTTTCCACCATGATGACCGCACCGTCGACCATGGCCCCGATCGCGATGGCAATGCCTCCCAGCGACATGATGTTCGCGGTCAGCCGCAGGCCGCCAAAGGGGATGAAGGAGAGCACGATCGCCGCCGGGAGGAGGAGGATCGCCACAAGAGCGCTCCGAATATGCCAGAGGAAGAGAATGCAGACCAGGCTGACGACGAGGCACTCCTCGATCAGCTTCTTCCAGAGCGTGTGAATCGATCGAAGGATGAGCTCGGAGCGATCGTAGGTGGGCAACACTCGGACGCCGGGAGGGAAAGAGCTTTCGAGGGTGTTCAGCTTTTGCTTGACGCCGTCGATCACCCGCAGCGCATTTTCGCCATGGCGCATGACGACGATGCCGCCGACGGTTTCTCCTTTCCCGCCCAGCTCGGCGAGCCCTTGCCGCAGATCCCCCCCAAGCGTGAGACTCCCCAGCTGCCGGACAAGAATGGGAAAGCCCCGCGGGTCGGTGCGCACGACTGCGTTCCCCACATCCGCAAGGGACTGAAAGTAGCCCCGCCCGCGAATGTAATACTCCATGGTGGAGATCTCGAAGCTCTTTCCGCCGACGTCCCGGTTGCCCTTGCGAACCGCATCGACGACCTCCGAGAAGCGGACCCCGTAGGCCACGAGCTTACCCGGGTCGAGGTTCACCTGGTATTGGCGGACATAGCCGCCAACGCTCGCCACCTCGGAGACGCCGTGAACGGAAGCCAGGGCGTAGCGGAGGGTCCAATCCTGAAAAGAGCGGAGCTCGGCCAAGTCGTGCCTTCCCGACTCATCGACGAGCGCGTATTCGAAGACCCAGCCGACACCGGTCGCATCCGGTCCCAGGGTGGGGCTGACTCCTTCCGGCAGTCGGCTCCGGGCACCGTTCAGATACTCGAGCACGCGCGACCGAGCCCAGTAGAGATCGGTTCCATCTTCGAAGATCACGTAGACAAACGACTTCCCGAAGATCGACTCGCCACGGACAAACTTCACCTTCGGCGCCGAAAGAAAAAGTGTCGAGATCGGATAGGTAATCTGATCCTCGACGAGCGTCGGGCTCCGTCCGGGCCATTCGGTGTAGACGATCACCTGGACGTCGGAGAGATCCGGAATGGCATCCAGAGGAGAATTCCGCAGCGCCAAGATTCCCCAGGTAAGGCCAAAGGCGGCCAGTATGCTGACCAGGAATGGATTGCGCCCGCTCCAGTCGATGAGGCGATCCAACATGGTTACATCCCGGGCATTCCCGGCATCCCATGGGAATGGTGATGATCCGCCGGCGGCGCGGACGGAACCGCCTTCCCGGGCACCGACCCTCCTTCGGTGGGCTGTTCCCCGGACCAGATCTGCAAGGCCCCCTGGACACGGGACTCGGCTTCAATGAGGAAGTTGGCACCTGTCACGACACGCTCCCCCTCTTGGAGCCCGGCCAGCACCGGGTAGTCGTCGTCGAGCTTCTCGCCCAGGCGGACGAATCGGGGTTCGAGATGCCCTCCCCCGTGATCGACGAAGACGACAAAGCGCCGTCCTGTCGGAATCACCGCATCGCTCCGCACGGCGAGCTGCACTCCGTAGTCGAGCCGAGCCGCCACATCGGCATACATCCCCGGGCGCAGCTTGTGACCAGGGTTGGAGAGAATGATCCGCGCCTGCAGCCGGCGCACCGTCTCGGTGAAATGAGGTTGGACGAAATCGATTCGGCTCCGAAATCGTTCTCCGGGCAGGGCGGGCAGGGTCACCTCGCACGGCTGGCCTTCGGAAATAAAAGGCGCCTGATCTTCCGGAAATTGCGCAAGGACCCAGACACGAGAAAGACTGATGAGCCGGAAGAGCGTTTGTCCCGCCGAGAAGCGCATCCCCTCGACGACATTCTTTTCGTGCACATGGCCGGAAACCGGAGAGAGAAGATCGAAGGTCCCGTGAATCCCTTTTCCGGTGCGAACATCATTGGTCGACATGCTCCACGCATGACTTTCGAGCTCCCGGATCTGTGCGTCGGTCAGATCCCAGACGCGGATTCGGTTCCGGATATGCTCGAACTGCTGGTCGAGAAGGATCGGGTTGGCCTTTTGGACGAGCAGGCTTCTCCGCCAGGCGCGGTAGGCGCGGATATAGTCCATTTGGGCTTGGACCCAGTTCTCGGAGAGGATCGTCGCCAGCCTTTCTCCTTTGCGGACTTCTTTCCAGAGATAGTCGGCGTAGAGCTTGATGACATATCCATCACCCGCCTTCACGTTGATATCGACCTCCTTCGACTCGTCGACGGCGATGAGGGCGGGGGCACGCAATTCACGCACCAGGTGCCGCCGCTCGACTACGCCCGTCCGGATGCCGATCGCTTGCAGCCGCTCGGGAGGGACAAAAAAAGGGCTGGTCGACGGGAGCGAAGGAGAGGAAGAGAGCTGCTCAGTCCGAAAGGGTGCTCCGGCGGTGGCGGTCTCCGCGGCTTTCCCTGAAAGTGATCCGCTTGCTCGAACCGGAACCAGGTCCATGCTGCAGATCGGACACTTGCCAGGAGAGGGAGAACGCACGCTCGGGTGCATGGTGCAGGTGTAATAGAGAATCCGTTGCTTAGCCTCCGGATCTGCGGAGGCCGAACCGGCTTCGAGCCAGCCCCACAGGCCGAAAGCAAGAAGAAGGGCTGCCAAAGGTCGCAAGTGATTCATGGATGCAAAGAACCGGCTCTGGCAAAGAAAAACACCCCTTCCTGCGGAAACCCTCGCAGCGGCAGCGCGGAGTCCGGCGTTGCGCCTCTCATCGACCCGCGTTGCCGGGCTCCCGCAATGCCACGGGAGGGTTCCAGAGGATCTCGGCCCCGAGGAAGGCTTCCCGCGCTCCCATCGGCTCGCGAAGCCGACGGAGGACTGCGACGGATGACCTCGCTGCCCTGGAGCGAGGGGGAGTCGAAGAAGCTTCCGCTACTGGCGAGGGAGGAATGGCTCCATGGTCGGAGTCGAGTGCTTCACCCCTAGGTGCAAGCTCTCCAGGAATCGAGGGAGCCGCGGCAGTCGGGATTTCCTGAGCGGCCCCTCGGGGAGCGTCTGCCCCGGCTCGCTCCGCTTGCGGCGTGGAGGTGCGCACGGGAGAGGGCCGTCGCTCTCCGCCCCGCGGAAGGGGCTCGACCTTCCCGCGGCGGTAGGCGAGAGCCGTCTGGATCGCCAGCAGGAGGAGAATCGCAAGGAGAGTGCCCCACTCCGTCGAAAACGGGATCCCCGCTCCCAGGATGGGTGCGACGGCAGAAGGCGCGAGCGAGTCGAGCATCGTTCCCCCCAAATGGTTCGCCTTTGGCCTACGAAGAGGGCAAGCTCTCTTGACTCGTCCCCGGAGGCTCGCCCGCAATGCTCGAGCGCATCGCGGTATCGGCCTGGACGTTGCGCAGCCGGTAGTAGTCCATGACCCCGAGATGTCCTTTCCGGAAAGCGTCCGCCATCGCCAGAGGGATTTCGGCTTCCGCCTCGACGAGCTTGGCGCGCATCTCCTGCTCCAGGGCGACGGCCGCCGCACGCCGCACCTCGGCTTTCGCTTGAGCAACCCGCTTGTCCGCTTCCGCCTGCTCGGCCTGAAGCTTCGCCCCGATGTTGTCCCCGATGGTGACCTCTGCGATATCGATCGAGAGGATCTCGAAAGCTGTCCCGGAATCGAGTCCCTTCTGAAGAACCGTCTTCGAAATCCGATCGGGGTACTCCAGGACCTCCTTGTAATTGAGCGCCGAGCCGATCGTCGTGACGATTCCTTCTCCGACCCGCGCGATGATCGTCTCCTCGGTCGCTCCCCCGACAAAACGTTCGAGATTGGTGCGAACGGTGACTCGGGCCCGCGCTTTCACCGCGATCCCATCCTTGGCCACGCCCGCAATCGTGTTTTGCCCGGACGCCGGATTCGGACAGTCGATTACCCTGGGATTGACGCTGGTCCGGACGGCTTCGAAGACGCTCTTCCCGGTGCCGATCGTAGCCAGATCGATGGCGCACGCCCGGTTGAAATCGAGGGAGATCCCCGCTCGGTCCGCCGCGATCAGAGCACGGACGACCTGCTCCACGTTGCCGCGCGCCAGGTAGTGGGATTCGAGCTGAGCGGTGCTCAGATCGAGGCCGGATCGGACCGCAGTGACGCGATTGTTGACAATGAGGGAAGGAGGGATACCCCGCAACCGCATGGCCACCAGGTTGAAGAGGCTCACCCAGGCCCCGGAGATAAAGGCGCGGACCCAGATGCCAACAAAATTGATCACGAGAACGGCAAAGACGAGGGCAACCAGGGAGAGAAAACCGAGCAAGAATAGAGAGATCATGCTGTGGCCTCCACGATCCAGTGGCCGTCACGCCATCCCACCACGCGGATCCTGGTCCCTTCCTCCAGAAATCCGCTCTCCGCAACAACCTCTGTCCGCTTCTCCTCGAATAGGGCGACCCCGATGGGATGGCAAGGCGAAACAAGAAGCCCCTCGTGACCCACCAGATCCGAATGAGGGCGCCCGACGCCGGACGGATTGCGGAACTCGAGCGCCATCCGATGGCCGAGGCGACTCTTGGGCAGGAACCGGAGCCAGGCCCACAGGAACGCGCTGGAGAAGAGAAGGCTCGCCGCGAGCACCGCCAGGCCCGCTCCCCATCCCGAACGGGCAAAGGCGACGACAACTCCTGTCAGGAAGGCGACGAGCGCCAGCAATCCCAGAATCGTGCTGGGAAAGAAGAGCTCGGCGCCGAATAAGACCAAGCCCGCCAAAAGGCAAAAGAGAATCGCGATCATCCCTCCTCGCCTAGCGCCTCGACAACGACCCGGGCTCCCTCCACCGAAACGATCCGCAACCGGCTCCCTGCGGGGACGAAAGCTCCGGGGGTCACGACGTCGACAACCTTTTCCCCAAAGCGACCGGCACCCGACGGCCGCAAGACCGTGATCGCAACCCCTTCCTCGCCGGGATGAACGGGCGAAACGATCTTTTCCGCCGAGATCCCATCCAGACCCATCCCGAGGCGCCGCGCCGGGAGAAATCGTGCGGCGATCGCCCCTATGGCCACGGCTCCCATGATGGCCAGCAGAAGCAGGAGGAGAGGTCGGGCGAGCGCTTCGGCCCCGATCCAGAGCGCCTCCTTGGGATAGCGATCGACCATCGCATAGAGCAATCCCAGAAGGACGAGAATCGACCCGACCATCGTCGGCAGAAGAAGGCCCGGAAGGAAGAGGAGCTCAAGGACGATGAGCCCCACCCCGACGAGAAAAAGAAAAAGCGGTTCCCATCCGCTCAAGCCGGCCAGGTAGTGGCCAAAGAAGTAGAGAAGGAAGCAGAGCAGGGCGCCAGCTCCAAACAGTCCGAAAGAGGCACCGGTCTTGAGTTCCCAGTAGCCCAAGAGCAGGCCAAGCCCCAGCAATAGTGGGCCTGCGGCCATCAGTCCGCGACCAAGGCGCTCGAAACCCGTGGGGCGCAGCTCCCGGAGCTGCTTGCCGCCGATCGTGCCCACCAGGCTCTGGAGATCCGCGACCGTTCCCTCCGACAACAGAGGTCGGGGAGGATTGCCGAAGCGGTGCCCCGCCTCGACGTCGGTCAGCGTCAGGACCTTTCCTTTCGGGAGAAGGGTGGCCCCGTCGATCACCAGGCCGCTTTCCCGATCGACCATGGCTTCAAAGACCGCCGGGGGATGGCCGTGACGCTGCGCCGTAGCCCGGACGAGAGCTTGGTAGGCCGAAAGAATCTTCTTCTCGTAGCTTTCGGGAAGCGGCTGAACCGACCCGCCTCCCGGAGCGACCAAGATCGGGGTGGCGGCACCGATGACCGAGCCGGGGGCCATATAAATATGGCGGGTGGCCGCCGCAAGGAAGGCGCCCGCCGAAAGCGCCTTGGGGTTGACGTAAGCGTAGGTCGCCTCCTGATTCGGGAAATGCTCGACGATCCGAATCGCCTCCTCCATGGCATCCGCCCGCCCGCCGGGGGTATCGAGGTCGAGCACCAGTGCAGAGGCTCCTTGGGCGACCGCTTCTTTCACCCCGCGACGGACGAGGTAGATGAGCGCTGGATCGATTTCGCCATGCACCGGGATCACGTAGACCAAGTGGTCCGCGAACGCCGAAGTCGCTTGGAGCAAGCCAGCGACAATCCAAGGGAGCTTCCAGGAGAGCCTTGATCGAACCCTACTCCACATAAGCTCTCCTTCACCTTCCGCCAATGATCTCCTGCCGTCAATCCCGGCCCCAAAGAGCATTGACACGCCCGCGCCTCTTGGGCCAGGCTTCTGGCGAAAGTCAGGATCCGATCGGGCGATGTCTACCGGCTTCGTTTCTCCGTGCAGGTCTGGCTCCTCGTCGAGAGAGGGCCATCCATTCCTCCCGTCAATCTGTGGGCTCGCCGCGCTTCTGTTGTGGATCGCACCCCCGCTTTCGGCGAGCGCGGCAACCGGCGGTTCCGATGCCTCGGGCGGAACGACCGATGCCAGCTCGCAGAGCTCGCAGGTAGCGGAGCTGATCAAGCGGTTGGAGGATCAGGGGATACCGGTACAGGCGAACACCAAGGGGATTGTCTTATCGGGGTATGTGGATGCGAGCTACACCTACAACGCGATCAACGCGCCATCGTTTAACCAGGTGCCTGGTTTTGCGGCGCCGGCGGGGTATGCGGGGCCGACCAATGCGGCGGGGCAGGCTTTAGGGTATCCGGCGATTCCGGGGCGGGAGCCGGTGGATGGGATTCCGGGCGGGGGCTTCAACATGAACGCCTTCAAGCTGGCCCTGGAGAAGCCGCTTACCGATGAGAACCGGTGGCAGGCGGGGTTTCGGGCGGATCTGATCGTGGGGCAGGATGCTTCGATTGGGGCTCCGGACACGATTGGGGGCTTGGGGACCAACGCCAGTTCGCTGGTGCTCTTCAACACCTCGAGCTTCTGGTTGGAGCAGGCCTACGTGGTCTTCCGGGTACCGGTGGGCAACGGGCTCGACATTCGGATTGGGAAGTTTGTCGATCCGGCGGGCTACGAGGTGGTGGAGCGGCCGGTGAACCTCGACTTCAGCTACGGGCTGCTCTTCAGCAATCTTTTGCCGACGACGCTCACGGGGATGCAGGCGATCTACCATTTTGACGACCAGTGGTCGACTCGCTTCGGGGTGGCCGACGGAGGCTTCGATGTCTCCCGTGGGGGCTACCTCTACAACGGTTATTTGAACAACACGATCGATAGCAACGATGCCTATCTGCTTTTTTGGAACGGGCAGTGGGAGGCCAAGGGGAAGAACGCGATCCTGAGCGCGACTGCGATGTACGGGTTCAACGGGGTCAATCCTCCGGGCTTCGGAGCCTCTCCGATCAATGGGGTAGCCCAGCCCTACGGCATCGCACAGGGGATTCGCGGAGAGGGGCCCTTCAACCAGAACAACGCCTTCTTCCTGGGCGATGTCTGGGGCTCCTGGGCCCCAAAGTTCGCCCACGACCGGCTCCTCCTGGGCTTCGAGTTGACCGGGGGCTTCTACAACAATGACGTGAGCTACGTCTCTCCCGCGGTCAGCGGATTGCCAATGGGCCTCTACAGCGGCCCCTCCAACTGGTATGGCGCCGCCCTCCACATGAAGTACCAGTTCAACTCGATCGTCAGCCTCTCCCAACGCGCCGAATGGATGCAGGCGGGCTGGAACAGCATCCTGGCCGGCCACAACGCCCCCACCGATATCTGGGAGTATACCGCCACCTTGGCCTTCGACCTCGCCGAGAACTTCATGATGCGGCTCGAAGGAAGAATCGACTGGGGCCTCGGTGTCATGGGCTACTACGGCTATCCCTACCAAGGCACTACCTCCCCAAGTGCCCTTCTCTACTCCGGCAACGGCCCCATCTTCCTCGGCGCCCTCGAATTCGTCTATAGCTACTAAGCGGGGGAACCAAGCGAGCCGGGCCCCTCGTTCCCCGCGAGAGCCACCGCCGCCCGGCTCTTTGGGTCTCGTTCAGAGGATCGCGTAGTGAGCCAGGATCGTGCCGTCTCTTGCCTTCCGCCATCGGATCAGGCCTAACGGCAGCCGTGCCCTTCCTTCTGGCGGCTCGTATCCGGAGACCAAGGGGTCCGCGTCCCCATGACCGAATTCCGGGAGCCATCGGATGTGGATCTCCCTCACGCGCCCGCTTTCGAGCGCCATGCGATTCCAAAGTGCATCGCCCAAGAGGCAGATGCCGTGCGATCCCGGCTCAAGGCACCGTGCGAGCTGCCCGGCGGACCGCTTGCGGGTTCGCAGCCCTCCCGCTTGTGCCGGCAGCTCCCAAGGGGTCCACAGCTCTTCCATACTCCCTCCGCCTCCAGTGCGGCAGAGGGTTTCTACGAGGAATTCGGCTCGCTCGGGACGGGTCGAGAGCCGCCCGTCAAGAAAGAGTTCCGCCAGCAGCACGATCATAGCCGACGGGGAGACCTTCTCCTCCGAATACCGACCCGACCGACAGCCGCATCCCCCGCGCAAATTCGGCCGCAGCCATCCGCCGCTTGCCTTCGAGCTGCACCTCGCGCAGCAAGAGACCCCCACTTCCCCCTGCGGCTACGAGGATCCCGTGCGAATCGATCCGTACGACCTCGCCCGGCCTCCCGGAAGCGCGAATCGATACGATGGCGCCGAAGATCTTCAGGATCCGCGCCTGTCCGCCGTCCCGAAGCGATGTGTAGGCGATCGGCCAGGGGTTCATCGCCCGAATGTGTGCGTGAATCTCCCACTTGTCCCGCGTCCAATCAATCTCCGCATCCTCCTTGCGCAACTTTCTCGCGTAGCTCGCTCGGGACGGGTCCTGCGGCACCCGTTCGGCAGCACCCGATTCCAGGCGGTCGAGCGCTTCCACAATGGCCCGGGACCCCAGTTTCGCCAATCGTTGCTGCAGGGTCGCCGTCGTATCGGTGGAGCGAATCAGGATCTTCCTGGTCAACAGGATATCACCCGTATCCAGTCCCTCATCCATCCAGATCACGGAGACCCCGGTCTCCCGGTCGCGGCTTCGAATGGCCGCCTGGATCGGCGCCGCACCCCGATGGCGGGGGAGCAGCGACGCATGCAGGTTGAGCGCAGCGCGGGTCGGAAGCTCGAGCACCTCCCGTGAAAGGATCTGCCCATAGGCGACAACCACCAGGACGTCCGGTTGCAGGAAGCGGATCTGCTCGACAGCGGTCGGGGCACCGATCTTTTCTGGCTGGAAGATGGGCAGCCGGAGCTCGAGGGCGGCAGACTTGACTGGGCAAGGGGTGGGGAGGCGGTGCCTTCCCGCAGGCCGATCGACCTGCGTGATGACCCCTTGGAGCCGATAGTCCCGGTGGACGGCCAGCGCTCGAAGGCTAGGAATCCCGAACTCACCCGACCCGATAAAGACGACTTTCATGTTCCCAGAAGAAAGCCTCACGACGGCCCCTTGCCGCGCTACGCTCGGCGGTGTCCCCGATGCCGATGCCGGTGGGGATGATGCAAAGGTGCCGCCAAGCGCGAAGGCTCCCCGGGCGAAGCAACGACCTCCCGCTGCCCGAGCGAGGCCCCGCAGCCCGTGCAGAGATAATCGTAGATCTCCTTCCCCGGCAAGACGAGCAGGAGTCGTTCCCGGACAGCCATGGGTTTTCCGCACGAAGAGCAGTAAAGGGCAGAAGCCGAAAAGCTTTCGAACGAACCGCTCATGAGTTAAACTTACTCATTGCTCAGGATGAGCCGCAAGGCAATTGGTGGTCGGGCCATCTGGCCCCTCTCCTCTCATCCGGGTGCGGGGATCGGCGCGATCGGATGCACCGCCGCTCGAACCGCCTGGAAGATGGGGTAAGCGAAGTTCCGATGAAGGCAGGCCGCACCGGAGACGGGTCACTGGCACCCGACATCGATTCGATCCTCGATCGGGCCGCAGCGCTCCTACATGCGGGAGAGCTCGTCGGCGTGCCGACGGAAACGGTTTACGGGCTCGCCGCCGATGCGACCAATCCCGTGGCCGTGGCCCGGCTCTTCGAACGAAAGGGGCGCGCCTCCTTCCAGCCGATCAGCGTCCTTTGCGGCTCCTCCGAAATGGCCTTCGGCCTGCTGGCCAACGTTCCCGAGAGTGCGGCTCGTCTCGCGGCCCGCTTCTGGCCGGGGCCGCTCACCTTGATTCTGCGCAAGCGCGCGGAGGCGCTTCCCGACCTTCTCACGGCGGGCCTCCCGTTCGTAGGGGTACGCATCCCCGATCACCCGCTCACTCTCGCCCTGTTGGAGCGCTTTGGCGGCCCCTTGGCCGCTCCCAGTGCCAACCGCTCCGGCCACCTGAGCCCGACCACGGCGCGCGCCGTCGAAGACGAGTTCGGGGAGGAGATCGCCCTCGTGCTCGATGGGGGGCCCTGCCGTGTCGGCGTAGAATCGACGGTGGTCTCCCTTGTGCACCGGCGGCCCATCTTGATCCGGCTCGGGGGGATCCCTCAGGAGCTCCTGGAGGAAGAGATCGGCTCCGTCGATCGCGAGACGGATTCCCCATGCCTCTCCCATCGTCACTACATGCTGCGCACGCCTCTCTTTCTCGTCCGGACCCCCGAAGCGATCCTTCTCCCCGAACGCAAGGAGGCCGGATTCCTCGCTTGGGGGCCCTGCCCGGAAGGGTTTTCCCTCTGCCGCAGCCTCTCCCTTACCTATCGGCTGGACGAAGCGGCGGGGAACCTCTTTCGACAGCTCCACGAGCTCGACGATTGTGGCCTGAGACGGATCTATGCCGTGCTCCTGCCCGATCGCGGGCTTGGGTGTGCGATCAACGAGCGGCTGCGGAAAGCAGCCGACGCCTCTGCCTCCTCTGGAAACCTTCCCGAGGGCGGCTACGCGAGCAGCCCCGCTTCCCCTTCCTCCTCCTGATCGGGCACGATCCGGGCGACACTGATCAGCCGATCGCCTTGATCCAAAGACAGGAGGCGGACTCCTTGGGTATTGCGGCCGACGCGCCGGATCCCCTTGACCGGCATGCGCACCGTCAATCCTCTCTGCGTCAGCAGCATCAACTCATCCCCATCGACGACCGACAGCGCGGCGACGACCTCCCCGGTCCTCTTGGTCATCCTCATGGTAATGACCCCCTTGCCCCCTCGCCCTTGGCGGCGGTATTCGTCGAAATCGGTTCGCTTGCCCAGCCCATTGGAGCCGGCCACCAGGAGCATGGCGGCAGGATCGACCACGGCGGCCGCCACCACTCGATCTTCCCTTCCCAAGCGAATTCCCCGCACCCCCGCAGCGGTCCTGCCCATGGAACGGACGTCTTCCTCGGGAAAGCGGATGCTCAAGCCCTCCCGCGTGATCAAGACGACTTCGCGATCTCCCGTGGTGAACTTCACGTCGATGAGCCGGTCGCCTTCCGAGATGTGGATGGCCCGAATCCCCTTCTTGCGCATATGGGCGAATTCGGAAAGGGGGGTCTTTTTCACCTGTCCCAGAGCGGTGCAAAAGAAGAGGAACCCCGGACGATCCCAAGCCGCCCCGTCCTCGGAAGCGGAGGAGCCGACACGAAGGAGGGCGGCAATCTCCTCATCCGGTGCCAGCTCAAGCACGTTCGCAATGCTTCTCCCTTTGGCCGCTCGCGCCATCTCCGGGATTTCATAGACCCGCTCGATGTAGGCACGCCCCGCTGTAGTAAAGAAAATCAGGTGATCGTGCGTGGAAGCGGTGAACAGATGCTCCACGAAGTCGTTCTCTTCGGTCCTCTCCCCTTCCTGGGCCACCATTCCGATCACCCCTCGGCCGCCGCGCCGCTGCACCCGGTAATTGGCCAGGCCGGTCCGCTTGATGTAGCCCTTGTGGGTCAGGGTGATGACGACCGATTCCCGGGCCACCAGGTCTTCGAAGGCAACCTCCCCTTCCGCCGGAACGATCTCCGTCCGCCGCGGGGTCGCGCGTTTGGCGGCCACCTCCAGGAGCTCTGTTCGAATCAAGGAGAGCACCCGCGCTTCGCTCCCTAAAATCTCCTCAAGCTCGCGAGCCCGCTCCATGAGCTTCCGATATTCCTCGATGATCTTTTCCCTCTCCAGGCCAGTGAGCTGGTAGAGGCGAAGATCGAGGATCGCATCGAGCTGCGCGTCGGAGAGTACGTATCGGCCGCTCTCGAGCCGCTCCGCATGGCGAACGACGATGCCGAAGGCTTCCACCTGTTCCCGGGTAAACTCATATCCCCCCAGCTCGATCCGAGCCGCTTCGCGATTGGCCGCTCCCCGAATGATGCGGAGAAACTCGTCCAGGTTGGCCAGGGCGATCAGATAGCCCTCCAGGATTTCCGCCCTCTCTTCCGCCTTCCGGAGCTCGAAGCGGCTTCGCCGCAGGACGACCTCTCTCCGATGCTCCAGGTAAGCGAGAAGCATCTCCTTGAGATTGAGGGTGCGAGGCCGCCCTCCGTCGATCGCCAGCGAATTGACGGCGAAGATCGTCTCGAGGGGAGTCAGTCGGTAGAGATTATTTTCGACGACCTTGGGCACCGCGTCGCGACGCAGCTCGATGACAACCCGGGTGTTCTCGTCGGATTCATCCCGGACGTCGCTGGCATCGATCAGCTTTTCGGTGATCAGATCACCGATCCGCTCCACCAGGGTCGCGCGATTCACGTTGAAGGGAATCTCGTCGACGATGATCGTTGCTCTCCCGTTCCGCAACTCCTCCACATGGAGACGTGCCCGAAGCCGTATGCTCCCCTTGCCCGTCAGGAAATAATTCCGAATCCCCTCCTGGCCGACCACGATCCCTCCCGTCGGAAAATCCGGTCCCTTCACAAACTCGAGGAGATCCTCCGCGGAGAGCGCCGGGTTGTCGATGAGAGCGCAGACCCCTTGGACGAGCTCTCCGAGATTGTGCGGAGGGATGTTGGTCGCCATCCCCACCGCAATGCCCGTGCTCCCGTTGACCAGCAGGTTGGGAAAAGCCGCCGGGAAGACGACCGGCTCGGTCCGGGTTTCATCGTAGTTGGGGACGAAGTCGACCGTATCCTTGTCCATGTCCGCCATGAGGAGCGCGCCAAGATGCGTCAGACGGGCTTCGGTGTACCGCATCGCGGCGGGAGGATCCCCTTCTACCGACCCGAAGTTCCCCTGCCCGTCGATCAAGGGGTCGCGCATCGCCCACGGCTGGGCCATATGGACCAGGGTCGGATAGATCGCCTGATCCCCATGAGGATGGTAGTTTCCCATGGTCTCGCCGACGATCTTGGCGCATTTGAGATGCTTCCGATTGGGAGCGAGCCCGAGCTCGTGCATCGAGTAGAGGATGCGCCTCTGCGAGGGCTTTAGGCCGTCGCGCACGTCCGGGAGCGCCCGGGCGATGATGACCGACATCGCATAGTCGAGGAAGCAGCTGCGCATCTCCTCGGAGACATCGCGCGCTTCGAAACGCTCTGCTCCCAGCAGGGGCTGCCCATCGCCACCCGTTGTGCCATCCGGCATACGATCTTCGTTCTCCTTACGTTTCGTAACGCTTACACGTCGAGATTGCGAACGTGAAGCGCGTTTTCTTCGATGAACCGGCGCCTCGGCTCCACGACATCCCCCATCAGCGTCGCAAAAATCTCCTGTGCGGTCGCCGCATCGGCGATCTCCACCCGCAAGAGCTTTCGGCGTCCCGGATCCATCGTCGTCTCGTAAAGCTGCTTCGGGTTCATCTCACCGAGCCCCTTGAACCGCTTGATCTCGATCCCGCGCTTCCCGACCTCCTTGACGGCTGTCAGGATTTCGCCCGGGGAGTAGAGGAGCCGGCGGTTCTCCTCCTCCCCTTCGATGAAGGCGTAGAGCGGCTCCCGGGAGCGCGCCTGAGAGATCACCATCCCGAGCCCGGCCAGCTGATCGAGCTTGTCCCGAATGCTCTTGCTCTCGTAGAGCTCGACATGGGTCGCCCGGCGAAATCGCAGTCTCGGCTCTTCCGGAGCTGCGGTGGCTTCGGCTGAGCTCATCTCCCCTGTCGCGGCTTCCCCTTCTCCGGGCGACCCCTCGGGCCCCTCACCGTCGACGGCCCCCGTGTTGCCATTCTCGCCTTCAAAAAGGGCTAAATCGGAATTGGCCTCGGCGAAACGGGCGAGATCCCCGTCGGAGCAGAAGAAATGGACCTCTTCCCGGTTGCCCTCCCGGACGCGGACGAGGTGGAGCGGCAGGGCTCCTGTCTGGGGGTCCCGGCTTTCCAGGTACGTCCCGAAATCCGCCCCGTGGTTCAGCAAGGAACGCGCAAACTTGTCGAGATCTTCCAACCCTTTGAGAATCTCCACGAGCTTTGGGCCGGAAAAGAGATGCCCTCCGCGGAGCTCCTCGACCTTCACCTCCTCCGCTCCCTGCTGAATCAGCATCTGGTTGAGCTCGGCATCGTCCCGGACGTACCACTCCTTCTTCTTGCGCGTGACCAGGTAGAGGGGAGGCTGCGCGATATAGACATGTCCGTTCTGGATGAGCTCCTGCATCTGCCGATAGAAGAAGGTGAGCAGAAGGGTCCGGATGTGGGAGCCGTCGACGTCTGCATCGGTCATGAGGATGACCTTATGATATCGGAGACGGTCGCGCTGAAAGGCCCCCTCTCCGTCGCCACCTCCGATGCCCGTGCCAACCGCGGTGATGATCGTCTGGATCTCTTCGTTCTGGAGGACGCGGTCGAGCCTCGCCTTCTCCACGTTGATCAACTTCCCCCGAATGGGGAGGATTGCCTGGAACTGGCGGTCTCGCCCCTGCTTGGCCGAGCCTCCGGCGGAATCTCCTTCCACGATGAACAGTTCCGCCTCGTCCGGGCTCCGGGTCGAGCAATCCGCCAGCTTCCCTGGCAGACCCTTTCCTGAAAGCGCGGTCTTCCGGACCGCCTCCCGCGCTTTCCGAGCCGCCTCCCGCGCGCGAGCCGCCGTCAGCGCCTTGTCCACGATTCGCTTGGCGACGGCGGGGTTCCGTTCAAAAAAAGACATCAGCCCGTCGTAGACGAGCGACGAGACGACTCCCTCGACCTCGGGGGTGACCAGCTTGACCTTGGTCTGGGATTCGAAGCTGGGATTGGGGTGCTTGAGGGAAAGGACGCAGAAGAGGCCTTCCCGCACATCATCTCCCGAGATGGCGGGGTCTTTGTCCTTCAACAGGTTGTTTGCCTTTGCGTATTGATTGACCGAGCGAGTGAGAGCGGTGCGGAAGCCTGAAAGGTGGGTGCCGCCATCGGGGTTGGGAATCCCGTTGGTGTAGCAGAGAATCTGATCGGCGTAGCCCTCCGTGTACTGCAGCACGCAATCGAGCAGGATATCGTCCTTCTCCCGGGCGATCACGATGGGCTTTGGATGCAGCGGTTCCATGCTCCCCGTGATCTGCTGGAGAAACTCCTCGATCCCCTGCCGATAGAAGAAGTGCTGCACCTTCGGCTTGCCGGCGTCGAGAACCCGTTCGTCGGAAAGCACGATCTCCAGGCCGGGGTTCAGGAACGCGAGCTCGCGGAGCCGGGGTGCAAGAATATCCGTCTTGAACTCCTGCGTGGCGGTAAAGATCTCGGCATCCGGCTTAAAGGTGACGTAGGTGCCGGTACTCCGGCTTTTTCCGATGACCTCCAAGGGCTTGACCGTCTTCCCGCGGCGAAACTCCATATGGTAGACATTTCCATCGCGGGAGACCTCGACCGAGAACCACTCGGAAAGTGCATTGACGCACTTGGCGCCTACGCCATGGAGTCCGCCAGAATACTTGTAGACCCCTTGCCCGAACTTCCCCCCGGCATGAAGGTTGGTGAGGACCAGCTCCACTGCGGGAATCTTGAACTTGGGATGAGCATCGACCGGGATGCCCCGGCCATTGTCGCGGACGGAGAGCGAACCGTCGACATGGATCGTGACTTCGATCCGAGTGCAAAAGCCAGCAAGATGCTCGTCGATCGAGTTGTCGAGCACTTCGAAGACGCAATGGTGGAGGCCTCGCTCATCGGTATGCCCGATGTACATTCCCGGCCGCTTGCGCACGGCCTCCAGGCCTTCCAGCTTGTCGATCTTTGACGCATCATACGGAACCGAATTCGCCGGCAATTGGCGGGATAGCCCTTCGACAGACATCGTAGCAACTTATTCAAGAGCATACTACGGCACCCCGTCCTCGAAGACAAGCCGAACGCTTCCCCCCGACCCGCCGTCTTGGACCTCCGGAGATTGCGCTCCTCCTTCCGTTCGGGTAGCTTCTGCTCCAGCATGATGGCCCTTCCCCGGCCCCAGGTTGTCCTCGTAGTGGAAGACGAGCCCGACGTGCTGGAGCTGATCTGCCTCAACTTGATGGCGGCGGGTTTTCACACCGTCCGGGCCTCGAGTGGAGCGGACGGGCTGGAAAAAGCGATGAGCGACCTGCCCGACTTGATGGTTCTCGACCTCATGCTTCCGGAGCTGGGCGGCCTCGAAGTCTGCAAGACCTTGCGCCGGAATCCGACGACAGCGGATCTACCCATCCTGATCCTGACCGCGAAAGCCGAACCGGCCGATCGCGTGCAAGGACTCGAGCTGGGCGCCGACGACTATTTGACGAAGCCCTTCAGCCCGCGGGAACTGGTCCTTCGGACGCGTTCGTTGCTGCGGCGCCGCGTAGACGGGACCCTGCCTGCGGAGCCGATCCGCCATGAAAATCTCGTCGTCCATCCACGGCGGCACGAAGCATTCGTTCGCAGCCGCCGGGTCGACCTGACCGCGACCGAGTTCCGCCTGCTCAACATGCTGCTTCGCGGACGGGGACGGGTCCATCGACGCGAAGATCTCCTGCGCGAGGTCTGGGGCTACGAGAAGGCGATGGATACCCGCACGGTCGATACCCATGTCCGTCGCTTACGGGAAAAGCTCGGAAGCGCGGCCCACTATATCGAAACCGTCCGTGGAATCGGATACCGCTTCCGCGCCAAGCGCCGGGAAGCGGAAGAGCCCGCTCGCAGGCCCCGCTCTTGGCCCGAGCCCGACGAATGACGTTTTCCTCCTTCCTGATCGTCCTCCTTGGTTCGGCCCTGGCGGTGGCCCTTCTTCAGCTGCTGGCCTGGGCGCGTTCGGCCGCCAAGCTCGAGCGCATTGCCGAAGAGATCGTCCAGGGACGTCATCCGCGCTCCTTCGTCATCTTTGGCCCCCAAAGCCTCTTTCGCGTGGCGAGCCGCCTCGAAACGATTCTCGCCGCACGGGAGAAGCTTTCCGGGCAAATCGTACAGCAGGGTGAGAACTTCCACGGAGTCCTCCGGAACATGATGGAAGGGGTGGCAATCGTCAATCGTGACCACCGGGTCGAGCTCGCCAACGAGGTGCTGGTGCGACAGTTCGGACTCGGCGTGGAGCCGGCGGGGCGTACGGTCCTCGAATCCCTTCGCGTCGCCGAGATCGACCACCTGATCCGCGAAGCCTTTACCCGCCAAGAAGCCGTTTCCGGAGAGATCTCCCTTCGGGGCTTTCCCCGTTCGGAAGCCGCGCTCTTTCTCATCGTCAACGCCGTGCCGATGCGCGGTGAATCGGGCATGCCCTCCCAGGTCCTCCTCGTGCTCCATGACATCACCGAGCACAAGCGGAGCGAGGAGCGGCAGAAGGAATTTCTTGCGAGCGTCTCGCACGAGCTTCGGACCCCGCTCTCGATCTTTCGCGGCTATGTCGAAACGCTCTTGCATTCCTCCCCCTCGCTGGCCCCGGAGGAGGTCCAGCGAGTCCTGAAGATCCTCCGACGCCATGCGCTTCGGCTGAGCAAGCTCGTCAACGATCTCCTCACCCTTTCCGCCCTCGAGCCGGGCCGCATGAATTTGGAACGGGCCCCCGTCTCGCTGCCCCACTTCCTCCGCAGAATCGAGGCGGACCTGCGCCAGCAACTCCAGGAAAAGCGGCTTGACCTCGTGGTCGCCCTTGCCGAGAACCTTCCCAAGGTCGATGCCGATCCCTTCCGTCTCGAGCAGGTCTTCTATAACCTCGTCGAAAACGCGATCCAATATTCCGAGCCCGGCTCCCCGATCCGGATCGAAGCCCATGCGGAGAAGGAAACAGTTTCGATTCGCGTGATCGACCAGGGCGTGGGCATCCCCCCTTCCGACCTCCCCTATGTCTTCGAACGGTTTTATCGGGTCGACAAGACCCGGAGCCGACAGGCGGGAGGAACCGGACTCGGCCTCTCCATCGTGAAGCGGATCGTCGATCTCCACCAGGGACGCGTCGTCCTGACGAGCGAGCCCGGCAGAGGAACGACCGTTACGGTGACCCTGCCCGCCTGGCCCTCCTCTCCTCCGGAAGGAACCACTGCCTGCCAGCCCATCACACGGGTCGCCCAGGGCGAAAGTCCGGCAACCGCCCCGGAGAGCCGCCCGGTCGATCGGCATCTCTCCCGTGTGTCCTGAAGGAGATGCCTTGGTTACGTCCCTTCCGCCGTTTCATGGAAAGCGTTTGACTCGCCATGGAGCGCGGTTGTCTCTATGGAAGCGCAGGGAGATCGTGCACCATCTCCCCAAGGTAGAGGCTCGTGGGCAGGGAGAACCGGCGCGACAACCAAGCCCTTCGATCCCGACGCTTCGGGGAGGGAAGAGAGCCCGGTTCCCTTTCCGCACGCCCAGAAGATGAGGGGAGAGAGACATGCTGAACCGCATCAAGATTCGGGGTTACAAGTCGTTGCGCAAGGTCGAGGTTTCTCTGAAGCCCCTGTCCGTCCTCTTTGGGCCGAACGCCGCGGGGAAGAGCAACTTTCTGGATGCCTTGCAGCTGCTCTCCAAGATCGTATCGAGCCGAACGCTCAAAGAAGCGTTCGAGCCGCCCTATCGGGGCAAGCCGCTCGAATCCTTCTCCTTCCCTCCAAACGGCCTCAAGGGACTGCTGGAGCAAGAACAAGCGAGTTTCCGGATCGAAGCCGATTTTTCCCTCTCCGATGCGGTCGTTGGTGCGGTCAACAAGCAAATCCAGGAGATGAGAAGACCTTCGGGCGGCGGCTCGTCATCTCCCTCCTCTCCAGAACCGATCCGAGAGCCGGTCCGAGAGCGCAATCTCCGCTATTGCGTGGAAATCGAGATGGTGCCGACATCCGGAATCTTGCGGGTAGTGGATGAATCCCTGGCCGCCTTGAACCAAAAAGGGGAGCTTGGCGGGCATCGCCATCCTTTCCTCTCACGGAAAGATGACAAGTTGCATCTGCGGCGCGAAGGGTTGCCAACAGTTGACTAATCGATAGACATAATTCACGTTGCATGGCATTCTTTTCCCATGAAGCTGAGCGTCTGGGCGAGGCGGCAGGGGATTGGCTCCAAGACGGCTTGGCGGATGGGGAAGGACGGGAAGATGCCGGTGCCGTCGAGCAGCTGCCGACCGGGACGGTGATCGTGCATGCGGAGGAGAGGCAGCCCGGCGGAGTTGCCCGCTATGCGCCCGTCTCCAGCGCCGACCAGAAGGCCGATCTGGACAGGCAGTTGGCGCGGCGGACGGAGTGGGCGCTCGCCAAGCGGTTGCCGATCGTCGATGCGCTCAAGGAGGTTGGCTCTGGGATGACCGGCCATCGCAAGGGGCTCTTGCGGCTCTTGCGCGATCCAAAGGTCGGCGTCATTCTGGTCGAGCATCGGGACCGGTTGATGCGGGCGAAAAAGGCGCTGGAGGCTCTCCATGAGTGACCCTGCGCTCTTCACCTGCCAGACGCGCTTGAGGCTGGCGCCAGAGCAGGTCGCGGCTCTGGACGGCTATGCAAATCTCTACGGGCGAGCCCAAGCGGGCCCTCTTTGCCAGGATGCGGGTGGGGATTCCGATGGGCGATCTCAAGTGTGAGTTCCTGCGGCGCTTTGGGATCACCGCCCGGCAGTTCCACGCGATTCGCGTGGGTCTCGAGGGCAAGATCGCCTCGATCCGGGAGCGGCTTCCGGAGTGGATCGTCGAGGCCGAGGCCCGCATCCAGAGAGCCGAAAGGGTCATCCGCATTCTCTCGGCGAGGGAGCCAGGCTCGGAGAAGCTTCATCAGAAGAAGCGGCGGCTTGGGAACCTTCGCGCCAGGCTTGCGGCACGGATCGCCGACCGGGACTCGGGTCGCGTCCGCCTCTGCTTCGGCTCCCGCCGCCTCTTCCGCAAGCAGTTTGCCCTCGAGGAGAACGGCTACGCCAGCCATGCGGAGTGGAAAAAGGATTGGCAATCCGCACGGAGCGCCCAGTTCTTCGTGATCGGCTCGAAGGACGAGACCGCGGGCAACCAGTCCTGCCAGGCTTCGGTCGAGGACGACGGCAGTCTCACGCTGCGTCTGCGTCTTCCCGACGCACTGGCCTCGGATGGCAAGCTTCTGGTCATTCCCGACGTGCGATTCGCCTATGGCCAGGAGGAGATCCTTCAGGCGCTTGCCGCGAGCCGGGTTGTCTGCTCGCAAACCAAGACGGGCAAGCCTGTCCGGAAGCGGGAGGGAGTGGCGGTAAGCTACCGCTTTTTAAGGGATCGGAAGGGCTGGCGGGTCTTCGCGAGCGTCGAGGCCAGGCCGGTTCCCATTGCGACGAGCCGTCTGGCGGGAGCGCTTGGGATCGACATCAACCACGACCATCTGGCCGTGGCGGAGACGGACCGGTTCGGCAACCTGCGGCGGGCCCTTCGGGTGGATCTCAACCTCTACGGCAAGACCGAAGATCAAGCCAAGGCGATCATCGGCGACGCGGCGAGGATGATTGTGGAGATGGCACGGGAGCGTGGTCTTCCCCTGGTCCTTGAGCGGCTGGATCTCAAGAAAAGGAGGGCTGAGCTTGAGGTGGCGAGTCCATCCGCCGCCAGGAAGATCTCGTCGTTTGGCTACTCCAAGACCATCGCCATGCTCAAGGTGGGGTGTTTTCGAGCCGGAGTCGAGGGGATCGAAGTCGATCCGGCCTATACTTCCGTGATGGGTGCCATGAATCATGCGCGTCGTCACGGCATCGGTTCTCACCAGGGCGCGGCCTATGCCGTGGCCAGGAGAGGCTTGGGCCTCTCCCAAGCGTCCGGCCGTGCGGGAGGCCATTGCACCAGCCCGCAATGGCGGCCACCTCACCTTTGCCCTACCCGCGAGGAATCGGGCGAAGCATGTGTGGTCGTTCTGGTCGGAGGTTCGGAGGAGGCTCAAAGCGGCGCATGCAGCGCATGCCCGGTCGGGAGGCTTGCGAGAGCCGCCCGCGCCTTTGCTCCCGGAAACGCGGGCATTGGGCGCAACCTGGGCATTGCCGGCGCAATCCCGGCACGCGAACCGTCGGCAGAACGGTTCGGCCGACGTCATCGACGACCTTCCCTGGTAGTGGGATGGTTGTCTATGGTTTTAGGAACGGCAGGCCCACCCCACCTACTTCGATCTTCATCTCGATCACAGCATCCTCTCCCGGCCGCACTACCCACGGCACTACCCGCATCTGGTGGCGGCACGCCAGGAGCTGGAAAGGTGGCTCTTCTTCTATTTCGAACCCCGAGAGCGGATGCGCGCGGCCAACCCGGTCAAGGAGGTCCGACACATTGGGCTCATGGGGGAGGAGCTCCCCGCCTACCTGAACACGCTGAAAGCTCTCGAACCGCGGCAATTCAACGCGGTCGAGAAGGCGCTGAAGATCCTTTTGCCTCAGATCGACGGGATCGACGTGAGCGTCAATGACCTGGGAGGAGTCGAGTTGAGGCTCACCGAAGCAGGCATACCGATCCCGGCCCGCGTTCTCTCGGAAGGGACGCTGCGAATCTTGGGCATGCTCGCGCTAACCGGAGCGAAGGAGCCACCTTCTCTGGTGGGGTTCGAGGAGCCAGAAAACGGCGTCCACCCCCGACGCATCGAGCTGATCGCGGAACTCCTCAAGACCCAGGCGAGCCTTGGCCAGACCCAATATGTTGTGACCACGCATTCGCCCATCCTGCTCGACCTTATCCCGGACGACTCCCTCTTCGTCGTCCGCAGGTCGGAATCGGGCACACAAATCGAGCCTTTTGTCACCTGGGGCCCCCTGGGTCGGCGAGCCGACGTTGACAAGGCCTTGATGGATCGAAAGGAAGACCGCCTGCCGGTATCGGAACGGCTGCTCCGAGGGGACTTCGATGAGTAAGGCGATCGCCGCCTTTGGGGAAGATCGCGCGCACCGGGAGATCATCGGCGCCCTGATTGCGCGCGTGGCCGAGGAGCTGGGCTTATCCGTCCAGGTGGATTGGCGCAACGCCCGCCGAGGGCATGGCAAGGTCGTCAGCGAGCTCGCAGAATATTTTCGGGATCTGAGGGCGTAAGGCTCCCGGTGCGACCTGATTGTCGTTGCCACCGACGCGAACTGCAAAGGACTCAACGAGCGGGCCCAGGAGCTTCGTGCGCAGTCGATCCCCGTCAAGACCGTGCTCGCGATACCCGATCCTCACGTGGAGCGGTGGCTGCTGCTGGATGGAGAGGCCTTCAAGAAGGTTCTCGGGAAAGGCTGCCAGACGCCGGACCAGAAGTGCGACCGCGGCCGCTACAAGGATGCGCTGAACCGAGCGATCTCGGATGCTGGGAAGACGCCGCTGATCAGCTCCATCGAATGGGCCCGGGACATCATCGATAAGATGGATCTTGCGCGGGCGGCGGGAGCGGACCCTTCGTTGAAGCGTTTTCTCGACGATCTGCGCAAGGCTCTGCAAGAAGTTGCCTCCGATCGCCAACCTTAAAGGGGCGATCGCGGCTTCCGCCAGCGCGCTCGCCGCAGTTACTCGACGGTCACGCTCTTGGCCAGGTTCCGCGGCTTGTCGACGTCCCGGCCCAGAGAGACGGCGGTGTAATAGGCCAGGAGCTGGAGCGGAATGACGGTGAGGATCGGCGCGAGCAGCTCCGAGGTTTGCGGGACGTAGAAGACATCGTCGGCCAGCTCCCGAATCCGGTCATCCCCCTCGCTTGCGACGGCAATCACCGGTCCCCGACGGGCCTTGACCTCTGCGATGTTGCTCACGTTCTTGTCGTAGACGCCGTCTTGCGGGCAGAGGAAGACGCTCGGAAGACGCTCATCCACCAGGGCGATCACCCCATGCTTGAGCTCGGCCGCGGGATGTCCCTCGGCCCGGATGTAGGTGATCTCCTTCATCTTGAGGGCACCTTCCAGGGCGATCCCATATTGAAACTGCCGGCCCAGGAAGAGCATGGCCTCGGCTTTCGCATATTTCTCCGCGATCGCGCGGACCTCCTCGTGCCGCGCCAGAACGCTCCCCACTTGATCGGGAAGCTTTTCGACCGCTTCAATCAGCTTCTTCCCCTGGCGAGCGGAAAGATAGCGCAGTCGGCCGAGCAGCACGGCGAGCAAAAGGAAGATCAGCACCTGGGAAGTGAAGGACTTGGTTGCGGCAACCCCGATTTCTGGGCCCGCGTGCATGTAAACCCCTCCCTCCGTTTCCCGGGCGATCGTGCTCCCCACCTGATTGCAGATGCCCAGGACACGCATCCCCTTCCGCTTGGATTCCCGCACGGCCGCCAGGGTGTCGGCCGTCTCTCCCGACTGACTGACGGCGAAGAGCACCGTCTCGCCGTCGAGCGGCGCATTCCGGTAGCGGAATTCGCTCGCATAATCGACTTCCACCGGAAGATGGGCCAGCGATTCAATCAGATACTCTCCCACGATCCCCGCATGACGGGCCGTGCCGCAGCCGACGATCAGGATGCGCTGGATCCGCAAGAGCTGCTGAGGGTTCATGTTGAGACCGCCCAGCTTGGCGGTCGCCTCCTCTGGATCGAGGCGCCCCCGCATCGCGTTCCGGATCGCCTCGGGCTGATCGAAGATCTCCTTGAGCATGTAATGCGGATAGCCGGCCAAGTCGGTCTCCGCCTCCGACTTGTCGACCTCGCTGATCTCGAATCCGACCCGAGGGCGCGTGAGCGAGGAGATATCGAATCCGTCGGGGCGAATCGCGACGATGTCGCCGTCGCTCAGGTAGACGACGCGCTGGGCCTGTCCTGAGATCGCCGTGACGTCGCTGCTCAGGAAGAACTCGCCATTGCCGATGCCCAGGATCAGGGGGCTACCCCGCCGCGCTCCTACCAGGAGGTTCGGACAATCCACATGAATCACGGCGAGCCCGTAGGTGCCGATCACCTCCGTCAGCGCCGCCCGTACCGCGTTTTCGAGCCTTTGGGGATCGGCGGGAGGCTGCCGATCGTACGCCTCGCCGATGAGATGCGCGAGCACCTCGGTGTCCGTTTCCGATTCGAAGCGGTGGCCAGAATCGGATAGCCTTTGCTTCAAAAGCTGGTAATTTTCGATCACCCCGTTATGGACGATGGCAAGCCGGCGCGACTGGTCGAGATGAGGATGGGCGTTGGCGTCGCTCGGGATCCCGTGCGTGGCCCAGCGCGTATGGCTTACTCCGAGCTTCCCCGGAAGGCCCTGTCTCTGCAAGGCGAGCTCCAGCTCGGAGATCCTGCCCTTGCGCTTGACCAGGCCCAGGTGGCCGTCTTCGAGGATGGCGATCCCACTCGAATCGTATCCCCTGTACTCGAGCCGGCGCAGTCCGTTGAGCAAAAGCGGCTGCGCTTCCTTTTGTCCGAGATAGCCCACAATTCCGCACATATTGGTTTCGACCATTATTCTTCGCGAATCACCCCCGTCAATTCCCATGACTCGCTGGCACGGCGCTAACTATTCTCCTTTCGATGTCCTTACCGTGATCCTGGGCGGAGGTGCCGGCACGCGCCTCTTCCCCCTCACCAAGGAACGGGCGAAGCCCGCAGTCCCCCTGGCCGGGAAGTATCGGCTCGTCGACATCCCCATCAGCCTCGCGATCCACTCGGACCTCAAGCGGATCTTCATCCTGACCCAGTTCCAGAGCTCCTCGCTGCACCGACATATCCAGCAGAGCTATCGGTTTGACGACTACTCCCAGGGGTTCGTCGAGCTCCTGGCCGCGCAGCAGACCATGAAGGGCGCCTACTGGTACCAGGGCACCGCCGACGCGGTAAGGCAGAACCTGAGCCATTTCACGAGCCATCCGCATGAGCTGATCCTGATCCTGGCGGGCGATCAGCTCTATCGGATGGACTTCCGGGCGTTGATCGAGCAGCATGTGGCGAGCTGCGCGGATCTGACCGTAGCCGTGACTCCGGTGGATCAAAGCCGGGTCAGCGGTTTTGGGATCGTGCAAGTCACCGAGGAGCGCCGGATCGCTTCTTTCGTCGAAAAGCCGAAGGATCCCTCGCTCCTCACGAAACTGGCCATCGGCGATCCATTCGTCTCGCTGCTCCGCCTTCCCGCCAAGGAGCCCCAATACTGGGCCTCCACCGGAATCTATCTCTTCAACCGGAAGGTTCTGACCAACGCCTTGACGGGCGGAGAGCCGGATTTCGGCAAGGATGTCATCCCACGGCTGATCCCAAGCCACAGGGTTTTCGCCTACGTCCACTCGGGGTATTGGGAAGACATCGGCACGATTCGCGCCTTTTACGAAGCGAACCTCGATCTGTGCGAGCCCCATCCGAAGTTCGATTTCTACGACAGCCGACTGCCGATCTACACAAGGGCCCGCTATCTTCCTAGCTCGAAGATCTCCCGCGCGGAGATCTCCGGTTCGCTCATCGCCGAGGGCAGCGTCATCGCGGATGCAAAAATCGAGCACTCGCTCATCGGCATCCGAAGCATCGTCCTCCCTGGGGCCACGATCAAGGACACCTTGCTTCTCGGGAACGACCTCTACGAGACCGATTCGCAAGCGCTGGGGGCGGAAGGACGCGGCCTTCCCAGGATGGGCATCGGCCGGAACAGCTTCCTGGAGGGAACGATCGTCGACAAGAACACCCGCGTGGGCGACAATGTGCGGATCTCCCCCAAAGGGAAGCCCGCAAACATGGATGGAGACTGCTTCTTCATCCGAGATGGACTGGTCATCATCCCTCGCGGCGGGATCGTGCCCCATGGAACGGTGATCTAAAAAGCGGGCGTTCGCCTCCCCGGCCCCGAGCGAGGCGCTCCCTTCTGCGATTCGGGCAGAGGCCAACTTTTGCTTTGCCTGAACCTTTTTTCTCGACAAATGATGTGCATGGTCACTTCCGAGCATAGCCGCCGCCGGCAGGCGATCCGATGCCGCTGCGCCGGTACCTGCTACCCGGCAGACGAGCGACGGGCGCTCTCCTATTTCCGTTCGTTCTTTTCCCAGCCGGGTGCAGCCCCTTTGCCCCCCCCTTCTGCGCAAGGCCCAACCGATCTTCTCGGTGTTCTCTCTCCTCACATCGACTTCCGCGTCAGCCCGAAGGCGTACACGCATGCGTTCGCGCCGCTGGCGAACGCTCCAGAAGCGGAGGTCTACCTCATCCTGGGTGTGGGCCACCGGTCGAGGCTCGAATGGAGCATCGACGACCGGGATCTGCTTACCCCGCTCGGCCGTGCCCTCTGCGAGATCGAGTCGATCGAATGGCTGCGACACCAGGTCGAATTTCCCTGCGAGGATCCGGAGGCCCACGATGGCGAACATTCGATCGAGTTTCCCGTCGTGCTCTTGCAAGCGTTGCGCGCCTTCCGAGGCGACGATCGCCCGGTCCGCTTCCTTCCCCTTCTTTGCAGCGGACTCTCCGATTCGGTGGCTCAGGGAAGGGCTCCGTCCGCCGGCTCGTCGTTCGAACGGATCGCGACGGCCCTGCATTCCCTTCGGCGCGCTTACGGAGAGCGCATGCGGTTGATCGTCAGCATCGACGGGTGCCACATGGGCCCGCGCTTCGGCCATCCCTTTACGATCACCCCTCTTCTCTTAAGGCAGACCCGACTTTGGGAGGAGGAGCTTTGGCGAACGGTGGAACATCGCGATCTCTCCGCTTTTTTTACCCACCTCGGGCGCGAAGGCAATGTACGTTACTTTGATGGAGTCGGCGCTCTCGCCCTGCTCCTTCGGATCACCGACACGGATGCAGGGCTGGAACGCACCTATTATGAACAATGGTTTGAGGATTCGGATCGATCCGTGGTTACCTTCACAAGCGGCTTGTGGCGGCGGGCCGAAAGACGAGCGAACGGAGGAGCAGTGGCATGAGTAGCATTCGCGTCCGTTTCGCCCCTTCCCCTACCGGTTATCTTCACGTCGGCGGAGCGCGGACCGCCCTCTTCAACTGGCTCTATGCCCGTCACACGAAAGGTACGTTCGTGCTACGCATCGAGGATACCGATCGGGCCCGAAACACCCCGGAGGCGGTGCGCGTCCTCTTCGAGGGGCTCCAGTGGCTCGGGCTCGACTGGGATGAAGGGCCGCTGCCCGATGGGAGCGTGCGCGGGGACCGAGGCCCCTACTTTCAAAGCGAGCGGAGCGCCATCTACGATCGGGCGCTGCGGCTGCTTCTCGATCGCAATCAAGCATACGAAAGCGACGGGGCGATCCGCTTCCGGATGCCACGGAAGAAGATCGTCGTCGAGGACCTGATCTGCGGGGAAGTCGGGTTCGACTGCACCCTCGAGCAGGATTTCGTGATTCAACGAAAGGACGGATCTCCGGTATTCCATCTCGTCAACGTCGTCGACGATCTGGACATGGGAATCAGCCATGTGATCCGAGGAGAAGATCATCTCTCGAACACGCCCAAGCATCTGGCGCTCGCCGCCGCCTTGGGTGGGACCGCACCTCGCTACGCCCACATTCCGCTCATCTTGAACCGGAGCGGCTCCAAGATGAGCAAGCGCGACCTCGGGGCTTCCCTCAGCGAGTATCTCGACGGTGGCTATCTCCCGCAGGCGGTCCGCAACTACCTCTGCCTCCTCGGGTGGTCGCTCCGGGAGAACCGCGAGCTCTTTTCGATCGAGGAGGCGGTGGAGAGATTCGAGCTTGGCCAGATTCACCGGAGCAACGCCCGCTTCGACGCCGACAAGCTCCTCTGGATGAATGGGAGCTACTTACGAAGCCTGAGCCCTCAGGAGATCCTGCCGCACGCTGAGAGGTGGCTCGAGAGCGCCGGATACCCAACCGGGAAATGGGCGCCCGGCTACCTCCAAGAGGTCGTCCTCTTGGTCAAGGAGAAGGTAAAGACGGGGAAGGAGCTTGTCGAATGGGCCCGCCCGTTTCTCGAGGAAGAGGTCCGTTTCCAACCGAGTGCCGTCAAGCGGTTCTTGAACCCGGACGGCATCCGGGCGCTCCGAGAGCTCCTGGCCGATCTCTCCGCTGCACCCGACTTCGCCCCCTCCGCGCTCGAAGCTCGTTTTCACAGCCTCGCCCAGGTGCACGGAACCAGCGTTCGGACCTACGTCCATCCCGCGCGCGTCGCCACGACGGGCCGCGAAGTAGGCCCGAGCCTCTATCCCACCCTGACGATCCTCGGCAAAGATCGGGTGCTCCAGCGCCTCCGGAGAGCGATCGAGACCGTTGCCTCATGACATGGGCCAATCGAATCACCGTCTTGCGCATGCTCTGCGTCCCAGCGATGGCTGTCATTCTCTGGCAGTACAGCAGGAGCCAAACGGCCGGATCGGCTGACGAGCGCCTTCGGATTGCAGGATTCTCCCTCTTTCTGGCCGCAGCGCTGAGCGACGCCCTCGACGGATTCATCGCCAGGCACTGGAGACAACAGAGCCGCTTGGGAAGGGTGCTCGACCCGCTGGCGGACAAGCTGCTCCTGCTGATCTCCCTCCTCTGCGTGACTACCCTTCCGTCCCCCCGGTCGGCTCCTCTTCCGCTCTGGCTCCTTGTCCTGGTAGTGAGCCGGGACGGCTTCCTCCTCGGGGGAATCGCCTTTCTGCGTCTCCTCAAGAGAGAGGTGCCCATCCATCCGCACTGGACGGGCAAGACCGCTACGTTCTTCGCTTTCCTGACCGTGGCGGCGGCTCTCCTGCAGCTTCCTTGGGCAATCGCCTCCTGTTGGATCGCGGCCGGCTTCCTGATCGCATCGGCCGGAGTGTACTTCTCGACCGGATTGCGCATCCTGGGCCAAAGTGGCTCCTGCCTTCCTCTCCCTTCCTCACGCAGCGGAAGCACCAGCCTTCGGTAGCCGGAATGGCCTATGCGAACCTTCGTCATCGTGGGACGGACCAACGTGGGAAAGTCGACCCTATTCAATCGGCTCTGCGGCAAAGAGATCGCATTGACCCACTCCGAGCCTGGAGTGACGCGGGATCCTCTTTTGACTCGTGTCCGGCTGGGTGGCAAAGCGGCGCTCCTGGTCGACACGGGCGGAGTCACCTTTTCGAGCGAAGGCAAGGAGCAGGCCGTGACCGACCTTGCGTTTGCCGCTCTCGACCAGGCCACCGATCTCCTTCTCGTTCTCGACTGCCGGTCGGGCCTCACTCCGCTCGATCGGGAAATTGCCAGGCATCTGCGCAAGCTTGGCAAGCCGGTATGGGTGATCGCCAACAAAGTCGACGACGAAAGGCTCGACCCTCTCGCCGCCGAGCTATCCGAGCTCGGGTTCGGTGAGCCGATCCTGGTCTCCGCCGCGCATAATCGCGGCATTCGCCGCCTGCGCGAGACCCTGATGGGCGAGCGGGACTCTCTCCCCTCCGCTTTGACTCGCGCGGAAGAGCCGGCGCGACGGCTCGCCCTCCTGGGGCGCCCCAATGTGGGTAAATCGACCCTGGTGAACGCCCTCCTCGGGGAATCCCGACTGCTGGTCGCTCCCGAGCCCGGGACCACCCACGACGCCATCGACATCGAGCTGACTTGGCGCAACCGGCGGCTCCTTCTCATCGATACGGCGGGACTGGCCCCGCGGCACAAGCAGCGCCAGGGGCTGGAGGAGAAAACCGCCGGACGTTCTCTCCACGCGCTCGCCCGATCCCACGTGGCGATCCTCGTGCTCGACAGCCACAAGGGCATCACTCGCCAAGACAAGAAGATTGCCGGCTGGATTCAGCGGATCGGCCGGCCTTGCGTGATCGCCCTCAACAAGTGGGACCTCCTCTCGGGACCGGCTGGACGGAAGGAAACGGAGGCCAAGCTGGCCGATGCGGTGAGGCGCGAGTTGCCCCTGCTCTCCTTCGCTCCCGTTGTTCCTCTGAGCGCCCGGGAGGGCACCCACCTCGACCGCTTGCTCGAGACCAGCCTTCGAGTCGACGACGAAGCCAAGCGGGAGATCTCGACCGGAGCGCTCAATCGGTTTTTCCAAAAAGTCCAGCGCCGCCTCCCCCCACCGAGCTCCGGCGGGAAGCGCCTCAAGATCTATTACGCCCTCAATGAAGCGCCGCGAGACGCAGCCTCCGCCGGTCCCTTTCGTCTACGCCTCTACGTCAACGATCCGAAGCTTCGGGTCGACTCCTACGAGCGCTTCCTGGAAGCCCAGATCCGGAAGGAATTTCCGCTCCTGGGACGTCCCGTTCACTGGAGCTGGAAAAAGGCGGAGGGAAGGGGAAGAGCCTTCAGCGGGAAGCGGCCGGCTCCCCTCCATCCAAGCCGAAGAAGGAAAAAATCCTCGCGCGAACCAGCGTAAGCATGCCCAGGAAGATCGCAAGGACCCCAAGGAGAGCGGTCACGATCGGCCACGGCAAGGGAGCCATGCCGACCCCGATCGTCGCCAGGAAGGCCACGAGCACCATCCCTCCGAGGGAAGAGATCAAGAGCCAGAATCCGGGCCGCGGGCCCGCCATCCGCCGACGCTCGCGGACGACATAGACCATCCCCTGCCCGGAAAAAGCGAGCCAGGCGAAGATGAGAGTCTGCAGATGGTCGGTGTCGAGCCCGAGCCAATGGACCCCGAGCCAGAAGATCGTGCAGGAGAGAGCCAGGAGGCAGATCGCGAAGCTCCCGGCGGCCAGCACGACGGAGCGGATCGGCCAGCGCCGGCAGCGGACCGGAATCCGAACGCGGTCAGAGGCGAGGGACATCGTAATGAAATCGTTCGTCAGGAGGAGAAGGACCCCCAGAAAGGGCGTAAGAAGGAAGATGCCCGCGGAGAAGAGACCAATGGTGAGGAAGACCGCCACTTCCACTGTCTTGATGATCTTGTTCAGAATGTAGGTCAGCATTCGCTCGTAGATTTCCCGGCTCGTCTCGACGGCGGCGACGATATCCATCAGCCCTGGATTGGTGAGGGCGATGCTCGCCGCCTCCCGTGCGACGTCGCAGGCGCTGCTCACCGCGATTCCCACGTCGGCCTGCCGGAGTGCCGGCGCATCATTGACCCCGTCGCCGGTCATCCCGGTGACATGGCCGGCCTTCTGCAGGCGGTCAACGATCTGAAACTTCTCTTCCGGAAAGACATTTGCGAAAATGTCGCACGAATCGAGCGAATCGTTCTCACCAGCCGATGGGGGAATCGGGCTAGGACAGACTCGCAAGCCGATTCCGACTTGGCGCGCGACCGCGAGGGCTGCCGGCACCGCATCCCCGGTCACGAGCAGCACTCGGATTCCCAGATCCTGCAGTCGGGCGACCAAGCTCTGGGAATCATTCCGGACGGGATCGGAAAAACCGAGAAAGCCCGCAAGCCGCAACCGCTCCGGACTGCCCGACGCCACAGCCAGGACACGCAGACCCCGAGACGAAAGGGTTTCGACCGTCTGGGCGACTGCTGCGGAAAAGCCGCCCACAGTGCGCTCTATGGCGCTGGGTGCGCCTTTCCAGACGCGAAAATGGTTCCCCTCTCTCTGGAAATCGGCTCCGGAAGATTTTGTCGAAGGATCGAATGGAATGAAGGAGAGCTGGCTCTCCTCTGGCAAAGAGAGTTGCTCTCTTTTTGCCAGGGCGAAAATGGCGCGGTCGAGCGGGTCCTCGCTCGCTTCCAGGGAAGCCATTGCTCCCCAGGTCAGAAGCTCCTCCCTCGCGACGGGAGCAAGAGGCACCACGTCGAGGAGAACGGCTTCGTTATTCGTGATCGTTCCCGTCTTGTCGGCGAGCAAGATGTCCATCGTCGCCGCATTCTCGACGGCGGCCAGTCGACGGACGAGCACCCCCCTCCTGGCCAGCTCCTGGGCCCCCAGCGCGCTTGCGATCGCAAAGGTCGCCGGCAGAGCGGCCGGTACGGAGGTGATCAGAAGCACCAGCGCGAAGGGCAGGACTTCCGATAGAGGAAGGGCGTGGACCAGCCCGTAGCCAAAGACCAGGATCACCAGGACCGCATCGATCCCGACCAGCCAGCGAACGATCCGAAAAATCGTCTGCTCTACTTGACTCGGGGCCCTGGCCGACGACACGAGGCCCGCGATTCTCCCGAAGGAAGTCCTCGGTCCCGTGGCGAAGACTTCGCCGGTCGCCTCTCCCGTACGGATCACCGACCCGCCGTAGAGGATGTCTCCCGCTTCCTTCTCTTTGGCAAACGGTTCCCCGGTCAAGGAGGATTCGTCGACCGCCACCGCACCCGATTGCAGCCGCGCATCCGCCGGAACCAGGTCCCCGACCCGCAAATGAATCCGATCGCCACGAACAATATCGGTTACGGGAATCCGCTGCCAGCTCCCATCCCGGAAGACGCGAGCCATCCCCACCCATTTTTGGCGGAGAAGGCTCAACGCTCGCTCCGCTCGATTTTCCTGAAAGAAGGCCAAGGCGGCGGTGAAGCCCAAAAGCAAGCCGATGCCGATCGCGTCTCCAACGCGCCCCAGGAGCGTTTCCACCGCGATCGCGGCTTCCAGCATCCATGGCACCGGGGACCAAAGCTTGCCCAGGAAGACGAGAAGGGGAGGAGTGCTCCGCTCCGGAAGCGTGTTGCGCCCCTCCTCGGCCAGCCGTTTCGCGGCTTCCGTACTCGTCAGCCCGACGCTGAGCCCTCCTCCATCCTGCTGGGAAAGATCTCCTTTCATCACCGGCTTTTCCGAGACAGGTTCCGGATCCCTCGATCGAGGCTTTGCCCAAGGCCGCACGGGAAAAGAGTATCCGTGCGGCTCCGCACCATGCTAGATTTCTTCGTTCTCCTCGGCGAAAGAGACGACGAAAAGACCATCGCCCGCGATGACTGCCACTGGTTCCTTCGAGCTTTCTCGCATCCGGGAGACCCTGCTCCTGATGGCGAGCCTCGCCGCCCGCCATCTGCGCGTAGCTCTCCAAGCCCTCATCGAACGGAACGATTCGCTCGCCGATTGGGTCGAAGCGCAGGACTCCGAAATCGATTCGCTGGAGGTGAAGGTCGATGACCTGGTCATCACCTACATCGCGACGCACGGCCCCGTGGCCATCGACTGCCGGTTCGTGCTCGTCGCCTCCAAGATTTCCAGCGATCTGGAAAGGATTGGAGACCAGGCCGTCACGATTGCTCGCCTTGCGCGCCGACTCAACGCGGCACCTCCGCTCAAGCTCCTCTTCGACATCCCTCGGATGGCGATGGTGGCCGAGGAGATGTATCGCGACGCCATCGACTGCTTCATTGACGCCAAGGCCAAGGAGGCCATCGACATCGTTCGACGCGACAAGGAGGTCGACAGTCTCAACAAGAAGCTTTCGGAGGAGCTGCTCCAGGCGATGCGCGACCAGCCGGGGGCGATCCCGCAAGCGACGAACCTCCTCCTGCTGAGCCGGGCGATCGAACGAATCGCCGACCATGCCAAGAATATCGCCGAAGAGGTCTTTTACCTCTACCGCGCCAGGGACATCCGTCATCGAGGACGTACGGAGGCGAGCTAGCCAGCCCGCTCCGCGGGAACCCGCTGCCGAGCGCGGGAGATCGGGGCTCCACTCCTTCCCGAGGACGGAGAGGCAGCCGGCCAGCAGGCGGAGGAGGAAGAAGCGGTTTCGCTCCCACCTGCACTCCGCTCTGTGTTGCCAGCCAATCGCCCGGGTCTGGACGGCTCGGCAACCCTCTTCTGTTCCACGCGAGCGGCGAGGAGGTGTCGCTCCTGATCGAGTGCGCCTATTACAGCGATCGGCCTTGGGAATCCGAAGCACGATGAAGATACAACGCTCGTACTTCATCAAACGAACCAAGAACCCCAGCCCCAATCACTAACCCACCGCGCTCTCATCCACGTAACACCCTCATGATCCCCGGCGGCGAGCAGCATGCTTGCGCTGATCCTCCCGACTAGTACCACCACGACGATCCGATTCTCACCGACCCCGACTTCCTCCGGCTCGCGCATGAGAACGGCGTTCGGCAGATTGCGCTGGGAATCCCGCGAGCTTTCCAGCCTTTTGCGGCGACGCATCTTCGAGACGCTGAGGCTCTCTGGCGCCATCATCTCGACACGGCCGATGGGGATTCCGCTCGGACCTCAAACACGGTGAAGACCCTCGGCCAGAATATATTGCGTCAAGCGAGAAAAACGGATTGCTTCGCCCCAGATGATGAAGCACGCTCATTCTATTATGCTAGCCCATTTGAAGCAGTATACGGATGCACTCCAACGCTACTTCGATCCAATCTGGGACCAGATCCGTTTAAAGGAAGGCTCCCCCACGCCCCTATACCACTACACCACGGGGGAGAATTTCATCAAGATCATTGAAAGCAGAGAGCTTTGGGCCACCCATGTCCGATGCCTGAACGACAAGCAAGAATGCTTGCTTTACTACAACCTCATCGCTCAGAAGGTGAAAGAAAGGACTTCTCAGCCGAATCCAGAGCGACTCCCAGCCAGGATCGCTCAATCTCTCAGCGCTCCTCTAGCTGGGTTACTCGGCGACTATATTGACCAGTCATCCGTCTTCGTCGCCTGCTTTTCAACTCTACACGATGACCTAAGCCAGTGGAGAGCCTATTCGAACGGAGAGGTGGGTTACGCGATCGGCTTTAACGCCGAGAAGCTCACGAAATTGTTTTCCGGTAGATCTTCCGCTTGTAGGCTTATCCCTGATCCGAAGCTGAGCCGTGTTCTTTATGAGCCCGCCGAACACGAAAGCCTTGTCAACCAGATTGTGGATGCTGTAGAAGCTTGCGTCAAAAATGAGAGTATTTTCGAAAGCGATCTTCTGCATGATCCGGATCGGGCCCTGCCCAAGAGTGAAGAAGAGGCTGAGAGGGGGCCGGAAATTGGCGCAGCGGCCGCTTCTTTATTGAGTGCCGTTGCAGCTTTTGCCCCCTGCTTAAAAGATCGGTCTTTCCGGGCTGAACAGGAATGGCGTCTCATTTACATTGCCACTGAAGGAGATGGAGAGCGCATGCACTTTACCCAGCGGGGAGGCTTCCTTTCCCGGCACGTGGCCCTCCCCCTTGATAACGTGGCGCTGGATAGGATGAAGCCGCTGATTGAGAAGATCGTGATCGGCCCCGGTGGTGAGCCAGCCGTTTCGCGTGGCAGGATTGAGGAGCTTCTTCGGGCCAAATGGCATGCGCTGCTAGGCCAAGATCCTATAGAAACTTCTCGGATTCCGTTGCGCTTTGTATGAATTCGCTACGGGTAGAGACAAGGCTGGATGCTGAGGCTTTATCTTCTGGGTCCAATGAAAGAAAGGATCCTCAATGACGAAGTGGCTTTGCTGGGAGAGGTGGCTCGACCCACGGGAAACCGCGTAGGAGCTGGCTTGACGCCCCCAAGCAAGCCAAGGGCGGCTGCGCATCGCTTTAGGCGATTGCCCGCAGTCCTTTCGACTTCACCAGATTGAGCAACTGGAGCGACGGGCCATCCGGCCGTTTCTCGCCGCGCTCCCACTTGCTGACGGCGTCCTTCCGGACATTAAGGTAGCGAGCGAAGACAGTTTGAGAGACCCGCTCGCGTTCGCGCAGCGCCCGGATCTCGTCCGGGGCGAGCGGCTCGACCGGGGCAACGTACAAGGCGTCGAACCCACGCATGGTCTCCTTGTCCAGGATGCCGGCTTTGTGCAGGCCGGCCGCGGTCTTGTGAACCGAGGCGAGGATGCCGCCTTCCATCTTGCTTTTTCTTGCCGCCATCGCCCTCAACCTGGCTCAACTCACCAGCGGCCTGGGCCGCCATGAGCTGCTCATCCGACAATCCGAGAAGCAGGTCCGCCAACCGCTTCAGGGCTTTTCGTTCCTTCGCAGAGACGTTCGCCTTGTCGCTCTTGGCGAAGCCATGCGCGAAGGAGCTGTGGCTCCCGGCGAGCGCGATTCCCAAATACGCCATGCAATCACCCGTGACCCCATTATTACGGCTTAGAGAGGATGGTAATCCAATCGCCGTATCGCGGAACCCCAAACTCCCGGTTCGGTCCCCAGCTCCGTCGCTGCGAGACGACTGCCAACCCGCTCTGCCGAGCTGCTCCTCGTATAAGTTCCCGCGAAACATCCGAACGCCAGCCATCGTCATCGGACGAAATCCCCATGGAAAGCCAGCGATATATCCCGGCACCGCGCGGCTGAATTTTTCGGAGAAATGCGAATGGAAGCGCATAGTGTCGCCGCCCAGCATGGTGAATCGCCGCCCGGCCTTTTGGGCGGAGGACTCGATGAAATTCCTCAAAATAGGCTCGAATGGTCGGAGCATCGATGTGGACGAAAACGTCGTAAGACCAAATAAAGTCAATGGCCGCGTCCCCAATTCCTTTGAGCGAACGACCGTCAGTCTGCAGGAAGGAGATGTTTTGCCGATCCGCAAAGCGGGATCGACAATACTCCAAGCAACTTTCGCTCAGATCCACCACGAAGATGTGGCCGCACAAGCCAAGAATTTCAGATGTCCATCGGCCATGACCCGAGCCGATTTCCAATACCTTCGTTTCGGGACCGATGTTTGCCTTCAGGAAGGTTTCGACGACGCTCTCTTTCCAGAGCGAATAAGGCTTCCCGCAGACTTTCGCCTGTCCCGTCCACTCCTCTCCGTGGTCCTTCCAGTGGTATTCCTTATCCCAAATGCGCCGATTGTTTTCGATTGAGTTCTCCATCCGAACCTCCTTGGATAAGGTTCCATCTTCACCATTTGCTCCGTTTGAGGATGGCGAAGAAGCCCTCCGGCAAAGTGAGCCGTGCTGTCAAGCCCTTAGCGCCATTCGGGGTCTCCGGCCTCATCGGACCTCCTCGATTCCAGACACTCCTACCATCCGCGTGCATGTCAAGCTACATCAGGAACTGACCTCTTGTCGATATGTAGAAGTGGCTCCACTACATGGTCTTCCGAGTTGCGTATCGTTCTTTCTGTAAATTCCTTTTCAGCAGTAGGCTGAAAGCTCGCCGGGCAGCGGTCATGGTGCCAAGGCTTTGAGAAAGGAGTATGTGCTCATGGCAATGCGAATCGAACCCAATCCACTAGAGGCAGCCTATGCGGTACTGCTGGAGCACGGCCTGGAGGGCGCTGGCGAAGCCTTGCGCATCCTCGTCAACGAGGCCGCCAGGATGGAGCGTTCGCACTTTCTGGGCGCCCTGCCCTACGAGCGCAGCGTAAACCGGCGCGATTATGCCAACGGCTTCAAACCCAAGACGGTTCTGACCAAGCTGGGCGAGATTACCTTCGAGGTACCGCAAGTGCGCTCGGGTGACTTTTATCCCTCCGCTCTGGAAAAGGGAACGCGCACCGATCAAGCCGTCCATCTCGCTCTGGCCGAGATGTATGTCCAGGGTGTGTCGACCCGGCGCGTGATCGATGTGTTGCAGCGGCTCTTGGGGCCAGAAATCAAGCTTTCTTCGGCCCAGGTCAGTCGCGCCGCCGCCAAGCTCGATGAGGGGCTTTCCGCCTGGCGTGAGCGTCCCTTGGGCGAAGTGCCCTACCTCTTTCTCGATGCCCGCTACGAGAAAGTCCGCCTGGAGGGAAGAATCGTCGATTGCGCCGTCTTGGTCGCGGTCGGCGTCGAGGCTTCGGGCAAGCGCCGGGTGCTGGGCTGTGAGGTGGCCACTTCGGAAGCCGAGATCCATTGGCGGCACTGTCTGGAGGGCCTCATGCGTCGAGGGCTCAAGGGGGTGAGGCTCATCGTTGCCGACGACCACGCGGGGCTCAAGGCCGCCCGCCGAGCGGTGTTGCCTGCGGTTCCCTGGCAACGCTGCCAGTTCCACCTGCAACAAAACGCCCGTCAGTTCGTCACCCGCGTCGAGGCGAGAATGACGGTTGCCGCTCAGTTGCGCGCCATCTTCAATGCCCCCGACCGGGCCGAAGCCGAGCGGCTGTTGAAGATCACCCTTGCGCTTTGGCATAAGGAACACCCCAAGCTCGCACGCTGGGCCGAGGAGGCCATTGCTGAGGGTCTGACGGTCTTCGACTTCCCGCCCGAGCACCACCTGCGGCTGCGCACCACCAACGGCTTGGAGCGTATCAACCGGGAACTGAGACGCCGCACCCGTGTGGCCAGCATCTTCCCCAATCCCGAATCCTGCCTACGGCTCGTCTCGGCTCTCCTTGCCGAACTCGACGACGAGTGGATGACCAGCAAGGTTTACCTCACCCTCAACCCGTAGCCCTACGCGGATGAGCGCCGACACCGAAATTTACAGAAAAGGGGTTGCACAATCGTCTTCCGAACCGCTTTCGGAGTTCGTGAGGATCCAGAGCTCCCATTGTTCGTGAGAACCGGAGGCGGTCAGGCAGTTCCCGGGAGCAAACGAAAGCTTTCTTTGTCTCGTTGGATGGCCGTATCCCCGACCTCAACCGGCTTCCGCCCCTTTCGACCGAAGGGCTCCAGAAGATCGAGTTCACCCGAACGGATCCCAGGGTGGAGCAAAGCCGCCAAGCCGACCGAGGAGGGAGAGCATAGCGGGCGCCCGGGCGATCGGACCAGTGAGGAGCGATCCCTTGCGCTGCCCGCGTCGGAAAGAGGAGTTGACGCGCGCACTCCCACGCTGACGACAGTGTCGCTCCCACCGCGCTCAGCGAGAGCCGGTTGCCCCGTGCGGGAGATAGGGGCTCCACTCCTTCCAGAGGAAGTAGAGGACCGCAGCGAGCAGAAGGAGAAGGAAGAAGAAGCGGTTTCGATCCCGTCTTCGTTGTGCGCTGTGCTGCCAGCCAAGCGAGTGGCGTCTCGCCTCTGCCAGCCGCGCCTGCGCGGCATCTGCCCCCTCGGAGAGGAAATGACGCGATCCGGCTTCCGGGCTCTGCCTCTTCGGAAATCCCTCTTCCCCGTCCGGATCGAGCGGCATGGTCCTACTTCTTCAAAAACCAGAAGAGAGAGACGGCCAGGAGAGAGAGAATGAGGGGAAGCGAATAGGCAAAGCCGCTCACGACCTTGTGCCAGAAGCCCCTTTCCTCCTCCGCTTCCGCCAGGACCTCTTCCGCACGAGGCGCATTGGCTTCCGGCTCGCGACCCTCCCAGCTCAGCCGGTCAATCCGGCCTTGAGCCTGTCGCAGAGCGGCCCGAGACTGATCGATCAATGCCAATGCCTTGGCCAGCTCCTCGGCCAGGTTCGCGGGTTCCCAGGATGCCGGCTCCAAAGCTTCCAGAGCCGAAAGCTGGCCAGCAAGCGTCTTCCGCATCGAGCGGACATCTTCGAGCTCCCGCTCTCCTTCCTCCTGCTGCTGCTCCAGAAGAGCGATGCTCCGCGTGAGCTCCTCGGTCACCGCTCGGTGCCCGAGCTCGAAATCCCGCTGCTTCTTCCGCAACTCTTCGAGCTGGCGCTTCTGGCGTTCGATCTCCTCGCGCCTCCGCTCCAGGTCGAGCAAGACCTCGTGGGCTTGCTGCACCTTGATGTTCAAATCATCGACGGAGAAACGGGAGCCGCCTTCGCCTTCGCCCGGCAAGGATGCCGCTTCCCCAGCCTTCTTACTCATAAACGTGCGCTAGATTTTATCCTACCGTGTCGCTTCCAGCACGCAAGCATTTGCGAGGCTCAGGGCGCCTTCTTTACGACTAGCCGCCCGGCCGGCCTGTCGGGGATCGAAGAGGTCTTGACAAGAGAATTCGGTCTCGCCTTGACTCGATCTGCGCGTGCAAGCTTCCTCCCCCTTCTCACTCCGTACAAGCCCGCTGGACGACCGCCATCGGAAGTGGGGGGCGCGGATGGGGGAGTTCGCGGGGTGGAGCCTGCCGATCGTCTACACCTCGGTGGCGGAGGAAACATTGGCCGTCCGGCAGAGGGCGGGACTCTTCGACATCAGCCACATGGGGGAGCTCCTGGTCTGCGGTCCCGATGCCCTGGATCAGCTCGACCGGCTTTTGCCGAGCAACGTGACCGCCCTCCCGACGGGTCGAGGCCGCTACTCCTTGCTGCTGCAGGAGGAGGGTGGCATCATTGACGATCTCTTTGTCTATCGGATCGAGCCGTCGCGATTCTGGTTGGTCGTCAACGCCTCGACGACGCAGACCGATTTTCGCTGGTTTTCCGCAAAGCTCGGGGGTTCCGAGACGACCGTCACGGACGAAAGCGAGCGCTGGGGTGGGATGGCCATCCAGGGTCCCGAGGCGAGAAGGATCCTCCGATCGCTCCTCCCGGAGGTTCCGGAAGCCTGGGAGCGACGTGCGATCGTCGCCGCCTCTTGGAAGGGGGCAAGCGTATGGGTAGCGCACACCGGCTACACGGGAGAGGACGGAGCGGAGCTCTTTTTTCCCGTCTCCCTCGGGACGAGCCTCTGGGATGCCCTGCTCGAGGCGGGCGCTTCCTCGGGATTGCGCCCCTGCGGCTTGGCGGCCAGGGACATCCTTCGACTGGAAGCCTGCTTGCCGCTCAACGGTCATGAGCTAAGCCCGGAGCTGACTCCGATGGAAGCCCGCTTGGCCTGGGTCGTCGATTGGGAGAAGGGCGCTTCCTTCCCGGGGAAGAGAGCACTGGAAGAGAAAAGGCTCCGGGGAACCGAGATCTCTCTGGTCGCATTCACTGTCGATCGCCCCGCTCCCCCGCCCAGAACCGGCTACGAGCTTTGGAGTGGAGAAACCGCAGTAGGGAAGGTGACGAGCGGGGGCTTCTCTCCCACTCTGGGCGCGGCGATCGGCATGGGGTATGTGCGCTCGGCCCTGGCCGTCGAGGGGACCCGCCTCGCCTACGTCGTCCGGGGAAACCGCTATGGGGCGGTTGTAAAGGCCGCGCCCCTCTATCGAAGGAGAACCAGATGAACATTCCTACCGATCGTTTCTATTCCGCATCGCATGAGTGGTTGCTGCTCGAAGGGGAGACTGGCGTCGTCGGTATCACCGATCATGCCCAGCGGGAACTATCCGACATCGTCTTTGTCGAGTTGCCGGAGATTGGTGCGCATGTGCGGCAGGGAGAGGCCGTGGCAACGATCGAATCGGTGAAGGCGGCATCCGACGTCTACGCTCCAGTGACCGGAGAGATCCAGGAGGTCAACGCCGGCTTGGCTCAGGAACCCGGCCGGATCAATACCGACCCCTATGGGCAAGGTTGGCTCTTCCGGATCCGTGTCCAAAATCCTGCGGAAACAGCACGGCTCCAATCACCGGAAGCCTACGCAAAGCTTACGGCGGGCGCGGCGGGAACTCCCTCCTAAGAGGCGGTCCGTCTCCCCAAGGAGTGGTTACCGGGGCCAGCCGAGAGACCAAGATGACCAATCGAGAAGAACCCGCCCCCTTTGTGAGTCGCCATATCGGTCCGAGCCCTCTCGAGCAGGAAGAGATGCGGAAAGCGCTCGGATTTTCGTCGGCGGCGGCGCTGGTCGATGCGATCCTTCCACAGGCCGTCCGCACCCGGGCTCCGCTGCGGCTACCGGCCGCTCGCTCGGAATCGGGCGCCCTGGCAGCTCTGCAGGATCTGGCCAAGAAGAACCGCGTTGCGCGCTCCTATCTGGGAATGGGCTATTCCGCCTCGATCACCCCCGCGGTGATCCGGCGGAACATCCTGGAGAATCCAGACTGGTACACCCCTTACACCCCCTATCAGTCCGAGATCAGCCAAGGCCGGTTGGAAGCCCTTCTGACCTTTCAGACGCTGGTTGCCAACCTCACGGGTCTCGACGTAGCCAACGCATCTCTGCTGGACGCTGATACGGCTGCCGCCGAAGCCATGATCCTCTGCTCGCGCGTCAGCGGCATCCCGAGCCCACGCCGCTTTCTCGTCTCCTCCCGTTGCCATCCGCAAACCATTGCCGTAGTGCAGACCCGCGCGGAACCGCTCGGGATCGTCACGGAGCTCCGCGATCCCCTGCAGGATGGCCTTCCCGAGGAGGCTTGCTTCGGCGCTCTCCTTCCCTATCCGACGACCGAGGGCCTGATCCCCGACTACGCAGATGCGATCGCTACGATGCGAGAACGCCGGACGATCGTCGTCCTGCATATCGATCCGCTCGCCCTCTGCCTCTTCCGATCGCCTGGCGAGATTGGCGCAGACATCGCCGTCGGCTCCCTGCAGCGGTTCGGTCTCCCTCTCGGCTACGGCGGCCCCCATCCGGGCTTCCTGGCGGCGCGGTCAAGCTATCTCCGCAAGCTGCCCGGGAGAATCGTCGGCATTTCGCGAGACCGGGAGGGAAGACGGGCGTTCCGCTTGGCCTTGCAAACCCGGGAGCAGCATATCCGGCGCGAGAAGGCCACGAGCAACATTTGCACCGCCCAGGCCCTCCCCGCCGTCGTCGCGGCCTTTTACGCGGTGTACCACGGGCCTTCCGGGCTTCGGAGGATCTCCGAAGGCATTCGGGCACGGACCGAACGTCTTGCGGAGGCGCTTGCGGCAATCGGCGTCCAGCTCCTTCCCGGACCACGCTTCGACACCATCGTCGCGCTCCTGCCCCAATCGCGCTCCGCCTCGCTCCTTCTCCGCGCGCAGGCCAGAGGAATCAATCTCCGGGAACTGCCCTCCGGCCTGGGGATCTCCTTGGACGAGACGACCGAGGAAGGCGATCTGATCGACCTGCTCTCGCTTTTCGCCGAGGAGCTTGAGTGCCCGCTGCCGGCCCTGCCCCCGGCGGATGCGGAGTCATGCCCCATCCCGCCGAATCTCCAACGGAGCCTCCCCCTCCTTCCCCACTCGGTCTTCCGGCGATACCAGAGCGAGACCGAGCTCCTCCGGTACATCCGGCGGCTGGCCGGGCGCGACATCAGCCTGACGACCTCGATGATCCCCTTGGGATCATGCACCATGAAGCTCAACGCCGCCTCCGAGATGCTGCCGATGCTTTGGGACGAATTCTCCCGGATTCATCCCTTCTGCCCGATCGACCAGGCCAGGGGATACCAGGAGCTGCTCGGTGATCTCGAACACTGGCTCACGGAGATCACGGGGATGGCGGCCGTATCCTTTCAGCCGGCGGCAGGGAGCCAGGGGGAGCTCGCCGGGTTGCTGGCGATTCGTGCCTACCACAGGGCTCGCGGGCAGGGGAATCGGGATCTCTGCCTCCTCCCGGTTTCCGCGCATGGAACCAACCCCGCCAGTGCTGCCGCAGCGGGTCTTTCCGCTCAATCCGTGCTCTGTGACGAGGGAGGGCGGCTCGACCTGGTCGATCTCCGGAGCAAGCTTTCCGAGGCGGGGTCCCGCGTCGCGGTGCTCATGGTCACCTACCCCTCGACCTACGGCATTTTCGAGGAGACCCTCCCGGAAGCAATCCGCATGGTCCGGGAAGCGGGCGGGCTTGTCTACCTCGACGGCGCCAACGCCAATGCCTTCCTGGGTCTCTGTCGCCCGGGAGAGCTGGGGGTGGATGTCTGCCATCTCAACCTCCATAAGACCTTCGCCATTCCCCACGGCGGCGGGGGCCCCGGCGCCGGACCGATTGCCGTCTCTCCCGCCCTCGCTCCCTTCCTCCCCTCCCATCCTTTTCTGCCCCGGGCATCGGGAGGTGGCATTGGTGCGATCAGCGGTTCCCCCTGGGGGAATGCGGGAGTCTACCCCATCACCTGGATGTTCCTGGCGATGACGGGAGCTTCCGGCCTGGCGCGTTGCGCGGAAGTGGCGCTTCTCTCGGCCAACTATGTCGCCCATCGGCTCACCCCCTGCTTCTCCGTGGTGTTCCGCGGTCGCTCGGGGCTCGTGGCCCATGAATGCATCATCGATCTTCGCCCATGGAAGGAGTGCGGGATCGAGGCGGAGGATGTGGCCAAGCGTCTCGCGGATTTCGGCTTCCATGCGCCGACGGTCTCCTGGCCGATCCCCGGGGCCCTGATGATCGAACCGACCGAAAGCGAGTCGAAGGAGGAGCTCGATCGCTTTTGCGACGCGATGCTCGTGATCCATGGCGAGATGGAGAAGGTGCGCAGGGGCGAGTTCCCGATGGACGACAACCCCGTCCGGAACGCTCCCCACACCGCCACGGCCGCCGCAGCGGAGGGGTGGAGCCATCCCTACTCTCGCCAGACGGCGGTCTTTCCGCTTGCCTGGCTAGAAGAGAGGAAGTATTGGCCACCGGTCGCTCGAGTCGACAATGTCTTTGGCGATCGCCATCCCTCTTGCACCTGGCCCGTGGAGGAGGAAGCGGCTTCGGAGAAGGGGTAGCCGGCGAAAGAGGATCCGGCCCAGGGCTCCGTAGGGAGAGAGAGGTCCGCCTGTCGCAAGCGGGCGACCGCATTCCCCTTTTTGTCGATTGCTCGACCCTCCGCGACCGCACAGAATGAGCGTACGAGATTCGCACCGCATCGAAGCTGGGGGAGCGCTCCTTCGGACGGGATCCGGCATGCGGTGATACTCCAGCAGATCCTCAGCCATGGCAAAATTGCGGCGTCTCGGGTGGCTTCTCCTTCGCGTCGGTGTCTCTGTGGCGCTTCTGGCGGCGATCGTCTGGCGTATCCCTTGGCCAGAGATCGGCGCGGCCCTGCGAGGCGCCAGGCCGGCCTGGCTGTTGGCAGCCATTCTACTGGCCGGCGCTCAAGTCACCTTTGCCTCGCTCCGTTGGCACGCTCTGCTCTGGGCGCAAGAGATCGCGCTCTCTCTGGGCGAAACCCTGAGGCTCACCCTCATCGGCCATTTCTTCAACGCGTTCCTTCCGGGCTCCACCGGGGGGGATCTGGCGCGGATCTACTACGCCGTCCGCGTAGCTCCGACGCAAAAGGCGGCCGCTTCCCTTTCCGTCGTTTTTGATCGATTCGTCGGAGTCATCGTCTTGCTGTTGATCGGCTGCGCTCTCTGCCTCCCTCTCTATCCCGTATTCTCCAAAAGCTTCCTGGTCCGCAAAGCCCTTCTCCTCTTCCTCTTTGTTGCCGCAGGAATTCTTCTCTTTGCCCTGCTCGCCTGGTTCCTGCCGCCGCTGCTCCGGCGGCGGCCGTTCCGGCTGTGGGAAAAGCACGCGCCTTTCCACCGTCTGCTCGAGGAGCTTTCTCTCGCTCTTCGCCGATTCGCCGCGGACCGGAACGCTGCGGTTCGAGCCACAATCTTTTCCCTGGGAGGCCACACTGCCACCTTTGGATTCGCCTGGTGCACGGCGACAGCGCTCGATCTGCCGATCCCCTTCTGGATCTTGGCCGCCATTCTTGCCGTGGTGAGCGTCCTGGACGCCATTCCGATCAGCATCTCCGGACTCGGCGTACGGGAGGGCTTGTTGATTCTTTTTTTCGAGCCCTTGGGCCTCAGTGGAGCGCAAGCGGTAACCTTTTCTCTGCTCTTCTTTGGCACTACTCTCTTTTGGAGCTTCGCCGGCGGCATTGTCTACTGGCGCGGTAAGGCGAGGCGATCGGCTGAGGAGAGCAGAGCGCCGTAGGCGGCCGCCTCCGGCATGGCGGTGAGAATGGACGGCAACTGGGAAACACAAAAGATGTCGATGTGGCAAATGGGGTTGCATCTGGTGAAGCGTTTACAGAGGGCGGGCTACGTCGCCTACTTCGCCGGAGGCTGCGTGCGCGACCGCCTGCTCAACCAGGAAAGTCACGACATCGATATTGCAACCACGGCGACTCCGGAGGAGGTACAACGGCTCTTTCCTCCAGCTACGGGGTTGCACGGTAAAGTCTTCGGAGTCGTCCGGGTTCCCTCCGGGGATTACTCCTTCGAAGTGGCCACCTTTCGTCGTGACGTTGGGACGAGCGATGGGAGACATCCCGATTGCGTAGTCTTTGCGCGTCCGGAAGAAGACGCCTATCGGCGCGACTTTACCATCAACGCCCTCTTCTATGATCCGGTGGCGGAGCAACTGATCGATTATGTCGGCGGGCGGTTTGATCTTGCCGAAAAGAAGATCCGCGCGGTTGGCGATCCGCACCGTCGTTTTGCGGAAGACAAGCTGCGCCTCCTGCGGGCCATCCGCTTCGCCGCCAACCTCGGCTTTACCATCGAGCCGGAAACTTGGCAGGCGCTCCGAGCACAGGCAACGACCATCCATCTGGTCAGCGTCGAACGCATCCGCGAGGAGCTCGACCGGATCTGGGCCGGCCCCGCACCGGCCATCGGACTTGACCTCCTGGATCGGAGCGGGCTGCTCGTGCAGCTCCTTCCGGAGCTTTCAGCTCTGCACGGCGTCGAGCAACCGAAGGAGTTTCACCCCGAGGGTGATGTCTTCGTCCACACGCGCCTCCTGCTTGGTCAACTCTGCAACGCTCCCCTCCCGCTGGCCTGGGCCGCGCTGCTCCACGACATCGGAAAGCCCATCACCCAAAGGAGAGATTCGAGCGGCCGGATCCGCTTTTTCGAACACGAGGTCATCGGCGCGCGAATGGCCCACGTGATCCTGACCCGCCTCCGCCAGCCCAACCACCTGATCGACGCGGTCGTCCCGATGGTTGCCAATCACATGGCATTCAAAGATGCCAAACAGATGCGTCCTGCCACACTCAAGCGACTCCTGGCGCGCGACACCTTCCTTTTAGAGCTCGAGTTGCATCGAATCGATTGCCTTGCCTGCCATGGGGATCTGTCGATCTATGAGTTTTTGCGTGCCAAGTTAGAAGAGCTTCCCCCTGCGGACATTTCGCCACCTCGACTTCTCACCGGACATGATTTCCTTGCTCTCGGAGTTCCCCCGGGGCCGCGCATCGGCTCCCTTTTGGAAGCGGTCCGCGAAGCTCAGCTCAACGGACAGGTTCAGACTCGGGAGGAGGCCCTTTCGCTCGCTTCCCGACTGATCTCCTCCGAGCCAACCCCGCCGTCACCCGGCTTCCGATAACCCGCTCTGAGCGAGACTCCGCCATCCGAGCCTCATTCGCGCCTCGGATCTCCATTCAAGCAACGAGTTGCAGCGCATTCATTGCCCGGACTTCCCTAATAAAGTATTATCATGCTAAGATATTGCAGAAGAATGGCTTGCATTCCATCTTCGTACCAGACCCTCTTGAATCCGGGTTGCAGTACCGTTTGTTCCTCCTTTTTCATATTGACGACTCTCACTCCCTTTGTCACAAACAGCCTGGAAGCGGATTGAATCCGCTTCCGGAAGGAGAGAGGATGAAAGAGGAAAAGAAGAAAGAGAAGCGTTGGAATCGAGTCGACCTCGTCGAGCATGTCCAAAAAGAGATGGGGAAGGAGACCACGAAGGCGCTCGCCGAATCGGCGGTTGGTGCCGTCTTAGACGGCCTCAAGGTGGGCATACGCAAGGCGAGTACGGTGCAGCTCATCGGATTCGGCACGTTTCGGGTCGTTCATCGAAAGGCGAGGGTCGGGGTAAATCCCAAAACCGGCGAGCGCCTCAAGATCAAGGCCTCGAAGTCGGTCCGCTTTGCACCCGGAAAGGGTCTGAAGGAGAGTTTGTAACCGCGCTCCTATCCCCGCAGGGTCCCCATTCCGTTTCCTTGGTTTGACCACAGGAATCGGAGGAGTGGAAGCATCTCACTCCGTCGTTCGTCGTCCACTAACGACAGGAAGGCCGGAATCCCCTTCGGGGACTCCGGCCTTTTCACTGCGCGAAGCAGCCCGACGCATCGGGCGTTTCTACTCTTCGTCGCTACTCTTAATATTCCTCGCCCATTCCGGGGGCCGGGGGCGCGGCCTTCTTCTCCTTTTCCGGGATCTCCGTGACCATTGCTTCGGTGGTCAGCAGGAGGCTGGCGACGGAGGCGGCATTCTGCAGAGCCGTCCTCGTCACCTTCGCTGGATCGACCACTCCCGCTTTCACCATATCGACATACTCGCGGGTGGCCACATTGAACCCTTCCTCGTCCTTCCGGGCCTTCACGGAATTGACGATGACGCTCCCCTCCAGCCCGGCGTTATTCGACAGGGCACGGAGCGGCTCTTCCAAAGCCCGCTCCACGATGAGGGAGCCCACCTTTTCGTCCCCTTTCAGGTCGAGCTTGCCGATTGCGGTCTGGCACCGCAGGAGAGCGACCCCGCCTCCAGGGACAATCCCCTCTTCGACAGCGGCGCGGGTGGCATGCAGAGCGTCCTCCACACGAGCCTTTTTCTCCTTCAGCTCGGTTTCGGTTGCCGCGCCTACGCTGATCACAGCCACTCCTCCAGCCAGCTTCGCCAACCGCTCCTGCAGCTTCTCGCGATCGTAGTCCGAGGTCGTCTCCTCGATCTGCCGCCGGATCTGGTTCGCGCGCCCTTGGATGGCGCTGGTCGTGCCTGCACCTTCGATGATTGTCGTATTCTCCTTCTCCACGACGATCTTCTTGGCGCGGCCCAAATCCTCCATCTGGATGTTTTCGAGCTTGATGCCCAGATCTTCCGTCAGGCAACGCCCACCCGTCAGGATGGCGATGTCTTCGAGCATCGCCTTGCGCCGGTCCCCAAAGCCAGGGGCCTTGACGGCGCACACCTGCAGAGTGCCGCGCAACTTGTTGACCACGAGCGTAGCCAGGGCCTCGCCTTCCACGTCTTCCGCGATGATGAGCAGAGGCCGACCCGCCTTGGCGGTTTTCTCCAGAATGGGCAGCAGGTCCTTCAAGCTGGAGATCTTCTTCTCATGGATGAGGATATAGGCGTTTTCCAGCACCGCTTCCAGCTCTTCGGCGTTGGTCACGAAGTAGGGGGAGATGTACCCCTTGTCGAACTGCATTCCTTCGACCACCTCGAGGGTCGTTTCGATGTGCTTGGCCTCTTCGACCGTCACGGTGCCATCCTTGCCGACCTTGTCGAGTGCGTCGGCAATGATCTGACCCACGGAGGCATCCCAATTCGCAGAGACTGTGGCGACCTGCTTGATCTCCTCTTTCTCCTTCACCTTCCGGGCGACGCGCTGAAGCTCGTCCACGACCGCTGTTACCGCCTTGTCGATCCCGCGCTTCAAGTCCATGGGATTGGCTCCGGCGGTCACGTTTTTCAAGCCTTCCCGGTAGATCGACTCCGCCAGGACGGTGGCGGTCGTCGTTCCGTCCCCCGCTACATCGCTGGTCTTGGATGCCACCTCGCGAACGAGCTGAGCGCCCATGTTCTCCCAGGGATCCTCCAGCTCGATCTCCTTTGCGACCGTCACACCATCCTTCGTGATGGTGGGCGCGCCGAATTTCTTGTCCAGGATCACGTTGCGACCCGCAGGCCCGAGGGTCGCCTTCACCGTCTTCGCCAGCTTTTCCACTCCACGCAGGAGGGCATGACGAGCCGATTCGTCGAAAATGAGTTGCTTAGCAGCCATAGATATGATTCTCCGCTTGTTCTTGCTTCGTTCTTGGAAACCGTTCTGCCCCTAACCGACCACCGCCAGGACGTCGTCTTCCCGAAGAATCTGATAGGCTTCCCCATCGATCTTTACTTCGGTGCCGCCGTACTTGCTGATGAGGATGCGCTCCCCTTTCTTAAGCTCGATCGGGATGCGCTTCCCCTCTTCCAGTCGCCCAGGGCCGACCGCTACCACCGTGGCTTCCTGCGGCTTTTCTTTCGCCGTATCCGGGATGATGATCCCGCCCTTTTTCGTCTCCTGCTCCTCGATCAACTTGACGAGGACTCGATCCCCCAAGGGTCGAATATTTGGTTCAGCCATTTCTTCTCCTTTCTTCTCCGTTGCTTGGATCTCTCGCGGGCCGGTCTTCCAACCAGCCTCGCCCAAAAAAACGCTTCCGGTCCTCTACGGCTTCTTATCCTTGTCCTTATCGATCATCTCGAAGTCGGCTTCGATCACGTCTCCCTTGGCCGCCGCCCCCCCACCCGTAGCTGGAGGAGGCGTCCCCGCTGCCGTGGGCTCGCCCCCGTGCGTCCCAGAAGCGGTTGCGCGGTACATCTCGGTCGAGATGGCCTGGATCTTCTCGTTGAGCTCGTTCATTGCTGCCTGCAGCGCGGCTGTATCCTCGCCAGCGAGCAAGCCTCGCAGCCGGGCGATCAAGGATTCCATTTCGACCTTCTTGGCCGAATCGATCCGCTCACCATGCTCCCGCAGGAGCTTTTCAGCCTGGTAGGCGAGGTTGTCCGCATTGTTCTTCGCCTCCGCAGCCTCCTTCCGCTTCCTGTCTTCCTCGGCGGAGGCCTCCGCTTCCCGGGTCATCCGGTCGATCTCGTCCTTGGAAAGCCCGCTCGACCCGGTGATCGAGATCTTCTGTTCGCGTCCCGTTCCCAGGTCCTTGGCGGAAACGTTGAGGATGCCGTTCGCATCGATGTCGAAGGTTACTTCTACCTGCGGGACCCCGCGCGGGGCGGGAGGGATTCCGTCGAGATGGAAGACTCCCAGCAGCTTGTTGTCACGGGCCATCGGCCGCTCCCCTTGGAGCACCTTGATCTCCACGCTCGGCTGATTGTCAGAGAATGTGCTGAAGATCTGCGACTTGCGCGTAGGAATCGTCGTGTTGCGCGGAATCATGGGCGTAGCGATTCCTCCCGCCGTTTCGATCGCCAGGGAGAGGGGAGTGACATCGAGCAGGAGCACGTCCTTCACCTGGCCGCGCAAGACCCCACCCTGGATGGCTGCGCCCACAGCCACGACCTCGTCCGGATTGACCCCTTTATGCGGCTCCTTGCCGACCAGCTTTCGAGCCGTCTCCACGATCTTCGGCATCCGGGTCATCCCTCCGACCAAAACCAGCTCGTTGATCTCGGCGGCGGAAAGCTTGGCGTCCGCAAGGCAGCTCGTCACCGGCCGGACCGTCCGCTCCGCAAGGGAGTCGGTCAGTTGCTCGAGCTTCGCCCGCGTCAGCTTCTTCTGGATATGCTTGGGCCCGGTCTGATCCGCCGTAATGAAGGGAAGATTGATCTCGTAGTCGGTGGAAGAAGAGAGAGCAATCTTGGCGCGTTCCGCCTCCTCCTTGAGCCGCTGCATCGCATCCGGCTGGCGGCGCAGGTCGATGCCGTTCTCCTGCTGAAACTCCTGGATGAGCCAGTCCATGACGGCGGCATCCCAGTCATCGCCACCGAGATGGGTGTCGCCGTTGGTCGCCTTGACCTCGAAGACCCCCTCTCCGATTTCCAGCACAGAGATGTCGAAGGTGCCGCCGCCGAGATCGTAGACGGCGATGCGCTCATCCTTCTTTTTCTCCAGCCCATAGGCCAGGGAGGCCGCCGTCGGCTCATTGATGATCCGCAGAACCTCCAGGCCGGCGATCCGTCCCGCATCCTTGGTCGCCTGGCGTTGGCTGTCGTTGAAGTAGGCGGGAACGGTGATCACGGCCTGGGTGATCTTCTCGCCCAGCTTCGCCTCCGCGTCCGCTTTCAGCTTCATCAAAATGAAAGCGGAAATTTCCTCTGGGCTATAGATACGCTTCTCCGCCCCGATCTCCACTTCGACGGCGCAGCCGCCTCCCTTTCCTTCTACGACGCGATAGGGGACCCGCTTAATCTCCTCCTGAACCTCCGAAAACCGTCGCCCGACAAAGCGCTTGATCGAAAAGATGGTGTTGCGCGGGTTGGTGATCGCCTGCCGCTTCGCCGCCTGCCCCACCAAGCGCTCCCCCGCTCGGGTAAATGCTACAACCGAAGGAGTCGTTCTCGCTCCTTCCGAATTCTCCAGGACGACCGGTTGTCCCGCCTCCATGACGGCCATGCACGAATTGGTCGTGCCCAAATCGATTCCGAGGACGTGCGCCATGCCTGTCCTCTCGCAAGATGCATGCCAGATAGGGAAGAGTATTGCTAGTCGTTCTTGAATAGGTACTTATGACATTCCCTGACTCGACCGGCATGGGAAACCGCTGCGTCACAATGACACAGTCATTGAGTCATTTGGAGACAACCCTGCTGCAAAGCGGCTGTCAATTTTTCGTGGATCCCGTCGAACCCGCCATTGCTGAACACCACGAGGACATCGCCACTCCGCACCAGGGTCCGGATATGGTCCGTGATCGCGCTGGCGTCGGGCTCGAAGAATGCGAGCTTCCCCTTCTGCCTGAGGTCCTCGATGACCTTCCGTGGGTCGAGGCGGTCCAAAGCGGGAAGCTGGTCCTTCCTGGCTACATCGGCGAGAAAAATGCCGTCGGCTCCCTGGAGGGCATCGGGGAGCGCCTGCTGGAAGATCGCCCGGCGCGTCGTATTGCTCCGAGGCTCGAAAATTGCCCAGAGGCGCCGTTCCGGAAACCGGAGTCGAAGCGAACGGAGCGTCTCCCGGATGGCGGTGGGGTGGTGTCCAAAGTCATCGATGACCGTCACCCCTCCGACTTCCGCGCGAATCTCTCCACGCCGACGCACGCCGCGAAAGCGGGGTAGCCCGTCCTCGGCGATGGAATCAAGAGAGACCCCACCGTGAACGGCCGCCGCAACCGCCATCGCCGCGTCGCGCACGTAGAGCTCGCCCACCAGAGGGATCCGGAGAAGGCGGCCAAGCATTTCAAACTCGGAGCCCTCTTTGGTGTAGCGGAGGATATGGATCGGAATCTCCGCGTTTTCGCCGAACCCGACGCGGGTCACCGGCGCCAGGCTCCCCTCGCAAACCGCCAGGCTGTTTGGATCATCGGCATTCACGAAGACCCGTCCGGTGCGCGGCACCAAGTGAATCAACCGCCGGAATGAGAGCTGGATCGCCGCGAGGTCGGGGAAGACGTCGGCGTGATCGAACTCGATGTTGTTGATGAGAACGACTTCCGGAAGGTAGTGGAGAAACTTGCTCCGCTTATCGAAGAAGGCCGTATCGTACTCATCGCCTTCCAGGACCCAAACATCCCCTCTCCCCTTGTGGCCGCCGGCACCAAAATTCCCGGGCAACCCTCCAATCAGGAAAGAAGGATCCTTGCCGGCGGCGGCGAAGAGCCAAGCCAGGAAGGAGGCCGTGGTCGTCTTCCCGTGAGTGCCGGCGACCACGAAGTTCCGCGCTTTCCGGAGAAAGAGGAATTTGAGCGCTTCCGGGAGAGAGAGATAGAAGCGCTTCTCCTCCAACACGGCCTCCAACTCCGGATTCCCTCGCTTGATCGCGTTTCCAACGACGATGATCGCTTCGGGATCCTCCGGCAGGTTTTCCGGTCGATATCCTTCGTGCAAAGAGACGCCCCGAGATGCCAGGAAGGTGGAGAGAGGGGGGTAGACGCTTTCGTCCGAGCCGCCGACCTGCCAGCCCTCCTCCTGGAGCATGGCAGCCACCGCACCCATGGCGGTGCCACAGATTCCGAGGAAGTGGAGGCGGGTACGGCTCGCCGGCGTCCCGCCGAGTAGCCAGGATGGGGTGCTGGGAATCAACGCCCGTCCATCCCTTAGGAAAGCCCGCCAAACTCGCCGCTCATCAGCGCCGATTGACTCTTCACGAAATCATTGATGGCCCGGAGCGGAGGAGTAGGTAGCGGGAAAAAACCTTCCCAGCGGCGAACCAGCTTCTCCAAGCCGCAGCTCAGAAGATTGAATCGCCAGCGCACCGATTCGACCACATAGGGGTCGAAGCTGCAGAAGCCGATGTAGCGTTCTTGGCAGGCGAGCCCCTCGCGCGCGCCGTTGCTCCGCCCGCGGCCGAGGTGCTTACAGCAGACGAGAGCGGACCGGTCCACTCCGGAAAAGAGATAGAGTCGATATTTGGCCAGTCGCGGATGGACGGAGACCACGAAGTCGATTTTCGAGCAGCGCTTCGGGGGCGTGCCCGGCGCCCAGACCCGGACACGGCATGGTTTCCGGGCGAGTTGTCCGTACCTTTCCCGTAGTGGCAGAAACGCATCCAGATCCGGAAAGAGTACGATCAGCTCTCCTCCTTCCGACTGGAGCGCCACCTCCTCCACGGCGTGTCCCATCGCACGCACCTGATTGCCTCCGAAAACGTGAAGCTGATCCCCATTGGGGGCTTCTACCAGCGAATGAGGAACGAGCTGCCCGTTTGCGGTCTCGCGCAAGCGAACCGCGTATCGCCCTGGACAATAGAGTGGAAGGGAGCATCGAAACGCCTGCTCGAAGGTGCGAATTACCCCGGTCCCGTCCCCCATAACCGTCGAATACCCTAAGTAACGTGCCCCTTTTCAGGAAGCAACTGCCTTTTTCCGCCGACGAAGCTCTCCGAAGAACTTTTGCAGGAGGGCCAGCGATGGATCCGCCAGCAGCCCTCCCAATACGTCCACTGGCCGATTCGCGCCTTCCCGGAGCCGCCATCGACTCTCCACGGCTCCCCAGCGCGGGTCGGCCAAGCCATAGACAATGCGGGCGATCCGCGTTTGCAGCGCCGCCCCCATGCACATGGGGCAAGGCTCCTTGGTCACATAGAGCGTGCATGCCTCCAGCCGCCAGTCGCCCAAGCGCACTTGCGCTTGCCCGATCGCCCGCATCTCCGCATGTGCGAGCGCGTCCCGCAACCGCTCGACCCCGTTTGCTCCACGGCCCACAGCGTCGCCTCCGCACACGACCAAGGCGCCGATGGGCACTTCGCCCTTGTCCCCCGCCTGCCGCGCCTCCTCCAGCGCCTCTTCCATCCAACGAACATCGTCTATTGCCGCGTCCATCTTTGCGTCGCCGCTCTCCCTGAGGATATGCTATCGTCGGTCCGGCCGCTAGTCGGCTTCTGCCGCAAGATGCCATTTCGCACCTGGAATCGGTGGCACGGGAGTTGCTCATCCTACGCAATGGGCCGGGGAGGGGATCTCTCGGAAGGCGGGAGAATGCCACGAACGGCAACGGGAGAATGCCATGGACCTCGAAGCACTCTACGAAGAAGTTCTTTCGGGCAAGCCCGCATGCGCGGCGGTCGCTCACCGCACGCTGTGGAAGGTTACCGGCAGGGACCGCGTGCGTTACCTAAACGGTCAAGTCACGAATGACGTGTCCGCCCTGAGGGCCGGATCAGCGATCTACGCCGCACTTCTGACCGCAAAGGGGAGGCTGGTGGCGGATCTCTGGATCGGCGCGTCGGGCGATGCACTCTGGATCGACGGTCCGACATCCGAGCGGGACTCGCTCGAAGCCCGCTTGCGCCAATTCCTCGCCGCCGACGATGTGGAGCTCGAGCGACTCGACGGCTGGAGGCTCACCCGGGCTTTTCCTGCCTCGTCGACCTTCACCCTTCCGACGCCTTCCGCGGCTTTTCGCAGCGTGCGGTTCGGCCTTCCCGGGCAGGATCTCTGGGCTCCCGGGTCCGGAGTCGGCGAGATCGGCCTCGCGATCCCGGAAAGCCTGTTGGAATCTCTTCGCCTCGAAGCGGGATTCCCACAATGGGGAACGGAGCTGCATGCCGGGGATCTACCACAGGAAGTGGGCATGGATCCGCTGGCCATTTCCTACCGCAAAGGCTGCTACGTCGGTCAGGAGATCGTGTCACGCCTCCACCATGTCGGCCATCCGAACCGCGCGCTCGTCCTCCTGACCGCCCCCCCAGGTTCGGGACCCCTTCAAGCGGGATCGGGCCTTTGGCAGGCGGAACAGGAGGTTGGCAGAGTCACCAGCGTGGCCTACTCCTTCGTCCGAAAGTCCCCAATCGCTCTCGGCATCGTGAAACGCAGCTCCTCCGTTCCTGGCACTCCATTGCGCGGCAACAACGCGAACCTGCAAGTCATCGCGCCCTTGCGCACGCCCTGCGGAACCTAGTGGGACCGGGCAGGCTCGAGCCCACGCCTTGCTTCAGGCTCCCGAAATCGCCTGCTCCTCGATTTTTTCGGCTCGGACCGGAGTATAGATATACTTTCCATCCGTTCCCTTCTCTAAATGGGCCACTTTCTTTCCCGTCGTGTAAAACCAGCTATACAAGTTGTTTGGCTTTACCCCCAGCTTCGCGGAAAGCTCCTTTACAGAGAGCCCTTCGGATCCGGCTGCCGCGAGCGCATCGAGAACCGCGGCTTTCAGCTTGCCCGGATGCCTTCCGCCCCTTCCGGGAATCCGCCCTCTGGTCTTCGCGACCCCACTGCGGCTGCGGCCATCGGCGGGTAAAAATTGAAGCCTCTTGTTGATCTCAGAGATTTTTTTCAAGAGGCTCTCCTTTTCCTGCACGAGCCTTGCGATCTCGTTCAGCTGTGCACTGGTAATCTGCGTAAGCTTCATGCGCTTAGTAATACTTACATTAGGAATCGATGCAATACTAATTTTCTCGGCGCTCCCGCTCAGTCGTTTCCTGCTTCCATGAATAGAGCCTCGCTTTGAGAGCCGCTTGCTCGGCTTCGGCGATTCGCCCCTGCTTCTGGTAAGCGAGCGAGAGCGTGGTCCAGACGAGGGGCTCTTCCGGCCGCTGAGCTGACGCGCGCAGCGCCGCGTCAATCGCCTCCGGATACGCGCCGATCTTATATAGAGCCAGTGCCAAGGCATGTTGCGCGTCGAAATAGCCGCAATCTTGATCGACCGCCTCTCGATAGGCGGCGACCGCTCCCGCCCAATCTCCGACGGCAAGCGCCTCATTTCCCTTTTGCATCCACTCCTGTGCTCGCCGATCCGTCATGTCGCTTTCTCCCTTATTTCCCTTCTCCACGACCTTTGCCTACCGGAATGGGCCCGATCTTTACTCCGCGGAACCGTCTCCTGCCGGAATCGAGACGGGGATGCGGAGGCGGACCATGCCTGAGCTCTCCCATCCCAAGTCCGGTCGGCTCCACAGCCCCGGACCAAGGAATGCAGGCCGGGCTTATGGTTCTTTCCAGACGTGATCGAGAAGGCATGCGACGAGCCCATCCACCGAGTGGTTCTCGGCCTCGGCAGCAACCGCGATCCCGAGTTGCTCCAGGGCCCGAGTCGTCATAGGACCGATACTCAGAACCCGAGGCAAGGCGGCACCCTTGCGAGGATGAAGGCGCAGCTTTTGCCAATTCTCGGCGGCGCTCGAGCTGGCAAAAAGAATCCAGTGGGCTCCTTCTTCGAGGAATCGATCCCGCGCCCCGGCCGGGTCTCCCGTTTCGGGCTCCGTATCGTAGAGAACCCACTCTTCAACCTGCGCCCCGAGTCGTCGCAGCGTCTCCGGCAAGTCCGGGTTTCCCAGTGCGCTGCGGGCCAGGCAAAACCGGGAGCCGCTCACCTCCTCCGCAGAAAAGCAGCCGGCCAGAGCGGCCGTGGTATAGCTCTCGGGGACCCGCTCGACCGAGAGATGAAATCGTCGGACGACCTCCGCCGTACCGCTCCCGACTGCGGCCAATCGGACACTACCGAGGGCCCGGAGGTCTCCGGTCGTCTCCAGAACCTGCCGCAGGAAGAGCTCGGCTCCCGCAGGGCTCGTCAAGAGGATCCAAGCAAAGTCCGAGGCCAAGCGGCGGACCAGATGCCTCTCTCGATCGCCGAAAGCGCGAGGCACGATCCGGATCGTCGGAATCTCCAGAACATCGGCGCCAAGATCGCGCAACCGTTTTCCCAGACGGCTCGACTCGCTTCGAGTCCGTGTCAGGACGATTCGCTCCCCAAAGAGAGGAAGCCCTTCTCGCCAGGAAAGCCGCCTGCGCAGCTTCACAACCTCACCGATGACGATGACGGACGGGGCCTCGGCGCAAAACGCGCCGCTCGCTGCCTCCCGCAAAGTTCCCTCCCGTACCTCTTGCTTCCCCAAAGTGCCCCACCGGATCACCGCGACAGGACACTGCTCCCGCTCCCCCCCGTCGAGAAGGCGTCGGCTGATGTCCGCCAGCCTTTCCGCACCCATCAGGATCACCTTGGTGCCCGCCAGCCCTCCCAAGGCAGCCCAGTCCACCGACGTTTCTGGCTTCGTCGGATCTTCATGGCCGGTGGCAATTGTCACCTCGGATGCGATGCCACGATGCGTCAGCGGGATCCCGGCATAGGCCGGAACGGCCAACGCCGAGGTGACCCCCGGGACGACCTCGAAGGGAATGCCCGCCGCCTCCAGCGCCTGACCTTCCTCTCCGCCTCGCCCAAAGAGGAACGGGTCGCCCCCCTTGAGCCGCACGACCCGCGCCCCTGCCTGAGCGTGGCGGACAAGCAAAGCCTCGATCTCCTTTTGAGAAAAGGCCTGCCGCCCGCTCGATTTCCCGACGAAGATCTTTTGCGCCTTGGGGTTCGTCCATTGCACAAGCTCGGGAGAGCAAAGCGCGTCGTAGAGGACGCAGTCGGCCTCCGCGAGGAGCTCGCGTCCACGAAGGGTCAAGAGCCCCGGGTCTCCGGGCCCGGCTCCAACCAGATAGACCTTCCCCTGCAACTGACAGAGGCTCATTCGATCCCTCCGCCAGCTTTGGGCCTGCATCCCGCCGCGTTCAGGATCTCCTCCGCAAGAGCTTTTCCCATCGCCTCCGCATCCTCCGCCCGTCCTGTCGCCCGCCCGCGATAGTTGCGCCCGGCCGTTTCGATCCAAATCACGCCGTCCAAGACAAGCTCCCTCCTCCGAGCGGTCGCCTTCGCTCCGACGGCCGAACGGCAGCCTCCGCCCAGGCTCCTCAGGAATGCCCGCTCGGCCGCCACTTCCCAACCCGCGGAATCGTCGTGGAGCCGCCGAAGAAGGTTGCCGATCTCTTCCTCTCCGCTGCGGCTCTCGATCCCCAGCGCTCCCTGGCCCGGAGCCGGCAGCATCGCCTCGAAAGGAAAGAACGCGAAACAAAACCCGCGACCGAGGGCTTCCAGCCTTTTCAAGCCGGCGGCGGCAAGGACGGTGCCGCTCCAGCTCGGGTTCGCTTCGAGCTTCCGCAAGCGGGTATCGACATTGCCTCGGATTTCGCAAAAGCAGAGATCCGGCCGCAATTCATGGAGCTGCCGCATCCTTCTCGGGCTACCGATCGCTACCGTCGATCCCGGAGGAACGGCCTCCCAGTCCGGGAAGCGGCGGCTCACCCAGACATCCCTGGCGTCCTCGCGCACGGAGACAGCAGCGAGCCTCAATCCCTCGGGAAGCTCGGTCGCTAGATCCTTCATGCTATGGACGGCAATGTCAATTTCCCGACGCAGCAGGGCACTTTCGAGCTCCTTGGTAAAAATCCCCTTGCCGGGCAGCAGCGATTCTCCCCGCTCCGACCAGCGGTCGCCTGAGGTTTCAAGAAAGGAGATCGCAAAAGACCATCCCGTAGACAAGCCTTCGAGGGTGCTCTTCACCTGCTCCGCCTGGATTCTGGCCAGACCGCTGCGACGACTCCCGATGATGAGCGGGCGAGTCATGCCGTGCGAAAGTTTCCCATCACATCCGAATCCCGGGACTGTCTTTGCCGTTGCTCCGCCCAATACGAAAAGCGTTCGACATAGGGCTGGAGCAACCGCCGACACCGGACGATTTCGGCCGCTCGATCCTCGAGATTCTGACGGGCGATCGTTTGCAGATCGTCGATATTGTAAAGGTAGACTCCGTCCAAGGCGTGGACCGAAGGGTCGATATCCCTCGGCACCGCCAGGTCGATGAGAAAGAGCGGATCGCCCTTTCGTTTCGCCAGCAGGGGGAGGAGCTTCTCGCGGGTCAGAACGAGATGAGGAGCGGAGGTCGAGCTGATCACGATGTCGACCTCCGCACTCCGATCCAAGAACTCCGACCAGAGAATCGCCTCCCCACGCAGCTCCTTCACCAGCTCACAGGCGCGATCATGGGTTCGGTTTGCGACGAGCAGGAGGCTCACCCCGCGCCCCTCGAGGGCGCGCGCCGTCTTTTCGCTCGTCTCACCAGCGCCCAGGACCATAACCGATCGTCCCGAAAGATTCCCGAAGAGGCGTTCTGCGAGCTCCACGGCGACGGAGCTGACCGAGACGTTCCCCCGAGTGATGAACGTTCTCGATCGCGCCGCCTTTGCGGCAGAAAAGGAGGTCTGAAAGAGACGGTTGAGCCAGACCCCCGTCGCCCGGAGCTGATGAGCGGCTTCGTAGGCCGCCTTCACCTGCCCGAAGATCTCCGTCTCCCCGATCACCATCGATCGGAGCCCGGAAACGAGCTCGAAGAGGTGGTCGACGCAGGCGCGTCCCTGCCGAAATTGGGAGTAGCTCTCCCAATCCGCCCGAATGCCATGGTAGCTCTCCAGGAATCGGCTCCACCCGGCCTGGCATCGGCCCGCGTCCCGGCTGACTCCAAAATATTCGACGCGATTGCAGGTAGAGACAAGAACCCCCTCTTCCAGGGACAGTTCCTGCAGGAGAAGAGGGAGCGCACGAATCAACTCCTCGCGGCGAAAGGCGACGCGCTCGCGGAGCTCCAAAGGGCTTTGCTCGTAATTCAGCCCGCCACCCACGAGAAATTGCATAGCTTCCCGTTTCTCATTTGCCTCTCCGCAGCCTGCCTCCCGGGGCCACACCCATCCACCTTCTTTCTCTGCGCCCGCAGGGGAATCGCGTCCCGAGGCACAAAGAGGGCTTTGCCCTTCGGCTGCGGCCGGTCACATCCGAAATTGATGAGCACGACTCCAGCTATTGATGAGCCAAAACGTCAACATGACGAAAAGAAATCCCCACACCATTCCCTGGGCAACCCTCCGCTGGCTCCAACCGAGCGTCCCGCGAGCACACACCAGGACAAGATAGAGCAGCCAGACCCCCAATGACCAGAAGAGCTTTACCCAATCCCAGCTGCCTCGCCCCGAAAGCAGCACTCCGACCAGCAGCCCGGCCGTGAGCAGGAGGAAGCCGAGGTTGAGCAGCCTTCTCTGCACGACGAGCAGATCTCCCAGAGCGGGGAAGGTGTAGAACCATCCGGCCACGCGCCGGCTCTTGAGCGTTCGGTCCTCGAAAAGATAGAGAAGCCCCGCGACCGCTCCGATCCCGAGCGCCCCATAGGCCAAGAGCAATACCGTTCCATGCACCTCCAAGGGCCAGCCGAGCTTGGGCAGCGGCTTTGCCTGATCGATCGGAGCGATCAGTGCCGCAAAATCGAGCAGGGAAACCACCGGAGCCGTGCAAAACCCCAGGACGGAGAGCCGGTAGGCCGATCCGACGAGCAGGTACATCAGGAGCAGCGCCCAGCCCAGAAACGCGATCGTCTCCAGCAGGTTGGTAATCGGGCAGTGGCCGATCGTCCGGCCCCGGAGGTAGAGAAAGAGCGTCTGGCTTCCCCAGGCAGCCAAAAGAAAGAGGTCGACGAGCCGCCCGGCCCCGTTGGCGCGCGAGCCGAACATGTAGGCTCCCCGCAGCGCACCAAGGAATGCGAAGAGCCCCGCCACCCCCAGCCAGAGCCGCTCTCCCATCCTGCGCTTGGGCTCCCGTCAGGAGCCTTCGGCTCCCAGCATCCGTTCGGCCAGGTCGCGGATCTGCTTTCCGTCGGCCCGGCCACCAGCCTGCTGCAGAGCTGTCTTGATCACCGCGCCCAATTGCGCCTTGCCTTTCGCCCCCGTCTCTCGGATCGCCCGACGAACCAAGGCTTCCCGTTCCTCGGGAGAGAGCGGTTCCGGAAGAAACTCCCGCAAGATGGCGATTTCGTCCTCCTCCTTTCGGGCCAGATCCTCCCTGTGCCCGCTCCGGTAGCGCTCGATCGAATCCTCTCGCTTCCGAGTCTCCTTGGCGATCACGGTCATCACCTCTGCATCGGAAGGCTCCCCAGCCCATCCCTTCTCCAATCCCGCATATTGGATCGCCGATTTGAGCATCCGCAAGGCCGAGGTCCGGAGCGCGTCCCGTTTTCGCATTGACTCCTTGAGTTCCTCGTTGATCCTAAGAAAGAGCGACATCCTTGGAAGCTTAGCACCCCCTCCTCTTCCGAGGCATCCGGAAAATGACGCTGGTTGGATGAAAACGGTCTACCGTCTTCTCTTTCTCGATCTTCTCAAGATCAGCCTCACCAGCACGGCCATTCTGACCTTCTTCCTCGTCCTGGCCAACGTATTTCGCGATGTCGCCGACCTCATCATCAACCATGAGGTCCCTCTCTGGGTGATCGCCAAGCTCGTTCTCTCTCTTGTGCCTTTCGTCCTGACCTTCACCCTGCCTTGGGGCCTGCTGATGGCCGTTCTCTTTCTCTTCGGCCGAATGTCGCAGGATCACGAGCTGATCGCCTTGAAATCTGCGGGAATCGGGATCGGCCCTCTGCTCGCTCCAGTAATCTGGTTTGCGCTGGCGTACAGCCTGTTCAGCTTTTCGATCAACGCCTATGTCGGTCCCAAGAGCCGCCATGCCTTCAAGGAGATCTTCTCGGATGTCCTCTTGCAAAATCCGCTCTCCTTCTTTGAGAGCGGAAAGTCGATCGACCAGTTCGACGGCTTCCGCCTTTATGCGAGCAAGCGCGCGGGCGCCCGGCTCGATGATGTTTACATCTGGGAAGTCGACAGCGCCTTCCGCCCCTTGCGCGCAATCCGGGCGGATGAGGCGGAAATCAACGCCGACATGCCCCACCAGCGGATCGTCCTCACCCTGCGGAACAGCCGCCAGGAGGAACGGAGCGTGGCCAACCCGGAGGACGTGCAGGCCATCGTCGCCGGTTCCCGCGCCCTTCAAGTCCCCTACGAGATCTCGCTTGGCACCCTCTTCGATCGCCTCACTGTCCGGAAGAGCATCGGCCTTGCGACCCTGGGTGAGATCGGGCAGCAGGTCCTGGGTCATCCCTCGATCACGCCGGACAACAATCCGACGCCGATCTTGACCGAGCTCCAGAAGCGCCTCGCGGTCTCGCTCTCCTGCTTTACCTTCGCGATTGTCGGGGTTCCTCTGGCGATTCAGGTCCACCGGCGGGAAACCTCTGTGGGGGTCGCCTTGAGCCTCGTGATCGTTCTGGCGTACTATGCGATCGTCCTCTTGGCCGATGCCTTGAAGGCCAAGGCGCATCTCTTCCCGGAGCTCATCATCTGGATGCCGAACATCGTCTTTCAGACGATCGGCTTTTTCTTGCTCTGGCGGGTGAATCGCCGATGAGGGCTCGCAACCGCCTCCCCTGACCCCCCGTCAGGGGACGTAGGGTTCGTCGGGCAGGAACTGGGGAATCTCCGGAAAGTAGGGCGCCGGCGTAAAGGGCTCTTCCGAAGGCCCCTTCGGCTCTCCCGGCTCCCCATGCTCCCGTTGGGTTTCTCCCGGCTGATGCCCGGGCCTCATTTCGGGCTCCTGACCGGGCTCGGGGTCGTCCTCCGACTGGAGCCGCTGGACGGCCCCCGCAGGAAACCCGAAGAGCTTGCCGGGGACGATCGACGCGGCGCACCCGAGCAGGCATCCGAGCAGAAGGGCGCGAAGCGCACAGGTTTTCATGGGAATTTGCTTCCTGCCGGGCGAAAGAAGTCCAGCACGCGCTCGTGGAACGCGTCAAGGACTTTTAAAGATCTCCGGGGAACGGGTCAGGTTGCGAATGCCGTCCTTCTCGATCACGACAAGATCTTCCAAGCGGACCCCGCCGATCTCCGGATAATAGAGGCCCGGCTCGACCGTCAGGATCTGGCCCGAACGAAAGCGCCCCGCCGCAAAACGAGGGGGCTCATGGATCTCGAGCCCCAGGCTATGGCCAGTCCCATGGAAAAAACCGACCCACCGGCCTCCGCGTCGCTCGGTGGGGTACCCTGCCTGAGCGAACCGGCGGAGAAGCCGGCGATGCAACGCCTGTCCGTCCGCCCCTTCGCGCATCTCCCCCAACACCCACCGCTTGCCTTCCGCAACGGTATCATAGAGATGCTGCAATGCCTCGGACGGTTCGCCTTTGACGAAGGTCCGGCTCAAGTCCCCGTAATAGCCGCTCGCCTGACTGCGAGGAAAGAGGTCGATCACAATCGCTTCGCCGGCGTGCAAGGGTCCGCTCCCCTGCTCGTGAGGATCGCAGGCCTGCACTCCTCCGGCGACGATCGAATGCTCCGCGATCCCGCCGAGCCGCGCGATCACCGCCTCGATCTCCCCGCGCAACCGTTCGGAGGTGAGATCTTCCCCGTTCCACCGAAGAATTCCCCGGGCATCCGGGCGACTCGCCTGGAGGATTTCCCGGGCCCGCTCCATCCCCGCTTCTGCGATCCGCAAGGCCTCCGTGATCCAGTCGATCTCCTCATCGCTCTTTTGCTGGCGCTCGGGGAAAAACGGTCCTCGTCGCACGCGGATCCGCAAGCCGCGCTTTTCAGCCCGATCGGCAATCCCGAGCGGGAAGGACTCCGGGACCTCGACCACGCGGAACCTGAGCCTGCGCCCCAAGGCCAGAAGCAGCTCCACAGGATCGGCTCGCCTTCTTTCGTCGGAGACAAGCTCCTCGGCGGGAATCACCCTGTCGACGCGCGCCATCCTCCGTGCGCGGTCAACCTCCAGAGCGCTGAATACCGCATAGGTCCGCCCACCCTTTTCAACCCACAGGAATGGATCCGGGACCACCATGCGGACGGCGTAGCGAAGATCTGCCTCGCGTTCGCTCGAGCCGTAGAGTACCCGCACCATGAAGGGCTACCCGCTCTTCCTCGCAGCCGAGTGCTGCTCCGACGGCAGGGCGCTCCCTTCCGGCTTCGCCGCCAGGGGGCGCATCGAGTAATCCTTCCACCCTCCCCCAAGAGCCCGGATCAGGGAGACGAGCGCAATGTACCGCTGCCCCAGGATCTGGACGTCGACCAGTTGCGCGGTAAGCCAGACGCGCATGGTCGTGTCCACTTCGATATAGTTCACCATCCCCTCCTTGAAGCGGACGAGGGAGACGTCATACTGCTGCTTGGCAAACGCAACGGTCCGATTCTGCGCTTCCTGCTGATCGAGGAGAATCTTGATGGCCGCCAGGGCGTTTTCCGTTTCCTGGAAGGCGCTCAACACCTGTTGGCGGTAGTTTGCGACGGCCGCTTGGTACGAGGCTCGTGCAAATTCCACTCCGGCGACCAGTCGCCCCCCCTCGAAGAGAGGGATGTTGATGAACGGTCCGATCGACCAGAAACGGCTCCCTCCCTGGAACAGGAGCGAGGCGGCGTCGCTGATGAGCCCACCCACGGCGAAGAGGTTCACCGAAGGAAAGAAGGCCCCAAGGGCCATTCCGATCGTCGCATTCGCCCGGGCCATCTGCCGCTCCGCCTGAGCCACGTCGGGACGCCGCTGGAGGAGATCGGAAGGGAGATAGGCGGGAAGCACCGGCGGGGCGTCCCGCAAGGCATTGGATGCGACCCGCACGGTGGATGCCGGCTTGCCCAGGAGTGTGGCAATCGCGTTTTCCGCCTGCGCTCGCGTGTTTTGCAAGCCGATGTATTGGGACTGGGCGGTTGCCAGATCGGTCTTGGCGCGCGCCAGGTCGAGCTCATTGGCCACCCCGCCATCGTAGCGGCTCTGGACCAAGTAGAGGTTGTCCCGAAAGACATCGACCATGTACTTGTAGACGGCCAGCTGCGCATCAATGTAGCGCAGGAAGAAATACTGAATGGCGAGCTCGGCGTGGAGGGAAAGAATGACGGTCTCGTAGGCGGCTTGCGTCGCCTGCGCATTCGCCTTGGCAGATTCGAGCCCGCGCCGCAACTGTCCCCAAATATCCGCTTCGTAGACGGCGTAGCCCGGAATCGCATACTCCTGCCAGGACTGGGTCAAGCCCACGGGAAATTGCGCCGTTCCGATCTGCTGCCCGTTGGAGCCGATCACCGGTGCCTGTATTTGGTGCTGCTGCAGGAAGAAGGGCTGATTCTGGGAAAAGCTGATGTTGGAGTAAAAAGGGGCGACTCCCACGTTCGGAAAGAAATTGGCGAGCGACTGGCCTACCTGGGCGCGGGAAGCCGTCGCCTGGGCAAAAGCGACCTTGATCTGCTGATTGCCGATCGAGAGCTGGCTTTCCAGCTGATCGAGCACCGGATCGTCGAAAAGCTTCCACCAATCGCCCTTGGCGATGACATCTTGAGGAAGGGCCTTCCTCCACCGGATATTTTGGGCCATCCCTTCCGGAGATGGCCGCGAGGTGCCATTCGCCGTCTGACCGTTCCGGCCTGTAGCCACCTTCTCGCTGGCGGGGGACTCTCCCCACTTGAAGTTGCTCGGGGTCTCCACGGTTGGCCGCTTGTAATCGGGCCCGATCATGCATCCCGAGGAAAGGGCGAGAAGGACGACAAGAAGGGAAGCCTGCCGCGCAAAGGCCCCAATTCGGCCCGCCCTCGGATTCTCTTGGCTTCTCAGTAAACGCTTACTCACCATTGCCGCGCCGGCCTTTCCCCAAACATCGGCATATACGTTCCGTAGCGTAGCCGGGTCAAGCGGAAGCTTCCTTTGGCAGCGGAGCTTGGCCGATTCCCGATGGCACGCTATCTTTCGGTGGCTGCCCTGTCCAAGGCAGCGGCTGAAGCACTCATGGCTCATTTCTCAACCGGTTGCGGCCGTCCACCTTCCTGATCTCCCCATGGAGCCGGCTACGATCCTCCCAGAAGAAAGCGGATGAGATCTCCCGCTTCCTGCTCGCAGGCTTTCATCTCCCTCCGCGGGGTGCGAGTGCACAATCTGAGGTCGATCGATTTGGAGATCCCTCGGGGCAAGCTCACGGTGATCACCGGGCCCAGCGGCTCGGGGAAATCCTCCCTGGCCTTCGACACCCTGTACGCCGAAGGCCAGCGACGCTATGTGGAAACATTCTCGCCCTACGTTCGTCAGTTCCTCGAACGAATGGAAAAGCCGGACTGCGAGGCGATCGAGGGGATCCTCCCCGCGATCGCCGTCGGGCAGAGCGGGGCTGCCGCGACCTCGCGAAGCACGCTCGGAACGATGAGCGGCACTCTCGACTACCTCAAGTCGGTTTATGCCCGCGCGGCAACGCTCGTTTGCCCGCACTGCCGACTTCCGGTGGAAGCGGGATCCTCCGCTTCGATCGCCGAGGAGCTGCTGGGTCAGTTTCGGGGTGAAACGGTTGGAATCGGCTTCCCGGTCGAATTTCCCGAGGGGACCAGCCGTCGAGAGGCCTTTTCGTTCCTCCGCTCGCAAGGGCTTCTTCGCGTCTGGGACAAGGAAACCCTCGTACGGACCGACGAGGAAGCGGCGGACGATGTCCTGACCGACCGTCTGCTCGTCGCGCTGCAGCTCCTGCGCGTCGAGGAGAGGGAAAAGAGCCGGCTTGCCCAAGGGATCGAAGAGGCGATGCGGCTCGGGAAGGGCCAGGTGGCGATCCGGACCGCTCGCGACCAGAGTCGGATCTACACCGACCGTCGGCTCTGTTCCGGCTGCGGGCGGGAATTTCCTGCTCCCGCTCCTGCCCTCTTCTCCTTCAACAATCCGCAAGGGGCGTGTCCCACCTGCCACGGATTCGGCCGGGTCGTGGAGCTCGACTGGAACCGGGTGGTTCCGGAGCCGGGCCGATCGGTGCGGAGTGGTGCGATCCAGCCCTTCCGCTCGGGATCGCTGTCCTGGTGGCAGCGGATGCTCGAGAAGACCTGCCTCCGCCGAGGCATTTCGATCGATACCCCTTTTTTTCAACTCTCGCCTGCGGAACGGGAGTTTATCTTGGAGGGTGAGCGGTCGAAGCTCGAGGCGGAAGAGGCGGTGGAGGCCGGGCGCTGGTGCGGGCTACGCGGTTTTTTTTCCATCCTGGAGAAAAAAGCCTACAAGACGCATGTCCGCGTCTTCCTCTCCCGCTACCGCAATTACCGGGCTTGCCCGGACTGCGGCGGCGCCCGTTTTACGGAGCTTGCACGCGCCTACCGGCTCCCATTGCCCTCCGGGGACCTGTCGATCGCCGAGTTCTGCGCGCTCCCCGCGCAGCAGGCGCGGCGGCGGCTCGCATCCCTTGTGCTCCCTCCGACCGACCCGGCTACCCGCCGCGCCTGGGAAGAGGTCCTGGTCCGCTTGCACTACCTGGAGGAGATCGGCCTCGGCTACCTCTCGCTCGACCGCCCCACCCGTTCTCTTTCAGGCGGAGAGATTCGGAGGGCGAACCTGACCATCTGCCTGGGCAACCAGCTGTCCAACACCCTGTTCGTCCTCGATGAACCGACCATCGGACTCCATCCGCGGGACGTCGACCGGCTGCTGGCTGTCATGCGCCGTCTGCGCGACCAGGGCAATACGGTCGTCGCCGTCGAGCACGACGAAAGAGTGATCGAGGGCGCCGATCATCTTGTCGAGCTTGGCCCCGGCAGGGGAGCGGAGGGAGGAGAGGTCGTCTTCTGCGGCTCACCCGCCGAAATTCTGCGCTCTCCCCGATCCTTGACGGGTGCCTATCTTTCCGGAAGAAAGAGGGTCCCTGTCCGCGCCTCTCCTCGCCCGATCGACTCCGTTCCCCGCCTTCGCTTGTCCCACATCCGTGTGCATAACCTGGAGGATCTCGCTCTCGACCTGCCCCTCCATCGCTTCGTTGCGGTCACTGGCGTCAGCGGCTCTGGAAAAAGCAGCCTGGTCCACGATGCCCTTGCCGCCACGCTCCGCTCCGCCCTCTCCCAACCGGACAAGCCGTCTCCCTTCCGTGGAGAGGTAGCCGTCCTTATCGGATGGGAGGGGATTTCGGCCCTCTACGAAGTCGATCAATCTCCCTTGAGCCGCACCCCTCGCTCGAACCTGGCGCTATATATAAAGGCATGGGAACCCATCCGGAAGCTTTTCGCCCAGACCGAAGACGCGCTCTCCCGCGGCCTCACCGCCCGCTCCTTTTCCTTGAATGCGGGCGACGGCCGATGCCCCCATTGCGAGGGATCCGGGGTCGAGCGTGTCCAGATGCAGTTCCTCGCCGATGTCTTCCTCCCCTGCCCGATCTGCCAAGGCAAGCGCTTCCAACCCCATGTCCTTGCCGTCCGGCTCGGCGGCAAGAGCTTGGAGGAGCTGCTCGCCATGAGCGTGACGGAGGCGGTTGGCTTCCTTTGGCCCAAAGAAGGAACTCCCTCCTCCGAAGAGAGGCTCCGCCGCCAAGCGGTTCGGAGGCTCGGCGGCCTGTCGGAGATCGGTCTTGGCTACCTCCGACTCGGTCATCCCTTGAGCCAGCTCTCCGGAGGGGAGAGTCAACGGCTCAAGGTCTGGAATCATCTGTCCGGTGGGATCCGTGCCGCGGGCGAAGCGGACTGTGGACGAAGCGAAGGCAGCGGTGCGGCACTCTTTCTTGTCGATGAGCCAACGACGGGCCTCCATGCGGATGACATTCCGGCTCTGCTCCGCCTCTTCCAACGGATCGTCGACCAGGGCAACACCCTGATCGTGGTCGAGCACAACCTCGAGGTAATCCGCAGTGCCGACTGGGTGATCGAGCTCGGTCCGGAGGGTGGTGCGGATGGGGGGAGGGTCGTGGTCGCGGGTGATCCGGAGGCAATCGCCTCTCACCCAAGCAGCCACACGGGCCGCTTCCTCCGCCACCGGCTCGGAGTCGAGACCCAAAACGCGGTGCCTCTCGAGGAAGGCACACCCGGGGAGCCTCCCGCGCCTCCCCTCCTCCCGGATCGTCTGTCGATCCAGAACGCACACCACCACAACTTGAAGTCGCTTTCCCTGGACATCACCCTCGGCAGCTTCACGGTCTTGACCGGAGTCAGCGGCTCGGGAAAGTCGACCCTGGCCTTCGATATTCTTTTCACGGAGGGTCAGCGGCGCTACCTCGACTGCCTTTCCGGGTATGCACGCCAGTTCGTCGAGCAGATGGAGAAGCCCACCGTGGAGGCGGTAACCGGCTTGCCCCCGACCGTGGCAATCGAGCAGCGGCTCACCCGACCGGGCTCCAAGAGCACGGTCGCCACCATCGCCGAAATCTTCCCGTTTCTTCGCCTCCTCTACGCCCGGTTGGGCATTCCCGCCGACCCGGCAACCGGAGAACCGGCCCAGCGACAATCCTTGAATGCACTCCTCTCCGAGGTTCTCCGACGTCTGGTCGTTCCCCAGCGCCTCCTCGCCCCCGTAGTGCGCGGCCGGAAGGGCAACTACGTGGCGCTCGGCCGCTGGGCGGCGCGCAAGAAGGTTTCCGGCCTGCGCATCGACGGCCGGTGGGTCGATCCCCAGCGTTTTTCCGGGACCCATCGCTACCGGACCCATTCGATCGACGTCTGGCTCGGGACCCTTCTGCCCGGCTCCACCGAAGCAGAGGTCGAGCGGATGGTGGCCGAAGCGCTCTCGCTGGGACGGGAGACGATCCTCCTGCTTGATCCGCAAGGGAAGGAGTCGCTGTTGAGCACGCGTTACTTCTGCCCGGGCAGCGGGCGCGCGTTTGAAGAGCTCGACCCGCGCCTCTTCTCCTTCCACTCTCCCCTCGGTTGGTGCCCGGACTGCCAGGGACAGGGCTCTCCCTCAGACCGAGTCGATGAGGGTTCCGGAGCGGCGATTCCCTGTCCGAGCTGCCGCGGGACCCGGCTCAATCCCGTTGCGGCGGCCGTGCGTCTTCCCTTTCTCCGGGGAGAAGAGATCGAGGCCGGGCCGACGCTGCCCGAGATCTGCCGGCTTTCGGTCGAGGAAGCCATCGCCTACTTTTCCCAGATTCCCATTGCTGGCCGGGAGGCCCCGGTGCTTGCGAAGATCTTCCCTGAAGTCTTGACTCGCCTCCGCTTCCTGGAGCAGGCGGGCCTCGGCTACCTCGCGCTCGACCGCCCGGCTCCGACCCTCTCCGCAGGGGAGACGCAACGCATTCACCTCGCCGCCCAGCTCGGCAGCAATCTCCAAGGGGTGCTCTACGTGCTCGACGAACCCACGATCGGGCTTCATGCCCAAGAGAACGCCCGTCTGCTCGATACGCTGGACGAACTACGGGCCAAGGGAAACACCCTGGTCGTCGTGGAGCACGACGAGGAGACGATCCGGCGGGCCGACCGCGTCATCGACCTGGGGCCGGGTGCGGGGCGCTTCGGAGGACAAATTGTCGCCGATGGTCCCTGGACGAGCTTCGCTGGGGATCCAAGCTCGGCGACCGGGCGCCTTTTGGGAAGCCCTCTTCGCCATCCGCTCCGCGGCCGCCGGCGACCCTGCGGCCCTTCCGAGCCCTGGCTGCGCATCAAAGGAATCGAGGTGCATAACCTGCACGATCTCTCGCTTGCGCTTCCTCTCAGCAAGCTGGTGGTCCTTTGCGGGGTCAGCGGATCGGGAAAGAGCACGCTTCTGCACCGGGTCCTCTATCCCGCGGCATGCCGATCCGCAGCAAAGCGCAGGTCCGAGGGGACGCGGCCGTTCCGACCCTGCTGGAGTGCGGTTTCCGGAGCGGATGCGCTCTCCGCCGCCGTCCTGGTGGATCAGTCTCCGATCGGCAAGACGAGCCGTTCGACTCCGGCGACCTACCTGGGCGTCTTCGACCAGATTCGCGCACTCTTCGCCTCACTCCCGACCTCCCGTGAACGGGGCTACGGACCCGGCCGATTCTCCTACAATACCCCCTCGGGACGTTGCCCGACTTGCCAGGGGAACGGGACGCTCGCCGTGGAGCTTCCGCTTCTACCCCTCTTCCGAATCCCTTGCGAAACCTGCTCGGGAAAGCGCTACAACCCGCAGACGCTCGAAATCGAATACCGGGAAAAGACGATCGCCGAGATCCTGGAAATGACCGTGGAAGAAGCCGCTTCCTTCTTTTCGGGTGTTCCCCGCCTCCACCAGGCCCTCGAGCTCGTCACCGAAGCGGGCCTCGGCTACCTGACCCTCGGTCAACCGAGCCCCACCCTTTCGGGGGGGGAGGCGCAGCGGCTCAAGCTCGCCGCGGAGCTTGCGGCCTCGCTCGTCCGTTCGCTTCCGCGCTCCCTCACCCCGGTGCCGGCAAGGCACTGCCTCTATCTTCTGGAAGAGCCGACCATCGGGCTCCACCTGGCCGACGTGGAACGACTCCTCCGGCTCTGTCAGCGGCTGGTTGACCTCGGCCATACCGTCGTCGTCGTCGAGCATCATCTCGACGTAATCGCCGAGGCCGACTACGCGATCGAGCTCGGCCCCGGAGCGGCCGAATCCGGAGGCAAGATCGTCGCCGAAGGCGCGCCCGAGAAAATCGCCCGGGTCAGGAAATCGCCCACCGCCCCTTTCCTGGGCCCCGTCCTGAAGCGGGCAGGCCATTCGGGCTGAGTCAACCGATTTTCGCATTTCCCGAACGAAGCCTTTGGGGCAACCTTGTCTTATGAAAGAAACCCCGAGCATCGCGGACTGTCTGGCGAGCCGTCTTCAGAGCGAGGGAATCGAGTATGTATTCGGCGTGCCGGGCGATTACGCCCTGGCCCTCTTCTCCACGTTTCGGAAACGGGGAATCGAGACGATCAACACCTGCGACGAGCAGGGCGCAGGCTTTGCGGCCGACGCCTACGCCCGCATCCGGGGCATCGGGGCCGCCTGCATCACCTACTGCGTCGGTGGCCTCAAAATTGCGAACGCGGTGGCGGAGGCCTACGCGGAAAAATCGGCGGTTGTCGTCATCAGCGGCGCTCCCGGCATGAACGAGCGCAAGAAGGATCCGCTGCTCCATCACAAGGTGCGCAGTTTCGACACGCAGCGGAAGATCTTCGAGGAGATCACGGTAGGGACAACCGTTCTTGACAATCCCGACACGGCCGCATCCGAGATCGACCGGCTGCTCAGCCTCGCCCGCCGCTACCACCGGCCCGTCTACATCGAGGTCCCTCGGGATCTCCTGTCGGCTCCCACTCGCCCATCCTCCTTCCCTCGGGAGCCCGAAGAGAGCGATCCGCAGGCTCTCGCAGAAGCCTTGGAGGAAGCCCGTCAGATGCTTCTCGCCTCCCGCTCCCCGTTGATCCTGGCTGACGTGGAGATCCACCGCTTCGGCCTGCAGAAGGAGCTCGTCGAGCTCACGGAACGAACGGGCATCCCGGTCGCCGCCACCTTGCTCGGGAAATCGGTCATCGCGGAGACCCATCCGAATTACGTCGGGGTCTACGAAGGAGCGACCGGACGCGCCGAAGTTCATGATTATGTAGAGGCAAGCGATTGCCTCCTCCTTCTGGGAGTCTTTCTTACCGACATCACGGTGGGCGGAAGCACTTCTTCGCTCGACATGAGCCGCTGCATCTATGCAACCAGCGAAAAGCTCTCCATCCGTCACCACTCCTTCGAAGGGGTACGCTTGGCGGACTTCGTCCGCGGCCTCCGGAAGCTGGACATTCAAAAGAAGGTCTTGCCGAGCGCCTTCGCTCCTTCGGCCGGGCGGATCCCAAAGACCGCGTTTCGCCGACAGGACCGGATCACCGTCGCTTCTCTCTTCGCGGAGATCAACCAGATTCTGAGCCCGGAGATCGTCGTGGTCGCCGACGTTGGCGAGGCGCTCTTCGGGGCTTCGGAGCTGGTCATTCGGGAATCGACCGAGTTCTTGAGCCCCGCCTACTACGCCTCTCTGGGGTTCGCGATTCCCGCCTCGCTGGGGGCCGCCCTCGCCAATCCACGATTGCGCCCCCTGGTCCTTGTGGGAGACGGAGCGTTCCAGATGACGGGGGTAGAGCTTTCGACTGCGGTTCGCTTCGGCTTGAGCCCGATCGTGGTCTTGCTCAACAATCGAGGGTACTCTACCGAACGCCACATCCTCGACGGCCCCTTCAACGACCTGCTGGAGTGGAACTACTGCCGCCTGCCCGAGCTCTTGGGAGCCGGCCATGCCTGCCAGGTCCGGACCAACCAGGAGCTCGAAGAAACTCTTCACGCCGCATGGAACCAAAGAGATTCCTATTGGCTCATCGAGGTGCGCTTGAGCCCTCACGACCATTCGCCCGCCCTCGAAAGGCTGGCGCAGCGTCTCTCCCCGGACAAGCGTGCGGGACAGGCGCGGTAAGGTCATGCCGGTCCGATCTCTGGTCGCTCCCTAGCGTCCTCTCTGGCCCGAGCGGCCGGAAGACAATCCCATGGATGGGAAGATGAGGATCCTGATTGCCGAAGATGATCGAAAGATCTGGAAGCATCTCAAGGCAGCGCTTCAGGCGGAGGGCTACACGGCCGAGGTCGCGGAGGACGGAGAAGAGGCGCTCTGGCTGGCCCAGAACTACCCTTTCGATCTCCTGATCCTCGATCTCATGCTTCCCGAGCGCGACGGCATCTCCGTGGTCCGCCAGCTCCGGCGCACCGGATCGCGCCTGCCGGTGCTCTTCCTCACGGGTCGCGCCGACGTCGAGGACCGGGTGCGGGGACTCGACGCGGGTGCCGACGATTACCTGGGCAAGCCCTTCTCCACCCAGGAGCTGCTCGCACGGGTGCGCGCGCTCCTGCGCCGGCAAAGCCCGACCTTGGCCAGCCGGTTGCGCTTTGAGGACATCGAGATGGATCTTGTCGCCCGTTCCGTGACCCGGGGGGACCAGCGCATCGATCTGACCAACCGGGAGTTCGAGCTGCTGCGTCTCCTGGTCGAGCACGCCCCCAACCCGGTAAGCAAGGCACTCATCCTCGAAAAAATCTGGGACCGTTGTTTCGATTCGGAAACCGCACTCGTGAACGTCCACGTCAACCATCTACGGCAAAAGCTCCACCTTCCGGGGAAGGCTCCGCTGCTCCAGACGGTTCGCGGAATCGGGTTTGCGCTGCGTGCCGCACCCTCCGCTTCGCCATGAACCGCCGATGGCTCACGCTGACCGCGGTATTCGGCTTGGCCTTTCTCGGGGTGTCCACGATCTTTCATTGGGCGGCCTCGGCGCGCGAGGCGCGCTTTTTGACAACGCCGGAGCATCGGCGGGAGATGGTCCAGTGGGAAGCCGCGTATGCCCTCGCGATGCTCTCCACCTTCCTGGGGACCGCGCTCTTGGTGGCGACCGCCGGCAGACGACCTCTCCGAGCGCTCCGGCGCCAACTCGCCCTGCTCGACCCACAGAACCCCTGGCAGCGAGCTCATGCCGATGAGCGGGATCCGGAGATCGAAGCCTTGGTCCAGGAAATCAACCGGCTGCTCGATCGCGTCCAAGAAACCTTGGCCGAGGTCGACCGCGCCTCCGCGCGGATGGCGCACGAGCTCAAGCTCCCGCTCACCCTGGCACGCCTCCGGATGGAGCGAGTGGTCGAACGGGTCGATCCCGCCATCACCGAGCAGATCGAAGTGGAGCTCGACCGGCTCGGCCATCATCTCGATCGCGCCCTCCTCCTGGCGCGAGCCGAGAAGGGGGGGCTCGTCCTCCGCTGGGAGCGCCTCGACGTCAACGAGCTCTTGGAAGAGCTCCTGGAAGGCTTCCGGCTCCTCGCCGAAGCCGATGGCCGCACGCTCGAGACACGCACGGAGCCTGCGGAGGCCGACGCGGACCGGACCTACCTCAAGCAGATCCTCTACAACCTGGTCTCCAATGCGCTCCACCATGGACGAGGCCCCATCTTCCTCCGCCTTCGCCGCAACCCCGGTTGTGTCGTAGTTACCGTCGGGAACCGGATCAAGCGGAGCGGGGCCCGGGGGTCGGGACTCGGCGTGGGCAAGCGGATCGTCGCAGCCCTGGTTCAGAGCCACGGCAACATGCGAATCGCCTACCGGTCCTACCGCGAGTGGCACTGTACACGACTGACGATCTTCCCGAAGACGCTGCAAGGCTGAGGCTGAGTCATCCTGCCCCTGGGTCTCGCCGAGCTCCCGCGGAGGCGATCGCCGTTCCGTCGGATTCCGCAACTTAAAGAAAAGTTAAACTCCCGCCCCCGCTTTTCTTAAAGCGCGCAGGCATAACCTGAGTGCAGGTTGAAAGAGCGCTCAGGTTGATTCTCTCGGGATCTGCCGACCGGTCGTCGGTCTCCTCTCGGAGAATCGACGCCGAGCAAAAAAACAGGAAGGAGGCTCGCCATGATCCTTCTCCAAGAGCGCAAGAGTCAGAACGTCGGGCACCGGCTGGTGAAGCTGCCGATCCTGTTCGCCAGTGCGGCGCCAAAGGTGGCCGCCCCCATGGGGCCTCGTCTTTCGGAGCCCCAGGGAGTTTTTCCGTTCGCGGAAGACCCAGTCGAGCGGCGCGAGCGAACCGCCGGGTGGATTCTCTCCCTGGCTTTCCATGCGGCCCTGATCCTGGGAGCCGGGATCAGCCTGGCACCCAAGATCAAGCAGGCCGCAACGTCCATGTCCTTCTTTCCACCCGCGACGGTCGATCTCGTGGCGACTCCGGAGCCAACCACGCAGGCCGTGCCGGAGCCGCTGCCGCCCAAGCCGGACGACATGGCCCAGGCCGTCGTGCGCAAGGTCCAGCCCAAGAAAGCCACGCCCGCCCCAAAGCCGGCACCTGCGGCCGTCTCAGCCGCCCGACCGACCCGGCTCGCGCAGCCCGACTACCTCCGGAATCCCCCTCCGGTGTACCCCGACGCGGCTCGGCAGAAAAAGGAGCAGGGCGTCGTCTACGTCTGGGTGAAGATTTCGCCAGTGGGTGGGGTGGAAACGGCGCGGATCGTGCGCAGCTCGGGCTTTTCGGATCTCGATCAGTCAGCGGAGACCGCCGTCGAGCATTGGCGGTTTCACCCCGCCCTGGCGGGAGTGAAACCCGTCGAGTCTCAAGCGGTCGTCCCGGTTCGCTTCTATCTCCAATGACGAGGCATAGTCTCGGAAGGGCTTCCCGATCCGTAAGAATGGTTGACAAGGAAGCCCTTCCCGGCGCAGAGAGGCTCCAGCCGCGCAAGGCGCCCGCGATATGCCCATGCTGCTCCGCTCCTGCCTCGGCATCCTTCTCTCCGTCCTCCTCCCCGGAATCCTTCTCCTTTTGATGGGCGATCCGGCTCCGGCGCTCGGCGCAGAGCCGGGACCGAGCAGCGGCTCCACCGAGGAGGCATCGACTCCTTCCCCGTCCGCAGCCCAACCGGAGAGCGCACCCGCTCCCTCGACCGGCCAAGCTCCGCCGGAGGCGGCTCCGGAAAGTACGGAAGCGGGCCCCGAAGCAGCAGCGCCGGGGCCGGGGGCCGCGGCGGCCCCTCCCCCTTCCGAGGCCGCTCCTCCCATCACCGTTCCTCAGGGGCCCCTGCCCGCGGGAGAGCTCCCGCCTGGCTTGGGTCCGGTTCTGGGCGAAGTGGATGTGGGGGCATCCACCCCTTACGAATCGGTCGAGCCAGCCGAGCAGCCGGTCGGGGTCCTCGGCCCCGAGATGAGCGTCATGGAGACTCCGCGAACGGTTCAAATCGTCAACAAGGAGGAGATTCAGACCACCAACGCCCAGTCGGTCAACGATCTGGCCGCCTTCGTCCCGGGCATCAATCCGACCCAGATGACCGGCAGCCCCGTGTCGGAGCCGGTGATTCGCGGCCTTCCGGGGACAGCCTACCGCAACGGAATGCTCGTCGGGTTCAGCCAGTCCGCCCAATGGGGTCCGCTCATGAACATGAACGCCTACGACAACCTCGACGTCGTCACGGGCCCCGTCAGCATCGTATTCGGTCCCCAAGAGATGGCGGGAGGTTTCGCCAACGAGGTCACCAAGCAGCCCTATTTCGACCAATTTCGGGGAACCGCGAGCTACACGGGCGGCATGTACAGCACCAACTTCTGGAACATCGACATCGGAGGACCGATCCTCAAGGACAAGCTCGCCTACCGGGTCGACTACTTCGGGCAGGACGGCTACGCTCCGTACAACTACTACGATGGAGCCTACCTCCAGCGGCAATGCGCCCTTTTGGCACTCTCCGCCAAGCCCTACGACAACCTGACGATCGACTTCAATACCGAGCTCGACCTCAACCATCTCAACACGGTGGCGGGCATCAACCGTCCCGACCAGGCCCTGATCAGCGACGGCCTCTATCAGACCGGCTCGCTCGCCGGTTGGTACGGCCCACCGGGAGTCCTCCATCCCGGGCTCGGGACCGCTCCGCCCGGAGCGGGCTATGCGATGAACTGGGGCCCGCAAGTACCGATCAGCCGCCGTTCCAACCTCTTCGCCAATTCCGAGAACTCAACCCAGCAGCTCTACTATGTCGCCCAGGCGATCGAGACCCTCAAGATCGATGAGGGCCTCTCGCTCGTGAACAACTCGATGTTCGAGTACTTCAGCACCTACATCGATCAGGCCATCCCCTCGACGTTCTGGGCGATCTTGCCGGCGGGGTACGACTTCGACGACCGGCTCGAGCTCCGCGCCTCCTTCGACACCCCGATCGGAAGGAGCGGCCAGCCCGTGGCCTCCAGCGACTCGAGCGCAGAAGCCGAGAAGGGCCCCGGGGCGAAGCTCCACCATGCGATCGATGCCGGCTTGGAATTCCGCTTCTTCAGCGATACGGAGTATTCGGGAGCCTGGCATTCGCCAATCAACATCTGGAACATGACGCAACCCCTCACCTCGAGGGACTACTCTCCGCTCGTCCCCTTTTCCACGGCGACTGCGGCTCCCTACAGCAATCCCTACCTGACCGACATTCCGGTCCCCGGTTATCCGGGTGCGTACTACAACGTCTTCAACTACCTCTCGACCTCGGATACCTTTTACGAGCTTTCGCCCTTCTACCAGCACAAGGTCGACTTTACCGATCAGTGGAGCCTCCTTCTCTCGGGGAGGATGAACGCCTACTTCATCCAGGCTTCCCCGCCACCGGGAACCCCAGGCGACATTTCGGCGGCGGCCCCCTCCTTTGGGCTCCCGACCTTGACGCCGACCTCGATGAGCATCGTCCAGCCCGAAGTGTCGATCAGTCCCAGCTACAAGCCCTTCCCCTGGATGACCAACTACTTCACCTTCTTCTACGGGCAGACCACCCTCCTTTCCCAGTTCGGGAGCTTCGGCCCCTCCTATCCCTCCTCCTACTACCATCAGAACAATTTTCTCTACGAGCTGGGAACCAAGCTCAACCTTCTGCATGACCATCTCTTCCTGGGCTTTTCGGCCTACATGCAAAGCGGCTACATTCCGGCACAGGTCATCCCGGGGGGTCCCATTGCGACCGCCCAAGCCAACATCCAAGGGATCCAGCTCAACGGCAGCTACCAGCCCAGCCGGAACTTCTGGCTCAACTTCGGCTACGCCTACATCGCCGCACAAGAGCAGTGGGCCGGACTCCCCCAGGGGCCTTTGGCGGAGCAGCCCTACTCCACCTCCGTGGCCCGTCAATACGGGCTGCCGGTCGATCCGATGGTCAACCTGGCGGCAGCCAACTACCCGTTCATCGGGTTTCCGACCAACTACGGCAACCTGATGGCGACCTACAAGTTCAACAACGGCTTCGGCATATCCCTCTGGGGCATCACCGAGAGCGGCAATTACATCTTCTACACCTATTCGACCCGGATCCCGACCTGGTATACGCTAAACGCCCGCCTCTTCTATGCCGCCAAGCGGTGGGAAGCGAGCCTCTACGTCTACAACCTGACCAACGAGGAGTACTGGCTTCCCGGAGCTCCCGGTTTCAGCAATGCGCGGTTCATGAACTACGACTATATCGTTCCGCAGCTCCCCTTCTGGATCCAGGGCACGGTCCAGATCAACTTCTGACCGCGGCACCTTACCGCTTTACCGCGGTGGCAGAGCTCCGCTCTGTCCGCCAGCGCTACTTGCGGGAGGGGCTCGCCGGAGCATTCACCTCGGCTGCCGCTTCCTCATCCGCCTTCAGGATCAGCTCATCGAGCAGGGGCGCCATGGCAATCTCGAGGCGAAGCAGGGAAGGCTTGCGCGGATCGCCTTCTCCGCAACTCGACGTTCCGGCGAAGAGATAGGAGGCCAGCTCCTCCCGATCGGTCTCCGAGAGCGTGCGCAGCACTCGCACCGCCAGCTCCGGTTCGGCCGCGACGGCGTAGGCGGCCAGCATGGCCGCTTCCACGTCCTCGATGGCGAGCAGCTCTTTTGCGCCCAGAAGCACGCCCCGCATGGTCGCCTCCGCCCTGGGCCCTCCCTCGATGAGCGAAGCCCGGACCCGCCGCAGGAGCGGCCGAAGCTTCTGATCGAGGACGCCGGGATACTCGGGAAGAGGGGCTTTCCGAAGGGCACCGCCCACGCTCTGGAACTCCGCTTGAAAATTCGGCACGCTCTCCGCCGCCCGGAGAGAGCCTCCCGCTCCCGCTATTAAGCCGATCCAGCACAGGCCAATGCTCACCCACCGTTTCTTGCTCATGGTACTCTCCGCTACCCCCTTGCTTCCGCCATCGCCCATTTTCCGCTGGGAGAGGGCGACAATGCCTTCTCTTCTTCCGCCCGGTGCATCATCCGGACGGCGGAAATCCCGCTCTGGACCGCTCCCTCGATGGTGGCGGGGAGGCCCGTGTCGGTCCAATCCCCCGCAATCCAGAGATTAGGCCATTGGCTCCGCGGACCCGGTCGCAACCCGCATTCCGCTGGGCTCAGGGAAGGAGTGCCCCCTTGTGCCCGATAGAGAAAGGAATGGAGGAGCCGAGCCTCGGCCGCTTCCGGCAGCCGATTCCGAAGCTCTGCCATCACCCGGTCCGCTACGGCCTCCCGTGATAGCTCCTTCCAGGACTGAGCGGCGCTGATGACCACCGCGTATGCATGGCCGCAAGCCGAGCTCCTCCCCAAGATGCGTTCACGGGAAAAGAGCCAATGGAGGTCCGAGTCGAGGAAGCCGACTACGGTTTCCCGCGTCAGCGGCCGATCGGTCCAGAGGTAGAGATTGAGGATCGCTTCCTCCCCGATCGATCGGCAGATTGCTTGGAGCCGGCTCTCCGAGGGCAAGAGCGCGCGGAGGGAGTTCCAGGGCAGAGCGCTCACGACCTGGTCGACCTCCCGACGCTCCCCGGAGGCAAGTTCGATCGCCTCCAGCCGATCGCCAGCAAAGAGGAGCCGCCTCACCGGAGAACGACAGACGAGGCTCCCGCCACAGTAACGCACGAGCCGCTCACACTCCTTGGCCAAGAGATCGCCCAGATCCACACCGCAAAAGGCCAGAGCCGAATCCTCCCGGCCGCCCAGGAGAGCCCGGCGGATGACGACCGTCAGCATCTGGGCCGAAGCTCGGCCGAGCTGCTGGTTGCAAGCGGCCAGGCAAAGAGGTTCCCAAAGGGCCCGGACGATCCCAGGGGACTGCTTTCTCCGCAGCACCCAGCGCTCCGCCGTTTCCCCCGGGAGAGGCTGTTCTCCGAGAATGAGCGAGCCGATCAGCCGGATGGCCGCCAGGCGATCTCCCCAGGATATCTCCCGATATCCGAGCAGGGCCCCCAGCAGATGCCAGGGAAAAGGAAGGGGCCAAGCCGCCAGGACACTCTCCCCGGCACGACTGCGAAACGGAATCCGGAGGGGATCAATCCAGAGCAGCTTCCGCTCCGCACCCAGGGAACGGAGCAACCGGAGGGTCTCCCGGTAGCAGCCCATCAGAAGGTGCTGCCCGGTGTCGAGCCTCTCCCCGGTCTTGCCCTCGAGGAAGCTCCCCGCTCGGCCCCCGGCCTCCGCCCGCGCCTCCTGGAGCGTCACCCGGTCGCCGGAGATCGTCGCCTCCACCGCCGCCGCCATGCCCGCCAGCCCGGCTCCCAAGACAACCAGGTTCCGAGGCGGATTCCAGGAGAGGCGGCGATCTCGAAAGAAAGCAAGGAGGGCGGCCACCATCCTTCCGGCGCGCTCAAGCTTCCCCATCCGGCCGGCACCAGAGAAGACCTGAAAATCCGCCTTGCGAATCTTCTCGAGGATTGCCTGATAGACCGCTCGCATCGCCTCGGAAGCGACCAGCTTCCGTTGATCCTCGGGATGGATCCACCGGCGCGAACGGGCAAAGTAATGCTTGGCGCGAAGGTATTGGAAGAGGCAGAGATCGTGCATCTCCCGGCTCCACTTGCCCTGAAGAATGTCCTCGACGCCGAGCCCGAACTCGGCAAGCTCCTCTTCCGGCAGATAGACCCGGCCGATGGCAGCATCCTTCTGGACGTCGCGCAGAATATTCGTGATCTGGAACGCCATGCCCAAGTCTTCCGCGTAGGAGCGGCTCTCGGGCCTTTGGCAGCCAAAGATTTCGATGCTCACCAAGCCCACCGCGCTGGCGACCCGCCGACAATAGACCTCGAGCTCGGCGAAGGTCCGGTACCGGCTCTGCCCCAGATCCATCTCGACTCCGTTGACGACCTCATCGAGGGGCTCTCGGGCGACCCGATAGCGACGAAGGACCGACGCCAGCTCTTTGCCCAGCGGCGAGAGGGGCTCTCCCTGGTATGCCCGATCGATCTCGCCGCGCCAAAACGCAATTCCCTCCTGCTTCTCGGCGAGAGAGAGGGAAGAGGAATCGGCCAGGTCATCGACGATCCGGCAGAAGCCGTAGAAGACGGCCATGGCTTGCCGTCTTTCCCTCGGGAGGCAAAAGAATGTGGCGGCCAGATTTGACCCGCTGCGCGCCGTGAGCGATTGCCCCGTCTCCGTTTCCATCGATCGCGTCTCCTTATTAGCGATTCTTGTGGAAATGCCGAGAACGGATTTCCGTTCGCTTCCCCGCATTCGATCCGGAGGCGGAGAGAGGCCAGCCTCGCTGACGGAAGGCTTGCCTTTCTCGATGCCTGGGAAATAATCGCATCGCTTGCACGAGCATCGTGCCGGCGCGAACGCTTTTCCGATGCCACCTATGGGACAGATTTCCGACTTTCTCGACCGGGAGTTCCGCCACTTCAACGCCGCAGCACTCGTCGACGCCGCCCGCGCCTACCGGGACCACCTTGCGGCGGGGGGAAAGATGCTGCTCGCCTTGGGAGGAGCCATGAGCACGGCGGAGCTCGGGATCTCGCTCGCGGAGATGATCCGCCAGGACAAGGTGCATGCGATCTCTTGCACGGGAGCCAACCTCGAGGAGGATCTCTTCAACCTGGTTGCCCACGACTCCTACGTCCGGGTTCCGCACTACCGGGAGCTTTCCGCCACCGACGAGGAAGCTCTCTACCGGCGCCACCTCAACCGGGTCACCGACACCTGCATCCCGGAGGAGGAAGCGATGCGCCGGATCGAAGCGGCCGTGCTCGAGGAATGGATTCGCGCCGATCAACAGGGAGAACGGCTCTTTCCCCACGAGTTTCTCTGGAACGTGCTCCGTTCCGGTCGACTGCACCCCTCCTTCCAAATCGACCCCAAGGATAGCTGGCTTCTGGCTGCCATGGAGAAGGAGGTCTTTCTCATCGTTCCGGGCTGGGAAGACTCGACCCTGGGAAACATGTATGCGGGCCACTGCCTGCGGGGCAAGATCCGGGATCCGCGGACCGTCCGCGGCGGCATCGAGTACATGATGCAGCTGGCAAAGTTCTATCAACAGACGACCGCCCGCCACTCCCTCGGCTTCTTCCAGATCGGTGGCGGGATCGCTGGCGATTTCCCCATCTGTGTCGTGCCGATGCTCCACCAGGACATGCAGGAGGAAAACGTCCCCTGCTGGGGATATTTCTGCCAGATCAGCGACTCAACGACAAGCTACGGCTCTTATTCCGGTGCCGCCCCGAACGAGAAGATCACCTGGGGGAAGCTCGCCTCATCGACGCCCAAGTTCGTGATCGAGTCCGATGCGACGATCGTCGCCCCACTCCTCTTCGCTTGCGTGCTGGGACGCTAGAGTCGTCCGCCGCCGCTCGCCCCATGATCGCCGCCCCGGGTCGGGATCTTCGGAATACGGTGTGGCGCATCAACCTGTTCCAGCTCTTCAACACCGCTTCCTTCACCCTCGTCAACGGGGTCCCCATGATCCTCTTTTTCCGGGAGCTGGGGGCCTCCGACTTTCTGCTCGGGATCGTCGCCTCCCTCGGCCCCCTGCTTAATCTCCTGCAGATTCCGGCGACCCGCTACCTGCCCCAGATCGGCTACCAGCGCCTTGTGGTTGGAGGATGGTCGCTTCGCACCGGCTTTATCGCCGGCATGGCGCTGCTCCCATGGGCGGTCCCCCGGATCGGCCACGAAGCCGCAACAGCGACGATGCTCTTCTTGCTCTTGGCCTACAACGCCTCCCGAGGAGCCTCTCTCTGCGGCTTTCTCCCTTGGATGGCCTCGTTGATTCCGGAAGGTTCGCGTGGATGGTATCTGGCTCGGGATCTTTTTTTCTCAGCCGCGGCCAACCTGCTCATCCTGGCGAGCTCCTTCCTTCTCTTTCGTGGGCCTTCTTCCCTCACGACCTTTTCCTGGATCTTCTGGGGAAGCTTCGCCGCTGGGATCTGCAGCCTTTCCCTTCTCCAGAAGGTGCCGGACGTTCCGGTCGCCGTCGCCGACCGGAGTGGGTTCAAGGGTACCCAAAAGCCTTGCGGGAGTCGTGGGTTGCTCGATCTCCTTGTCTTCAACGCGTTGACCGCAAGCTCCCTCGCGGCGGGCGCGGTCTTCTGGGTTCCTCTGCTGCAAGCCGAGTACCGGTGGAGCCCTGCCGCTCTCTTCGGGCTCTTGGCCAGTCAGAGCGGAGTAATCCTGCTCTGCCTCGTCTTCTTGCGGAACCGGATCGACCGGTTCGGCAACCGGCCGGCTCTCTTCGCGTCGGTCTTTGCCATGGTGATCTGCTTTGTCCTCTGGATGGCGATCGCTGCGCGTCAGCTCCCCATCCACCCGATCACCCTGGCGATGCTCGTCGGTTCCTGGGGCATCGGGTTCTCCTGCTTTCAAGTCGGGAATGTCCATCTGGCGATGCAGCTCGCTCCTCGGGAAGGCCGCAGCGAATATTTTGCCCGCTTTAGCGTGGTCAACAGCCTGGCATTGGGAGCGGGTCCCATCCTCTGGGGAGGCTTCCTCGCTTCCTTCCGGGGTGGACATCGCTCGATCGGCCCCTGGGAAATCGACGCCTACGCCATCCTCTTCCTCTGCTTGAGCCTGCTCATGGCGGCGAGCCTCTTCTTTTTGGCTCGTCTTCCCGGCGAGAAGCCTTCGGAATCGCCCCCCGCACGATGAGCGCCGGCTCGTGGAGCCGACCTCCAGAAGGGTTTGAACAGTTGATTAATTATTTGATCTTTTTCAATCTTTCTTGTAGATTTCAACTGACCGTGGCCGTCCTGGACGGCCCTACGGCGAGTTCCGCCGGAAGTCACGCCTGTGGAGAGGAGGGCTCTGGCTCGGCACGCAAGCGCCGGGTGAAACCAGCCTCGACGAAGCAGGAAGTCAGCTTTGTTCCTGTTTAGGCAGGAATGAGCAAGTCTGACGGAACGGTTGCGAAAACTCTTTTTGCTCCCTTGATTCCCGAAGAGGCGGCATCCTATAGTGGGTGCCCTTTTCCAAGGAAAGGACCGACCGCATGATCTTGGCAACTTGTCGCGAAACGCTGCCAGGGGAAAACCGGGTTTCTTTCATTCCCGAGGGAATCCCCGCCCTGACCAAGCTGGGCTTCGAAGTCATGCTCGAATCGGGTGCGGGGGAGGCCGCCGGATTTTCCGATCATGCCTATCAGGAAAAAGGCGCACGCCTGGAAAGCCGCGGCGAGGTGCTCCGGCAAGCCCAGATCCTTTGTCAATTCCATGCTCCCTCCTCAGGGGACATCGAGGCGCTCTCTCCTGGGGCCGTAGTGCTCTCGCTTCTCTACCCCTTATCCCGTCTTCCACTCGTTGAGGAGATGGCCAAGAGGGGGCTCACCGTCTTTGCCCTCGACCTGCTTCCCAGGATCAGCCGGGCCCAGTCGATGGACGTGCTTAGCTCCCAGAGCACGGTGGCGGGCTATCGTGCCATTGTGCTGGCTGCCTCTTCCCTGCCCCGTTTCTTTCCCATGCTGATGACTCCCGCCGGAACGATCCCGCCGGCACGTGTCTTTGTCATTGGTGCGGGCGTGGCCGGATTGCAGGCGATCGCGACGGCGCGACGCCTTGGGGCCGCCGTCGAGGCACACGACGTTCGTCCGGTGGCCAAGGAGCAGGTCGAAAGCCTGGGTGCCAAATTTGTCGGGCTCGAGATGGAGCGGGAGAAGGCGGAGGACAGATCGGGTTACGCCAAGGCTCAATCGGAAGAGTTCCTCCGGCGCCAGCGCGAGCTGATCGCCACCCAATGCCAAAAGGCCGATGTCGTCGTCACGACAGCCCTCATTCCAGGCAGGCGAGCACCCGTTCTCATCTCCAAGGAGGCCGTGGCAAGGATGCGAACAGGGTCAGTCATCGTCGACCTGGCGGCGGAGCAAGGCGGAAACTGCGAGCTCACCGAGCCCGGGCTGACCGTCGTTCGCTCCGGAGTCACCCTGCATGGCCCCCTCAATCCGGCATCCGGGCTGGCACCGCAGGCGAGCCTCTTTTATTCCAAGAACCTCCAGGCCTTTCTCGCCCTCCTGGTCAAAGACGGAGCGGTACAGATTCAGCCGGAGGATCCGATCTTCGAGCAGACGCTCATCTGCCGGGACGGGCAGATCGTTCATGAAGCCGTTCGCAAGGCGCGCGAAGCCGCTCGCCCCGCATCGGCTGCGTGATCGTTCGCCAGTCGGCGAGAGCCTTGCTCCGGGATTTGCGGGCATCGAGAACGTTCTGCCCCCTCTTCCAAAGGCCAGGATGGTCTTCGGCGACGCGAAAAAGCCTCCACCACCGAGCCCACTGCCCCTTTCTGGCCGTATTTCAGGGGATCAGCACGATCTTGCCCAAGGCTCCGGGCTCCATCACCCGCCGGTGGGCCAAGGCTGCCCGCTCGAGCGGCAGCTCTTCCCGCACGATCGGCCGGAGGGTCCCGCCCGCGAGCCCCGCTTCGAGTGCCGCACGAATGCTCGCCATCTCCCTGTCCGAGGCGCGAAAGAGAGAAACGCCCAGGATGCGGGCCTCCCGGGAGAGAATGGCACGGGGATCGACCTCGACCGAGCCCCGGGAACCGATCACGACGGCCCGCCCTCCGACCGCGAGAAGATCGAGATCCTTGCCGAGGTTGACGTTCGCAAGCATCTCCAGGATGACGGCGACACCTTCCCCCTGCGTCCACTCCCGGATCTCTTCTCCGTGCGTCTCCGACCGATGGTCGACGACCGTCTCGGCCCCCTGCTCCCTTGCGAGCTTGCGGCCCTCCTCCGTTCCTGCGGACGCAGCCACACGACACCCGGCAGCCGTGGCCAGCTGAATCGCTGCGAGGCCCACGGCACCGCTCCCTCCATGAACGAAGACCCTCTCGGAGGGCAGGGCCCGAGCCGTTTGAAAGAGGGCGCGATAGGCGGTGGCGTACGGAATGAAGACTCCGGCGCCTTCTGCATAGGAAATCGATTCCGGAAGCCTGCCGATCTGCCCTTCCTCGCAAAGAGCGCACTCGGCGTAGGTTCCGGAGAGGCTGCCCCCGACATAGACCCGGTCGCCCGGCTTCACGCCCAAAACCCCTTCTCCCACCCTTTCGACCCGGCCTGCGGCATCTCGTCCAGGAGTATAGGGTAGAGAAGGAAGCACGCCGAAACGGCCGGAGCGGATGTAGGCATCGAGCGGATTCACCCCTGCGGCCTCAACCCGCAACAGAACCTGGCCGGGAGCCGGCTCCAAGTCCGCCACCTCCTCGAGCACCATCACCTCGGGCTCTCCGAACGCATGAACCCGAATCGCCTTCATCCTCCCTCCTTCTGCTCCCGCAACCGCGGTCGGAAGCCTTGGATATGGTCGAGGCATTCGGCGATTGCCGGTCCGAGAAGCGCAAGGCATTCGCGCACCGCGGAAGGTCTCCCCGGCAGGTTGATGATCAGGCAGCGACCGCGAATGCCGGCGGTCGCCCGAGAGAGTATGGCGGTCGGAACCCGGGCATACGAGAGAGCGCGCATGATCTCTCCAAACCCGGGCAGCTCCTTGTGCAGGACTTGGCGGGTCGCCTCCGGGGTCACGTCGCGAGGAGCGGGGCCCGTACCCCCGGTCGTGATGGCCAGGGCGCACTCATCCTGATCGGCAAGGCGGCGGAGTGCGGAGGCGATCCGCTCCTCTTCATCGGGAAGCAGGATTCGGACAAACTCGATCGGTTCGGCAAAGAGCTCCTCGACCACCCGCTCGATCTCCGGGCCGCTGCGGTCCTCGTAGATCCCACTGTGCGCGCGATCGCTCAGGGTAATCCGGCCGACCTTCATTGCCCTTCCCTCCCCGCAACCGGCTCCTTCTCCTTCTTGAGGAGGCGCACCCCCTCGATCGACATGCCCTTGTCGACCGCCTTGCACATGTCGTACAAGGTCAATGCCGCAACCGCAACGGCCGTCAGCGCTTCCATTTCGACACCGGTCTTTCCCACCGTCTCCGCTGCGGCGAGAATCCGGACCCGATCCGGCTCGACCGCGAACCGAACTTCTACATGGTGGAGAGGCAGCGGATGACAGAGAGGAATGAGGTCCGCCGTCTTCTTTGCCCCCAGGATCCCGGCTACCTGGGCGACGGTGAGCACGTCCCCTTTGGGGAGGGCCTCCTTCCGGAGCTTTTCGACCGTCTCCGGGGCCAGCCGCAAGATCCCCTCCGCAACCGCCCGGCGATTCTGGTCCTCCTTCTCAGTCACGCGGACCATGCGTGCGCGCCCAGCGTCATCGAGATGGGAGAAGGAGGCGGAGGAAGGGGTCGAGGAGGGCTTCATGAGAAGGAGAAAAAGGAGAGGAGCTCCTTGGCCGCAAAGGGTCCCCTTCCTTTCCGGAGTCGGGCGAACCCTTGCGCGTGAGCCAGGACCCGTACCGAGGCCGACCCGGTCCAAGGGATGGGCTCAAGCCAGACCGACCCTTCTTGAATCGCTGTCGTGACCGGCCAGAAGGTCTCGCGGAGCAGCGGGCGGCAAGGAAGATCGACGCGGAGGCGTCCGGTCTGCCAAGGAATGGCGAAGGGCGCCCCGGAAAGAGCGTCGAGCAGGGGCTTCACGAAGAGCCAGAAAAGCGCCAGATGAGCACCCGGATTGCCGGGCAGACCCAACACCAGCGTCCTTCCCCGAGAAGCGAAGAGAGCAGGCTTCCCCGGGCGAATCTCCACCCCGTGGAAATGGATCGTGCACCCCAGGGACGCCAGCACCTTCGGCACGAGGTCGGTTTCGCCCGGTCCCAGGCCTCCGGAAAGGATGAGGAGATCGACCTCGGGAATCCACTCTCCGATCGTCCGTTCCATTGGCTCCGGAAGATCCGGGACCCATCGCTGTACGATCCGATCGACCCCGCTCCGCGCCAAGAGAGCGGCCATCATTGGCCCATTGACATCGTAGATCGTACCCGCGGAGAGAGATCCCCCTGCTGGAGCGAGCTCGTCCCCGGAGAGCAGATGCGCCAGGCGCAGTCGCCGGAAAACGGAGGCTTCGCTTCTCCCCAAGCTTGCCAGGAGGGCGACTTGACCCGCCCCGATCCGGACCCCAGGGCCCAACAAGAGCTCGCCCGTCCTTGCATCCTCGCCCTTGGATTGGATATGGGAGGAGCCGGGCGAAGGGCGAACGAAGACCGCTCCATCCGCAGGCTCCACCTCTTCCTGCATCACGACTTGAGTCGCACCTTCCGGAACCATCGCCCCCGTCAGGATCCGCACCGCCTTCCCCGGAGGGAGCGTTCCAGAGAATGGCCGACCCGCCGCAGAGATCCCGCAGACGGGGAGCGGGCCAGGCAGATCCTCGGAGCGCACCGCATATCCATCCACCAGCGACCGGGAAAAGGGAGGGAGTGGGGTTTCCGCTCGAATCTCCTCGGCCAGCACTCTGCCGGAGAGATTGCCCAGTGGCACCCGTTCGGTCTCGATCGGCTGAGCCCAGCTTCCCAGGATGCGCCATGCTTCTTCCGCCGCTACCATCGCTTCAAGAAAGCCTTTGGTGTCTTCCCCACGCAAGCGGAAAGCATGGCCAGGCTTCCATCCCACACCTTGCGCCACCCAACCGGAGCGCTTATGCTCGCGACATGGACGAGAAGAAGAATGGCTCTGGCCAGTGGGTAGTGTTCGAGGCTCGCCTCCGCGAACTGCGGAGGTTTCTTTGACGCTGATCGCCTTCTCGCGGAACATCGGCAGCTCGAGGAGCGCATGGCATCCGTCGGATTCTGGTCCAACCGGGAAGAGGCGGAACGGACGATCGCCCGCAACAAGGAAGTCCGCTCCCGGCTGCAGGATCTCGGGGGCCTCGAGCGGCGGGTAGCGGATCTCCGAGCGCTTGAGCAGCTGCTGGGCGAGCATCCCGATCTGGCGCTCCAGGATGAGCTCGACCGTGAGCTCGCCGCGACCGAATCCCACTTTGCCGAAGCGGAGCTCCGTCTCCTGCTGGCCGGCCCGCTCGATGCCAAGAACGCCATTCTCGGCATTCATGCCGGCGCCGGGGGGACCGAGGCTTGCGATTGGGCGGGGATGCTCCTTCGCATGTATCAACGCTATGCAGAACGTCACGATTTCCGGTTCGAAATTCTCGACCTCCTCGCTGGCGAGGAGGCCGGGGTCAAAGCGGCCACTGTCCTGATCGAAGGCTCCTACGCCTACGGCTACCTGAAAGGCGAGAGAGGGGTCCACCGGCTGGTTCGCATCTCTCCCTTCAACGCCCAGGGGAAGCGGCAGACGAGCTTCGCTTCCGTCGACATCGTCGCCGAGGTCGACGAGGAGGTCGCGATCGAGATTCCTCCTTCGGATTTGCGAATCGACGTCTTCCGATCGGGTGGCCACGGAGGCCAGGGAGTCAACACGACCGACTCCGCCGTGAGGATCACCCATCTGCCCACCGGGATCGTGGTCACCTGCCAAAACCAGCGCTCCCAGCTCCAAAACCGCGCTACGGCCCTCCGCGTCCTTCACTCCCGTCTTCACGAGGTCGAGCTCGACCGGCGGCGGGCGGAGCAGGAGCGGATCTACGGGGAAAAGGGAGAAATCGGCTGGGGACGCCAGATCCGCTCCTACGTCCTGCAACCCTATCAGCTCGTGCGCGACCTGCGCACCGGAGAGGAGAGCTCGGATGTGGAGGGCGTTCTCGATGGAGAGATCGAGCCGTTCCTCTCGGCGTTTCTCAAAGGCAAAAGCCGCTCCACGGCGGCGGAGGACGCGCCATAGCCACCATCGTCAGGGGGAGATCGTGCTCCGTTTTCTCCGCGTCGAACACCTGCCTCTGATCGGCTGTCTCGAATGGGAGCTCGATCCCGGATTTACGGTGGTCACCGGCGAGACCGGCGCCGGAAAATCCCTGTTGATCGGGGCCTTGGGCCTCCTTCTGGGCAATCGGGCAGACCGATCGCTCTATCTCGATGGCGAGAAGACCTGTTCGGTCGAAGGGGAATTTTTCCTGGAAGAAGGAGCGGCGGAGACCTTGAGCTCTCTTCTGGAATCGAGCGGCGCGGACCCCTGCGAGGAAGGGCGGCTGCTGGTGAAACGGAGCCTCCCCGCATCCGGAGCGAGCCGACAGTTCGTCAATGGCTGCTCGACCACGCTGACCGTCCTGCGGCAGGTCGGCGACTCCCTCCTCGACCTCCACGGCCCGCATGAGCACCAATCTCTTCTCCAGAGGAGCTCCCAGCTCTTCCTTCTCGATGCCTTCGGCGGCTTGCAGGCGCTGGTCGCCCATGTTGGGGAGATCTATGAGAAGCTCGAATGGGCACGAAGGCGGGAACAGATGCTCTCCGATCCGGAGCGCGAACGCCGCCGTCTCCTGCGCATGAACGTCATTCAAGAGATCGGAGACGCGGCCGTTCGCCTGGAAGAAGAGGAAGAGATCCTCCGGGAGCTCGAGCTTTCCCGTCATGGATGGAAGCTGCTCGAGATGGTGGGTGAGCTTAATGCGCTCCTCTTCACCGAGGAGGGCGCCCTCGAGCGGGTCTCCCGCGCGCGCCGGGTGCTGGCGGGCTGGTCGAGCCTCGATGCTCCAGGTGCTGCGAAAGCCGAAGAGCTGCTGGAAGCCGCTGCCGTCGGCCTTCGGGAGATGGAGACCCTCCTCATCGATTACCGGGAACGGCTCGAAGTCGATCCCGAGCGGCTCAATGCCCTGGAACAGCGGAGAAGCGTCCTCGAGGGGTTGAAGCGGAAATATGGCCCCACTCTCTCCGACGTGCTCCGGACGCTGCGGGCTGCGGAACGGGAGCGCTCCGAAGAGGAGGAGGAGCTCCGGCACCATCGCCAGCTCGCGGAAGAGCGGCCCGGGCTCGAGCGTCTCTTCGAGGAAGCGTATCGCCAGCTCAGCGAAGCAAGGCGGCGCGTAGGGGAAACGCTCACCCAAAAGGTTTCCCACGAGCTTGCCGAGCTCGGGTTTCCTCGGGCGGAGTTTTGTGTCGACTGGATCACCCGACCCCATCCGGGAAGAAGAGGTGCGGAAGAAGTGGAGTTTCTTTTTGCGCCCAACCCTGGTCGGCCGCCCCTCCCTCTCCGGGAGGCCGCATCGAGTGGCGAAATGGCCCGGTTCATGCTTGCCCTCAAGACCGTCCTCGCCGCGGTCGATCACGTTCCGATCCTCGTCTTCGACGAGATCGACGCGAACGTGGCGGGCGAAACCGCATGGAAGGTGGGTGCCCATCTCCGGAACCTGGGCAGGCAGCATCAAGTCATCTGCGTGACTCATCTCGCCCCAGTCGCGGCTCAGGGCGACTCGCATTTTCGCGTGAGAAAAGAGCACTCGGCTGAGGGGACCTCAGTCTCGTTCGAACGCTTGAGCCTCCTCCAAAGAAAAGAGGAGCTGGCGCGCATGCTAGGAGGCAAAAGCGAGGAATCGCTCGCCTTGGCCGAGCGCATGCTTTCGGGAGGTCCGCGTCCGGCATCCTCCTCTATTCGGCGGCAGGAGGACTGAGAGGTTCCCGGCGGCTACGCATGGACACGAAAGAGAAGGCCCAGCATGTACGTCGCGACCGCCTCCAACACACCCACCGCCGTCATCTCGAGCCCGGAGGACCACCATGGGCGAGTCGTGATCCAGGATTTGGCCGCACCGACGAGGAAGTGAGCGATCAGGCTGATGGCAAACGAGAGCGAGATCGCCCAAAGTCCGCCGCAAAAAAAGAAGGGAAGGAGCGGAACCAAGGCGCCGATCCCCGTGGAGATCGATGCGGAAAGGCAGGCGGTCGCCGGGCGGGGAAACGATTCCTCGGCAAGCCCCAGCTCCGACCGAGACATCGCTGCCAGAAACTGGTCGGGACGGGCAAAGAGCTTCCCCGACATGGCTTGCGCTTCTTCCCGATCGAAGCCCTGGAGCTCATAAAAGAGCGCCATCTCTTCCCTTTCTTCCTCAGGGTGTCGTGCAATCTCTTCGGCTTCCCGGGCCATTTCCGCCTCGTAGACCTCCCGTTCGCTCTTTGCCGCGAGATAGGCGCCCGCACCCATCGAAAGAGCTGAGGCGAGCATGCCCGCTAACCCGGAAAGGAGTACATAGTGGGTCTGGTTCTCCGTGGCGCTCGCCACTCCGGAGACGATCCCGAAGACCGCACCCAAACCGTCGTTGACGCCATAGATCGCGTCGGCCACCCATCCGCCGCCCCGCTTGTGCCAACGTTCCCGGGCGAGAATCCCCTCGGCGACGCTCTTGGGTCGGCTGGACGTGCCGAGTGCCTGCAGGGCCTGGGCGTGGGCGCGCTCTTCGGCCGCCATCTCTCCGTAGGCGGCGCTCAACTCCTCGGGGATCAGGCCAGCCTTCCGGTGCCCCAGGTATTGCTCTTCTTGTCGATCCTCGGCCCTCTCCAGATTCCGGATGATCAGGGTCGGATCGACCGCCCGCCGCCACCAGCGGCGCCACTGCCGTCGCCAGCCTCCCGAGAGGTCGGGAGGCGGGACTCCCCGTGCGTGCAGCTCTTCCTCCCACCGGGCCGCGTGTCTCTCCTCGGCTTCCGCCAGGCGGAGGAAGACCTCCCTTCGGCGGAGGTCGTTCTCCCGCTCGGCCAGATCCCGATAGGCCTCCGCACTTCTCTTTTCGGCAAGGCAGTACTTCCGCAGCATGCCGGTGTCGTCCCGCTTTCCGCTCTTCACGGTCCATAGCCTAAGCGGCCAAACTCCCGCGGGAGCATGCCCAGTTCCCGATACGCCGCCAACTGCCATGTAGTCATCAGGGAAGGCCGGGAAAACCACATGCGCGCCCAGTCTCGATCCTTGAACTCGCTCTTTTCGAATCGCGCAAAGACAAGGGCGATCGTCCGCTTTTCCCCGTCGCTCAGCCGAAAGCGATCCGGGATGCGATAGGGCAGATCGTCGAGGAAGAGGAACCGCGCATCGGTCTCTGTCGTTTCGAAGACCATGACCCCGCAACTCGATTCGGTCGTCAGCTCGATCTCGAGGATCGACTTCCCGGTCGTGTCCGGAATGGCGCCACTCCCGATCAGATCATAGGAGAGCTCGGCGCGAAAGCGCCGCGCAATCTCCTGCTGCGCTTTCAGGGGCAGCTGCTGCAAATACCGCGCCAGCCGAGGGCTCGTATTGGGCAGGAGAATGGACGACTCATCGGCCAGAGCTTGGCGACAAAAGGCTGAAAAGAGGAGGGCGGCGGCAATCCAAAAGACTCTCACGGGTTTCTCCTTGTTCCTTCTCCGGGCTGCGAATCACGCGAAAAAAGACGACGTCGAGCCCCAATCGGGTTTCGAAATACTGTCTCCACTTCCGGAGAGACCAGCTCGGGACAAAAAGATGATTCTGCGCCCAGTTTGCATAGATCTCGAAATCGGGATGGTTGCTGATTTTTCTTCCGATGATTCCCGCTTGGCCCGAGACGGTGAGCGAATGGGGCGAGAGGATCAGATCGCCCGGTCGCAATTGGCGCATGTCTGTAATCCGCTTTCCATTCGCTTCCAGCCAATGCTCGAGCTCCGAGAGATAGGGACTTACCTTGGGCGAGCCGAGAACCCGGTTCAGCACGAAGCAGACCGCCGACGCACACGAAAAAGTCCCGCCCCCGGGCAAGCTCCCCGTGTCCATGCCCGCACTATAGATGGCCTCCCGATAGATCCGTGCGCTGAAATCCCCTCCCGGCCCCACCCCGTCTTCCGGCCCCGGAAGCTGGGCTCCGGGAACCACAGGCGGTGCCTGCTCGGGCAAAATGTCCGCGCGGCTCGCCGGCATCCCGAGCGCGAAAATCGAGAAGCCTACGCTCCAGGTCCATAGCAGATAGATCAACGGCTGCAGCATAAACGGCCATCACCATACGAGGTCGCCCTCCCGACCGCAACCCGAAGGGAGCCTCACCAGCCGAAAAGCGGCTCCTCCGGGGCAATCCGTCGGGCCACCTCTTCCAAGGCCGGTAGGGAGACCTCTGGCGGTTCCGGCAGAGGCCGTACTTCGACTCTTCCGAGAAGGGAGGCCCGCCCGACCAACCGAATTTGCGGAGTGAGAATGCGCGCCGCCCGAAGGCTCCCTCCGTCCTCTACCTCCAGGCCGCGCACCGCCACGATCCGATTGCTTTCGAGTCGACCCGCCACCCGCAGGGCACAGGCAACGATGGCAGCGGAGGAAGCACTCGTCCGAGAACAGACCTCCACATCGGGAGCAACGACTCCTCCCTTGACGTCTCCCTCCTTCCGGAACTGCACGGCTTGGCTTCCCCGCACCTCCGCGTCGATCCGGCCACTGATCCACACCTGGCGCGCCTCCACTCGTGGCCCATGATACTCACAACCCGGATGAAATTCGACGTCCCCGAGCGTCTTCAGCCGCTCCGAAGCCCTGCCGCGAACCTGGTAATTGACCAGGTTCAGGTCGATCCCGCAGGCAATGCATCCCGAGGAGAGCGCGGCGGAGTAGACATACTGACCCGCCCCGCAATCGGGACAGCGGACGAACCGGTCCCGCACCGGGCGGCGTTTTCGAGAGGAATCGCTCCCTCTCTTCGGGGAAAGAGGAACATATTGATGGCACTTCCGACAAATCGTCGAGAGCGCGGCGGGCGCCTCCCACTGCTCGTGTCCGCAATGAGGACAGCAGATCTGCTTTTGACCGATCCGAATTCTCCTGTCGGTCATTCGGGCCCCTCCGCTTGCCGGTACCGCCTCCATTCCTCGACCCCATGAGGACCGACGAAGCACACACCCTCAACGCGAGCGCCTCGCTCGACGTCCATGCTACCCGCGACGAGCACTCCGCGCACCTCGGCCGACTGGGAAACCACAAGCCTCCCGGCGACCACCAGAGTCCCGGAGAACTTCCCGCCGACCCAGCCATCTCGATTGGCAAAGATCTCACCCTGGAGATCGGACCCCGGCATGAGGCTCATTCTCTCCGCGCCGTCCATTGCCAGAAACTCCTTCTCTGCGTCGCTCGGAAGCAAATTTCCCCACTCCGTAGGGCGGATGCCTTGCTATGATCGCCGAGAGAACGAAGAATGGCAAAAGAGAAAAACGGACCGATCGCGCTCCAGGATCTCCTTGGCCTCCCGGAGGGCCGAAGGCGCTGGGGCGAGCTCCTTTTGGGCCTTGGGCCGGGTGAGGAGAACCGTTTTCGTCGGCTGGCGCTCACCCTCTGCAAGGTGCAGGCGAGGCACGTTACGCCTCTGGAGCGGCTGTTGCGGGCCCAGGGCGGCGACCCCCGCGATTGGCGTGAGATTCCTCCTCTCCCCCAAGAGCTCTTCAAGAGGGCGTCCTTGTTTGCCCATGAGCCCCGGACTCCCCAACGAGTCTTCGAAACGAGCGGAACGACCGCTCGAGAGCGCGGACGCCACTCCCTCCTTGAGGTCGATCTCTATCGGGTCGTGAGCACCGAAGGAGCCAGGAGAGCGGGCGTCCCCTGGGAGGCGGTTGAGCTCCACTTCCTCGTCGCTTCCCCCGAAGAAGCTCCTCGCTCTTCGCTATCGGCGATGTTCGGATTCTGGGCGGAAGCCAACCCCCGGCCGTCCCATTTCTGGATTCGCCAGGGTCTGCTCGATGAGACGGGGCTACGAGCCGCGCTCGCGCGCGCCGTTCGCGAGAACCGACCGGTGGGACTCTGCGGGACCGCCTTTGCGTTCGTCCCTCTTCTCGATTGCGAAAGGGGGGCACCCCTGCCGCTGCCTCGGGGAAGCTTCCTTTTGGAGACGGGCGGCTTCAAGGGACGGACCCGCGAGATCTCCAAGCGCGACTTTTATCACGCCCTGGAGACGACGTTCGGCATTCCGACAAGTCAGATCTGGAGCGAATACGGGATGACCGAGCTCTCGAGCCAAGCCTACGCGCAAGGCGTAGAAGGAACCCACCGGACTCCACCCTGGACACGCGTTCGGGTCCTCGACCCGCTCACTGGCCTGGAATCCCCGATTGGAGCCAGAGGCTTGGCGGCCTGGATCGACCTCGCCAACATCGATTCGGTTCTCGGGATCCAGACCCAGGACGAAGCGATTGCGACAGGAGACGGATTCCGCCTCCTCGGTCGATCCCGTGCGGCCCCCTTGCGCGGCTGCTCCCTCACCGTCGAGGACCTTCGATCGCAATGACGGCGGCGGATCGCATCGAGCAGCTGGCTCCGACCTGCCGTCTCTTCCCCGAGCTCGGGATCTCGGGTCCCGACGATCTCCGCACGCTCCTGGAGATCGCCTTGGGAAGCCCGAAAGCCCTCGATGGCTTCGTGCCATACGGCGGCATCTGGAGCCACGCGGTCGCACCGCGACGGATTTACCACGTCTTGGCGAGCACCCTTCCCGTTTCGGGATGGCGCTCTCTCCTGGAAGGCCTGCTTCTGGGATCGGAGAATCTTCTCCAGTGTCCCGAGGAACAGCGGGATGCGATGGCCCGTTTTCGCGCGGCTCTGCCGCCGGCTCTCCGGAAGCTGACCCGGATATTGCCATCGTATTCCGAGGAGATCCTCGCCTCGGCTGACGCCGTCGTGGTCTTTGGGAGGGACGAGACCATCGATCACTTCCGGTCGCGCTGCCGGAACGGGCAGATCTTCGTCGGCTACGGACATCGAGCGAGCCTGCTCTGGCTCGGGGGGATCCGCCAGCCGACGCAGGTCCTGGCGCAAGCCCTCGCTCGAGACCTGACGGCCTATGATCAGCTGGGCTGCCTCTCCCCGCAGTGCCTCATCGTCGAGCCCGGAGCCGCGGTCCTCTCCTTGGCAAAGCTCTTGATCCGTGCGCTTTCCGAGGAGGCTCGGGCTCGACCCGTTCGCCGCCGCGCCGAGGAGGCCGCTCGGATCCGCGAAGCCCGCACGGTCGCTCGCGCGCTCGGCTGGCCCACCTGGGACGACGGGGAGGAGCTCCAATGGACCCTCGCGGTCCGCGATCTCCCCCAATTTGCGCCCACCTGCGGCCATCGGGTTCTCTACCTCGACCCGGTTCCGAGAAAACGGCTCGCGGATTGGCTGGCTCCGCTCCAGGGTCATCTCTCCTCGGTCGGAGTCGGAGCAGCATTACCGGCTTCCCTCCGCAAGCTCTTTTGCCGTCTTGGAGCGAGCCGCTTCTGCCCGGCGGGAACGATGCAGTCCCCCTCTCCCCTCTGGCATCACGACGGAAGGCCACCGCTGACCGACCTGATCCGCTGGATCGATTGGGAAGGACCGTTCCTAAAACCATAGACAACCATCCCCCCCTAGCAGGGAAGGTCGTCGATGACGTCGGCCGAACAGTTCTGCCGACGGTTCGCGTGCCGGGATTCCGCCGGCAATGCCCAGGTGGCGCCCAATGCCCGCGTTTCCGGGAGCAAAGGCGCGGGCGGCTCTCGCAAGCCTCCCGACCCGGCATGCGCTGCATGCGCCGCTTTGAGCCTCCTCCGAACCTCCGACCAGAACGACCACACAGGCTTCGCCCGATTCCTCGCGGGTAGGGCAAAGGTGAGGTGGCCGCCATTGCGGGCCGGCGCGGGCGGCCTCCCGCACGGTCGGACGCTTGGGAGAGGCCCAAGCCTCTCCTGGCCACGGCATAGGCCGCGCCCTGGTGAGACCTCATACCGTGATGACGCGCGTGGTTCATGGCACCCATCACGGAAGTATAGGCCGGATCGACTTCGATCCCCTCGATTCCGGCTCGAAAACAGGCCGCCTTGAGCAGGGAAATGGTCTTGGAGTAGCCAAACGACGAGATCTTCCTGGCGGCGGATGGACTTGCCACCTCAAGCTCAGCCCTCCTTTTCTTGAGATCCAGCCGCTCAAGGACCAGGGGAAGACCACGCTCCCGGGCCATCTCCACAATCATCCTCGCCGCGTCGCCGATGATCGCCTTGGCTTGATCTTCGGTCTTGCCGTAGAGGTTGAGATCCACCCGAAGGGCCCGCCGCAGGTTGCCGAACCGGTCCGTCTCCGCCACGGCCAGATGGTCGTGGTTGATGTCGATCCCAACCGCTCCCGCCAGACGGCTCGTTGCAACGGGAACGGGCTTGGCCGGGACGCTCGCGAAGACCCGCCAGCCCTTCCGGTCCCTTAAAAAGCGGTAGCTTACCGCCACTCCCTCCCGCTTCCGGACAGGCTTGCCCGTCTTGGTTTGCGAAAAGACAACCCGGCTCGCGGCAAGCGCCTGAAGGATCTCCTCCTGGCCATAGGCGAATCGCACGCCGGGAATGACCAGAAGCTTGCCATCCGTGGCCAGCGCATCGGGAAGACGTAGACGCAGCGTGAGACTGCCGTCTTCCTCGACCGAAGCCTGGCAGGACTGGTTGCCCGCGGTCTCGTCCTTCGATCCGATCACGAAGAACTGGCCGCTCCGCGCCGCCTGCCACTCCTTTTTCCACTCCGCATGGCTGGCATAACCGTTCTCCTTGAGGGCAAACTGCTTGCGGAAGAGGCGGCGGGAGCCGAAGCAGAGGCGGACGCGACCCGAGTCCCGGTCGGCGATCCGTGCCGCAAGCCTGGCGCGAAGGCTTCCAAGCCGCCGCTTCTTCTGGTGCAGCTTCTCGGAGCCCGGCTCCCTCGCCTCGAGAATGCGGACGACGCTTTCGGCTCTCTGGATGCGGGACTCGGCCTCGACGATCCACTCCGGAAGACGCTCCCGGATCGAGGCGATCTTGCCCTCGAGGCCCACGCGAATCGCGTGGAACTGCCGGGCGGTGATCCCAAAGCGCCGCAGGAACTCACACTTGAGATCGCCCATCGGAATCCCCACCCGCATCCTGGCAAAGAGGGCCCGCTTGGGCTCGCCCGTAGAGATTTGCATAGGCGTCCAGAGCCGCGACCTGCTCTGGCGCCAGCCTCAAGCGCGTCTGGTAGGTGAAGACCGGACGATCACTCATGGAGAGCCTCGAGCGCCTTTTTCGCCCGCATCAACCGGTCCCGATGCTCGAGCAGAATGACGCCGACCTTTGGATCGCGCAAGAGCCGCAAGAGCCCCTTGCGATGGCCGGTCATCCCAGAGCCAACCTCCTTGAGCGCATCGACGATCGGCAACCGCTTGGCGAGCGCCCACTCCGCCAGCCCCGCCAACTGCCTGTCCAGATCGGCCTTCTGGTCGGCGCTGGAGACGCGCGCGTAAAGGGCAACTCCGCCGGGCTGCCTCTCCTCCGCATGCACGATCACCGTCCCAATCGGCAACTGCTCGATCGGCGCGGGCAGCTTGCCGTCCTTCCCCATCCGCCAAGCCGTCTTGGAGCCAATCCCCTGCCGCCTTGCCCAGACGCTCAGCTTCATGGGAAAAGAATGCCATGCAACGTGAGTTATGTCTATTGATTAGTCAACTGTTGGCAACCCCGCCCGCCGGATGGCGGAGAAGCAAGAGTCGGAAGTGGCCGCTAACCGCGCTCTTCCCAGGCGCTCTTCCAACGCACTCTTCAAAACGCGGAACGGAAGCCCGAGCCGCCTTTCCGCTCAGGAGCCTTGTCGGTAGACCTTCTTGGGATCGAAGACCTTTGCGGCTTCGACGAATTCAAGATCACCCGAAGGGCCCGGCTTGAGCCGTCGATAGAAGCAGCTCCGATAGCCCACATGACAAGAGGCCCCGCCCTTCACGGAAACCTTCAGCAAAAGGCAATCCTGGTCACAGTCGACCCGCAGCTCTTGGACCCGCTGGACGAAGCCCGACTCTTCCCCTTTCACCCAGAGCTTCCGGCGCGAGCGGCTATAGTAGGTGGCCAAGCCCGTGCGAATCGTCTGGTCGAGCGCCTCCCGGTTCATGTAGGCAACCATGAGCACCTCGCCTGTCTCGGCGTCCACGGTGATGCAAGGGATCGTTCCGGCCGCATCAAACCGGGGTTGGAGACGGGTGCCCTCCTCGATTTCCGAACCCACGCTCATACGTTACGGCATCCTCGCATCGGCTCCGAACCGGGACAAGGAGAAAGCCGTGCGGGGCCGCTCCAGAGGAGCGGGCGGCCTCATCCGACGCGATCTCCCTCCTTCCCGTTCTGCCGCTGCCAGCCGGGGAAGAGGGGGAGATCTTCGGCCTCCTCGCGGCGCCGGCGACGGCGAGCCTCTACCGCCTTGCTCCCCGGATCCTCCTCCTCGGCTTCGAGCCCCGATAGCACCTCCGCCGCTCGGGCGATCGTCCGCTCGGGCAAGCCCGCTAGCCGGGCCACCTGGAGCCCATAGCTCTTGTCGATGACCCCTTCGACGACCTTTCGCAAGTAGACCGCCTCCCCATCGATCTCTCGAACGGCCAGGGAGAGATTGCGTACCGCACTCCGGTTCCGGGCCAGCTCGGCCAGCTCGTGGTAGTGGGTGGCAAAGAGGGTGAGGCAGCGGTTTCGGTCGCAGAGCTCCTCGGCCACCGCCCAGGCGATGGAGAGGCCGTCGAAGGTGCTTGTCCCGCGGCCCACCTCGTCCAGGATCACCAGGCTCCTTTCGGTGGAGTGGCGGAGAAGATTGGCCGTCTCCTGCATTTCGACCAGGAAGGTGCTCTGGCCGCTCGCAAGGTCATCGCTGGCCCCGATCCTCGTGAAGATCCGGTCAAGGATTCCGATCTTTGCTCGCGCTGCGGGCACGAAGGAGCCGATATGCGCGAGCAGGCAGATGAGGGCGATCTGCCGCAAGTAGGTGCTCTTGCCGGCCATGTTCGGCCCAGTAAGGATGGCCAAGCGCGCATGGCGGCCATCGAGGTAGGTGTCGTTGGGAACGAAACGTTCGCCAACCAGAGCCTGCTCGACAACCGGATGGCGGCCACCGACGATTTCGACGATCGGTTCTTCCACCATCTCGGGACGAACATACCCCCTCTCCCGAGCGAGCTCGGCCAGAGCTGCGGCGACGTCGATCTCGTTGAGCGCCCGCGCAGCCCTCTGAAGAGCGGGGAGCCGCGCGCAAAGAAGTTGCTGCAGGGATCGGAAGAGCTCCCGCTCGAGCTCGCGCGCACGACCCTCCGCACCGAGGATCTTCTGTTCCATCTCCTGCAGCTCCGGCCGCGTGAATCGTTCCGCATTCGCCAAGGTCTGCCGCCGGACATAGTCCGAGGGAACATGAGAGAGCTGGCCGCGAGGCACTTCCAACAGGTAGCCGAAGACCGGATGGTAGCGGAGCTTGAGCGACCGGAGGCCCGTTCGCTCCCGCTCGCTCCGCTCAAAGGCCAGGAGCCACTCTTTCCCGCTCTCGGCCGCTTCGCGCAGGGCGTCCAAGGCAGGGTCGAAACCCGATTGAAAGATGCCTCCTTCCCGGCAGGAGAGAGGGAGGTCGGCCACAAGGGCCCGCTCGATCTCCGCTACCAGGTCCTCCTGCGGCTCGAGATCGCCCCGCCGGCTTGCCCACTCTCCGGAAAGAGCCAGAAGATCGCGGATCTTCGAGAGCGGCTTGAGAGAATCCTTGATCGCTCCAATCTCCCGGGGGCTCGCCGATCCCTGCGCAACCTTCGCAAGCAGCCGCTCCAAATCCCGGATGGTCCGAAGAAGCTCCCGAAGCTCCCGCCGGCTCCGATCTCGCTCCGCCCAAAACGCGATGCCATCCTGGCGGGCCTGAATCCTCGTCCGGTCGCCGAGAGGCTCGCAGACCCACTGGCGCAAGAGCCTTCCCCCTCCGGGCGTCAGTGTCCGATCGATGGCCTCCAGAAAGCTCTTTCCTTGGCCCAGGGCGGAGAGAAGCTCCAGGGTACGCTGCGCCACGGCGTCCAGGACGAGCAGGTCGGCCCGGCAGATCGGGGCGATGTCCCGCACGTGAGAGAGATCTTGCCGGAGCTCCTCCCGCAGGTAGTGAAAGAGCCCCCCCGCGGCCGATAGAGCCAGCGGGGCCGCAGCCAGCCCGAATCCCGCCAGGGATTTCGTTCCGAAATGAGAGAGCAAGAGCGTCGAAGCATGCTCCTCTGTGAAGGCCCACTTCTTGTGCCGGGTCAGCACGGGCTTGGCGCAGGCTCCGAGAAGGGCTTGGAGCCCCTTGTCCCGAGTCCGGCACGTCCGCGGATCGGCCGCCTCTTCCGGCAGGAGGATCTCGCTCGGCCGCAGGCGGCAGAGCAGGTCGGCCAGCTCCCCCTCTCCTCCCAGCTCCCCCGCGCGAAACTCGCCCGTTCCCAAGTCGATAGCCGCCGCGCCCATCTGATTTCGACCAGGAACCAGAGCCAGGCAGAAGTTATTCTCCTTCGAGCGGAGCGAGCTCGGGTCGAGCAGGCTGCCCGGGCTGATGACCCGGGTGATCTCTCGCCGAACCAGCCGTCCGGGCTTCGGGGCTTCCACCTGCTCGCAGACCGCTACCCGCCTCCCCGCCTCGACGAGCCGGGCGATGTAGCCGTCGGCCGAATCGACCGGCATTCCGCACATCGGCATCCCCTGCCTGTGGGTCAGAGCCAGCCCCAGAAGGCTCGCCCCCGCCTGGGCGTCTTCCCCGAAAAGCTCGTAGAAATCCCCCAGCCGGAAAAGGAGCAGGACATCTGCGGGCAGCTCGGCTTTCCTTTCACGGTACTGCGCCATCATCGGCGTCTCGGGCGAAGCCTTGACCTCTGGTTGGGATTGTGACGACTTCATTCTTCTCCTACAGTCGGTCCTGACCCGGCATGAGAAATTACCTCGAGCTGCTGAAAACCGTTCTCCGCGACGGCGCCTATCGCCCGGATCGCACGGGAACCGGCACCTATTCTCTTTTCGGCGCCCAGCTTCGATTCGACCTAACCACCCACTTCCCTCTCCTGACCACCAAGAGAATCCATTGGAAGTCGGTCGTCCATGAACTTCTCTGGTTCCTCCGCGGGGAAACCAACGTAGCGAGCCTGCGAGCGAACGGGGTCACGATCTGGGATGAATGGGCCGATGCCAAAGGGGATTTGGGTCGGATCTACGGGGCGCAATGGCGCGACTGGCGCGGCGCCGACGGAAGCGCGATCGATCAGATCCACGAGCTCCTGGAGCAGATCCGCGGCAATCCGTCCAGCCGGCGTCTCCTGGTCACCGCCTGGAATCCCGCCGAGCTCACCCAGATGGCGCTTGCCCCGTGTCATGTCCTCTTTCAATTCTATGTGCAGGAGGGCTTTCTCTCCTGCCAGCTTTATCAACGGAGCGCCGATCTTTTCCTCGGCGTGCCGTTCAACATCGCCTCCTATTCCCTGCTCACCATCCTGATTGCGCACGTCTGCGGCCTCCGACCCAAGGAGTTCGTCCATACCCTCGGCGACGTCCACCTCTATGCCAACCACTTGGAACAGGCTCGAATCCAGCTCACCCGCTCCCCGCGGCCCCTGCCTCGCGTGGAGATCGATCCCAAGATCTGCCGGCTCGAGGACATCCATTACGAAAACATTTCGCTGATCGGCTACGATCCCGCGCCCTCGATCCGCGCTCCGGTCGCCGTATAGCACAGGGCCTTCTCTTTTTCCGCCAAGGCCCAAAGCGAGGAGAAGCAGGGATCCTCCGCCTAGATGGTCTGCAGGAAACGGATGAGCTCCTCGCGGGTCGGGCTTGCCGCATGCCGGACATAGAAGCCAGCGCAGGCGATTCCCAGCTGCAGGCAGTAGTCGGCCTTCCAGCCGAGAAGCCGGCCGGCGGAAAATCCGGCATTGAAATGGTCTCCGGCTTGAGATACGATTTTCGGCCTTGCCGTATGGAGGCATTCCAACCCCTCCTCGCTTTCCCCGTCCGCGGCGACGGCAAACCTGGGACAGTGGATCACGACGGTAGAGATGCCGACCTTTTCCCGGATGGCCGCAGCCAAGGAGAGCGCACTCGCAAGATCGAGGTCGGTCCTGGGCAGATGGAGCACGCGGGCAACCGTTTCGCTTTCTTGATCGTTCAAGCTCAAGATTGCGTCGTGGCGTGCCTGGAACTCCTCAAGAATCTTGAGCGCCGACAGGAGGTCGGCATCGGTGGGGTGGCGAAGATCCCCGAGGTCGAAGAGGAGGAGCTTTCGCGGCGCACCGGACGCATGGCAAAGCTCGGAAAGCAGTCGTCTCCAGAGGAGAGAAAGATGGGTGAGCCGTGACCAGTTCAGGAACGCGCCAAGATCCGCCTTGGCCCAGAGATCGCGCAGCGCCGCCTCCCCGACACGCTCCTCCACGAGCTCCCAGGTGATCTCCTCCAAGGGGCGGTAGTCGCCAAAGGAGATGCGCTCGTCGCCGAATTCCAGGACCCGCTCATAGGCGGGGGGAGCCACGGGATGAACCGAGGCCCGCTTCTCGACCTCGGCAAACGCCCCATGGACGCATCCCTGCTTTCCGCAGGCACCGACGAAATGGACTTGAGCTCCCAAGGCGCCGAGGGCCGACGAGAGCCAGGGAGCACTCCCGCTCATGCGGGCACGGCCCTCGACCAGCTCGAAAGCCGGATCGGCTCCTCCTTGCTCCTCGCCACGGAGCCGCGCCAAGAACTGTCCGACCGAAGCAAGAACGGAGTATTGCGCCTGCGATCGGCGATGGTCGATCACTCGAAACGACTCCTCCACAAGCCCGTCAAAGCCCACCAGGCAAAGCCGCTTGAGGAGTTGCGCCCGAGCTCCCAAGAGCCGTTCCCGGGTCTGTCGGGCGATCTGCCGCTGGGACATGGCGATTCTGTTCTGCTATACGCCTTTACCGATTTCTTGACAATGCTGCGGCGGAAGGAAATGGCTCGGTCTTCGCCCTTGGGCTCGGAGAGTGCAAAATCGGCTCGACAGGCAGGGGCAATCTCACGGACAAATCTCGCAACAGGCATCCGATGAATCGTCTTCGGGGAGTCGCTGCCGGGCTGCTCGGGTTTCTGGGGATCGCCGCGGCGACCTACGGCGCCCATCGGCTCTCCGTCTCTCCCCTGCTGCCCCACGCCCAGGAAACCTGGAAAACGGCCGTCCTCTACCAGTTCGTCCACACGCTCGCCCTGCTCTCCCTGAGCCGATATCCGAAAGGCTTTGTCCTCGCCTCCCTCTGCTTCCTGATCGGCGTCCTCCTCTTTTCGGGGAGCCTCTACGCATGGGTCCTCACCGGAAACGGCGGATGGACCCGGGCAACCCCGTTTGGCGGCGGTCTCCTGGGCATCGGCTGGCTCGCTCTCTCCCTCGAGACGCTCTTTCGCAAGCCTGACTCGGCGGGTTAGCGACCTGGACGGGATTGCAAAAGCTTTGCGCTTTCCCATCGGCCTCCGCTAACTTGCCGGAGCGGGCCTATTATCCTATGAATCGATTTACAGAAAAAGCGCAGGCGGCGATCGCCGAGGCGCAAAATCTAGCCGTTCGCCACTCACACCAGTCGGTGGACGTCGAGCATCTCTGCGAAGCCCTCCTGGCGGAAGGGCAGGGGCTCGTTCCCCGCTTGCTCGAGGGCGCGGGAGTCGATGTCGGCGGGCTGCGGGAACGGCTCGGTCAGGAGCTGCTCCGGCTGCCCCGCGTGACCGGGGCCAACACCGGCGCCTATGTCACCCAGCGTCTTCGCGAGGCCTTGGTCAAAGCGCAAGAGGAGGCGAAGCGGTTAAAGGACGAATTTGTCAGCGTCGAGCACCTGATGCTCGCTCTCCTGGACGAACCCTCTTCGACGGTCACGGGCCGTCTTCTGCGCGAAGCCGGGATCAACCGGGAGACCTTTCTCCAGGCGTTGACAGAGGTGCGGGGTCACCAGCGGGTGACCAGCCCCAACCCCGAGGAGACCTACGAGGCTCTCAAAAAGTATGGGCGGGACCTGACCGAGCTCGCGCAAAAGGGAAAGCTCGATCCGGTGATCGGGAGGGATGCCGAGGTCCGGCGTACGATCCAGGTCCTTTCCCGGCGGACGAAAAACAACCCCGTCCTGATCGGAGAGCCGGGGGTCGGCAAGACCGCCATCGTCGAAGGGTTGGCGCAGCGCATCGTGGCGAGCGACGTTCCGGACAGCTTGAAGAGCAAACGGATCGTGCAGCTCGACATGGGGGCGCTGATCGCGGGAGCCAAGTACCGGGGCGAGTTCGAGGAGAGGCTCAAGGCGGTCCTCAAGGAAGTGACGGCGTCCGAAGGACAGATCATCCTCTTCATCGACGAGATCCATACGATGGTGGGCGCCGGGAAGGCGGAAGGGGCGATCGACGCGGGCAACATGCTCAAGCCCCTCCTGGCGCGGGGCGAGCTCCACTGCATCGGAGCCACGACCCTCGACGAGTACCGGAAGCATGTGGAAAAGGACGCCGCTCTCGAGCGCCGCTTCCAGCCCGTCCTCGTCTCCGAGCCGTCGATGGAGGATACGATTTCGATTCTCCGCGGGCTGCGCCAGCGGTACGAGCTCCACCATGGGGTGAGGATTCAGGACAGCGCCCTGGTGGCGGCGGCGATGCTCTCCCACCGGTACATCACCGATCGCTTTCTTCCCGACAAGGCGATCGATCTGATGGATGAGGCGGCAGCCAAGCTGAAGGCCGAGATGGAAAGCATGCCGGAGGAGCTCGAAGGACTCGAGCGGCGCGTGCTCCAGCTGGAGATCGAAAAGGAAGCTCTCCGGAAGGAGCGCGATGAGGCCTCTCGAAAACGGCTCGAGATCCTCGACGGAGAGCTCGCCAACCTGCGAAGCGAGAGGGATCGGATCCGTGCCCAATGGCAAGAAGAGAAGGGATCGATCGGCGGGCTACAGAAGGTGCGCGAAGAGCTCCAGGCCGCCGAGCACGAGATGGAGATCGCCCAGCGCGCGTACGATCTCAACCGCGTGGCCGAAATCCAGTACGGAAAAATTCCCGAGCTCAAACGGCGCCTCCAGGAACAAGAGGAAAAGCTCGCCAAGGGACAGGCGGGCGGAGGGCTGCTTCGCGAGGAAGTGACCCCTGAGGAAATTGCGGAGGTCGTCGCGCGATGGACCGGGGTTCCTGTTTCCAAGCTCCTGGAAGGCGAAAAGGAGAAGCTGCTCCGGCTCGATTCGATTCTCCACGAGCGGGTGATCGGTCAAGACGAGGCGGTCGCCGCCGTCGCCGACGCCGTGATTCGTGCTCGCTCCGGTCTCAAGGACCCCAAGCGGCCGATCGGCTCCTTCTTCTTCCTGGGACCCACGGGCGTCGGAAAGACCGAGCTCGCCCGAGCTCTGGCGGAAGCGCTCTTCGACAGCGAGGAGAACATGATCCGCCTCGACATGAGCGAGTACATGGAAAAGCACCAGGTCGCCCGCCTTATTGGGGCCCCACCGGGCTATGTCGGATTCGAAGAGGGAGGGCAGCTGACCGAGGCAGCCAGGCGCAAGCCCTACAGCGTCATCCTGGTCGACGAGGTGGAGAAGGCCCATGCCGATGTCTTCAACGTCTTCCTCCAGATTCTCGATGACGGCCGGCTCACCGACAGCCAGGGCCGCACGGTCGACTTTCGCAACACGATCATCATCATGACCTCCAACATTGGGAGCGTCTACCTGACCGAAGGCATCGGTCCCTCGGGAGAGATCCCGGAATCGGTACGGGACCGTGTGATGGAGGAGCTCCGAGCCCATTTCCGTCCGGAGTTTCTGAACCGTCTGGATGAGATCGTGCTCTTCAAGCCCTTGCAGATGCCCCAGCTCCAGAAGATCGTCGATTTGCAGCTCGAGGAGTTGCGCAAGCGACTGGCGGAACGATCGATCACCGTGGAGCTGACCGCCGCTGCCAAGGAGCATCTCGCCCGTATCGGCTATAGCCCGGTTTACGGCGCACGCCCACTCAAGCGCGTCATCCAGAAGGAGATCGAGACCCCGCTCTCCCGCAAGATCGTCTCGGGAGAGATCCTGGAGAAGAGTGCGCTCGCCATCGATTATGCCGGTGGACAGCTCATCTTCCGGGCAGAGCCGGAGGCTGCCGGATGAAACGGTTTCCCCGGTTGCTTGCGCGGCCGAGCGGATCGAGCGAAGTGGAGCAAGGCCTGGCCTCCCTCTCCTTCCTGCTCGAGGAGACCGCCGCGCACTACGTGGCACGCCTGCAGCGAGAAATCCGTCAGCTCATCCTGATCGCCCGCGACCTGGAGCGCTCCGAGGGCCCGCCGGGGAAGCGAGGGCAGAGGCTCTTGGCCAAGGTCGCCGCCAAGCTCGAGTCCTTGCCGATCGCCTCGGAAAAGGGCCGCAGGAAGGACTTGCGAAAGATCGACCAATTGATCGGCGAGCTCGAGGAGCTGCTCGAAGAAGCCTCTCAGGAAGGAGGAGCCAGATCGTCGTGACGATCGAGCCACTCCTCCCCGCTTGCGAAGGAGGCTGGCAAGAGCTTCCTCGGACGCCTCTTCCCCTGCAGACGGCATCGGCTTCGCCCCGTTGCGCGGTCTTCGACATCGGGAGCAATTCGGTCAAGTTCCTCGTCGCCGAATGGGAAGGAGGCGATCTTCGGGCCCTCGATCATTGCAGCTTTACGACCCGGCTGGTCGAAGGAGTCCTCACCACGGGCGAGCTCGCGCAAGACGCCGTGGAACGGACCGAGGCAGCGCTCCGAACGCTCCGAGCGGCTGCCGACCGGTGGCGGGCCGAGCGCCGCATCGCGGCAGCGACCAGCGCTGTTCGCGACAGCCGAAACCGAAAGAGCTTTCTGAGAAGGGTCGGCCAGATCCTCGACTGCCCGGTTCTTTTGCTTTCCGGCGAGGAAGAAGCAGAGATCACCTTTCAGGGCGTTGCGGCCGACCGTGCCTTCCACCACCAAGAGCTTCTGGTCACGGATGTCGGGGGTGGGAGCTCGCAATGGACGCAAGGCCGGGACGCGACCATCGGTGCCCGGTTGAGCCTTCCTCTGGGGTGCATTCGCGTCCGCGACCGATTCGTTTCCGGATTTCCGATTGGCGGGAAGATCCTGGCTTCGATGCTCCTCACCCTGGAGAGGCAGATCCGGGAAGCGCTCCGCGACTTTTCCGCTCGCAATCGCACCCTGATCGCCGTCGGGGGAACCGCAACCGCCCTCGCCGCACTGGTGCAGGAGCTCCCGCGATTCGACGCGGAGAAGATCCATGGGTTCTCCCTCCCCGCCGACAGCCTGGAGTGCATCCTGGAAGACCTCGCGCGGCTTGACCTTTCGCGATTGCAAGGTCTCCCCGGGGTTCCCGCCAGGCGGGCGGACATCTTCATCCCGGGAGTCGCCGTTCTCTTTTCCACGCTCGCAGCCTTGAGCACGGATCGCTTGACCGTCAGCGTACGCGGTCTTCGCCATGGCCTGGTCGAGCGACTTCGGAACGCCTGACCGCCAACCAAGAGGTTCATCCCGATGCACAAGGTCATTTTCCACCCTCAGGACGCCCCGGAATCCTTCCTTTCCCCGGCTTACGCGCGGAGAGCCATGAGCCAGCCCGCGCCAAGCCATCGCCTGCCGGAAGGAGAGATGCCCCCTGAGGTTGCCTATCAGCTGATCCACGACGAGCTCTTGCTGGACGGGCAGGAGCGGCTCAACCTCGCCACCTTTGTCACGACCTGGATGGAGAAGGAAGCCCGCGATCTCATGATGGAGAGCTTCCCCAAGAACCTGGTCGACAAGGACGAATACCCCCAGACCGCGGAAATCGAGCAGCGCTGCGTCAGCATCCTCGCCCATCTCTTCCACGCCCCCGCTTCCGAGGAGCCGATGGGGACCTCGACCATCGGCTCCTCGGAAGCGGCGATGCTGGCTGGCTTGGCGCTCAAATGGCGCTGGCGGCAGCGGCGGCGGGCGGCCGGATTGCCGACCGATCGACCGAATCTCGTGATGGGTGCGAACGTCCAGGTTGTCTGGGAAAAGTTCTGTCGCTACTTCGAGGTCGAGCCGCGGTTGATCCCCATGACCCCCGGCTGTTACGTCACGACTCCGGCCGGGATCTCCACGTACATCGACGAAAGCTCGATCGGCGTGATCGGCATTCTGGGCACGACCATGAGCGGAGAGTACGAGCCCATTGAGGAGATCCACGATGCCCTGGTCGCCTTAGCGAGAACCCATGGGTGGGAAGTACCTCTTCACATCGACGCGGCCAGTGGAGGGTTCGTCGCTCCCTTTCTCGATCCGCACCTCCGCTGGGACTTCCGTCTCCCCCTCGTCCAGTCGATCAACGTATCGGGGCACAAATACGGCTTCGTCTACCCCGGCGTCGGATGGGTGCTCTGGCGCTCCCAGGAAGCGGTGCCCGAAGAGTTGATCTTTCGCGTCAACTATCTCGGAGGAGAGATGCCAACCTTCGGCCTCAACTTCTCGCGGCCCGGCGCTCCGGTCATCGGCCAGTATTACAACTTTCTGCGCCTCGGCCGCGCCGGATATACCCGAATCTTAAAGGCGATGCGCGAAACGGCCCTCTTCCTTTCCGATCGAATCGCCAGGATGGGCCCCTTCGAGCTGGTCAGTGATGGCTCACAGTTGCCGGCCTTCGCCTTCCAGCTCAAAGAACCAGAGCCAATGTCTGCGTTTGTCCTCTCGGAGCGCCTCCACGAGCGGGGCTGGCAAGTGCCGGCGTATACGATGCCCCCCGATGCCCAGATGGTTTCCGTTCTCCGCATCGTTGTCCGTGAAGGATTTTCCCGAGATATGGCGGACCATTTCCTCAGAGATCTCCACTGGGCCAGCCAAACCGGCGAGGGCAAGCCCGCCACGCATCCGGGAAGGCGAAAGCGGGCGAACCGCTTTTACCACTAGGCTTTAGTCACTCGGCGGTGGGATGCGATCGGGCCGCGTCGGCTCTTCGCACCGCGCTCGCGCGGAGAGCGGGTGAAGGGAATCGAACCCTCGCATGCAGCTTGGAAGGCTGCCGTTCTACCATTGAACTACACCCGCAGCATCTCCCGCCTGGGCCCTGTAGGATTTGAACCTACGACCTTCTGATCCGTAGTCAGACGCTCTAATCCGCTGAGCTAAGGGCCCTGCGGCCGATGCTCCATCATGCACCGGGCAGCGAGCTTGGCAACCCGATTTTCTCGTTTCCGCTCTGTCCCGGAAAGGGAACGCTCCCCGAGAGGCTCTGCGGCTGACCTGCGGCGGCCGATTCCTTCCGTCTTTCCAGGACGCCCATCCGGGAGAAAAGACTCCGGTAAGACCCCCAGGGCAGACGTCCGCGGTAGATGGCATAGCGGCCGAGGATTTCGCGGACGTACTCCTTCGTCCTCGGAAAATCGATCCGCGCGAGGAAGGCACGGCTGCTTTTCGGGCGAGCCGGATCGACCCAACGAATGGCGTTCCGGCGACCGGCATTGTATTCAGCAAGGGCGAATACGTAGGGATTGTCGGTCTCCTGCCAGTGGCGAAGCGCTCGTGCCAGGTACCAGCTGCCGGCCAGGATGCCGATCTGGGGGTCGGTGAGCTGCTCCGGCCGGAAATCGGCTCGCTTCTCGCTGCGGGCCCAATCGAGCGCGGTCGTCGGACGGACCTGCATGAGACCCACCTCCCCAACACGCCCTATCTTGTTGGGACGAAAATGGGTCTCCTCCCAGATTACCGAGCGGATCAGCAGGGGATCGACCCCGTAGCGCATGCTCGCCTCCCGAATCTCCGCGTCATAGCGGCTATCCGTCCGCTCGATGGAGCTTCGCCAAACCCAATAGCCGAGCAGCAACAGAAAAATGAGGGCGGCGGCCCCTAAGAACGCCCGGCGCACTCCGGCATTTTCCGCCGGCCGCCTTGCCAAGCAAGCCAATTACGGGAAGCGTCGGACTCGACAAAAGCTTGCCGCCGCTTTGCCTGCGGGCGGAGAATAGCTTCGCAGCCATGAAACCATCCGAGCGTTCCAGCAAGAAACAGAGTCGACCGAGCCAGAAGCGAGGAAAGTGGACCGCCGCTCCGGAAAAGGAAGAGGCGGCCCTTCCGACCAAAGCCGAGTTGCAAGCGGTGGCCGACGAGGCGCTTCCAGCCGTGAAGAAGAAGCCCGCTCGCAGTCGGAAGATCTCTCTCCGCGCGGCCACCCCTCGTCAGGAGCAGCCTCCCCTTCCGCCTGCGGCCATTCGGGGCAAGATCGCCTTCGTCGCGGCGGAATGCGCGCCCTTGGCCAAGGTCGGGGGGGTGGGCGATGCGGTGGAAGGGCTGGCGCTGGCGCTGGCCCGACGGGGCCACGACGTTCGCGTCATCCTTCCCTTCTACGCCGGAATCGATCGCGGAAAGGCGGCCGCCTCGCTCTTGGGCTCGTGTTGCGTCCACATGGGAGCCGGCCAAGAGCATTGGATCGCCGTCTGGGAAGCCTTTCTCGGTGCGGAACGGGTGCCGGTCTGGCTCGTCGACTATCAGAGCTATTTCGGACGGGCCGGGGTCTACGACGAGCCAAGCGGGGAGTACGCGGACAATGCGTTCCGTTTCGCCCTCTTGGCGAAGGCGTCCTTGGAAATCTGCAAGTCTTTGGCCTGGATTCCCGACGTCTTTCATGTCCACGACTGGCCGGCAGCGCTCGTCCCGGTCTTCTTGAAAGCCTGGCCGCATCTTCTCTCTCCGTTCCGGACGAGTGCCAGTGTGCTGACCCTCCATAACGTCGGTCATCAAGGGAAGTACGCATCGGTGGTCTTGCCTTATCTCGGATTGGAGTGGGAGCGATTCCGACCGGATTTCATCGAGGACCACAGCCAGGTCAACCTCCTCAAGGCGGGGGTGCACGACGCCGACCTTCTGACCACTGTTTCTCCCGCCTACGCCGAAGAGATCCTGGAGCCGGTCGGCGGCTGCGGGCTCGCCCCGTTTTTCTCCGAACGGAAGGCCCTCCTGCGCGGGATCTTGAACGGCGTCGACGAGTCGCGATGGGACCCCACCTCTGACCCTCTCCTTCCGGCCCACTTTTCGGCACAAGACTTGACGGGAAAGGAGCGCTGCAAGGAAGATCTCCAGCGTCATTTTGGCCTGCCAGCCAGATCTGACCTGCCGCTCTTCGCCATGGTCAGCCGCCTCCACCTGCAAAAGGGAATCCACCTCGTCCGGGAAGCCCTGCCCTCCCTTCTCCGTGAGGAACCGATCCAGTGCATCTTCCTGGGATCGGGAGAACGGGAGTTCGAGGAGTTTCTCCGCTGGCTCGCCCGCGAGTTTCCCGACCAGGTGGCCGCATCGATTGGTTTCTCAGAAGAGCTCAGCCACCGGATCTTCGCGGGAAGCGACTTCTTCCTGATGCCCTCCCTCTACGAGCCTTGCGGCCTGAGCCAGCTCTATGCGATGCGCTACGGCTCGATTCCCATTGCACGGGCTACGGGGGGAATCAAGAATACAGTGATTGACACCGAGGACCCGCGAGGAGAGGGAACCGGGTTCCTGTTCTTCGACCCGACAGGAGAAGGGCTCGGAGCCGCCTGCCGGCGCGCGCTCCAGCTCTGGAAAGACTCGCCATCGACCCTCGCGGGGCTGCGCGCCGCGGGGATGAGGAGGCTCTTTTCCTGGTCCGAGACCGCACGGCAGTATGAAGAGATCTACGCAGAAGCGCGGCGCAGTCGCCTGACGGCCGCAGATTCCTTGGCTCACGGCGGGATTCGCTTGGCTCGACCCCATTCTGGCGCGTGATGCGCCCATAGCAACGGGTCCCTTGATTCGACGGCTTGTTTGCTTTCTTGTTGTGTCCTAAACCAAGGCTCTACGAAAGGAGACTCCAGCATGCTGACAGTAGGCGATCATTTTCCCAAGTTTACCCTGAAAGCCGTCCAGGGAGGGCCGGAAGGCCTGGAGCTCGATACGGCGTTCCTGGACATTTCCGACGAAACGCATAGCGGCAAGTGGAAGATCCTCTTTTTCTGGCCGAAGGACTTCACCTTCGTCTGCCCAACCGAGCTCGTCGGATTCGGCAAGCTGATGAAGGAGTTCGCGGATCGCCATGCCGTGCTCTACGGCGTCTCGACCGATAGCGAGTTCGTCCATCTCAATTGGCGGCTCCACCATCCGAGCCTCAAAGGGCTTCCCTTTCCGATGCTTGCCGACATCAAGCGTGAGCTTTCGAGCGCGCTCGGCATTCTGGACCGGGCCGAAGGAGTTGCGCTCCGGGCGACCTTCGTCGTCGATCCGCACAACGTCATTCGGTTCGTGTCGGTCAACGATCTCTCGGTCGGCCGCAATCCCGCGGAAGTACTGCGGGTGCTCGACGCGCTGCAATCGGGCGAGCTCTGTCCCTGCGACTGGCAGAAGGGCGAGGAATTCGTTCGGCCGGACGCGGTCTCAAGCGGTCCCCGGTAATCGCGGGCGACCATCGGGCTACAGGAACTCGACCGGATCCACGTCTACGACGAGATCGACGTCCGTGCGGCGCCCTCGCTCCTCCGTCCACCGCTTGAGCAGGCGGGTGGCCGCGGCGATCCGAGCCGTCTTGAGGAGCAGTTGATAGCGGAACGCACCCTGAAGCCGCGCGATCGGAGCGGGCAGGATCTCCCCGGCCTCCGCCACGCCCGCGAGCCTCCGGCGAATCTCCTCGGCCTCGACTTCCGCCGCCTGCCGGCAGAGACCCTCGTTCGGACTCTTCCAGACGAGAAGGACTAGCCGGACCGCGGGAGGATAGCCGAGCGACGTTCGAAACTCCAGGTCCTGCTCGGCAAAGCCGCGATAGTCGTGATGGCGGGCGAACTGAATCGCCGGGTGAACCGGACAGCGTGTCTGGATCAAGACTACTCCCCGCTCTTCCCCGCGCCCGGAACGGCCCGCGACTTGGAGAAGCTGCTGGAAGGCCCTTTCCGCCGAGCGGAAATCGGGCATGTGGAGCAGCCCGTCGATCTGGACGACCCCGACCAGGGTGACACCAGGAAAGTGGAGCCCCTTGGCGACCATCTGCGTGCCGACCAGGAGATCAAAGCCGCGCTCAGCGAAAGCCCGCAACGCTTCCGCGAGCGAGCCTTTCCTGGCCATCGAGTCCGAATCCATGCGCAAGATTCGAGCCGTGGGGAAGGCTTCCTCCACCGCCTCGACCACCCGTTCGGTTCCGAGCCCGAGTCGATCGAAGCCCGCGCCACCACAAACCGAGCATGCCTGGGGATAGGGCTCGAAATGGCCGCAGAAGTGACAGCGGAGGGTCTCTCCCGCGCGATGGTAGGTCAAGGCGACGCTGCAGTGCGGACACTCTCTTACGGCACCGCACCCGGCGCATTGGAGGACTCGCGCATATCCCCGCCGATTCACATAGAGAATGGACTGCTCCCGCCGGGCGAGCCGCTTGCCCAGCTCCTCCCGGAGCTCGCGCGAAAGCCAGGGGCTTTCGCTCGCCGCGCCGGCCGGAGCCGCCTTCCGCCGCCTCCCCCTCCCGCGGAGATCGACGATGCGGACCCAGGGGAGAGAGCGATCCTCGACGCGGCGGCTCAGCTCAAGGAGACGATATTTTCCGGCGAGCGCGTTGGCGTAGGACTCGAGGGATGGGCAGGCGGAGCCCAAGAGCACGGGAATCCCTTCCCGGCGGGCGCGCATCACCGCGACATCCCGCGCATGGTACCGCGGAGTCTCCCCTTGCTTGTAGGCCGGCTCGTGCTCCTCGTCGACGACGATGAGCCCGAGGTCCCGCAGCGGGCAGAAGATGGCGGACCGTGCGCCCACGACGATGCGGGAACGACCCGAGCAGACATCCCGCCACTGGTCATGTCGCTCTCCGGCCGAAAGCCGGCTATGCCAGAGCGCCACCCTTCCGGGGAGATCGCCGAAACGGCGCTGCACCTGCTCCACCAGCTGCGGGGTCAGGGCGATCTCCGGGACCAGGATTAGGGCGGAGCGATCATGGGCGAGTGCTTCGGCCGCGCATCGGAGATAGACCTCCGTTTTCCCGCTGCCGGTCACTCCGAAGAGGAGATAGGGTGCAAACCCGCTCTCCCGGATGGCCGTGCGAACCTCTTCGAAGGCTGCGGCCTGTTCCTCGGTCAAGACCGGAAGCACCGCCCTCTCGGGAAGAAGGTCCCTTAACGGATGCCTCGGTCTCTCCGCTTTCTGCAAATCGACGAGTTTCCGCTTCGCGAGTCTCTTCCAGACCTGCGGCCCGATTCCGGTGCCGGTGCAAAGCTCGGAGAGCCAAGTCGGCCCGAGCGCGTGCAGCCGCATCCACGCCTGCTTCTCGCGAGGGGAGCAGCCCAGTCGGTCGAGCTCCTCCTCCTGCTGCGGAAGACAGCTCACCCGCAGCTGCTCCCGCGCTTGCGCCCGCCTCACCGGCGCGGGCAGAAGGCAACCGAGCGTGGCGGCCAAGGGGGCGCAGTAGTAGCCTGCGACCCATTCGGCAAGTCCCAGGAGCGTCGCGGGAAGAGGAAAGGGTTCGGAGGGAATCCCGGCAAGCTCGCGCAAGCCCTCGACGGCGGGCTTCTCCGGGAAACCGATCACCCAGCCGGTGGCCTGCCCTCCCCGCAACGGCACCCGGACGTGGGAGCCGATCCCGATCTGATCTGCGAGCCGTTCGGGAACGCCATAGTCGAGCAGGCAATCCCGCTTTCTCTCCAGGAGCACCCGGGCGATGGCTCCTCGCCGTTCCGACCGGAACCCCTGACCCTCGAAAAGCTCGCTTGCCATGGCCTGGGAGCGGGTATCGTACCCCGCGGGCAACCCCGCACCAATCTTCTTATCCGCCCGCTCGAGCGCAAAACCGGGAGATGACAGACGGGAGCATAGGCTCCACATTGGACCAGCAAATTCCATGAACGACACCATTGCGGCCCTCGCCACCCCGGCAGCACCGGCTGCCCTGGCCGTGATCCGCGTCAGCGGCCCCCGGTCGCGGGAGATCACCGACCTTTTGCTGCGGAAGCCCGTCCGGTGGCATCCCCAGAAGGCTTGGCATCGGGAGATCTGGGACGGAGCGGAACGATTGGATGACGTGGTCCTCCTCTATTGGCAACAGCCCCGCTCGTACACCGGAGAAGAGATGATCGAGGTCTCCTGCCATGGGAATCCCCTCCTGGTCGACCGAATCCTGGCCGCCTATTTCACCCGCGGCGCGCGCGCGGCCCTTCCCGGAGAGTTCACCCAGCGCGCCTTCCTTCACGGCAAGCTCGACCTGACCCAAGCGGAGGCGATCGCGGATCTGATTCACGCCGGAAGCCTGCGCAGCCTGACAGTCGCCCAAGAGATGAAAGAGGGAAGGCTGGGCCGAGTCCTGGCGGGGGCGCGCACGACACTCCTGGAGCTCGTCGCCCACGCGGAGGCCTTCCTTGATTTTCCAGAAGAAGATATCGATCCTGAGGTCGGAGCGGGAATGCTGCATCGCATCGACCGGTTGAGGGACGAGCTGCTCGGCTTGGCGGGCAGCGCGCCGACGGGCCGGCTGCTCCGCGAGGGGATCGTCGTCGTTCTGGCCGGCCGGCCGAATGTCGGCAAGTCGAGCCTTTTCAACGCGATCCTGCGGCAGAGCCGGGCGATCGTCTCTCCCCATCCGGGAACAACCCGGGATACGATCGAATCCCTCTGCCAGATCCATGGCTTTCCCGTCCGCCTCATCGACACGGCAGGTCATCGGACCGCCGAACACCCGGTCGAGGCGGAAGGAGTGCGCCGGGCGGAGGAGGCCCTGCGCTCCGCAGACATCATCCTCCATGTGTCGGTTGCGCCCGAGCCGCCGGAAGCCGATCCAGTCTCCCGCGCCCCCCTTCTTCCCCATCAACGGCTCCTGCTCGTCGCGAACAAGGGCGACTTGGGCATCCATCCGGAACGCCGGTCGCAGCTCTGTGTCTCGACGCTCACCCGCCAAGGCTTGCCCGAGCTCGATCGTCTCCTCCATCAAGAAATCGCCTCCCTCGCTCCCGATGCGTCCACCGGGAGTGCGGTCAATGCCCGGCAGGAAGCTGCCCTCCGGCGAGCCGCAGCGGCATTGGAGCGGGCCTCCGCCGCCTTTCGAGCGGGTCTGGCGTGCGAGCTCTGGTGCCTGGAGCTTCGCACCGCCCTGCAAGCCGTGGGAGAGGTGATGGGGGCGGTCACCAGCGAAGAAGTTCTCGACGAGGTCTTTCGGCGCTTTTGCATTGGAAAGTAAGCCCGGGTCCTCTTTGGCGCTTTCGAGAAGTTCTTCATTTGACCGGTCGGCCGGCCGGATCGGCGAACAACGAGGCCGATCGCGCGGCTTTCCTCCCGAACGCTCGCTTCCTGATCCTTTCCAGTCCATAATTTCCTCGAGGACTCCAGCGGGTAACGGTGGTTTCAGAGTCAGAAATCGGTGCGGCGGTCGCCGAGAAAAAGGCGAAGCGAGAATCCTTCGGCGGCTGGGAATATGCCCGCCTTCTCCACGGTTGGCAGGGATGGCCCCGCGGCACGATCCTGGCAGAGGGCCGGGTCATTCCCGGCTATCCGAAGATCGGACGGGTGCACACCCTGGCGGGCATCCCCGCGCTCTTTCACGCCCCGTTCCAGGCCGAAGAAAAGGTTGACGGCTACAATGCACGCCTTTTTCGAGCAGGGGATTCCCTCTACGCCGCCACCCGAGGCGGTCAAGTCTGCCCCTTTACGACCGACCGGCTGGCCGACCTGATCGATCCGTCGGTCTTTTCCGCGCACCCGGAGCTGATTCTCTGTGGGGAGGTCACCGGACCCGAAACTCCCTACGTCGAGGGCACTTCTCCCCTGGTGCCGGAAGGCATCGGCTTCTTTCTCTTCGATCTGATGCGGCAGGGGGCGGAGGGCTTTCTCTCGATCGAGGAGAAGCGCGCGCTCACCCGCTCCTTCCGCCTTCCTGCGGTCCCGGATCATGGCCGGATCGATCCGAAGGCTCTGAGCACTTTCCGGGAAATCGTGCGCCGGCTCGACGAAGAGGGCCGAGAAGGCGTTGTCCTCAAGGAGGACTCACCCCGTGGCTTCCGCGCCAAATATGTGACCGGAAGTGCCGAAATCACCGACATCGCGTCGATGGCCCAGCGCTACCTCGACGTCCCTCCGGAATATTTCACGGAGCGGGTCTTGCGGCTGGCTCTCTTTCTCGAGGAGATGGCGGCGACGGATCGGGAAGGGTGGAGCCGCCGGTTGGGAGAGGCCTTCCTCACCGCTCTCCAGGATCGAATCGGCTTAGCCCGACGAGGTCAATGCGTCGGCTCCTTCCGCTGCCGCTTCCACTCCCGAGAAAACGCGCTCCGGCTGCTCGACTCCCTCGGGCAGATCCGCGGCCATGAAGGGGAAACCCGCTTGGTGAACCTCCGGGAGGAAGAGGGATTTTGGGTTCTCCGATTCGAAAAGCTCTACCGATCAACCACGGGCTTTCTCCGCAGCGCCCTCGGCGGTTCTCTTCGTTTCGATTAGGTGGCAGAGCAGCTCCCGAAAATGGCGCGCATCGACGACCGCCACCCCCATCCGATCCGCCCACTTGCGCATCCCCTCATCGGCGGCGACCAGGCTGCCGTCAAGCTCAAAGGAAAGCAGCACCACGTCGACATCTCCTCGGCTGTCGAGAATTCCCCTCCGCAGCGTTTCCCGGTAGCGCTCCCGGAGCTGGTGCAGCAGCTGCCCGATCTCGGCCGCCTCTCCCGCCCGCTTGGCATGTTCCTCGGCGATCCGCAGCCCATGGTCGATCCGCTTCCGGACCTCATCGATAAAGTCGTAAAGAAAGTCCCCAGGAATCTGCAGATCCGATCTCCGCGGGGAGCGGATCTGAATCACCGACTCGAAGTACCCGATCAGGGAGTCGAGATCGCGCATCTTCCGCAGCTCTTCGTAGACCGAGAGCGGCATGTAAAACTCCGCGGGGACCCTTCGCGCCAAATCGAGAAAGCTCCCCACCGCCGCCTCGTCTTCTCCGAACTGCGAGGCGACATCCGGATTGGTGAAGATGCTTGTATCCAGGACGAACCGGTGCATGATCCCCATCCGTTCCTAGACTAGGATGCCCGGCACCGGCAATCCAGCCGTTTGTTGCTCCTTCCGCTTCTGAGGCTTGCGGATTGTCAACGCTTCCCAACTCCCCGAAACTACCGTTGTGCTCTACCGCCTGCTCCTTCGCCGTCTCCTCTTTTTTCTTCCTCCGGAACGCGCCCACCACCTCGCCCTCTCCCTCTGCGCAAAGGGCTGGGCGGAACGGCTGCTGCGGCGGCTCTTTCCACCTCTCCCCTCGGGTCTCGAGCGGACCGTCTGGGGACTCCGTTTCCCGAGTCCGCTCGGGCTCGCCGCCGGATTCGACAAGAACGGAATCGCGCTCGGCGCGTGGGAGGCGCTCGGATTCGGATTTTGCGAGATCGGCACGGTCACACCTACCCCGCAAGCCGCGAACCCCCCACCCCGCCTGCGCCGGCTCCCGCGGTCGGAGGCCCTCTGGAACCGACTGGGATTCCCGAGCGAAGGGGCGGAGCAGGTCGCCCGCCGGCTTGCCTTTCTTCGGGCCGAGGGGAGATGGCCAAGCTTCCCTGTTGGAATCAACGTGGGGAAATCCCGGCAGACGGAGCTCGACCGGGCCGCCGAGGACTACGCACGCGTCTTCTCCCTCCTCCGCGCCTACGGCGACTTTTTCGTGCTCAACTTGAGCTCGCCCAATACCCCCGGCCTCCGCTCGCTCCAGCAGGAAACCCATTTGCGATCGGTGCTCGAGGCGGTTGCCGCGGTCAACCCCCCTCCCGCCAAACCCATCTTGGTCAAGATCGCTCCCGACCTCGAGGAAAGGGCGCTCGGGCGGATTCTGGAGGTGCTTTTGTCCGGCGGCTGCGACGGCCTGGTCGCCACGAACACGCTGCCGGCCCCGGACCCAAAGGGCCTCGTGGGAGGGCTGAGCGGCAAGCCGCTGAGCCAGCGGAGCACCGCGGTTGTCCGCTTCCTGGCTCGGGAGAGTGGCGGACGACTGCCCATCATCGCCGCTGGAGGAATCTTCGATGGCGCGGATGCCCGAGAAAAGCTCGAGGCGGGTGCCAGCCTGCTCGAGGCCTACACCGGCTTCGTCTTCCAGGGACCGGGATTTGCCCACGACGTCGGAGGTGCGCTCCTAGGAACGGTTCCGTAGGCGCATCCGGAGGATTTCCGGATCGGAAATCGGCTCCGAGCAGGAAAAGGATTGGCAGAGGTAGGCGACCGGCGTTCCGTCCGGCAAGGGGAGGGAGAGGTAGAACTCCTCCTTCTCCCCCAAAAAGGGGAAGCGTCGGCCCGGCTCGATTCCCAGGATTAGCCTCCGCCAGGAGAGCACGCTCGCCCCGGCGGCCAGAAGAGCCCGGGCCCGCGGATCGGATCGCGCCCCCACGACGACCACGGATGCGGGCGGCCGGGCCGAGTCAAGATAAGCCGCGAGGAGGTGCGGCAGAGCGGTCGGGCCGTGGACGAGCTGGTCCGCCTCCGCACGGAAGAGGGCATCGAGCCGCCCCGGCCACCGCTCTTCCGGAAGAAGCGCGGAAAAGCGAAGGAGGTTAGTCGCCGCCAGCGAGATGGGTGCTGGCTCCGCACCGTCATGCTCCTCCCGCAGCCGGAACGGAACGGCGCTCGTCCCCTCTCCGCTCGTCCAGTAGGCGCCGGATTCCGGATCCCGGAACAGGGCTTCCATTCGGTCTTGAAAAAAGACCGCCCTTTCGACCCAGCCGGCCTCCTGCGTCAGCTCGAAGAGATCGAGGAGCGCTTGTACGAGCATCGCATAGTCTCCCGCAAAGGCCTCGACCTCGCCCCGCCCCTCCCGATAGAGGCGAAAGAGCTTTCCCGTTGCCGGATCGAAAAGCGTCGAAAGAAGGAAGTCGACCGTCCGCTCCGCCGCTGCCCAATAACGCTCCTCACCCAGGAGCAGGCCCGCGCGGGCGAGAGCCGAGACGGCGAGGGCATTCCAGCCGAGCACCACCTTGTCATCCTTCGCGGGCCTCGGCCGTTGCCCCCGTGCGCGCAAGAGCTTGGCGGCCGCCGCCTTCCGCTTCCGCTCCATTTCTTCCCGGGGAAGACCGTGCCGGGCGGCGAGCCCCTCGATCGGCTCCTGCTCGAAAAGAATGTTCCTTCCGGCCAGCTCCTGGTGTGGATCGCTGGCCGCCGGGATGTTTCCTTCCGGCTGCACTCCCCAAAGATCGACGGCTAAGGCCAATTCTGCAGGGTCGAGGAGCCCCGAGATCTCGCTCTGCCTCCAGAGATAGAAAGCGCCTTCCCGGGCCGGGCCGCCTTCGGGAGGGAGGCTGTCCGCATCCTCACCAGAGGCAAATCCCCCGCCGGGAAGCTCCAGGTCACGCAAGAGATAGTCGAGGATCTCCCGAACGATTCCCTCCGAGCGGGCGTCCCCATCGGCTCCAAAGCGTTCCAGGTAGATCGAGGCCAGCTGCGCCTGGTCGTAGAGCATCTTCTCGAAATGAGGCACCCGCCAGAAACGGTCTACCGAATACCGGTGGAACCCTCCGCCGATCTGATCCCGGATGCCCCCACGAGCCATCGCTTCCAGGGTTTGCTGGACGATCGACCGAGCACGCTCCCCCTCGGGCCGACGGGACCGGCTCGCGCCATAACGCAGGAGGAAGTGGAGGGCCGCGGGGCGCGGAAACTTGGGCTTGGGGCCGAACCCGCCCCACTCGGGATCGAAGGCTCTCGCAAACTCCTCGAAGGCGCGTTCCACCGCCCGCTCTCCATCCACGATGGCGGGACGGCTTCCAGCCAAGGCCTCTCGGAGCCGCCCCGCGATCTCCTCGCCGCGACGCACTAGCTCCTCCCGATGGCGCAACCAGAGTTCCTCGATCTGGCCCAAGACGGAAAGGAATCCCACCATCCCCCACCGATCGCTCTTCGGGAAGTAGGTTCCTCCATAAAACGGCTGAAGATCCGGGGTCAACCAGACGCTCATCGGCCAGCCTCCTTGTCCCGTGGTTGCCTGGACGAAGGCCATGTACGCCTGGTCTACGTCGGGTCGTTCCTCCCGGTCGACCTTCACCGGCACAAAGGCACGGTTGAGGAGCTCCGCGACTTCGGGATCCTCGAAGGACTCGTGGGCCATCACATGGCACCAGTGACAGGTGGCGTAACCGACCGAGAGAAAGATCGCCTTCCCCTCGGCCTTGGCCTTGGCGAAGGCTTCGCCCCCCCAGGCATACCAGTCGACCGGATTGGCCGCATGCTGCCGGAGGTAGGGGCTCTTGGCCGTCGCCAATCGGTTCATTTCCCCTCCGAGGAGCGGCCGGCTCGCGGAACGATCAGCGTTCCCCCGATCGGCAGGAGATGGAGATTGAGCTCCGCCCGCGAAAACGCCTCCAGCGCCGCGCGCCTGTCGATCCGAATGCCCTCAAAGGTGTCGTAGTGAACGCCCATCACGTTCCGGCAGTCGAGAAGCTCCGCCGCCCGAATCGCCTCCTCCACTCCCATGGTAAAGGTGTCTCCGATCGGCAGAATGGCGAGAGCGATCGGATGATACATCTCCCCCAGCAGCTTCATGTCTCCGAAAAGAGCGGTGTCCCCGGCATAGTAGACCGTCCCTTCGGCCGCGCGGATCACGAAGCCCCCCGCCGGGCCGCCGTAGCCGCCGTCCGGAAGGCTGCTGGAATGGAAAGCGGGAACGTAATGGACGACTCCGAACGGCCAGCTCTTCTTCCCACCCAGATTCATGGCGTAGACACCTTCGACCCCTTGCCGGAGAAGCCACTCCGCCACTTCGAAGCTCGACACGACGAGCGCCCCCGTCCGCTTCGCGATGTCGGGGCCATCGCCGATATGGTCCGCATGCCCATGAGAAAGAAAGAGATAGTCTGCGGGAATCTCTTCGGCGCGCAGAGTCGACGCGAGGGGGTTACCGGTGAGAAAGGGATCGAAGAGCAGGCGCGTCCCGCCGATTTCCAGCCCGAAGCAGGAATGTCCGTAGTAGGTGACCTCCATGAAGGGCACTCTACCCGTGAGCCGGCGTCCAAACAAGGACATGGGCAAGGCTGAGGCTGACCCACGAGTAAGGATGGTGCAACTCCTTTTCTGTAAATTTCCGCGCAGCAGATCATGATGCCTGGGTTACGGGTTGGGGTTGAGATAGACCTTGCCGGTCATCCACTCGTCGTCGAGTTCGGCCAGCAGGGCGGAAATGAGCCGCAGGCACGATTCGGGATTGGGGAAGATGCTTGCCACCCGGGTGCGGCGTCTGAGTTCCCGGTTGATGCGCTCCAGGCCGTTGGTGGTGCGCAGCCGCACGCGGTGCTCGACAGGGAAGTCGAAGACGGTCAGGCTTTCTGGTATGGCTTCCTCAGCCCACTCCCCGAGCTTGGGATGCTCCGTGCGCCATTGCGCAAGCGCCTCCCGTAACAGCCGCTGGGCCTCGCTTCGATCCGGCGCATTGAAGATCGTGCGCAGCTGCCGGGCAACGGTCTTCTTCGCTTCTTGGCGCGTGACAAACTGACCGGCGTTTTGCTGCAGGTGGAACTGGCAGCGCTGCCAGGGCACGGAAGGCAACACTGCACGGCGCGCGGCCTTCAGTCCCGCGTGGTCGTCGGCAACGATGAGCTTGACCCCCTTCAATCCACGGGCAAGGAGGCTTTCCAGGAAGCGGCGCCAGTTGATCTCCGCTTCCGATGTAGCCACCTCGCAGCCCAGCACCCGGCGCTTGCCCGTTGCCTCGATACCCACTGCAATCAGTACCGCGCAATCGACGATCCGTCCTTCCAGGCGCACCTTCTCATAGCGGGCGTCCAGAAAGAGATAAGGCACCTCGCCCAACGGGCGTTCCCGCCAGGCCTTGAGCCCTTCATCGAGTCTGGCGGCAGCGCGACTGACCTGGGCTGAAGAAAGCTTGATCTCCGGCCCCAAGAGCCGCTGCAACACGTCGATCACCCGCCGGGTGGAGACGCCCTGGACGTACATCTCGGCCAAGGCCAGATTCACCGCCTGATCGGTGCGGGTGCCTTTCTCGAGCGCAGAAGGATAGAAGTCGCCAGAACGCACTTGCGGTACCTCGAAGGTGAGCTCGCCCAGCTTGGTCAGCACCGTCTTGGGCTTATAACCGTTGGCCCAGTCGCGCCGGGCTGCGGTGCGCTCGTAGGGCCTGGCGCCGAGAAACTCGACCCGTTCAATTTTGGCCGCTTCATTCACCAAAATGCGCAAGGCTTCGCCTGCGCCATCCAGCCCATGCTCGAGTAGCACCGCATAGGCTGCTTCCAAAGGGTTTGTTTCGACTCGCATTACCATGATCGTTACGCTCCTTTGTCAAAGTCATGGCATCATGATTGCGCTGGGCAAACCAGCCAGCCAGCGGCTGGAAGAGAATTTACAGAAAGGACGATACACAACTCGAGTAAGCGGCTTCGACGGCCAATCTGCCGCTTGTCTGCGCTCATCCGCTATGGCTCGTTTCCCTCATGGGCAAACGATACGCACACCTCTCCACGGAGCTGATCGACTTCATCGTCGCGCAGAAGCTCTTCTTCGTAGCGACCGCGGCCGTGGAAGGCCGGATCAACCTTTCGCCCAAAGGCTTGGACACCTTCCGCGTCCTCTCCCCTTCTCAGGTGCTCTGGCTCAATCTGACGGGGAGCGGGAACGAGACGGCCGCTCATCTCCGGGAAGACGGACGGATCACGATCCTCTTCTGCGCCTTTGAGGGTCCTCCGCGCATCGTCCGCCTTTTCGGCCGGGGGCGGGCGATCCATCCACGCGATTCCGAGTGGGTCGCTCTCTCCCGACTCTTCCCCCCGTTTGCAGGGGCGCGTCAGATCATCGACGTGAGTGTCGACCTGGTCACGACCTCCTGTGGCTTCGGCATTCCCTTCCTTCGGTATGAACGAGACCGGCCAACGCTTCCGGAGTGGGCGGAAGCCAGGGGGGAGGAAGGGATCCGCCGCTACTGGCACGAGAAGAACGCGCGCACGCTCGATGGAAAGCCGACGGGCATCGAGCCTTAGCCTTCGCCTACTGGCTGCCGAAACTGTAATTGGGCTTGAGCGACGGAAACGCCTTCAAGGTCGCCCCGATCGAACCCATGATGATCGACTGGGCTCCCGGAAAACTATAATCCTGGAAATTGAACGAAACCATCCAGTCCCCCAGATCCCGATAGATCGAGATCGTCTTCATGATCACCGCGCCAACTTCGCTCATGTACAACAAACTCCCGCTCACCTGCCAATTCTCATTGATCCTCCAGAAATCCGACAGGTAGATGCTGCTCTGTATGTTGGGAGAAATTTGCGCCAGGATCGGCGGCAAGTTATTGATCGGGAGATACCCGCCGCCGATCTGCTGAACCGGAAAAAAGCTGCTCGGAATGGTCACATGATTCAGGTACTGGTAGCCGACCGTGATCATGTTCGATTTGTGAAAGTTCCAGGACACGCTGTTGTTGATATTGGTAAAGCCTTGGTCATACGTCGGTAGTGCCAGATCGGCGTGGTACATCAACCAGGGGACGGGCCTGAAGTCGAAGGTGCCATAGACCTCGTTCACCGTATCGGTCGTCGGCATGAGAAGGGTGTTGTATTTCCGGTCCCAGTTCGCATCCGTGAAGAGGGTCAGCTCCGCCAGATCGTAGTTCTGGCCGTTGCGCTTGGTCTGAATCCGCTGGGTCATCCCCGCGCGCAGGTAGGTCATGCCAAAAAAAGAGTCGACCGATGGATAGTCGATCGGATTGATGAGCGAAGGCGTAATCGTCGGCATGAGGCTGTCAAATCCCAGGATGTCGTAGGGATTGCCGTAGGGGTTCGGAATATACTGGAAGGTGGCAAAGGGCTGAATCACGTGGCGCAAGCCATGGATCCCCAAGGCTTCGTTTTCCACGTCACTCCAGGTCTTCGACAGCTTGAACGATGCATCCAGGCCTGCGATGAGCAAGCCACGATCGAAGGTGAGCTGCGATTGGTTCATCAGTGGCATCGGCGCATTGAACGCGTTGCCGTAGACGTTCTGATCCGACCAGTAGGTTCCCTCGACGCCCAGACGGGGGGTGAGGGAAAGCCAATGGAAATACTCCCTCGGGTAGGAGATCTGCTGCAAGGTGTCCCAGCGCCAGCCCCCATAGTTGCTGAGGAGGTAGGCGTTCCCCAGCCCCTGCTGCTGATAAAACCGATTCAGCGGGAACCAGGGGTAGTACATCCCGAAGAGATTCCCGGTCAGCGGATTCAAGTTGGAGAACTGCTGTTCGAAGTTGACCATGCTCCAGCGGCTTTCGTAAGCGATCGGGCTATGGAAGATCTTCGCGCGATTCGTTTCGAAGTCGAGCTCTGGCAGACGGTTGAGCCCGTTGAAGAAGGACATCAGGTTATCTTGGACGAGGAGGTCGAGCGTGAAGCCGGTATGATAGTAGTTGAGCCAGACTACGTCGTTTGGCTGCCGATTGTAGGGATAGAGTCCGTAAAAAAAGTCCTCCATGATATAAGGATCAGTCCAATAGTTTAAATCGGTTGTCAGCGTGAGATCCTGGCCGAGCTCGTACCGCTGCTGCAGGCTCGCCATCAGTCGATTGGGGCCCACGTCGTAGCGAGGGAGCGAGGAGTAGTTGAGCAGATAGCCGTAGTCGTAAGGCAAGCCGAAGAAGCGCAAATCCGCATAGCCGTTCTTGGGCCGAAACCGAGCGAGGCCGCCGAGCCCGATGCCACGGTCTTGATAGTAGGTCAAGTTGAACCGCGCGGAGAGCTCCTGGTTAAATTTCCACGTGTATAGGATGGAGGCAAACCAGCCCCAGTAGGCATTGTCTCCGGCCGTAAAAAAGATGGTTTCCGAGTCGCTGTCGAGCGATTGGCTGACGGCGGGAAGCCAGAGGATCGGAACATGGCTTACGTAAATGACGACGTCACGCATGACAACCCGGTCCCCGGAATAGATATCCATCGTCCGGGACTTTACCTGGAGCGAGGGATGCTCTCGATTCTGCACCGTGTACATGCCGTGATCGACGTGATAATGATCGGCTTCCGGTGTCGTGAGCTTTTCCCCACTCGCCAGAAGCGGAAGGTCGACCGAGCCCCAGTCGTTCGCCGTAATCGCCTTGGTATCGATGTTGAAAACCATGTGTGCGGCTCGGAAGATCTTTTCGCCCGTGTAGACACGGACGTTCCCGTCGGCGAAGATGTTGCGCGTCCGGTTATCGAAGCTGACCCGATCGGCGTAGAGAGTGGTCTCTCCGTAATGGACGACCGCATTCCCCACCGCGGTCGCAATTCCCCCGACAAAGTGGGTCTCCTGGGCGTTGATTTCGACCGGCACCTGGCCGGGAGGGCTGTTCGGATCGGTCGCCGGGAGAGCCGGGGCAGAGCAGGGGAGCTCCCCGAGCCAGATCGAGAGGAGAAGAAGGAGCCAAGCCGACGCGGTCCGGAGAGAAATTCCTCGCCAGAACGGGGAAGAATGGATTCCACCCCGCTCCACGGGCGATTGCCTCTGGGCTCGCATGGCTGCCATCGGTGCTCTTCCCTCTCGCGAAAGGCCGGAAGCGACGGGCGCCACTCCGCTTCTACGCCGTCCTGACCGGGCGCAAGGCAAAACGAACGATGAGATCGACCACGCGGCGGATCTCGTCGGGCGTCAGGCCGGGAAAGATCGGAAGGGCGAGCGACTCACGGGCGAGAAGCTCGGCCACCGGAAGCTCCTCGACTTCTCGCTCCTTGTCAAGAAAACAGGGCTGCCGATGGAGCGGCAAGGGATAGTAGACCTCCGTCTGCACCCCTTCTTCCGAGAGGAACTGGCGAAGGCCGTCCCGGTCCGCCGGATAGCGGATCACGTATTGGTTCCAGGTGTGCTCGCCCCGAGCGTTGCGCGGTAAGAGAACCGGGTATCCACCCCTCGGGGCCGCCGTCTCCTCCTCGTGGCAGCAGCAGGGATCGGGACAAGGGGCGGCCGCACCGCTCCTCAGAAACGCCTCCTCATAAAGGGCGGCATTCCTCCGGCGCATCTCCAGCGCAGCGCCGACGTTCGGCAGTCGCGCCCGAAGAAACGCCGCTTGCAAGGCATCGATGCGAAAGTTCCCTCCGATCCATTCGTGCCGATACTTGACGCGGGAGCCGTGAACGCGGAGGGCGCGGATCTTTTCGGCGAGCGCTTCGTCCCGCGTCGTGACAAGGCCCGCGTCGCCCAAGGCCCCCAGGTTTTTCGTCGGAAAGAACGAAAAGCAGCCCAAGAGTCCTCTTCCGCCCACCGGTGCGCCTTCGGAGCGGGCCCCAAAGGCTTGCGCCGCATCCTCGATCAGCGCCATGCCGGTTTCCTGGCTCAGCCCAAGCAGCGGGTTCATCGCCGCCGGCTGGCCGAAAAGATGGACCGGAATCATCGCCCGGGTCTTCGGAGTCCGCTTCCGCACGACCTCCTGCGGAGAGAGATTCCAGCAGCCAGGGCAGGAGTCGGCAAAGACAGGCTTCGCCCCCGTCCGGGCGATCGAGCCCGCCGTGGCAAAAAAGGTGTAGGCCGGACAGATGACCTCATCGCCGGGACCAATCCCCAGAGCCGCGAGCGAGAGGAGCAGCGCGTCAGTGCCAGAGGAGACCCCGATCGCATGTGTCACGCCCAGAAAATCCGCGCACTCCCTCTCAAAGGAGGCCACCTCCTCTCCCAGGATGAACTGTCCGCTTCCGAGCACGCGGTGAAAGGCTTCTGCCAGCCGCGCTCTTTCTTCCGGAGCGGTCCGTCCGAAGTCGAGCAAAGGAATTCTCCTCATAAAGACCCCGCAGCTGTCCGATCTTCTTCCTCCACGAGCTTCCGGAGATAGTCCCCGTAGGCCGAGCTCCCCATCCGCCCGGCTTGGGCAAGCACGGCTTCGCGGTCAATCCACCCCTTGCTCCAAGCGATCTCCTCCAGGCAGGCGATCTTCAATCCCTGCCGGTGCTCGATCGCCCGGACGAAGGCGCTCGCATCGGCGAGCGCATCGTGGGTTCCCGTGTCGAGCCAGGCGATCCCTCGGCCCAGTTGCTCCACCCGGAGGGTTCCTTCCGCCAGGTAGCGGCGGTTGAGATCCGTGATCTCGAGCTCCCCCCGAGCCGAAGGGAGAAGGGAGCGGGCAAATTCCGACGCTCTTCCGTCATAAAAGTAGAGGCCGGGAATCGCATAGGCCGACTTGGGCCGCTTGGGCTTTTCCTCCAGCGAGAGCACCCGGCCGCTCTCGTCGAACTCGACGACGCCATAAGCGGTGGGATCCGAAACCCGATAGGCGAAGATCGTCGCTCCCTCGGAAGCCGCAGAGATCCGGCCAAGGGTCCCGCTCAGGCTGTGCCCATAGAGAAGATTGTCTCCGAGCACGAGGCAGGAGGGTCGCCCTGCCAGGAACTTCTCCCCGATCACAAAGGCCTGCGCCAGCCCTTCCGGGCGCGGCTGCTCCGCGTAGGAGAAGCGGAGGCCGAGCGCCGCTCCGTCCCCCAGGAGCCGCTCAAAGAGAGGCCGATCGTGCGGAGTCGAGATGATCAAGATCTCGCGAATGTCGGCGAGCAGGAGAACCGACAGGGCATAGTGGATCATCGGCTTGTCGTAGATCGTCAAGAGCTGCTTGCTTACGGAAAGGGTGGCTGGATAGAGACGCGTCCCGAGCCCCCCGGCGAGTACGATGCCTCTTCGCTCTCCCATATCAGCCTCGAAGGACTCCCAGCCGCTCCCGCCCAAAACCGTCCCTCCGGACCCCCTCGCACCAAGCCCCATTCTCCCGGTACCATGCGATCGTTTTGCGAAGCCCGTCTTCCAGGGTTTCTTGCGGCTTCCAGCCCAGCTGTTGCCGGATCTTGCTCGAATCGACCTCGTAGCGGAAGTCATGTCCAGGACGGTCGCTCACGTAGGTGATCCGGTCGCGGTAGGATCGATCCGAGCGGAGGGGCTGGATCTCGCCCATCAGATCGCAGAGCTGTTCCACGAGCTCCCGGTTCGAGCAGCTGGCGCCGCTGCCGATATGGTAGGTTTCTCCGGGCTTTCCCCGGAGGAGCACCTCGCGGAGAGCCCGGCAGTGATCCTCGACGTAGAGCCAGTCCCGCCGATTGCGGCCATCCCCGTAGACCGGAAGCGGCTTTTCCTCCAAGAGGTTGAGGATCATGAGCGGAATCATCTTCTCCGGGAACTGCCGGGGCCCGTAGTTGTTCGAGCAGTGGGTCACCATGGCGGGGAAGCCGAAGGTCTTGGCGTAGGCCCGCACGAAATGGTCCGACGCCGCCTTCGACGCGGAGTAAGGGCTCGATGGGTCGTATGGGGCTCCCTCCCGGGTCGGCGCTTCCTCCCGATCGAGCGACCCGTAGACTTCGTCGGTGGAGACATGGAGAAAGCGAAAGCGCTCCCGTTCTTTCCCTCGGAGCTCCCGCCAGTAGCTCCACGCCGATTCGAGGAGGCGCCAGGATCCGACGACATTGGTGTCGACGAAGGGCTCTGCGCTCTCGATCGACCGATCGACATGGGTTTCGGCCGCAAAGTGGACGATGGCTTCGATCCGATTCTCCCGCAAGAGATGGCCGACGAGCGCTCGATCCCCAATCTCGCCCTGCACGAACTCATGGCTTGCATCGGGGAGACCGGTCAGGTTCTCCCTTCTTCCCGCGTAAGCGAGCTTGTCGAGCGTCACCGCCCTCTCCGGTCGCGGTCCCTCCTGAAAAAGAAGATGGAGGAAGTTCGACCCGATGAATCCGGCCCCACCCGTTACCAGCCAACGACCCGTTTGCTCCATCACCGGTCTTTTCTCCCTACGTCGCCGCCTCGGGCTGCCACTGGTTCCACGCGCGCGCCACCGCTTCGTGAACCTCTTCCAGAACAATCCCGAGGCTCAGGAGCTTCGCGCTATCGAGCACGCAATTGGAGCGCGGGGCGCGCGTCACCTTTCGGAACTCTTCCTCACCCGAAAAAAAGACGAAGCGCTTGCCCGCGGCGACCAGCTTCCGGCCGAAGGGAGAGTCCTTCAGCAGTTCGATGACCTCGCGCGTCGTCACCGACCCCGGGTTGACGACATTGTAGATCCCGAAGGGGGCGCGCCTCTCCCAGCATTCGAAGGCCGCCCGAACGAAGTCGTCGAGCTGCGAGAGCGAGTTGCGGGCGTCGAGGAGCCGGTCGTAGCGCAGTAGCTTGGTCAGATAGTTCTTGGATGAATCTACCTCGCTAAAAGGAATGCGGAGCCTCCAGAGATAGCAGCTCCCGGCGTCCGCCAGGATTTCTTCCCCAAGCGCCTTGGTTCCGCTGTAGAAGCTGCCGTTGTTGGTTCGGAAGCAGAAGTTGGGGGGATCCTCTTCCCGGAAACCGAGCCGCTCCCCATTCGGCCCGGCCCCCCGATCGCCCGTGTAGAGACAGCCCGAGGAGACATGGCCCCAGGGAAGCCCCCGCTCCGCGCAAACGCGCGCCAGAACTCCGGGAAGAACCGCGTTCCCCAGGAGACATTCGTCCTTATGGTCCTCGCACGCATCGACATTGGGTCGGCCCGTATATCCGGCTGCGTTGATGAGGAAGGTCGGCTTGACCTCGTCGAGAAGGCGGGCGATGGATTCGGGGTGCAGCAGGCCGACTTCCTTGCGGGAAGGTGCGACGCAGGGGAGCTCCCGGCGGCGAAGATACCGCTGGAAGGCGCTTCCCACATATCCCGAACCACCAAAGAGCACGATCCGGTCCAATGTCGTCTTTCCTCCTGATCTTCCGGCAGCCTGAGCCAGGCCGCCATCGACGGCGGATCATTCTCTCCAAGAGCGCTCCTCCACGCAAGCAGCCATCGCTGAGGAAGGAATTGCCTCCTCTGGCTAAATCGCTTATCTCATAGAGCAGCAAACGGTATGTTGCGCGCCGGAATCGTCGGACTGCCCAACGTGGGGAAGAGCACGCTCTTCAACGCCCTCACGAAAAGCCACAAGGCGGAAGCGGCCAACTACCCCTTCTGCACCATCGCTCCCAACGTCGGCGTCGTCGAGGTGCCCGATCCTCGGCTCGATCGGCTCGCCGAGCTCTTCCGCTCGCAACGCGTGATCCCGGCCGTGATCGAGCTCGTCGATATCGCAGGGCTCGTGGCGGGTGCCAGCAAGGGAGAGGGCTTGGGAAATCAGTTCCTCGCGCATATCCGCGAGGTCGACGCCGTCATCCACTTGGTCCGCTGCTTCGTGGGTGCGGAGGTCCATCACGTGGCGGGCTCGATCGATCCGGTCCGTGATGTCGAGGTCATTCACACGGAGCTCGCTCTGGCCGATCTGGCCACCCTGGACCGTCAGCGGGAGAAGAGCCGGAAAGGCCCACCCCGCACGGACGCACGCGCCTCACTTCGGAATGAGCTGCTGGAGAGGGCGATGGAGATCCTCAACCGGGGCGCCCCGCTTTTCTCCGAGAGATGGACGGCCGAAGAAAGGGACGCTCTGCGGCCCTTCACCCTTCTCACGATGAAGCCCACGCTCTACGCATGCAACGTGGGAGAGGAGGAGCTTGCCCAAGGAGTCAAGAACCCTCGAGTCGAGGCCATCGCGCGGTTCCTGGGAGGCCGGAGCGATTCCGAGCTCGTGGTTCTCTCCTCTCAGCTCGAGGCCGAGCTCCCCAACCTCCTTCCGGATGAGCGACGCTCCTACCTCAAGACTCTCGGCGTTTCCGAAAGCGGCGTGGAAAGCCTGATCCGCGCGACCTACCATCTGCTCGGCCTTCGCACCTACTTTACCGCAGGCGAAAAGGAAGCGAGGGCCTGGACGATCCGCGCCGGGGATCGAGCCCCACAAGCGGCCGGGGTGATCCATTCCGACTTCGAGCGCGGATTCATCGCGGCCGAATGCGCCTCGTTCGAGGACATGGACCGGTACGGTTCCTTTCCCCGGCTCCGGGAAGCGGGGAAGCTCCGCGTCGAGGGCAAGGACTACGTCGTCGCGGACGGCGATGTGATCGAGTTTCGTTTCAACGTCTAGCCCTGCTCCCCATGTCCGCCTTCCGTGTTTCCCGCCGGTGCAGGGTGCCCCTCGCCCTCGTCCTGACACTCTCCCTTCAGGCGCTGGCGAGCACGGTCCTCGCCGATCCCCCTCTCCCCTCGGCCGCCCCGATGGAGAGCGACGGGGTCGACGCCGAGACGCTCCGCAGGCTGGAAAAGCGGGCCGAGCAAGAGAAGGCGCGGCAGGAGAAAGAGATGCGGAAGATCGCGGAGCGCGAGCGAAAGCGCTTGGAGGTGGAACGCCGGGATCAGGAGCGGGAGATGCGGCTCCATCCGAAGCCACCCTCCGCTGGCCAGCTACCGGTTCGGGTCGCGATCCCGGTGCGGCCCGTAGCGCCGCAAGCCTCTCCCCGGATCCTCGCGGCAATCTGGTCGCAGCTGATTCCCTCAGAGAAGATCACCTCCCTGGTTGTCCATGTGCGAGCGCAGAAGCTCTACGTCTACCAAGGGAAGAAGCTCGCCGCCATCGCTCCCATCTGCACCGGGAATGCCACCCATCCGACACCCATGGGTCGATTCACCGTCATTCAGAAGGACCGCAACCACCTTTCGAGCCGTTACGGCTGCTTCGTCGACAATACCACGGGCCGAATCGTCGACGGCAACGCGGTGATCGGGCAGCGTCCGCCTCCAGGCACGCACTATGAAGCGGCCGAAATGCCCAACTTCTTGCGGATCACCTCGGACGGTGTGGGGCTTCATGGCGGCTACCTTCCCGGGTTCGCCGCTTCGCATGGTTGCGTCCGTCTGCCCAAGAGCTTCGCCTCCGAGATCTTCGAGCTCGTTCAGGACGGCACTCCCGTTACCGTCGTCGAGTAGGCGGCTATCCGAGAAAACCGCAGCCGCCGGGGGAGCCGGCTCTCCCGAATCGACGCTCCAGCTCTCCGTAGGAGAGCTCGATCCAGGTCGGGCGCCCATGGGGACAGGTATCGGGGTTCCGGCAGGCAAAGAGGTCCGCGAGCAGCCGCTCCACCTCCTCGGAGGAGAGCCGGTCATGGGCCTTCACCGCCCTTCGGCAGACGATCCCGGCCAGTGTCTCCGCCTCCGCTCTTCCGATTGCGCAGGGTCCCTTTCGAGACGCCAGATCGGCGGCCAACCGTTGCACGAAGGGGACCCAGTCAAGGGTGGACAACCGGGCCGGGACCGACTCCACCGAAAAGGCACCCCCACCCATCTCATTCATCTCCAACCCCAGGCGATGCAGAACCGGAAGCTCCTCGCACAAAGCTGCGGCATCCCGCGCCGGCAGAGTCACGACGACCGGGTGAAGAAGGGGCTGCATGCCGCCCGCACCGCTCTCCCAGGCAGAGAGCAGCCTCTCGAAGAGAACCCGTTCGTGGGCGGCGTGCTGATCGACCAGCATCAGTCCCCCACCCGTTTCCACCAGGAGGTAGAGCGAGCCCAGGACGCCGAGGGGACGCCTTCCCTTCCTCGGATCGTCCGCCCCTTCTTGACGACCGGGTCCGACCAGCGGAGGCAACTCCTCCTGGATCGCATGCGCAGGGGGGGCTTCGTCTTCCCGGAACCGGGGGGAGACCCCCCGATCTGCGAACCGGTAGATCGCAGGGGCCCTCTCGGTCACAGCTTCGGGGAAAGCGGGTGCGGGGAAAGCGACTGAAGGCCACCGGCCCAGGCTCTGGCCGACCGCGTCGACGACCAGGCTCCAAACTTCCCGTTCCTCGCAAAAGCGAACCTCCCGCTTGGCCGGATGAACATTGGGATCGATCCGGGCGGGATCAATCTCGAGCCAGAGGACAGCCGTCGGGTAGAGGCCCCGCAGGAGCGAGTGGCGGTAGCCCTCCTGGAGAGCTGACGAGAGCATCCGGCTTTCCACGGGCCTCCGGTTGACGAAGAAGAACTGCTCTTCCCGGCTCGGCCGTCCGATGCCCGGACGGCTCAGGAAGCCGGAAAGAGCGAGGCCGGGCCGATCCCCATGCACAGGCAGGAGCGCTTCGATCCATTCGGTCCCGAAGATGGAGGCCAATCGATCTTCTCGGGCGGCCGCCGCCGGCCAGACCGTCCCCTCTCCGCGGCTCCCGTGTCGGAAGCGAAACGTGGTTGCCGGCTGCGCGATCGCTGCGAGGACGAGCTGCCGCTGCAGGTGCACCTGCTCCCGAGAGGGGGAGCGGAGAAAGCGGCGGCGGGCGGGGAGATGGGAAAACAGAGAGCGGACTTGAACGGTCGTGCCCCGATCTCTCCCCATCTCCCGCACCGAGAGCAACTTTCCGGCTTCGACCCTCACCTCGGTCCCGACCGGTTCCTCCTCTTCTCGGGTCTGGAGGAGAAAGGAGCTGACCGATGCGATCGTCGGAATGGCCTCCCCGCGAAAGCCGTACGAATGCAGCCGCGTCAGGTCCTCGAAGCGCGCCAGCTTGCTCGTCGCGTAGCGCTCCAGGCAGAGAAGCGCATCCTCCCTTCCCATGCCGCAACCGTTATCCGAGACCTGGATCAGGGCGGAGCCGCCGCCTTGGGTGACCAGATCGATCTCGGTCGCGCCGGCATCGAGCGCATTTTCCAGGAGCTCCTTGACCACCGATGCGGGCCGCTCAACCACCTCTCCGGCGGCGATCTGAGAGGCGAGAGCCTCGGGCAGAACGCGAATCTTCCTTGCCATGCTTTCTTTCTTCCTCAGCTTCGCGCGGCCGCTCGACTTGTGCGATCCGTTTTTTTTCGCTTCTCTTCTCCTCGATGCCCCGCTTCCTTCGGCGATTGCTGCTTACGGCGGCAGCCATGCTTCTGCTTGCGCCTCGGGGCTCGCCCGGAGCCGCCCCCTCCTCCGATCTTCCTTCGTTCCGCGAAGCATTGCTGGCCCGGATCAACCAGTTTCGTGTGGCGCACGACCGGGCGCGCCTGGAGGTCGATTCCCGGCTCGAAGCCGCCAGCCAGGAGTGGGCCGAGCGCCTTGCGGTCCTCCGCCGCTTGCAGCACCGCTCAGACGACTCCCTCTCTTCCCTCCTCGAAGCGGGAGGCTGGGAGACGATCAATGAGAACCTCTACTACAGCTCCTCCTCTCCGGATCCGGAACGGATCCTCGCGGATTGGGAGAAGAGCCCTTTCCACAGAAAGAACCTGTTGAATCCAGTCCTCCGGTTCGCCGGACTCGGGCGGGCGAGCGCCAGCGGTGGGGCCACCTACGTCGTCTTCAACGGGGCCGGAGGCGAGCGGCGAAAGGGCTGGGAGGACCTTTGGAAGCATCTGCCGCTCCTCCATCGAGGAGAATAGCCGCTAGGCGAGCCCGAGAGAGCGGAGCAGCCGGTCGAGCTCCTCTGCGGAACCATAGCGGATCTCGATCTTTCCCTTCTCCGCCTTCCCGCGCACTCGCACGCGCGTGCCGAGCCGCTCTCGCAGCCTTCTTTCCAAATCCCGCCAAGCCGCGGTCGCTTCCCGCCCCTGCTCCTGCTCGGTCGGCTCCCGATGGCTCTCCCGGCGGATCTTCTCGACCAGCGCCTCTGCCTGCCGAACGCTCAGCCCCTGGCGCGCGATCTGTCGGGCCGCACGCAGTCGATCGGATGGGACGGCCAGGCCGAGGATCGCCTTACCGTGGCCGCCCGCCAGCTTGCCGCTCGCCAAGAGCTCCTGCACTTCCTTCTCCAAGGAAAGGAGCCGAAGCGCGTTGGCCACCGTACTCCGGTCCTTCCCCACCTTCCGGGCGATCGCTTCCTGGGTGAGGGCGAACTTTTCCTGGAGCAGCGCATACCCCTGCGCCTCCTCGAGAATCGGCAGATCGCTGCGCTGGAGATTTTCCACGAGCGCGAGCTCGAGCATCTCCTGATCACTTGCCGAGCGGACGATTGCGGGCACCTCGGAAAGCCCGGCGCGCACGGCCGCGCGCCACCGGCGCTCGCCGGCGATGATTTCGTACTTCTCGTCACCTCGCCGGACGATGAGCGGCTGCAGGATCCCCCGCTCCCGGATCGAGCTGGCCAACTCTTCGAGCGCTTCCTCGGCGAAGGTCTTTCTCGGCTGAAACGGGCTGCTGACCAACCGGGCGACGGGAAGATTCTCGATGCGCTCCCCGCTCTCTCGATCTGGTTGCGGGCTGGAGACGCCACGCGCGAGAAGCGCCTCTAGTCCACGGCCAAGCCCTCTCTGTGCCATATTTCCCGCTGCTTCTCCGCGCTCTGGACTCGGAAGTGTGCGCGGGAAAGCTCCTCGTGGCAAGGCAAGAGGAGGCGCCTGCGCATCCTCCCCCGAGCCTCGCGCCCTCGGATTCACCCTTGCCCACGCACCGGAGCTATGGCATCAAGGGAGGGAGGCGCGGTTAGCTTAGTGGTAGAGCGCTCGCTTCACACGCGAGAGGTCATAGGTTCGAACCCTATACCGCGCAAGGAGCAGGTCCCGAGGCGCTCACTCCCGCTCCTGCCCGCCGATCTCGTATTCTTCCTCCCGCATCTCCCGGATCGAGCCGCTTACCGCGTCGATCTCGACTTCGCGCTCGCCGCCGCCACCTCGTGGGACGATCTCCACCTCGTAAACGGGTGTCCCCTCGCTCTCGAGCTTCCGCTCCACCTCCTTCACCTTCCCCGGAACTCTTTCGAGCGCGATTCGACGCGCCTCGTCCAGGGAAATCTTCGCACCGCTCTCGAATGCCGGATTGCCCCGATCGACATCCTCCTCGGTCTCGAGCAGGCGGCCGGACCGGGCCTGGACGAGCAGCTTCCACTCCTTCCCTTCCCGATCCTCGACCTCGAACTTGTAGAGCTTCGTTCCCCGTTCGTCTCGCTCGATCTCTACCTCTCGGACCTTCCCTGGCTTCACAGCCAACGCGGTCTTCAAGCAGGCCTCGAAATCGCTCGCCGCTGCCGGCAAGGAGGAGCCGGAGCCGCCCACGACTCCGAGGAGGATCGCCCCGATCGCGACTTTCTCTCGAACTTTCATCGCTCCTCTTGTGATTCTGTCTTTCTCCCCTCTCCCGGCAACCGCAAGGCAAGAATCGCTTCGTTCTCCCCCGTTTCCTCGTTCCTCCGGACCCGGTAGCCCAGGCCGAGGCAGATCCGTTTCATCCGCTCATTTTCGGGCCGGAGCCGGCCGAGGATCCAGCGAAGGCCTTCCCGTCGGCCGATCGCGGTCAGCCGATCCAGGAGCATCCGTCCGATGCCCTTTCCTTGCCACCGGTCAACCACCAGAAGGGCGAACTCCGCGCCCGAGAATCCATGCAGCTTCCCCAGGCGCCCGACCGCGACGATCTCCCCCGCTTCTGGATGGGGAGGAAGAACCTCCGCCACCAGCACCGTCTCGATATTGTAGTCGGCCAGGCAGATTCGGGCGAGGCGCTCATGCGCGATCCTCTGCTCGAGCTTCAGATGCTCGAAATAGCGGGAGAAGACGCTCTCTTCGGAAAGCCCCCGATGAAAGGCGATCATCTGCGGCTCATCCTCGCCCCGGATCGGTCGGAATCGGAGCGGGGTTCCGTCGCCCAATCGGATCGTCGCGATCTGGTCAACGGGATAGGGCCGAATCGCCGGACGCGGAAGGTCGCGTGCGGGAACGCGGCCAGGGAAAAGCACCATTCGCGCGTCGAGCGCGCGGATCTGGCCGCCGCCGGAAGCCAAGAGGGGATTGATGTCGATCTCTCGGAGCCGGGGAAGGGCGAGCGTCAGGGCGCTGAACCGAATCAAGATCTCCTCGAGAACCGCCTGGTCTACCGGGGGAATCCCCCGCATCCCGCGCAGGGCGCGTGCGACGCGCGTCTCCTCGATCATCCGGCGCGCCGAGGTGGTGTTGAGCGGGGGCAGGCCGCTCGCCCGATCTTGCAGGAGGTCGACGAAAATCCCGCCTGCGCCAAAGACCAGAAGGGGTCCTAGCTGGGCGTCAGCGGCACTACCCAGGATCAGCTCGATCCCCCGGTCCGCGGCCATGGCCTGGACCGTCACCCCGAGGAACGCGTCAGCTCCCGAGTGTGCGACGACGGCCGCTCGGATCTCCCGGAAGGCGTCGCGTACGCTCGTTTCCTCCACAAGCCCGAGGCGTACTCCCCCGATGTCGCTCTTGTGGGAGAGCTTGTGGGAACGGAGCTTCACGGCTACGGGAAACCCGAGCGCCCGCGCTTGCGCGACCGCCTCCTCCTCGGTCTCCGCGAGTCGGGTGGCGATCACGGGAATCCCGAACGCGCGGAGAATCTCCTTCGACTCCCACTCGTCGAGCAAGACGCGGTCCTCCCGTTCCGCCCGACCGAGGATCTCCTCGCTGCGGCGGATCGCCTCGCCCAGGGTCTCCGGATCCACCTGCAGGCGAGGGGTCTCGTAGAGAAGCTCGAGATTGCGACGATGTTGCCAGATGAGCGAGAAAGCGCGTGCGGGGGCCTCCGGATAGCCGAAGCAGGGGATTCTGGCTCGATGAAAGACCTCTCTTCCCCCCTCGACCGCCTCCCCACCCATCCAGGCCGCGAGCACAGGCTTCCCGTAATCTTTCACCGCCTCGCAGAGGAGCTCTGCTGTCTGCGTGGGTTGGGTCATCGCCTGCGGACAGAGGAGAACGAGCATCCCGTCGCTCTGCGGCTCCTGCATGAGCAGCTCCGCCGCTAGCCGGTAGCGACCCGCATCCGCGTCTCCGAGGATGTCCACCGGGTCGTTGCGGCTCCAGCTCGGGGGCAGGATCCGATCGAGCTCCTGCCGGGTCGGCTCGGAAAGGGGGGCGAGCTCTCCACCGGAAAGAAGCAGGGCGTCGGTCGCCAAGACACCGGCCCCGCCGGCGTTCGTCAGGATGGAGAGGCGGGGACCGGCGGGCCGGGCGTTGCCGCCCAGAGCCTCCGCCAAGGAAAAGAGCTCCTCCACCGTCTGGACGCGGATCACGCCGACCCGCCGGAAGGCCGCATCGAGTGCTTCGTCACTGCCGGCGAGCGACCCGGTATGCGAGAGAGCCGCCTGGGCCGCCGCCTTCGTCCTGCCGACCTTGAGGACGACGATCGGCTTTTGTCGGCCCATCGCCCGGGCGGCCGAAAGGAAGGAGGCCGGATCGCCAATCGACTCCATGTAGAGGACGACGCTGCGGGTCCTCGGATCGTCCGCCAGGAAAAAGAGGACATCCCCCCAATCGACATCCGCCATCGAACCGAGGGAGAAGAAGGCGCTGAAGCCGATCTTTTCCTGAAGGCTCCAATCGAGGATGGCCGTCCCCACGGCACCGCTCTGGCTCAGGAAGGCGATGCTTCCGGGCAGAGCCGTCTTCGCGGCAAAGGTCGCGTTGAAATGCGCATGCGGGAGCATGAGTCCCAGGCAGTTGGGTCCGATGAGCCGCATTCCCCTGGCTCGGGCGGTCGCGACCATTCGCTCTTCCCGCTCTTTCCCGGCCGGGCCCGTCTCCTTGAAGCCCGCGGAAAGGATCAAGGCCGCCTTCACCCCCGATTCCGCGCACTCCTCGACGATTCCGGGAACGGTCGGTGCCGGAGTGGCGATGACGGCCAGGTCGGGAGCGGGCGAGAGATCCCGGACGCTCGGGTAAGCGGGGATGCCCAACACCTGGGTATGCCGGGGATTGACCGGAACCACCTTCGCGGCGCCCTCCGACAGATTCTCCAGCACAGCCCGGCCGACACTCCCCGGTCGCTCGCTTGCTCCAATGACCGCCACCCGCTGGGGCGGAAGGAAGGCGGCCAACCCGTACGCACCCGCAGAGAGTTCTGAGGCCAGCCTCTCCTCTGCCCCGTCTTCTCCTTCTCCTCCCGCCGCCATCTATCCTCGCCCCTGCAGAAGCTCTTTCTCTTTCTGGAGAACCAGCAGAGTGGTCTTGACCACCGTGTCGGGATTCAAGGAGATGCTATCGATCCCCTGCTCGACCAGGAACTCCGCGAATTCGGGATAATCGCTCGGCGCCTGTCCGCAAATCCCGATCTTCCGCCCCTTTGCCTTGGCGGTCTGGATCACCTGCGCGATCATTCGTTTCACCGCTTCATTCCGCTCATCGAAGATGGGTGCAACGATCTCCGAATCCCGATCCACCCCGAGGACGAGCTGAGTGAGGTCATTGGAACCGATCGAGAACCCATCGAAGATCTCGGCAAACCGTTCCGCCAGGATGACGTTGCTCGGGACCTCGCACATCATGTAGACCTCGAGCCCGCGCTCCCCTCGCACCAGCCCGTTCTTCTCCATCTCGGAGAGGACCCGTCGTCCCTCCTCGACGGTTCGCACGACCGGCACCATGAGCTTGAGATTGGCCAGCCCCATCTCCTCGCGCACTCGCTTGGCGGCGGCACATTCGAGCGCAAAGCCTTCCTGGTAGCGGGGATTGTAGTATCGGGAGGCGCCCCGGAAGCCGACCATGGGATTGCGCTCCACGGGTTCAAACTGCTTGCCTCCGATCAGATTGGCGTACTCGTTGGTCTTGAAGTCCGAAAGCCGGAAGATGACGTCCTTGGGATAAAAGGCCGCGGTGATCATCCCGATCCCCTGGGCGAGCTTCTCGATGAAAAACTCCCGCTTGTCCCTGTAGCCGGCCGTCAGCCGCTCGATCTCGGCCCTCGCCTCCCGATCCTCCAGCCGATCGAAGTGGATCAGCGCCAAGGGATGGACCCGGACATAGGTTGTCAGGATGAACTCCATCCTCGCTAGCCCGACGCCATCGTTCGGAATGAAGGAGAGCGAAAATGCCTGCTCGGGATTCCCCACGTTCATCAGGATCTTGGTCCTGGGCCGCGGCAGCTCCTGGAGGTCGACGCGCTCCACCGTGAAGGGGAGCTTCCCTTCGTAGATCGTCCCGACCTCACCCTCGGCACAGGAGACCGTCACGGCCTGACCGTCGTGCAGGACCTCCGTGCCGTTGTCGGTTCCCACGACCGCCGGGACTCCGAGCTCCCGGCTCACGATGGCGGCATGGCAGGTGCGCCCGCCCCGGTTGGTGACAATCGCCGCGGCCCGCTTCATCACCGGCTCCCAATCGGGATCGGTCTTCTCGGTGACGAGAATCTCCCCATCCCGAAAGTCATGCAGGAGCTGAACGCTCTGGATCACCCGCGCCCTGCCGCTGGCCACCTTCTCCCCGACGCTTCGCCCCCGGACAAGCGGCCTGCCCTCTTCCTGCAGCCGGTAGACCTCGAGAACGTTCCGATTTTTCTGGGATTGGACCGTCTCCGGCCGGGCCTGCAGGATGAAGAGCTCGCCCGTCAGCCCGTCCTTCCCCCACTCCATGTCCATCGGGGTGGGCTTCCCACGCTTCTTGCCGTAATGCTCCTCGATCACGCACGCCCACCGGGCGAGCTGCAGGATCTCCTCATCCGCGATCGCGTACCGCCGCCGCTCTTCGGGTGGAACCGGCACGTTCTTGACGAACTTCGAGCCGCCGAGATCGTAGACCAGCTTGAACTCCTTGGAACCTATCGTCTTTTGAAGGATCGGACGGAAGCCGTCCCGCAGGGTCGGCTTGAACACGTAGTACTCATCCGGGTTGATGGCCCCTTGGACCACGTTTTCGCCGAGCCCGTAGGAGGCGTTGATCAGCACCGCGTTCGAAAATCCGCTCTCGGTGTCGATCGAAAACATGATGCCCGAGGCCGCCAGATCGGATCGGACCATTTTCTGGATCCCGATCGAAAGCGCGATCCGAAGAGGATCGAACCCCTTGTCGATCCGGTAGGAGATGGCCCGGTCGGTAAAGAGGGAGGCGAAGCAGCGCTTGCAAGCGACCAGCAGCTGGTCCTCCCCCTGGATGTTCAGATAGGTCTCCTGCTGGCCCGCGAAGCTCGCCGTCGGAAGGTCTTCGGCCGTGGCGCTGCTGCGGACGGCGACGTCCGCTGGTTGCCCGCCATTCCCATCGAGCTTCCGGTAGGCAGACCGGATCGACTCGGCCAGGTCCGCCGGGATTTCCGCGGAGAGGATCGCCTGCCGCGCCTGCTTGCCTCGCCTGCGCAGGTCCTCCAAGTCACGACTGTTCACCTCCCGGAGAATTTCCTTGAGCCGCTGGTCGATCCCGGCCCTTTGCAGGAAGTAGCGGTAGGCTTCCGCCGTCGTCGCAAAGCCGTTGGGAACCTTGACCCCTTGGGGTGAAAGCTCTCGGAACATCTCCCCAAGCGACGCATTCTTTCCACCGACGCTCGGCACGTCGTCAATGCCGATCTCCGAAAACCAGCGGACGAAGGAATCTTGGGCGGCGGGCGTCTTGGGAGAGGACGGATCGGATTTCATGAGAATCTCCTTTTGGTGCGAAGAATGGATTGGCGAAGATCGCGAGGAGGTTTCCCCGCGTCCCGCCCCATTCTACCGCCGAGCCTTCCGCGGCGGCAAGCTCTGCTCCGGGCGCCCGTTGTTTTGGCTCGTGAATGGACGTCCCCCTTCCTTATCGTTCTTTCCTGGGGAAGGGAGACGCCGGCCATGGCCATCGAGGAGGCGCAAAAGTCCACCCTGGCGTCCTCCGTCCAGGCGATCGCCAGGATCCTGGCCCGCTTCCTCTTCCGGGTGGAGGTCCGCGGCTCCTCGGAATTGCCCTCACGGGCCATTTACGTCGCAAATCACCTTTCCCTGATCGATGCCCCCATCCTCTTTCTTTTCCTCCCGATTCGGCCGGTGTTCGTGGTCTACGCAGGGCTTCTCCGCAACCCCTTTTACCGGTGGGTCATCGGTCAAGCCGACCGCTTTCTCATCGACGGAGGCCATCCGTTCGCCTTCAAGGAGCTCTTGGGCGTTCTGCGCCGCGGCCATTCGGTCCTGATCTTTCCCGAGGGACGCATGTCCCTTACGGGAAGCCTGATGAAGATTCAGGAGGGCGCTGCGTTCCTTGCTCTCCGCAGTGGAGCTCCCGTTGTTCCGCTGATCTTGCGGGGGACCGATCGCTTTCTTTGGGGCAGTCCCGCTCCGATCGCCAAAAGACTCTTTCCGAAAGTCTCGATCACGGTAGGCCGCCCCGTCCCGATCGAGGCTCGGGCCGGCGTCGGCCGTCGAAAAGCGCGTCGGCTCGCCTTCCTCCGCCTGCAGGAGATCATGGAGGCAGGCTTCTTCCAATGCACAGAGCTTCTTCCTCTCTTCGAGGGGGTGCAACGGGCGGCGCGACTTTCCGGGTTTTCCCGGATCGCCCTCGAGGATCCGATCGTGGGCTCCTGCTCCTATGGCCGGCTCCTGACCCTATCCGCCCTGCTCGGCCGTTCCCTCGGCCGGCGCAGCAGGCCGGGAGAGAGGATCGGGATTCTGCTTCCCACGAGTATTGCCGGCGTGGCGACGGTTCTCGGGCTCTGCGGGCGGCGGAGAGTGGCGACCCTGCTGAACCCGGCCACAGGACCGGCCGGCCTTCGACACGCGGTGGCCATCGCCTCCCTGCGCCTGGTGGTGACCAGCCGGCGGATGCTCGCCGAGCGCGCGCTTGCCGGAGTAGCCGAAGACCTTTCGGCCATTTCCGGACTCTCGCTCCTCTTCCTCGAAGATCTGCAGGAAGAGATTCGACTCCCGGAGGCCCTTTTGGCTCGGCTCGAAAGCCATCTCGCTCCAGCCGGGACGAACAGGCCCCTGCTCGACGAGCCGGCGGTGATGCTCTTTACCTCCGGCTCCGAAGGTCCGTCCAAGGGAGTTCTGCTCAGCCACCGAGCCCTGGCAAGCAATGCCGCCCAATCTCTGGCCGTCGCGGGGGTAGGCGCTGGCGACAAGCTCTTCTCCCCGCTGCCCCTCTTTCATGCCTTTGGGCTCACCGTGGGAGCGCTCGTGCCCCTTCTCGGAGGCTTTCCCAGCTTTCTCTACCCTTGGGTTCTCCGCTCCCACGCCATCCCGCAGGCCTGCTATGCTTCCGATGCGACGATTCTCCTCGGCACGAATACCCTTCTCTCCTACTGGGGCCGGTATGCGGCCCCCTTCGACTTCGCGCGGATCCGCATGGTCATTGCGGGAGCGGAGGTGCTGCGCCCCGAAATACGGCGATTCTGGTCGGAGGAGCTGGGCTTGCGGCTCCTCGAAGGCTATGGGGTGACCGAAGCCGCTCCCATGGTGGCCGGTAACACGGTGGCCCTCTCGAAAGTCGGCACCGTCGGGAGGCTCCTTCCCGGAATCGAAGCTCGCTTGGTCCGGATTGCGGAGATCCGCGAAGGCCAGGAACTCTGGATCCGGGGCCCGAACTTGATGACCGGCTATCTCCCGGAGGGAATCGCCGGAGGCGGCATCCGGGAAGGCTGGTATGCCACCGGCGATCTGGTCGAGCGGGACGACGAGGGCTTCCTCCGGATCGTCGGCCGGGTACGCCGCTTTGCCAAGATCGCAGGCGAAATGATCTCTCTCGACCTCTCCGAAGAGCTCGCACGGAAGATCGCTCCGCAATCGACCCATGCAGCGGTTGCTCTCTCGTCTCCGGATCGGGGGGAGGAAATCCTCCTGGTCACGACCGATCCCTCGATCACTCTCGCCGATCTGCGGCAAGCTGCGGACCGGCAGGGGGCGCCGCATCTCGCTCTCCCATCCCGACTTATTCGCCGGAATGCCCTGCCCCGCCTTCCCAACCAGAAGATCGATTACCCCGCCTTGAGCTCCTGGTTGAAGGAAGCCCTCGCCTCAGGCCCGGGGCATTCCTGAGACGCATCGACCGCCCCCGTCTGGTCGTGCTCCATCTTTCCACGGGTGCGTAGCGGAAGCTCCGCCCCTCCTTCGACACCGATGAAGCCAGCTCCCCCACTGACGCCGCTGCGGCTCCCATCACCCCTGCCGCCGCAGGGCGCGCTCGACGAGCGCCTCGACCGCGCTGTACTCCTTGGGCTCGAGGTTCTGCCACCGGGCCAGCTCCATCCCGTAGCGGTCGTAGACTGTCGCCCGAAGGCGCCCACGGTCCGCCCGCCAGCCCAGGCTGCGGACCGTCCGTCCGTTAAAATCCGGAATGGCGCAGACGAACGGATGCCAGCCCGGATGACTCGTATCCTTCGCGCTCAGCATCTGCATCCGGGCCGCCTCTCGCCGGAGGTCCTCCTGCATCCGGCGCGACACAAACCCCGGCATCCAGGCGGCCACCGAGCCGTGCAAGTCGACCAGCACGATCAGCCGGAAGCCTGGCGTCGTCTGAAAATGGTCGAGCGCCCCGGCTGCTCTTCGCGTCGCCTGCTGCGTCTTCTCGGTCGAGCTCAAGACGACCGTCACGTAGCCGGGGGCATTGAGCACCACTTCGCGGCCAAAGGCATCGCGCGCCGCGATCGGGACGTTCGTCCGCGGGGCAGCGGCGCCGATCCCCCATTCCGAGGAGAGGAGGAGGCCGGCGAGGATGAGCGCCCCTCCGGTTCGGGAGAGGAGCCCCCGCGGTCGAAGCCGCCCGCCTGGCCGGATGGCCCCACATTGGCCGCGCATTGCGCTAACCTAAACGGAGCCGCCTGGGGAGCGCAAGCACCGAGAAGGCGGCCGCTCTCCCTTCGGCCCTTCGTCCACGCACCAGCTCACGAGGAAAGTGGCCCGGGAACCGCAGCAAGCAGAGAGGGCGGCGAGCCCTTTTGAGGCCCGTCGCCCTCTTCCCGCCACCACCCCACCGGGCGATGGCTTGTAACTCTTGTCTGTGTCCTTTAGAACGCGTAGCCAATCGTCATCATGACAATCGGCTCGTAGATATAGGAGCTGCCATTCGCAGTATTCACCGTATTTCCGCCCAGGTTCTGATTAAAGCCATTCATGTCGCCCAGGAAGACGAACAGGGCCTCCGCACCGATGAACCAGTGGCTATTCGGGATGAAGTAGCGCATGCCGACCGCAGGCGAGAACCAGTAGCCCCAGACATTCCCAAAGCTGCCGCCGTAGCCGTTCACGGTACCGCTGAGGTTACCGATCGCACCGCCACCGTAGAACCCGATGAAGGGCTCGAAGGACTTGGCGATCCGGTAACCGATCGTTCCGCCGAGACCGAGCAGGCCAATGTTTTCACCGGCGCTTGCGCTCAGGCTACCCGCTTGAGCGCTCACTGTGGCGCCGGTAAAGAGACCGATCGCCTCCGCACTGAAGCTCAGGTTGCCCCACTTGTCGGGATCATGCCAGTAGTAGCCGCCCTGCAGGCCGCCAGTAAAGACCTGATTCGCATTGGCGCCGAACTGGGTCCCGCCGATCGAACCATTGTCGAACTGCGACCAGCCCATGCCTGCCGCACCGGCCAAGAACCAGGCTCCGGACTTGTGCTCTTCCTTCGGAGCCTCCTTCATCTGCTCCTTGGCCGCCTCGTAGGCCTCCTTATGGCCCTGGGGCACGGTCACTCCGTCTTCCTCGTTTTCCTGGGTAGCGGCCGTTCCCGCACGCAGCGGCAGAGCTCCCAGCGTCAGCAAGCAACTCACCCCGGCGAGCAGGGCCGTCGCTTTCCATGTTCGTCGCTTCATTTCTTTCCTCCTTCTTTCCCTCATCCTTCCGTTCGTCCGCTGGCTATTTCCACCTGCGGCTTCGCATCGGCGAGCTCGATAGCCTCCGAGCGATTTGAGGGACACAATTATATTTTCTTTGACCGCCGTCAATAACAATTTTGCTAAGCCCTTCCCGCGCTCAGCAAGGGATCGGAGCGCCGCGACTCCCGCCCCGTCCTTGCCGCCGCCACCCTTCTTCCCATATCGTACAGGAGGGGCCACGCCTTGGGAAATCCGGAAGCGGCCCCGCGCGGCGGACCAAGGGATGCTTGCGCCATCTTAACAGGAAGAGGACCCGCTCCCCGGCGCGCGAGCCGGTCGCGGCGCAAAGGCCGTTCCCCAGAATGGATGGAGCCGGCTTCGTGGCCGCCTCCAGAGGCGGAAGTGCAAGGATCGGACGGAAGCCGGGTCGGAAAGGAGGGTGGCGAGCTCGCGGGGAGCCAGAGCCTCCGGGCCTTCTTCCAAGAGGCGCCTCTCCAAGGGCCGCAGGGCCTCCCTCACCCGCTCGGACCGTTTCCCCATCTTCCCCAGGAGAGCCAGGTGGAGGGCATTGGCAAAGGGATCGCCCACGAGGGAGAGGAGTGCCTGGGCATTGTCCCTCTCGGCCTCGTTCCCCAGCCGGTCGAGCCCGGCGAGCTCGGCGGGCGGAGTCGTCTCCTCCGGTGTGAGGAAGAGGCCCGCCTTCCGGGCAAGGTCCCCGAGGCGGGAGCCGCTGGTGAGCCATGCCAAGGGGGCCGCACAGAGCCAGGCAAAAAGAATGGGAAAGAGCGGCCAGAAGAAGAAGGGCATCCCCCAGCTGACCAGCCCGAGCGCGAGCCCCCCGGCCAAGCTGATGGCCCCGTAGTCTCGCGCCACCGCTCGGAGCGGCAGAGCCTCGGCCTCGCCGCGGCTCTGGGTCCGCCACGGAATCTGCCGCCCGAGGCTCGCGAGCAGGACAAACCGGCTGTAAAAGAGCATCAGGATGGGAGCGAGCAGTGCGGAGAAGCAGAGCTCCAGGAAGGCACTGGCAGTCAGGCGCAGGAATCCGCCGAAGCGTTTCCTTTGGAAGAGCCCGCGGATCAGCCCGAAGAGCTTGGGCAAGAAAAGGAGAAGGAGGGTAAGCCCCAGGAGCTCGGCGGTCGCCCGGTCGGCAAGGCTGCCGGAGCGGCGCACCAGCGCGCCCAAGGCGGCGAAGCGCTCCACGTCGTAGGCCTCCCAGGTCGTGAGCCCGAGAAAGAGGAGCCAGAGCGGGGAGCTCAGGTAGGAAAGGAGCCCTACATAGACGTGGATCCGGCTCGAGAAGCGGAGTCCGGGGGCAAAGAGGAACCAGAAGTGCTGGAGATTCCCCTGGCACCAGCGCCGATCCCGCCCCAGGCTTTCGGTCAGGTGAGGGGGCCCTTCCTCATAGGAACCCTCCTGGGCATAGGCGAGCCAGGCCTGGTAGCCCGCCTTCCGCATCAGGGCGGCCTCCACGGTGTCGTGGCTCATGATGTGCAGCCGCAGCCTCCCGGGCCCGGGAAGATCGGGAAGCGCACAAGAGGCGATGAAGGGGGCCAGCCGGAGGATCGCGTTGTGGCCCCAGTAGGGTCCGCTCGCGAAGTGCCAGTAGTGGGAGCCCGCGGCGAAGATCGGCCCCATGAGGGATGCCGAAAACTGCTGGATTCTCCGGAAGAGGGTCCGCCCATGCACCAGCCTGGGAACCGTCTGGATGATCCCCGCCTTGGGATTGGCCTCCATCGCCTCCACCAGCCAAGCCAAGAGCTTTCCCGAAAGAACGCTGTCCGCGTCGAGGACGATCATATATCGGTACTGGCTCCCCCATCGCCGGCAGAAGTCCGCGATGTTGCCGCTCTTCCCGTGGGTCGAGAGCCGTCGCTTCCGATAGAAGATCCTCCCAAAGGCATCCTCCTCCTTGCAGAGGGAAAACCATGCCTGTTCCTCGGCGGCCCAGGCTTCCGGGCTCCTCGAGTCGCTCAGCACGAAGAAGTCAAAGCCCCCGCTCTGGCCGCTAGCGGCCAGCGAGCGCCACATGTTCCGGATGGCGCCGAAGACGCGGGCGACCGGCTCGTTGCAGATCGGCATCACGATCGCGGTGGCGGGCAAGGCCGGCTCACTTCCGGCGGATCCTCCACTCAAGAGCCGGGAGGGCTCGTAGGCGTCCCCGCCCCTCACCCACTCGAGAAAGCCAAAGAGGGCCAGGCAGCCGCCAAAGACGATCTGCGAAAAGAGGAAGACGAAGAGCCCCAGCAGGAGAAGACGCCGGAGGCTGAAGCCAGGCGCTCCCAGCGTTTCGAGCATGAGCCAGCTCCCGATGCCGACCAGCAGGAGGAAGAGTCCGAAGAAAAGGGCGCGTCGTACGGGCAGGACATCCCGGGGGACGAGCATGGCCGGGGAGGAGAAATCGTCGGGATGGCCATTCATGGGGAAATCACGACGCAAAGAAGAGAAAGTAGAGCGCGCAGGCCAGGCCGAAGAGGCCGATCCAGAAAACAAGGATCGCACCCACCTCTTTCCAGCCCACCTGCTCCCACGCTTCCCTGGCCAGCCGCGCGAAGGGACCGTAGTCGATCGGCCTCGAAACCATGTGCGAGATCCGGAGGGCCGGCCCGGCTTGAAAGACAGGCTCACGCAGCCGCTGGGCAAGCTCGGGCGGAATCTCCGGAGAGAGAAAGACGCGTGGCCACCGGTCCAAGCCATCCATCCGCGCAAGGCCCACGGCGGCAACGGCCGCCCGCTCGAGGCCTCCCTCCTCCGAGGCCGAAGGGAGCCCTTCGAGCCAGCTGGTCACCTTCTCCTGCGCAAGCTTGAGGGTGAGCTCGACGGGCGGATGGCCCGGGCTCCTCTCCTGCTCCCGGATCGCCAGCGCCAGGAGGCTGGCTCCCACGATCCGCTGGTAGAGCGGATCCGCAAGCCGCCAGCGAGCCAGGTAGGCATCGAGCCGCTCCGCCGCCTCTCGCCAATCGGCAAGGGACTCCCTCGGCAACCGAGCTGAATCGACGGCTTCCCGGGTCAGGGAAAGAAGGGGTAGATCCATGTTTCGGTCAGCGTCTCTTGCTCGAGCTCGAGCCGGCACCGGAGCCGGACAGGCGAGGAGGAGCCGGGCCGCCCGGCGGTAAAGACCACCTGCCAGGACTGGTCGACCGCGTTTTTCAGGACATGGATTTCCCCGATCTCCGCCGAAGGATCGCTTTCTACAATGGCGCGCAGCGGAGCATCCTCCGCCAAGGCGCGGAGCCGGTTCCCGCTGAAATCAAGGACGAAGCGACGGAGCGGCTCCCCGGCGAGCCGCTCCACGCGGGTCGAGAGGCAGCGGCCCATGGGAGGAAGCTGCGGATGGTCCAGGAACCAGTGCAAGGTGTACCCCAAGGCAAACGGTTCGCGGGGCTTTGGCCGCTCCTCGGGAACGAAGTAGGCAACGATGTTGTCGAGGTTCGCATCGACGGTCGAGAGCTCGACCAGGCGGAGCTTGCCCGAAGGCCAGCTCCCCCCCGGCTCCACCCAGCAGCTCGGCCTCCGCTCGTAGCGCATGTCAAGGTCGTCGTAATGCGCAAACTCCCGGTCGCGCTGGAGCAGTCCGAAGCCGCGCAGATCCTCCGCCGGAAAGTCGCTCACCCTTCGCTCCTTGCCCGATTCAAGCGGGCACCAATACCAGCGATCCTCTCCCTGCCCAAAGAGAAGACCGTCCGAATCATGAACCTCTGGGTGTCGGTTGCCGGCCGGGATGTCCGTATTCTCTCCGTACCAGAACATGCTGGTCAAGGGGGCGAGCCCGATCTCCTCGCGGTCCCGGCGCAGAAAGAGAACCGCCCGGACGTGGAGAAGGGTTTCGGCCCCCGGCTCGAGCTCAAACCGGTAGGCTCCCGTTACGGATGGTCCATCCAGGAGGGCGTAAAAGAGCAGGCTATGGGCCCTCGGCGCGGGCTCGCAGAGCCAGAAGCGGGTAAAGGCGGGGAACTCCTCGCGGCGCTTGGCCACCGTGTCGACCGCGAGCCCACGGGCCGAAAGCCCAAAAGCCATGTTCTTTCCGACCATCCGGAAGTAGCTCGCTCCCAGGAAGGAAGCTACTTCGGCCAAGCGATCGCGCTTCTCCAGGGGATAGTAGATACGAAACCCGGCATAGCCCAGGTTCGCGGGCAGCTTCTGCACGGGCACCCCTCCGCCGAAATCGAAGAACCGCGGCAGGTAGGGGATCGGCTGCACTCCCTTCCGATCGACCTCGAAGCAGCGGATCGGCTGGTTGAAGAGATACCCGGGATGGAAAAACCCGATCTGGAAGGGCAGGGCGGCATCCCGCCAGAGGAGGTCCTCATCGCGCCAGCGGATCTGCCGGTACTGATCAAAGCTCAGCGCCGAGAGGAAGGCGGGCACGGTCGCCGCAGCATAGGGCTCTGAGCACTTTTTCCGGGCCTCCTCGATCACATCCTCGAAGCGCAGCGGTGGACGGTATCGGGTCTCCCGGACAATGAAGAGAAAGAGCAAGAGCGCGGCCGTTCCGAAGACCAAGTGGATCTTGACCGTCTTCCGGGAAAGGAGCGCCATCGTAATCGTGTCCGTTCGTGCGAGCCCGAAGGCTCCCAAGGGAGATGCCAGGAAAAAGGCCGCCGGCAAGAAGAAAATGACCGACTCCTCCCCCCTGGGCTCTTCCTCCGGCGGCCCAGCCCCTTTTTCAGATGGTTACCAGATCATCCCCGCGGCTACCTCCTCTCGACGAGGCACCCCTTGAGGTATTCGGTTTCCGGGATGGTGAGCACGATCGGATGATCCGAAGACTGGCCGAGGGTTTTCCGAAGGCGAAGGGCCACATCGGCCTCCCAGGAAGCCCGGCCGATCATCTCCTTCCATTCGGCAAGACCGAAGTGGTGGGAGCAGCAGAAGCTGGCCAGGACTCCGCCCGGAGCCAGCAACCGCAGGGCCCGCAGGTGGAGCTCGTGATAGCCCCGGAGTGCTGCGGCACGTTGGACCTTGGTCTTCGTAAACGAAGGAGGATCGAGGGTGATCAGGTCGTACTGCTCCTTTGCCCGCAGCGCCCTTCGCAGCCAGTCGAAGACATTCTCCTGTACCCAGTCGATCGCCATGCCGGCCTTTTCGGCCGCCGCGCGGCCGGCCTGAAGGGCGGCATCCGACTGGTCGACCGCCGTGCAGGAAATCGCACCCGCCATGGAGCAGAAAAGAGCGAAGGCCCCCTGGTAACAAAAGAGGTCAAGCACCCGCCGCCCCCCGGCCAACGCCCCGACTGCGGAATAGTTGGCCCTCTGATCCAGGTAGAGCCCAGTCTTTTGCCCCTCGAGGAGCCGCGCCGGCAGGCAAATCCCGTTTTGCCGGATCCAGAGCGGGTCGTCGTACCTCCCCGAGAGCACCTTCTTCTCGAGAGGAAGATTTTCCTGCAGCCGGACCGGTGCGTCATTGCGCAGGATGACGCGGGAGAGGCCCGTCTTTTCCTGGAGCAGGGAGACGATCCCCTCGGCCCTCCGCTCCATGCCCGCGGTGAGAAACTGCACGACCAGCCAATCCTGATAGCGATCGACCACCAGCCCCGGAAGCCCGTCGGACTCCGACCAGACCAAGCGCGCCGCATCGGCGTCCTGCGGCTTCAAGAGGCCGAGCGCATTCCGAAAGGCGAGGGCGGCGTCGAGCCGCCGGGAAAGGAGAGGGCCGTCCAAGGGTTCCTCCCGAAGCGAATAGAGCCGGATCGAGATCTGCGAGCGGCCGCTCCAGATACCGCAACCGATCCGCTCCCCACGGGCGCTTTTGACCTCGACGCAGTCCCCATCGGCGGGATCGCCCTCGATCTGGGCCAGCTCGCTCCGATAGATCCAGGGGTGCCCCTGAAGAGATCGGTGCGTCCCCTGCTGCTGGAGCAGGACTCGGCCAGAAATCCCCGAGGGAAGAGGAGGAGGGTTCGGCGACAAATCCACGGGCACGAGTCTTCTTGCTTCCTCATCCGATCGGGGAATGCGCGCTTGAGGAGGCGGGATTGGACCGGTTCTCTCCAAGAGCCTGCCGAGAGGAAGGGGGAGAAGGGTACCGATACTCTCTCCCCAGGAAATTCCGAAGCAGGATCTGCCCTCCCTCTTCCCCGACGATATATTCGGGGTTGAGCGGGATCTTTCCTCCGCCGCCCGGCCCATCGACGACGTACTGCGGGACGGCGAAGCCGGTCGTATATCCCCGAAGCTGGCGCACGATCCGGATGCCCTCCTCGACGGGCACGCGCAGGTGGTCGGTCCCCTCGATCAAATCGCACTGGTAGAGGTAGTAGGGACGGACCCGCGCCCGAATCAACTTATGAACGAGATCGCGGACGGCGTCGGCCGAGTCATTGACACCGCGCAGGAGAACCGACTGGTTGCCCAGGGGAATACCCGCATCCGCCAGACGCCCGAGCGCATCGCGGACCTCCGCGGTCAGCTCGGCGGCATGGTTGGCGTGAATGTTCATCCAGAGCGGATGAAAGCCCCGCAAGAGATCGCAAAGGTCTTGGGTCACGCGCTGCGGAAGGAAGATCGGGACCCGGGTGCCGATCCGCACGATCTCGATGTGGGGAATCTCTCGCAGGCGGCCGAGCAGATCCCGGAGCCGGGCGTCAGAGAGGAGCAGGGGATCCCCTCCGGAGAGCAGGACGTCCCGGACCTCCCGGTGCTCCCACAGGTAGGCCAGCGCCGCTTCGACGTCGACCGCCAGATGTTGTTCGCCCACGCCACTCACGATCCTCGAGCGCGTGCAGTAGCGGCAGTAGCTCGCGCAGCGATCGGTGACCAAGAAGAGAACCCGATCGGGATAGCGGTGGACGAGCCCCGGAGCCACCATGCTCCCATCCTCGCCGCAGGGATCGCTCATCTCGTAGGGAGCTCGGAGAAGCTCTTCGGCCCGCGGAATGACCTGTCGCCGGACGGGGCAGTCGGGATTGTCCGGGGAAAGGAGCGTGAAGAAATACGGGGTAATGGCCAGAGCCAGCTTTCTCGACGAAGCGAGCAGGATACCCTTCTTTTCGGAGTCGGTCAGCCTCAGGCGCCCGTCGATCTCCCCGAGCGACGTGAGCCGATGGCGCAGCTGCCACCGCCAATCGTTCCACTGCTCATCCGGAATGTCGGCCCAGAAACCTTTACCCGCCGATCGAAAGTCGCAATCGCGGCAGCTCAAGAGAAGGTCCTTCCGTACACAGAAGCCAAAGCTAAGTCTTTTAGCATCCTTGTCAACCGCCGGTTGCCTCAAAAAGGCGGGGCTGGTCGCTTCGTGTCAGGGCGTCGGCGGCAACAGAGACCCAAGGAACCCACGCCCGGAGGAGGAGGGAGCGGAATGGCGCCGACCCCTTCTTCCTCCTTGCCAACCCGATGCCAAGGTGCTTTGCTTACCCCCTATCGCTTGGGGGGAGAGGGGATCCACCGTCTTCTTTTCTCCTTCGGCAAGACGGGCAGATACCGAAGCGGCCAAACGGGGCAGACTGTAAATCTGCTGGCTCACGCCTTCGCTGGTTCGAATCCAGCTCTGCCCAACCAACGATCGCCGCTCATCATTCCGAGGAAGCTTCCCGTTCCTCGGTCTCTTCCTCTAAAGCTCGTCTCCAGTGCGGGGAAAGGAGCGGTCGGACGATTCCGAAGAGAAAGTAGGCGAGGAAGTCCACAGCGAGCATCCACTTATAATAGACGACCGTCAGCGCGACGATCGTCAAGACCAGCAGGAATTTCGGCATCGAATGCTGGGTCCGCAGTCCCACCCCCTTGAAGCTCGGGTAGCGGAGCTTGCTGAACATCATGAAGGAGAGGAGGAGGAGCAGGCCGGCCAGAACATAACGACCCCACCCTTGCTTGAGATCCCGATCGGTTTCGGAGAGGGAGAGCAGGAAGAGGGTGAGGGAGGAGACCAGACCCGCTGCGGCGGGGATCGGAAAGCCCGTGAACACCTCCTTGCTCTCCTCGGCCTGCGCGGCATGAACGTTGAAACGGGCCAGGCGAAGCGCGCCGCAGACGAGGTAGGTGGCCGCGACGATCCATCCGAGCCGATGAGGAAACTGGTAGAGGACGATCTCAAAGACCAGCAGAGCTGGGGCCACTCCGAAGGAAATCAAGTCGGCCAGGGAATCGAACTCGCGCCCGAATGCACTCTCCTTGCCGCCGAGGCGAGCGACCCGTCCGTCGAGCAGGTCGAAGACGAAGGCGGCCAGGATGAAGTCGAGGCTCGTCTTGTAGGTGTGAATCCAGCCGGAAAGCTCGCTGTCGCGCAGGATGCTTCCTTCCAGGATCTTGAGGATGGCAAGAAACCCGCAAAGCAGGTTCCCTGCGGTCATGAGGCTCGGCAGCAGATAGAGCTTGCCCTCGTTTTCGTGCTCTTTCACGGCCACCGGCCTACCACGGTCTCGCCTGCATGAACGACATTTCCCGGTTCGACGAGAACGTGGCACTCCTCGGGCAAGTAGAGCTCCGTGCGGGAGCCGAACCGGATCATCCCGATCCTCTCCCCCGCCCGCACCGAATCTCCCTGGCCGACCCAGCGGACGATCCGGCGAGCTACCAAGCCCGCGATCTGGCGCACTCCGACCGTTCCACGTGGGGTTTCGATCCACCAGTCCTGTCGCTCATTGCGCTCCGCCGCCTCTTTCCGGCGCGCATCCAGGAAGCTTCCTCGGGCGTACTCGATCTTCGTCACCCTTCCTGCCGACGGGGCCCGATTCACGTGCACATCGAAGACCGAGAGAAAGATCGCGACTCGGCGCATGGGCCGGGAGGAAAACGGGCACTCCGGGACGATGTCGACCACGACCACCTTCCCGTCGGCAGGCGCAAGGATCGCGTGCGGATCCCGACTCGGCCGCCGTTCCGGATCCCGGAAGAAGAAGACGATGAAGCCGAGCAGGAGAAGAAGCAGGCTTCCGCAAAGCCGGCTCCAGCGGAAGGGGAGAACGAGAAAGAACCCCGTCGCAGCGGCCGCGATCCCCAGGAGCGGCAATGCGTCTCTGAGCGCAGGGGGAAGCATGATATTCGTCTCTTCTTCTCTCCGCTCGTCTTCCAAATGCCTATCGGGGAATCCACGACGCCGCGGCTCCGCCGAATCGCGCCAAGCCGTAAAAGTAGAACGCCGGCGCCGCGAAGAGCAAGCTGTCGACGAGGTCGAGCGCTCCCCCGATCCCCGGGATCCAGCGGCCCGAATCCTTTACCTGCGCATCGCGCTTGGCCGCGCTCTTTGCCAGATCGCCCAAGACGCCGAGGAAACCGAGACCCAAGCCCAGGAAGACCGCATCGAGCAGACGAAAGCGGACGAGACCGCCGCAGAGGGAGACGATGGCCAGGCTGGCCAGAAGCGCTGCCATGACGCCGCCCACCAGACCCTCCCACGTCTTCTGAGGACTGATCCGAGGGAGAAGTCGATGCCTCCCCAGAAGCGAGCCGGCGACGAACGCCCCGGTATCCCCAAGCTTGGTGACCAGCATCACGAAGAGCACAGCCGCTCGCGGATCGGCGTAGTTGTTCGGCTCCAGGGCAATCCTGCACAAGAAGCTAAACAAGAAAGGGATGTAGACTACTCCCAAGAGGGTGAGGCCTCCGGTCTCCAAGGGCAAGAGACTTCCCTCGGAACCCAAGACGACTCGGAAGAGCAGTGCCACGACCGTCAGCACGAAGAGCGCCTCCTCCCAGGCCAGGAACGTCTTTGCCGCCTCGGGGAAGGCGACCCAGCAAAACCAGAGGATCGCGTAAAACAAGAGCCCGGCGATGATCCCCAGGCGTTTGAAGACAATGGCCCCCTTCTGCTCCTGCATGCGGTAGAATTCCCACTGAGCGATCATCGAGAAGGCGGCGACGATGAGGATCTCCCCCGTGCGCCATCCGAGCAGGACGGTGCCGAGCGCAACACTCCAGAGGACGACGGACGAGCTGATTCGGGCAAGCCAGCCGGGTCGCCGGTTCATTCGAGAGGCTCCCTCTCCTCGAGGCGACCGAAGCGCCGCTGTCTGCGCCCGTATTCTTCCAGGGCCCGCAAGAATGCCTCTCGACGGAAGTCGGGCCAGAGAATGTCGGTGAAATAGATCTCGGAGTAGGAGATCTGCCACAAGAGAAAGTTGCTGATCCTCATCTCCCCGCTCGTTCGAATCAGCAGGTCGGGATCGGGCTCCTCGCCCGTATAAAGATATCGGCGGAACAAGGCCTCGTCGATCTCCTCCAGTTGCAGGCTCCCCTGCAAGACCTCCCGGGCCATCCGCCGGGCTGCCGTCACGATCTCGATTCGACCGCTGTAGCTGAGGGCGAGCGAAAGGGTAAGCTTGCGGTTTTGGGCTGTTCGGCGGCCCACCTCTTCGATCTTTTCCCGCAAGCCCGCCGGCAGATCGGCGAGCCGTCCGATCACCTTCAGGCGGATATCGTTTTTGAGCAGATCGGCTTCCGCCTCCTCGACAAAGCTGTTCAAGAGATCCATCAAGGCGTTGACCTCCTCGGGCGGCCGTTTCCAATTCTCCACCGAAAACGCATAGAGAGTGAGGAACGCGACGCCGAGCTCGGCCGCCGTGCGCACGACCTCCCGAGCCGCCTCGAAGCCCGCTCGATGTCCTTCGACGCGGGGCAGGCTCCGTGCACGGGCCCACCGGCCGTTTCCGTCCATGATGATGGCCACGTGGGTCGGCGGTTTTACAAGCTCGCCCGACCTCGTCTTTCTATTCGACAAGGAACGTCTGCTCCCTTCCTGCTCCCACGGAGACCAGGTGGACCGGAGACCCGGTCAACTCGGAGAGCGCATCCAGATATTCTTTGGCGAGATCCGGCAAGTCGGCAAAGCGCCGGACACCGGACGTCGGTTGTTGCCATCCGGGAAATTCCTTGTAGACGGGAGAGCATTCCTGCCAGTGTGCGGCGGAGGTCGGCGGATGGGAAAGGCGTCGACCCCGCCACTCGTAGGCGACGCAGACCGGGATCGTCGCGAGGGTATCGAGGCCGTCCAGATTCGTTACCGCGAGCTCATCGAAGCCGTTGATCAAGCAAGCATAATGGCTCATCACCCCGTCGAACCAGCCGCACCTCCGCGCCCGGCCCGTAGTGGACCCGTATTCCCGCCCGCTCCGATGGAGCAGATCCGCCAGCTCGGCGGACTCCACCGGCATCGGCCCTGCGCCGACGCGCGTCGTATAGGCCTTGAGGCAGCCGACGACCCGGTCGATCCGATGCGGGGGCACGCCAGTTCCGGTGACCGCTCCTCCGGCCGTCGTATTGGAGGAGGTGACGTAGGGATAGGTGCCGAAATCGATATCCAAGAAGGTGCCTTGGGCGCTTTCGAAGAGCATGTCTTTGCCCTCCCGGATCGCATCGGCCAGCCAGATCGCCGTATTCACGATCATCTCCCGTAGGAACTCCGCCGCCTCGCAGCAGCGATGAACCACCTCCTCGGAGTCGATCGGCTGCCCGCCAAGAAAAGAAAGCAGCCGATTCTTCTCCTCGATTCTCACCTCGAGCTTGCTGCGAAGCTCCTTCGGTTCCAGGAGATCGTGAACGCGGAGCCCGGTACGGTTAACCTTGTCGACGTAGGCCGGTCCGACACCACGACCGGTCGTTCCCAGCTTCCCCTTGCCGCGCAGGCTTTCCAGCTGCTCGTCCATGCGCCGGTGGTACGGAAGCACCAAGTGGGCCGAGTCCGAAACGAAGAGCCTGCCCTTGGGCGCGATCCCTCGAGCGGCCAAACCCTCGATCTCGCTTACGAGCGAAGTCGGGTCGATGACCATCCCGTTCCCCAGGACGCATTCCTTTTCGGGCCGGAGGATGCCGGAAGGAATCAGGTGGACGACAAACTTTTCGCCTTCCACCTTCACCGTATGGCCGGCGTTGTCCCCCCCTTGGCAGCGGACGACCACGTTGGCATTCTCGGTGAGGAAATCGATGATCTTCCCTTTGCCCTCATCCCCCCATTGCGCCCCGACAATAACCGTATTCACTCCGCTCACCGACCCCCGTCATCGACCGATGCCGCGATAAGCAAACCCCCAGGCGGCCATCTTTTCCCGGTCCAGAAGGTTGCGTCCATCGAAAACCAGCGGGCTCACCATCCGCTTTTTCATGGAGAGCCAGTCGAGCTCGCGGAACTCTTCCCATTCGGTCGCTACGACGACGCAATCCGCTCCCTGAGCTACCTCCTCTCCCTTCGAGCAGAGGTGGAGCTTCGGAAGAGCCTCCTTTGCCTTCGCCATTGCCCTGGGATCGAAGGCGCGAACCACGGCACCTTCCTGGAGAAAGCTCTCCGCTAAGGCCATGGCGACGCTTTGTCGCGTATCGTCGGTATTGTTCTTGAACGCCAGCCCGAGCAGGCCGATCGTCTTGTCCCGCAGGAGCCAGATCTCCTCTCGAATCTTCTTCAAGAAGCGTTCCCTCTGCTGTCGGTTGATCGAAGCGGCCTCCTTGAGCAGGCGGAAGTCGCAGCCGAGCTCCTCGGCGATCCGAATGAAGGCCGAGACATCCTTGGGGAAGCAGGAACCGCCCCATCCTACTCCCGCCTGCAGAAAGGAGCGGCCGATCCGGCGGTCGAGACCCATCCCCTCCGCGACGAGAAGCACGTCGGCCTTCGAAGCCTCGCAGATCTGAGCAATCATGTTGATGTAGGAGATCTTCACTGCAAGGAAGCTGTTAGACGCATGCTTGATGAGCTCGGCGGAGTTCAAATCGGTGAGCAGCATCGGCGTCCGAAAAGGCTCGTAAATCTCCTTCATGATCGCAGTCGCTCGATCCGAAGAAGCTCCGATCACGATCCGATCGGGGTTCATCAGATCGCCGATCGCCGAGCCTTCCCGGAGAAACTCGGGGTTGCTCACCACGTCGAATTGCGCCTTCTGCCTGCCGTAGCGTTCGATCGTCTGCGCCACCTTCTCTCCGGTTCTTACGGGGACCGTGCTCTTATCCACGATGACCCGGTACTCCTGCAGAGCCCCAGCAATCTCCCGGGCCACCCTCTCCACGTAATGCAGGTCGACGCTCCCGTCCTCATGAGGCGGGGTCGGTACGGCGATGAAAAGGGCAAGGCAGCTCTCCACCGCTTCCGCTACCGACTCCCCGAACCGGAGTCGGCCCGCCGCCACGTTCCGCGAAATCATGGCTTCCAAGCCCGGCTCGTAAAAGGGGACACTGCCTCCGCGCAGGCTCTTCACCTTCGCCTGATCACTATCCACGCAGAGCACGTCATGGCCGACTTCGGCGAAACACGCCCCGGTCGTGAGACCCACATACCCGGAACCGATGATCGCAATTTTCATAGTAGGAAGCGAAAGTCCCCGCCGGCTGGCCGGGACGCGACGCTCCAGCCCCTCCCTGGGAGAGATTATCTCCTCTCGTTTACCTCATCCTGTCCTTCCGGCCCGGCGGACTTCCGCTGCCGCGCCCCCGCCCCCTCCTGCCGGCGGCTCCCTGCCGGAAGGCTTCGTCCTGCCCAAGAGGGCCAAACCCCAGGGAGCGGTAGAGTCGATCTCCCTTACGTGGCGCTCCAATCGAGCATCCGCTGGATCGGCAGGCGGGCCCGCTCCGCGATCTCCCGAGGCACGACAATTTCCGGCTCGCCAGATTGCAGGCTTCGACAGACCTTTTCCAGCGTAATTTTTTTCATGAAAAGGCAGTTGGCGCAGGCGCACCGCTCGGTGGGAGCGGGGAGGAACGCTTTATCCGGAATCTCGCGGCCCAGGCGGTGGAGCATTCCCGACTCGGTAGCGATAATGAAGCTCTTGGCGGGACTCTTGCGGCAGAAGTCCACCATCTTCTCGGTCGAGCAGATCTCGTCGGCGAGCATCCGGACGGCCGCATCGCATTCGGGATGGGCGACCACCGGTGCTCCCGGATGAAGCTGCCGCATCCGCACGAGGCTCGCATGGGTAAATTCCACATGGACGTAGCAATGCCCCTGCCAGAGACGCATCTTCCGTCCGGTCCGCTGCTTCACCCACTCCCCGAGGTTTTGATCCGGGACAAAAAGGATCTCATACTCGGGAGGGATCCGGTTGACGATCGTCACCGCGTTCCCGGAGGTGCAGACCACATCACTCAGTGCTTTCACCGAGGCGGTCGAATTGACATAGGTGACGACGAAGAGGCGATCGGAAGTCCGGCGAACCTCGGCAAGTTCTTCGGCGCTGCAGGAATCGGCAAGAGAGCAACCGGCTTCCAGATCGGGAAGAAGAACCTTCTTCTCCGGGTTGAGGATCTTCGCGGTCTCCGCCATGAAGTGAACGCCGCAAAAGACGATCCAGTCGGCTCCAGTTCGGTGAGCCTGGTAGGCAAGGCCGAGCGAATCACCCACGAAGTCGGCGACCTCTTGCACCTCCCGCACCTGATAGTTGTGCGCCAGGATGACGGCGTTCCGCTCCCTCTTGAGGCATCGAACCTCTTCCTGTAGCTCTTTTGTGTCCATCGTGGAGGGGCAGGCTCTCGTCCCCTCTACTCTGTCCGCTCCAGGAAAGCTTGTCTAGCCGACATCTTTCGCGGGTGCGCCCGCAGCGTCTTTCGCATCGGATCTTCCCTTCGACCTGGATGGCGCACTTTTCCGCTTTGCGGACCGAAGAATGAATACAAATTCACCGCGATTTCGTCTCCTCTTCATGTTTGCGGGAGAGGATGAGGCAAGCTCATGCCCGCCTCGCAGAGCGGGGCTCTGCCGATGATCTTTCTCCACGCAGCCATGCATCTACCTTCGAAAACCCAAGAAATCCGAGAGGCATTCCAACGCAGGAGCATCCGCTACTTCCTGCCCGCCTTCGTCGATATCCATGGCGTACCCAAGGGGAAGCTTCTGCCTCTTTCTGCCATCGAGCGATCGATCCGTCGACGCGAGCTTTTTTCCGGCCACGCGCTCGACGGCCTGGGTTCCCACCCGGAAGACGGAGAAGTAGCTGTGGCACCCGACTGGGAGCGTGGCTTTCCTGTGCCCTGGAGACCGGAACAGGCCTGGGTCCCTTCCCATCTCACCTTCGCGAACGCTCCGTTTCCGGCCTGTACGCGGGCGGCCTTGAAGCGATCTCTGGAGAAGGCCCAGGATCGAGGCTTCCAGCTTCGGCTCGGCATTGAGTGCGAGTTCTATTTTCTTCGCCGAGGCGACTCCGGATGTCTTCACGTTCCTCATGCGCGGGAAATCCTGACAAAAGGAAGTTATGACGCCGGAAGGCTCTTCGACGGCTCGAGCCTCATCGACTCGATCTTGGAGGCGCTCGAGCAGCTCGGCTGGGAGGTCTTCTCGGTACAACACGAAGACGGACGGTCTCAATTCGAATTGGTCTTCAGCCATTGTGAGGCGCTCGAGATGGCCGATCGGTTCGTCTTTTTCCGCTGCCTGGCTGGACGGATTGCTGCGCAGCAGGGCCTGACAGCTGTCTTCATGCCGAAACCGTTCACCGACCAGCCGGGGAATGGCGCCCACTTCCACCTGTCGCTTGCCGACTCCCGCACCGGAGCCAACCTCTTTTCGGTGGAGCCGGGCGACGACCCGCACGGGCTGGGGCTTTCCTCCGTGGGGTACTCTTTTCTTGGCGGCCTGCTCCGGCACGGCCGGTCGCTCTGCGCAGGATTCGCCCCCACGGTCAACAGCTATAAGCGCCTGATCAAGAAGGGAGCGATGAAGTTCTATTCCTGGGCTCCCGTCTTCAACTCGCTCGGTCAAAACAATCGCACACACGCCTTCCGGGTTCCACTAGGCGGCGGCCAATGCGAAATCCGGATTCCGGATGCTTCGTGCAACCCCTATCTTGCGGCGGCCCTTGCCCTGGAAGCCGGCCTTGAAGGCGTTCGACAAAAGCTCGATCCGGGCTTACCGGAACCGGAGAGCATCTATTCCTGGGAGGAACGCCGGGAGAACTGGCGACCGCACGAAGCCCTGCTCCCCCGGTCGCTGGGAGAGGCGCTATTGGAGTTCGCCGCTGACCCGCTCGTCGAAAGCGCATTGGGCCCGGCTCTGCGGGAAGAGTTCCTTCGGTGCAAATTCGCCGAATGGGATGAATTCAACACTGAGATCACCCAGTGGGAGCTCAATCGCTATGCCTCCCTCTTCTAGCTCGCGACGAAGAGAGCCGCGGCCCGAAAAGCCGCCGGGCCCCCTCTCTCCCAACCCTTGGATTCTCAAGCTTCTGTTTTCTTCGTACCGCGAGCTCTGTCCCCTCCAAGATCTCCTGCCCCGCCATCTCTCTCTTGTCCGACTCGACGCCAACGAAAACCCTTTGGGGCCCTCCCCGCTGGCGCGGGAAGCGATTCGCCGCGCGGCTGAAGAGTCTCACCGCTATCCCGAGATTGCCGGTGCAGGACTCCGAGAGCTCGTCGCGGCAGAGCTTGGGGTCAGCCCGGAGCAGATTGTCTTCGGCAGCGGCTCGACGGAACTGCTCGAGCTACTCTTTCATGTTTTTCTCCGGAGCCGACGTGACGAGGTCGTGGTACCGCGACACTCGTTCCCTTTGTATGAAATGCTCGCACAACGCTTTGGATGCCGAGCGCGTGTGGCACCGGACCGAAACTTTGTCGTAGACCTCGAGAGTCTCCATGCCGCCATCACGCCCCGTACCCGACTCATCTTTCTCGCCAACCCGAACAATCCGACGGGAACTTACGTGGACAATACAGCCCTGCTCGATTTTGCGCGGCGTCTTCCCGCGCATGTTCTCTTGGCGCTCGACGAGGCCTACGCCGACTACCTGGAGGATCCGCCGCATCTGGCCTCGGCCATTCGGGACGGAGCTCCCATCGTGGCTCTGCGGACCTTTTCCAAGCTACATGGCTTGGCGAGCCTCCGGATCGGCTACGCTCTGGCATCCCCTGCAATGGCTCATGCCCTCCAAAAGGCCGCTCTTCCCACCAATACGAGCGGGATTGCTCAGGGAGCCGCAGCCGCCGCGCTCAAGGATCGGCGACACCAGCAAGAGTCGAAGAAGGTGGTTCAGGAGGGGCGGCTTCTTCTCGAACGGTCTTTCCAGGAATCCGGTCTCACTTGGGTGCCCTCAAGCGCCAACTTCGTGATGGTCCGCCTTCTCCACGCGGAGCAAGTCTGGAAGGCGCTGGTCCGGAGAGGCGTTCTCGTTCGCAGCCTGGATAGCTGGGGCCTGCCCGGCTGGCTGCGCGTGACCGCAGGACGTCCGCACGAGCTCCTTCAGTTTGCCGGCGGCCTTCACGCTACGCTCCGTGAGCTTCACGGGAAACCGCCTTCTCCAGCGCAAGAGGTGGGAGTCGCCTAGCCGGCTGGAATGAGGAGAAGACATTCGGCTGCTGCTGACCTGGAGACGCTCTGGCTCTATCTCTGCCTTGGATTCGGGCTTTGTGTCCTGGCCGTTCCCCTCCTGGCGGCGGAAGAGGCCGGAGATCAGCGTCTCTTCCTTCCGGAGAAGGGAGCCGACTCTCACGGTCGAAAGCGTTGGTACGACTATGTCATGGATCCCGATCCGGGATCTTGCACCGTCTGGACCAGCCCGGATTTCGCCGAGCGCGCTCCTCGCCGGATCGCCGTACTTCCCTTCATCGACGAGGGAGCGGGGAATTATGTCCTCAACGAGATCCAGTGGCCTGGCCGGAAAGGAGAGGCCTTGGACGTGTGGCGGTGGACGCACTCTCAACGGCTGCGTCGCATGGTCCACGGCTATCTCGCCGCGAGGGAGTTCGATCTGATTCCAGTCGCCTTGGTCGATTCCATGCTCGCCGCGCACAAGATCTCGTCGGATCGTGTTCTCAAGAGCACCGAACCTCAGATCCTGGGCCGTTTCCTGGATGCGGATGCCCTAGTTTACGGCTCGGTCTCCGTCTATCGCAGCTATTACCTGCTTCTGGCGGCGGGATGGCGGGTGAAGCTGGCAATCCGGATGTTCTCGGCGATCACCGGCCGCGAGATGCTTACCGGGACCGCCACCCGCAACATCCTGGGCCTCCGCATTGCGACCAACCCCGTCGATCTTGCCATCGCCTCGATCGGCAACCTGGTCCATCTGCGTGACGTGACGCTGCGGCGCGGGGAAGACGAAGCCTGTCGCGAGCTCGTCCTCCGCGTGCCACATCCCCCGCGAACGGCGCGTGCAGAGCCTCGCGGGATTCCAAGGGCACTCCCAGTGGCGACCGCTCCCGCGCTCTCCCCGGAGGAGCGGGCGCTTCCGCCCGCCGCCTTCACCCTTCCTTTCCGGCCGAGGCCGCCCGCTCCCCATCAGAACCTTCCCCCGGAGCGCTTCTTCCTCCCCGAGCAGGAGGAATCGACCCATGGGAAAAAGAATGCCCTGGACTATCTTATCGATCTGGATCCGTCCCGATTCGAGACGGTCGCCTCCCCCAGTCTGGCAACCGAACGCCCATTCCAACTCTCCGTCCTCCCTTTCGTCGACAACGCGACCAGAGGGCACTTTCTCCTCGATGGAGTCCCGGCAACGCCGCGTTCTCGCGAGGAGCGGGAGCGATGGCGGTGGACGACCGCCAACCGCCTTCGGCGGGGAATGGCAGCCTATCTGGCGCAACGTGACTTCTGGTTGCAGAGCCCTGCCCTCACGGACAAGATTTTGCAGGAAATGGGCTGGCGAACTTCGGCGGACCTCTCCCGCGAGAAAGCAGAACGGGTGGCCGACTGGCTCGGCGTCGACGCACTCGTCTACGGAGAGGTTCAGGACTCGGTAGCGATCTATGCCTTTCTCTATGCCGCTTGGCGGGTCGGGCTGAGGCTGCGGATCAGATCCGGACGGACCGGACGCTCCCTCATCGAGGTGAGCGGCCAGCGGCAGGATGCGACGCTCCTTCCCGCCTTCTTCCCACTCGATATTGCGATCTCATCGGTCATGGCCGCCGGATTCCTTCGCGACATCACGCTCAAGAGAGCGGAAGACGAGCTCTGCCGAGAGATTGCTCTCCGCATCCCCATCCCGACGCCTCCCCCATTTGCCTCCACGACCGAAAGCGTCCGGACGGCCTCTCCTCCCCCTCTGCCCGCCCCAGCGCAGAACGACCCCGCCAAGACCGACTAAGCGGATCGACCCGCGCGGGAGGCTTGCGCCAGCTTCGGTTCCTTGCGCGAAGCTACGCCCGTGCCGAAGAGGAGGCAGACGGCGCGTCGCCGACTCTCTCGGTGAGCGGATGGGCGGACGAGGCTTTCCCCTTTGGGAGCCAGACCGTGAAGCGATTCCAGCCTTCGGTCGGATTGTCATACTGAATTTCCCCTCCGTGGGCAGCAACGATCTCCCGACAGAGGCTCAAGCCGAGCCCGCTGCCCTTTGCATGGCTCCCCCTGGCGCTCTGCACCCGGTAGAACCGCCGAAAAATTTCTCTCTGGTCCTCCTTCTGGATCGTCGGTCCCGTGTTGGCGACGCTCAAGGCGATCCAAGGACCCTCCTCCAGAAGCGTAATCCAGATGAAGCCGCCTGGGGTATTATATTTGACTGCGTTATCCACCAGATTCCAGAGCAAGCGCATCAGCAGATCGCTGTCCCCATGAATCCATTGATCCGGAAGGATTGAGGTAGCGACTGAGAGCCCTCCCGGAATCGCGAGAAGCCGGGCATCCTCCACCACCTCCTCTACCATTCCGCTCCACGCTAGGGCTTCTACTCGGAGACGAAGCTGACCGCTTTCCGCATGAGAGAGAAACAGAAGATTTTCGGTGATCGTGCTCAACCGTTTGACTTGCTCCAGAAGGGAAAGAAACACTTCTTCCTCGGGGGATTGCCGATTTTTGGCTTCGGCCAAAGCCGCCTCCAGCTGGTTTCGGAGGATCGTGAGCGGCGTTCGAAGCTCGTGGGAAGCATCGGCAGTTAGCCGCTTCTCATGTTGAAACGCCTGCTCGATTCTCTCCCACATCGCGTTCAGGATTTGCGCTAAACGCGCAAGATCCGGATCCTCCGACGGAACCTCGACTCGACCCTGAAGCGCGTGGGGGCCGATCTTCTCGGCTGCCGCAGCGATTGCCCTCACCGGTCGCAAGGCGTAGCCCGAAACGAGCCATCCCCCCCACACCGAGACAACCAGTGCGAGAGGAAAGGAAAGCAGGTAGGCGAATTCCGCCTTCCGCAGGATCTCTTTCAGCCGGCGCGTGTCTCGAGCAAGGACGAGTCGTTGCCCGTCCTGACTCTTCACCAAGACGCGAAAGGTTCGTTTGCCCAGGGAGAAATAAAGGAAGCCGTCCTTGGAGAGGCGATTGCTCGCTTGAAGGAATGGCGCCCGATAGAGGGTCCTCCCTCCCACGCGATCGACCTCCCAGATGCTGCTCTCCTCGCTCTCCAAACCCTCAGGAAGGCGGCCCGGCGAGAGCGCCCGCACCTTCTTCAAAGCGCCAAAGATTTCCCGCGCATCCGAGATCATCTGGAGATCGGCCTCCTGAGCGAGCTGCCGATCGAGGGTCCAGCCAGCTAGCGCTCCGATTAGCGTGAGTGCGAGCCCTACGGTCATCCCGGCCAGAAAGGCGAGCTTCCAGCGCAGAGGAATGCGTTTCATGAGGCCCCCTCGATCTTGTACCCAATGCCTCGGACCGTTTGAATGAGCCTCCGGCTCTCTCCCTCATCGACCTTCTTCCTCAATTTCTGAATGTAGACATCGACGAGATTGGTTCCAGGGTCGAAATGGAAGTTCCAGACATGCTCACAGATCTCGGTTCTTGTAAAAACCTTTCCGGGAGAACGCATCAAGAGCTCCAGGAGCGAAAACTCCCGTCCCGTCAGCTCGATTTTCCTCTCCCGCCTCACCGCAACCCGGCTCACCAAGTTGAGCGTAAGGTCGCCTACTTGGTAGAGAGAAAGCCCGACCCCAGCGGCTCTTCGAAGGAGCGCACGCAACCGCGCAACGAGCTCCTCCATCGCGAACGGCTTGGGGAGGTAGTCATCGGCCCCGCTCTCGAGCCCTTCCACCCGTTCGTAGAGCTCGCCCCTGGCAGTCAACAAGAGCACCGGGAGATGGATCCCACGTCGCCGAACGGCTCGAAGCACGCTAAGACCATCGCGACCGGGCAGAAAAACATCAAGGATCGCCGCGTCATATGGTTGGTTGACGAGGGCAAGGAGCGCCTGGTCCCCGCGGGCCAGCGTGTCGACGGCAAGCCCTTGCTCGTGCAAGCCCTTTCGAACAAAGGTCGCAATCTTCTCTTCGTCTTCGACAACCAATATGCGCATGGGAGGATCGGCTTGCCGATAGGGTCGAGGAAGAGAAATCAACGTTCTTCTCCTCGGCCCATCCCGCCGGGATCAAGGCCTACTCTTAGGAACGATCACCCATCGAAAAATGATCCAGAGCGAAGCGACACAGAGGCAGCTGTCGGCGACGTTGAAGCTCGGCCAGTGCCATGACCCGACATAGGCGTCGATGAAGTCGACGACGAATCCATGAACGACCCGATCGATGATATTTCCCGTCGCACCCGCCGCTAGAAGGGCGGCGATCACATTGGTCTCCCGCCGGCTCCAGTCGAGGCTTTTCCCAACCAGGAATCCGGCAAGCAGAAAGGAGGCGCCCACCCCGATCCATAGCCAGTTATGCCCCGCGAAGAGACCGAAGACGATTCCCGTATTCCGAACGGAAACAACATTCAGGAGCCCAGGAACCAGAGAGAGCGGAAGATCCATTCCGTGCTCGAGGATCCACCCTTTCGACCCCTGATCGAAAAGAAGCAAGGCGAGGAAGAGCCCCCAGAACAATGGCCGCGGCGCCCTCCGTCGCAAAAGTCCCGGGCTTTTCCACAGCGCCTCCGGCTCTCCTTCTCTCGGCGAAAGGGCTCCAGGAGAAGCGCTGCTCAGGCGGGGAAGCGACCTCATAAGATCCCTTCCTGCTCCAACTCCGTTAAGCGCGCTTCATTCTTCTCATCGATGATTTCGTGAATCCGTGGGAGCTCGAGCAGGACCTCCAGGCAAAAAGGAATTCCGGACGTCGAAAACCCGGTGGTCTCGACGCTCTTCCGGCGCAGGGAGAGATAGACCCAGGTAAAAGCGTCTCCCTCGGTGATTCGGAACTGGGGATATTCCTCCCAGAAAATATCCGAAGCCCGGTGGATTTCCATCGTCGCCGTCCCTCCTCTTTCGCCTACGGGCAGAGCCTGCTCGACCCTTTCGAATCGGGCAATCCAGTGAGCAACCATCTCCTCGACCCCTTCCCGGTCGAGCGGTTCCTCGAACAGAGCGACGAATCCGGATCTCTCAGGCATTGCGCATCGGCATCACTACGTAAAGGAACGTTTCCTCATCCTGGAAGATACAGGGTCCGGAGGCTTCCCCGACCTGAAGAGTGATTTCGTCGGCCGTGCTCTCTCGTAGCGGATCCATGAGATAGGCGACATTGAAGGCTGCTCGGATTTCCTCTCCTCCATAGCGGATCGAAATCGTCTCCTTGGCCTCCCCGATTTCCGCGGAGCTGCACGACAGCTCGAGCTCGTTCTTCTGGAAATGGAGGCGTACGGGAACGACCTTTTCACCGGCAACAATGGAGACCCGCCTCAATCCCGACAAGAGCGCCTCTCGCGACACGTACATCTTTTCCCGGGCACCTTCCGGAATTGCCGCACGATAGTTGGGATATTTTCCGTCGACGAGCTTCGAAGAAAACACGAGGTCTCCGGATTGGAGAAGGAGCCGGTTCGACTCGAGCCATACGGTCAGTTTCCTCTCATCGGTCCCCAGAATCCGCAGCAGCTCGGTAATCGCCCGTGCGGGGACGATCCCCTGGATCTCCTCTTCTGCCTTCTCCGCAACCGGCGCGGTCATAAGAGCCAGCCGCTTCCCATCTGTCGCCACCACGGTGAGGGTTTCTCCTTTCCAACAGAAGAGCGCTCCGTTGAGGACGTAGCGCATCTCGTCGTTCGACATCGCATAGGCCGTTCGGCGAAGCAGCTGGACGAACGAATCTTGTGGAATATCGAACGAGCGGGAATCGCTTGAAGCCGGGGGAGCCGGGTAATCGGCAGCCGGCAATCCGAAGAGACGAAAAGAGGAGCGGCCACCCATGACGGTGCTTTCCTCTTTCTCATTGCAGCTCAAGGCCAGCTCCTTGGCCGATACCTCCTTGGCGATGGCAAAGAGGCGGCGAGCCGGCAGGGTCGTCCGTCCTGCTTCCTTCACATCGGCGTCGATGCGGAGCTGGAGCGTCGTCTGAAGATCACTGGCGAACAGGGAGAGCTTGCCCGCCGGATCGGCCTCGAGAAGGACATTGTTCAAGATCGGCAACGTGGTTCGGCTGCCGACGACGCTTTGTGCAAGGCCAAGAGCGTCCAGGAAGGAGGTTCGAACGATTTCGCACTGCATGGCTGTGGTCAGTTTATAGGAAGGACAGAGAGAAGCTCATCATCTTCTTCTTATCTCCCAGCAGAGAGTAAAAAAAACCCATAACCCATTGGAATAGAGTTTATTGTGTTGTGAATTAAATTGTGAACAACCGATGGCGTCTCGCCGACAGACCTGGCGAAAGAATCTGGTCTCAAGAAAATCGGCCGCGTTATTCACCGTTCCTCTTCGCCTGTTTAACTGGGGTTCTCCAGTTTTTCAATCAACTCGCGAACCATCGTTTCAAAACGCGGTTCCGATTGCAGCTTCTCCGCAACCACCCGTTGGGCGTGCAGAACCGTGCCGTGATCTCGCCCGCCGAAGTTTTCGCCGATTTCCGCGAGAGAACAGGTGGTGAGCTTCCGGCTCAAGTACATGGCGACCATACGCGGAAGGGTAATATGAGCCAAGCGGCGTTTGCTTGTCATGTCGGCGAGACGAATGTCGAAGGTTTCGGCAACCTGCTTCTGGATCGAATCGATCGTGACGCCCTGGGCCGAATTACTGCGGAAGAGATCCTTGAGAAGAAGCTGCACTTGTCCCGAAGTCAGCTTTTCCGGATGGAGCGCGGCGAAAGCCGCGACGCGATTGAGGGCGCCCTCGAGTTGGCGGACGTTGTTCTGAATCCGCTCCGCAATCGTGGAGAGGATTTCGTCGGGTACGACGATCGATAGGCCCCGCATCTTGTGACGCAGAATCGCTAACCTCGTTTCTAATTGAGGAGGAAGAACTTCTGCAGTCAGCCCCCATTCGAATCGCGAGGTGAGTCGTTTTTCCAGCGTCTGCATGGCGCTTGGAACCGCGTCGCTGGTCAAGACGATCTGCTTGCTCCCATCAAAGAGGCAGTTGAAGGTATGGAAAAATTCTTCCTGCGACCGCTCCTTCCCCGCCAGGAACTGGACGTCGTCGAGAAGGAGAACGTCGACCTCCCTGTACTTCTTGCGAAAGCGGAGCAGGGAGCCCTTTTGGATGGCGTCGATGAACTCGTTGGTGAACTGCTCGCAAGTCACATACTGCACGTGAAGGGAACGCTGGAGCCGGCGGATCTCATTGCCGATGGCCTGCATGAGATGCGTCTTTCCGAGGCCGACCTTCCCGTAAAAGAAGACGGGATTATAGGCTCGGGCGGGCGCGTTGGCCACGGCGTGCGCCGCTGCGTAGGCAAATTCGCTGTTGGCTCCGACGATGAAGGTCTCGAACGTGTACCGGGGATTCAAGCCGCCGGAGGGGAGCCCTTCGCCATTACCATTCGCCCGCAGCTCCGTCTTTGCTTCCTTTGCAGGACGCTCTGGAGTACCCGCCTTGCTGCCAGGCTGGGAGCCAGGGAAGCCGACTCGGACCTGCCGCCCAAGGATCTTCGCCAGTGCGCTCGTAAGCTGGGGGAGGTAGTTTTCCTCGATCCAATAGCGATAGATCGAGTCGGGAGCTTCCAGAGCGACCTCCTCCTCGGAGAGTGCGAGGATTCGGAGCGGGGAAAACCAGCGTTCGACGGCATCCCGTGAGGCGATGGTTTGCATCTCCGCGCAAACTCTTTCCCAGATCCAGCCAAGATCAACGGACGAGTTGTTCACAAGTTATTCACAGAAAACGTCTCTTTCTCGCTCTTCTTGCAGCGAGAATTGCAAGTGATTGATAGCAAGTAAATTCTCAGCTTAGAAACGGCCAAGAGGAGCCGGGGCGAATCGAAGAGAGTGCTCAGATTGGGCTTGGTTATTCACGGCGGTAGAAAAGCCGGTTTGATTCGGCTCTCGTAAGAAAATGGATCGTAAAAGTTGAAAGGGCATCGGACAAGGGAATCCCCCAATCGGGAAACTTTTTTTCCTTTCCGTTGACGATCGAATTTTTCGTGCTCCTGCTCTGTGCGAAAGGGAGAGGAAATCCCCTCACCTGGAGCCGGACGCGAGGACGGTGCTGCGCTCCCTCACCGGACAGGTCCTTCCCGCTTGCGAGCCGAGAGGGCGGCGGCGAGCGCCTCGCGCATGAGGGAGAGCGGGGCGGGAGTGGACGTCCAGAGCTCGAAAGCCAGCGCGGCTTGGTGGAGAAGCATTCCGAGCCCGTTCGCGCTCCGGGCTCCCCGTTCCCGGGCGGCTTCGAGCAGAGGCAACTCGGGAGGCCAATAGCGCAGGTCCAAGACGAAAAGACCGGGACGAAGGAGATGGTCGAGGAAGCTCGAATCTCTTAAGAAGGGAGGATCCTCGGCGAGAGAGGAGACGAGAAGGTCAGCGTTCGAAGCCGCTCGAAGAAGGGCAGCTTCCTCCCAGGGGACCAGCTCGACTCGCGCTCGCGAGTCGAGCTCTCTGGCAACGGAGAGTGCGGTCGCAGCCGTACGGTTCGCAAGATGAAGGAGAGGGCAGCCTTCCCAGGACGCTTGGCGCGCTAGTGCCGCACCCGCGCCGCCGAGCCCCAGGAAAAGAACGCGCAAGTCCGAGAGGGAGACCGAAAAGGCCTCCTCCACGGCGAGCACCCATCCTCGCCCGTCGGTGTTGTGGCCCTCGAGAACTCCCTTCTCGTGTCGCACCGTGTTGACGGAGCCAAGCCGGATCGCCGTCGTTTCCCGCCGATCGCAGAGCCGAAACATCTCCCGCTTGAGAGGAGCGGTACAGTTCCATCCAGCAAAGCCCAAGGTCTTCAGATGATCGACGACGGGTCCGAGCCTGGCGATGTCCACCTCGACGCGGCCGTATCCCCCGGGCCAGCCGATCGCGGCAAACGCGGCTCGATGGATGGCCGGGGAGAACGAATGGGCGATCGGGAAGCCGAGAACCGCATAGGATTTCGGCCACGGGAGCACCCGAGGGAGGCTAGGGGGACGCCAAATTGCGCTTGCGACGTCGGCCATATGGGGGAATCCTCTGACTGTAGGGGAGAAGAGAGGGATCGACAACGGTCTCTCGCCGAAAATGTCCGAGCATTCGCGCAGTCCGGGCCGGCGGGCAGGGCCCCAGAAAAGAAGGAAATCCGTTGGAGGGACGAAGCAAGGCTCGTCCGATCGGTGATGCCACTTCCGGGAATTTCCGAAGCGCTGCTCCGCTCCTACGAGAAGGATGGCGGAATTAATCGGGCCGATCGCGCGAATTTTCCTTCCAAGCCAGCGGTCGCACGGATGATGGAGGATCTGCTAGCTCTGCTCTTCCCCGGATTCCATTCTCCTCCTCCCCGCTCCTCCCGCGAACTCTCGGACTTCGTCGAGGAGCGGCTGGCACGCCTCCATCGGAGCTTGACCGAGGAACTTCGCAAGAGCCTGGGCCCAAGGGCCCGAGACGGTGGGGAAGATGAAGCGGTGGCTACGTGGTTTCTGGCTCGGCTTGCCGAAACGCGGGAGCGGCTCGCCACCGATGTAGAAGCGACATTTTCGGGAGACCCGGCCGCGGCAAGCACCGAGGAAGTCTTGCTCGCCTATCCCGGAGTCGAAGCCATCGCCACCCACCGGCTGGCGCATCTTCTCTACTTGCGCGGGGTGCCGCTGCTCCCGCGCATGATGACCGAGTGGGCCCACGGGCGGACCGGAATCGATATCCATCCCGGAGCGGAGATTGGTCCCTATTTTTTTATCGACCACGGCACGGGCATCGTGATCGGTGAGACCTGCCGGATTGGCAAGGCCGTAAAGATCTATCATGGCGTTACCCTTGGCGCCCGGTCGACGGCCGGGGGGAGAAAGCTTCAGGGGAGCAAGAGGCATCCGACCATTGAGGATCACGTGACGATCTACCCCGGCGCTACGATCCTCGGAGGCGAAACGGTCATCGGAGCGCACAGCGTGATCGGAGGCAATGTCTGGCTCACCGAGGCGGTACCGCCCTATTCCGTGGTGACGTTGCTCCAGCAGGAGGCCCAAGTGCGGAAACGGGGATCGGATCCTGGAGCCTCCGCCAGCGCATGAAGCGGATCTACCTCGACTATAATGCGACCGCCCCGCTCGATTCGCGGGCCAGAACAGCGATGGAGCCCTACCTCGATCTGCGCGGGAATCCGTCGAGCTTACATGCGGAGGGAAGAAGGGCGCGCGCCGCGATCGATCTGGCTCGCGAACGCATTGCCACCCTGTTACGGGTGAGGCCGAGGGAGATCATTTTCGTGTCGAGCGGCAGCCAGAGCGACTCCTTGGGCATCGTCGGGCTGGCACGCGCGCTGCGAAAGAAGGGCAGTCACCTGATCTGCTCAGCGATCGAGCATCCCGCGGTGGCAAAATCGATGGCATTCCTGGAAACGGAGGGATTTTCCGTGTCGAGAGCGCCGGTCGATCGATTTGGGAGGGTCGATCTGGAGTGGTTGAAAGCAAGCTTTCGGCCAGAGACGACCCTGGTCTCCATTCTCTCGGCCAGCAATGAGACCGGCACGCGTCAGCCGATGCGGGCGATCGGGCGGCTCTGCGCGGAAAGAGGGGTCGTATTCCATAGCGATGTCGTCCAGAGTGCCGGAAAGGAAGAGCTCTGCTTTGCGGAGTGGGGAGTTTCTTCTGCCAGCTTGGCGGCTCATAAATTCGGAGGGCCGCTGGGAGCGGCCTTGCTCTACGTGCGCGCTGGCCTCTCCCTTGAGCGCATCGTCTTCGGAGGGGAGCAGGAAGAAGGCCGCTGGCCGGGAACGGAGAACGTCGCGGCGATCGTCGGCATGGCGGAAGCGCTGGGCCGGGCCGAGGAAGAGCGAGAGGGCGAATCGGCGCGCCAGCGGGAACTCACGGAGCGGCTTTGGCAGGGGATTGCGGACCTTCCCGGCATCCGGAGATGGGGCCATCCGATTGAGAGATTGCCCAACACTCTGGCGATCGGCTTTTCGGCGTTGGACGGAGAAAGCCTACTGATTGGCCTCGACCTGGAGGGCATTGCCGTTTCGGGAGGGTCCGCATGCTCCTCCGGCGCCTTGCAACCCTCTCCCGCTCTCTTGGCGATGGGGGCAAGCGAGGCGCAAGCCCGTTCGATGGTCCGCTTTTCCCTCGGAAAGGGGGTCGGCTGGGAGGAGATCGAGGAGACGATTGCTCGGTTCCGCAGAGTCGTCCGGAATCTGGCCTCCAACTAGAGCGCTTCTTCCCCGCTCCAGAGGAAGCTCAAGAGGCCTTCCCGGAACGGCAGGAACTCGATGCCCAGGTCCCTGGCGGCGAGGGACGGATCGCCGATGTTCCCTTCCTCGAGCATGAGAAGCGGCTCGCGCCCGATGGGCAGGTTCGAGGGAAGCCCTTCTGCGAAACGCGCCAGGGTGCGTGCGAGCGGCCAGGGAACGGGAAGGAAAAGGATTGGACGCGGGCGAAGGCTCAGCAAGCCCATGCCGCCCCAAGTGGTGAGGAGGACGCTCCACCCCTCTGGAGGGAAGCCGCCGGCCAGTCCGAGGAGGGCAGAGAGGGGAAAGAGGAAGAAGATCGTTGCGAAGAGGAGAAGGCGCGAGCCGAGCCGAGCCGGGGAGGGGACAGAGCAGACCGGCTGGTGCCCACTTTTCAACAGAAGGGAGCAGATCTCCGAAAGGCTCACTCGATCCGGTCCGCAGATCACATATTCCCTTCCGATCGTTTGCGGGAGAATCAATGCCCGGGTGAACGCTGTGACGACATCCTCTACAGCGACCGGTTGGAGAGGGCTCGCTCCGCCTCCGGGAAGGGGAAGGATTCCGAAGTACCGAAAGAGAGGCCGAGACAAGAGATCCCGGAAGACGCTTAAAAATTGATCACCCGGCCCGTACACGATCGAAGGCCGAAAGATCGTCCAGTGAAGATCGCTCGATCGCACCAGCTCTTCGGCGGTCCACTTGGTCTGGTGATAACGGGAGGGTGCGTAAGGACGCGAGCCCAAGGCGCTCATGTGGAGCCAGCGGCGCACGCCGTTTTCCTTGGCCGCCGCCAGGAGGAGCCGGGTGGTCTGGACATGCGCTTCCCGGTAAGAGCTGCCCCGGCTCTCCCTCAGGATCCCAATGAGGTGAATGACCGCATCGATTCCCTGGGTCGCCCGGCGGCAGGCATCCGGATCGAGCGGGTTGCCTTCGATGATCGTGCAGCGTTGCAAGGGAAGACCCCTTTTGTGACCAGTCCCGCGAGTGAGGACCCGGACTTGGTATCCGAGCTCGACGAGGCGACGGACCAGGCGGCTCCCGACGAAGCCGGTGCCTCCGGTAACGAGAATGGTGGCCATCTTCTTGCCTGCTCGAGCTGCCCAGAAGGAAAGCCCGCCGCGGTTTCTCAGCGAACGGCCTCGGCGGCTAGGAGCTTCGGTACCCCCGGACCCGCCCCGCTGGCAAGCGAGAAACTCGGGTTCTTGCGGAGACGGAGTCGGCACGTCTCGCCCATTTCACGGCGCAGGGTCGGACGCCACGGGCAGGAGGAGGCCGGCAAGAAAGGCAAATCGGAAAGGAGGTTTGCGAAGGAGGTCGATTTTCGCTATTGGGCAGATTCTATGAAACGACAGTTTGTCCTGATCACTGCGTGCATTCTTCTTGCGCAGATGGATTCCTTTGCCAAAGCCCCGCAGGCCCCCATGCGGAACAGGGATGCAGCGCCGACGGCTTTTTCGGCGCTCCCGGTAGCACAACAGTATGCCCCGGAGGGGTCGCAAGCCAAGATGCTCGCCATTATCGGCCCGCGCAGCCGGACCGCCCTCACCCCGACGACTTGGGAGTTCCTCTATTGGAACCCGGGCGGATGGAAGAACCTCAAGCGGGTCACGGTCATCGGCGGCCAAGTACGCGACGTGCGGGAGGGCGTTATCGAGATCGGACGGCGGGGCCTGGTTCGCTACAAGGAGTCGCAAGCTTTCGATCCGAGCCGGTTAAAGGTTGACTCAGACCGTGCCCTACAGGTTATCCTCAGGACGGGAGCGGTCGGGAAGGCCACTTTGAGCACCGTGCTCTTCGAGCTCGCTCGAACCGGAGACGAAGGCGAACCGAGTTGGCAGATGCGTTTCTACGCGGATCGCCGGGGAGTGGAGGCGGACATTGGAGTGGCGCGCGTGGGAGCCGTTTCCGGAAAGATTCTCGAATTGCGCTTGAATCCAAGCCGAGCAACGGACGGAGCATAGTCGCACGACGAAGGGCGAGCGGCCCCGGAACGCCTGGGTGCGCGCACGTCAAGCGAGCTCCGGGGGCGAAGACGGCAAGAATGAACTCGATCGTACGAAGTCTCGCATTCGCGGGAGTCGCCCTCATCGTGTGCCTCTCTCCTCTTGCCTCGCAGGCGGAATTGAGCCCGCTGGCGCCCGATCCCGATTGGAGTGCCTTGGATGCCTTCCAGGAAACGATGACGCGAGAGGAGTTTGTTCATTGGATCAACACGCTCTTCTGTCCGGATGGCTCCTTTTGGAAGTTCACGGTCATCAACGGCAACGAGGTCACTCTCTTCGGAGACACGGAGCACACGCGCCTTCTCTATCGGCTCCGGTTGGCACCGGATCTGGACTCGCAGCTTCCGCTGCGAGCCACGACGGTGAGCGGCTGGAAGCTTTCCAAAGCCGGGACGTCGAGCGCGAAACCGCTGCGGGGCTTGGTGATCTGCCTCGATCCGGGACACATCGGGGGTCGTTGGGCGAAGATGGAGGAACGATTCTTCCAGATTGGCTCGGATCCCCCGGTGATCGAGGCGAACCTCAACATGCTTGCCGCCCGGCATGCAGCCAAGCTCTTGGAGACCGCAGGCGCCACAGTGGTCTGGACCAAGCGATTCTTTGAACCGGTCACGACGATTCGCCCGGCCGGCCTACGCGAGGAAGCGCTCGCCTCCCTCTATCCCTCCGGCGGGCCCGCCGCTCTGCCCGCGAGCTTTTCCCCGGAGCTGGAGCAACGGGTGGTCCGGGAAGAAGAGCGTCTCTTCTATCGAAACGCCGAAATTCGGGCGCGCGCGGAGCTGGTGGCGAAGCTCAATCCCGATCTGACCCTCTGCATTCATTTCAATGCGGACAAGTGGTCGAGCCATCCGACGCGTACCGAGCTCATCCCGCAGAGCCGCCTCGTGGCGTTCGTCCACGGCAATTACTCCGAGGAGGAGTTGCGGTGCGACGACCAGAAGTGGGATCTCCTCTACAAGCTCCTCTCCCGCACGAGCATTCCGGAAGCCGAGGCGGCGGAATCGATTGCCAAGCAGATGGAAGCGACGTGGAACTTCCCGCCGGAGAGCTACTCCAATTGGGCTGCGGCTCGGCGGGTGGGGCCAAGCCCCTATGTGTTCGCACGGAATCTCCTGGCAAACCGAATTTATCACGGGCCGGTCGTTTTTGTCGAAGGCCCCTACATGAATGCCCAGGACTCCTATGACCGGATTATCGCGGGCGATTATGAGGGAACACGGATCATTGGGGGGCGGGCGTATCGGAGCCTCTTCGCCGAGTTCGGCGAGATCCTGGCGCGGGGCGTCACCGCCTGGGCGGGCGGATCGACCTCGACCGTAGTGAATCACTGAGGCTGGGCCCCGGCGACCGCAGAGCTTTCGGAGGTCTCCCAGCCGCAGGAAAGAGACGGTCAGGGATGGCAGGAGGCTAGATCAGCCCGAGCTGCATCTTGCCCTGCTCGCTGATCATGCCGGGATTCCAGGGGGGGTCCCAAACGAGATCGACGCGAGCCTCGGTTACGTTGGGAATCTGTCGGATCCGGGATTGAGCATCCTGCGCGATGACGACGCCCATGCCGCAGCCGGGAGCGGTGAGAGTCATCTTGACCACGACCTCGAAGGCACCCTCCTCGCGAGGCAAAACCTGGCAATCGTAGATCAATCCCAAATCGACGACGTTGACCGGGATTTCCGGGTCGAAAACCTGTCGGAGCCGGTTGTAAACCATCTCCTCGTCGACGTGCGCGCCGGGGGACGGCTGCTCGGACAAGCCCGCGACGGGAGAGAGTTGGCCGATCGCGTCGGCATCCTTGGCATCCAATCGGACTAGGCAGCGAGAATCGTACAACAGGGTGTACGATCCTCCGAGCGATTGCGTAATCACCACGGGTCTGTCCTTTTCCAGCTGGATCGGAGCCCCGCTCGGGATCTGCACTGCGTCGACGGAACGAGTTAAGAGGATAGACTCTTGTGCCATAGTTTCCCTTGCTCCTCCAATCGTGCCTTAACCGAGGGGCTGCCCATCCCTCTCCCTCGCTTGCTGCAGGCTACCTTCTCTGCCGGCGGGACGCAAGGATCAAGGGACGAGCATTGCCGAGGTCCCGGACACGTGGCGAAGGATGCGGCTACCGCAGGGAAGCCTCCAGCTCCTCGGTGAGGGCTCCTTTGGTGGGCCCATCGTCGAGACGATCGAAGACGTCGGTTAAAAAGCCGAGCACAAAGAGGCGCTGAGCCGCTGCGAGCGGGATGCCGCGCTGCAGGCAGTAAAAGAGCTCTTCCGGATCGACCTGCCCGACCGTTGAGCCGTGGGTACAGCGAACGTCATTGGCCAAAATCTCAAGGCCGGGCAGCGAGTTGGCTTCGGCATCAGGACTCAAGATGAGATTGCGGTTACTCTGGTAAGCATCCGTCCGTTGCGCCGCGGGATCGACATCGATCATGCCGGCGAAGATCGTACGGGAGGCGTCATACAAGGCGCTTTTGTAGAGAAGGTCGCTCTTCGTGTCGGGTGCGACGTGTTCTTGGAAGGAACGCTGATCGAATTCCTGCCGACCACGTGCCAGGGTGGCCGAGAGCATCACGCTCCGGGCACCAGGCCCGAGCAAGCGGCTTCGGCTTTCCGTTCGCGTGTAGCTTCCTCCTTGATTCAGCTGGAAGGTCGTGGCGCTCGCGTCGCGAGAGAGGCGAACGGAGGCGAGGTCGAAGGAGCAGACTCCTTCGGCCCAGTTCCGGTGGGTCAACAGGTCGAGCCTGGCTCCAGGTCCAAGGAAGAGCTCTTGCACCGAGCAGGCAAAGCCACCCCGGGGGTTGGTGGAGCCGAAGCGGAGGTGGATCCGGGCGCGAGCGTTCTCGTGGAGGATGACGAGGATGTGGGGGAAGGTCGCGGCATGCGCCTCCGTCATCCAGAAAGAGAGCTCGACCGGCTGCGTCAGCTCTACTCCGGCAGGGACGGAGAGGACGGCTCCGGCGGTCGCACAGGCGCGATGGAGGGATTCGAGCTTTTCCGCCCCGAGGCCGACTCGTTCCTCGAAGAGGTGACCTCGGACCCGATCTGCCTCCCGGCTCGCTGCTTCGAGGAGTGGGGCAAAGACGACCCCCTTTTCGTTCGCCTCCCGGGAAAGGCCCCGGGAAAAGAGAAGAGTATCATTGGCAAAGAGCAGGGAGGGCGCCTCTCCGGCGGCAAAATACCCTTGGAGGCTGGCAAGCGCGGGCTTGCCGACCGGGACTCCCGCCGTGCAGCCGTTGAGAGCCACCTTGCTCAAGTCGCTGAAGCGCCACCCCTCGTCCTTTCGGCTCGGCATGGGCAGGCGCTCATAGTCGACCCACGCGGCATCCTGTATCTCTTTCCACCAGGCGGGAAGAGCCGCCGCCTTCTCGCCCTGGTTCGGAGCCTCCGTGATCACTCGTTTTGGCAGATCCACTTCTCCTCCATGGGCACCGGTCAGCCGACAGAACCTTCCATTTCCAGATCGATCAACCGCTTGAGCTCCACACTGTATTCCATCGGGAACTCGCGGACGAGGTCGTTGATGAATCCATTCACGCTCAAGCTCATGGCTTCAGATTCCGGCAGCCCGCGCTGCTGCATGTAGAAGATCTGCTCGGCGCTGATCTTGCTTACGCTGGCTTCGTGTTGGACGGCACTCCGGTTCCCGCGCAGCGTGATGGCCGGATAGGTGTCGGTGCGCGAAGTCGTGTTGATGAGGAGGGCGTCGCACTCGGTGTTGTTCTTGCAACCCTTGAGGTGGCTGGGAATCGTCACCTGGCCGCGATAACTGGAACGTCCCTCGCCGATGCTGATGCTCTTGGCAATGATGTTGCTGGTGGTCTCGTCAGCGAGGTGGATCATCTTTGCCCCGGTATCCTGGTGCTGGCCGCTGTTGGCCAGCGCAATGCTCAGCACCTCTCCGCGCGCCTTGCGGCCGCGCAGAATCACGGCAGGATATTTCATCGTCAGGCGCGAGCCGATGTTGCAGTCGATCCAGCGGATCTCCGCATTTTCCATGGCTGTCCCCCTCTTGGTGACGAGGTTGAAGACGTTCGGGCTCCAGTTTTGGACCGTGATATACTGGATTTTCGCTCCGGCGAGAGCCACCAACTCCACGACGGCGCTGTGAAGCGTGGCCGAATCGAAGCGCGGAGCGGTGCAGCCCTCCATATAGGTCACCTCCGCTCCCTCGTCGGCGATGATAAGGGTGCGCTCGAACTGGCCGAAACTTTCCGCATTGATCCGGAAGTAGGCCTGCAGCGGGTGGCTCACCTTGACCCCGGGAGGGACGTAGATGAAGCTTCCGCCGCTGAACACCGCGCTGTTGAGCGCAGCAAATTTGTTGTCCCCGGGAGGGATGACCTTGCCGAACCATTTGCGAAAGATTTCGGGGTGCTTGTGAAGCCCCTCGGTGCTCCCGACGAAGATGACCCCCTGGTCGCGAAGCGCGTCCTTCATATGGGAATAGGCCGCTTCGCTGTCGAACTGGGCCTCCACTCCCGCGAGAAACTTGCGCTCTTGCTCCGGTACGCCGAGGCGTTCGAAGGTCCGCTTCACCTCCTCCGGGACCTCTTCCCAAGTCCTGCCCGCCCGCTGCCCATGCGCCAAGTAGTAGCGGATTTGCGAGAAGTCGATTTCCTCTAATTGCTTGCTTGCCCAATGGGTGGGCAAAGGCTCGCGAAGAAAGATGGCCAAAGCGCGTTTGCGAAAGGCGCGAAGCCATTCCGGATCTCCCTTGGCCTCGCAGATGTAGTCGATCGTCTGCTCGGAAAGGCCCGTTCCGGCGTCGAAGGCGTACTTTACATCATAGTGAAAATCGCCCAGGTTTCGGTCGAGCTGGAGCAGATCCGTTCCAGCGATGGCTTGCTCTTCTGTCATGATCGCGTCTCCTTCTTCGATAACCTACGCCTAGGCTCCCGTCTCCGCCAGGGGAGAAAGGTTCGGGGACCCGTATCGTTCCTCCAGGGAGCCGTACCCGCGCCGCTCGAGCTCCTGGGCGAGCTCCGGTCCACCGCTCTGGACGATTCGTCCTGCCACCATGACATGAACGAAGTCCGGCGCGACGTAATCGAGGAGCCTTTGATAATGCGTGATGATCAGAAAACCCACTTCGGGGCCCCGCAGACGGTTGACTCCATTCGCAACGACCTTGAGGGCGTCGATGTCGAGACCGCTGTCGGTCTCGTCCAGGATGCCATACCGGGGGTGGAGCATCGCCATTTGCAGGACTTCCGCGCGTTTCTTCTCCCCTCCCGAAAAGCCGGCGTTCAAGGGGCGCGAGCTGAATTGGCGTTGCATCCCGAGAGCATCCATTTCGTGATAGAGCTTCTGATAAAACTCGGTCACAGAGAGAGATTCTCCTTCGGGGAGCCGCGCCTGCACCGCTGCCCGCAGGAAGTTGGCGATGCTCACCCCGGGGATTTCGCAGGGGTATTGAAAAGCGAGGAAGAGGCCCATCCGGGCGCGCTCATCGGGCTCGCGATCAAGAAGCGGGACGCCGTCGAGCGAGACGGAACCCTGAGTCACGTCGTAATCGGGATGGCCGGCGAGCACCTTGGCCAGCGTGCTCTTCCCCGACCCGTTGGGTCCCATGATGGCATGAGTCTCTCCCGGCCGAATCTCCAGGGAAATGCCCCGCAGAATTTCCCGTTCGACTATCCTTGCATGCAGGTCGCAGATTTGAAGGCTCATGACTCGCGTTGTCGTTTCCTGTTCTCTCGTCGCATGGAGCAAAAACTGTGCCGACTGGGCTTCTCCGGGAATTCCCGATCGCTCTCGGAGAAAATGCTACACTTTGTCGGAAGAGAAACATGGCAAAAAGAAGCGGGGGCAGCAATGTGTCTTTTTTTATGCCACGGATGGGCTATGGTTGGATGCAGATCCGCCGCCGGGATTCGGAAGGCGGCTTCGGCCGGCAATACGGAGTGTAGCTCAGCCTGGTCAGAGCGCTTGCTTTGGGAGCAAGAAGTCGCAGGTTCGAATCCTGCCACTCCGAGTGCGGGCGAACGGGTCGGTTCCCTAATGCTTTGACACGAGGCCACCCGCCAGCCCGGTATCGAGCCGGGCAAGGAAGCGCTCCTTGTCCCGAGCATGCCCAAAGGCCTCCTGGGCGCCGACGATCCCGGAGTGACAGAGATCCCACAAGGCATCGTCAACGTGCTTGCCTCCCTCCGATCCCACTTGGACGAACTCTTTGAGGGTGGAGAGGGATCCGCCCCGAATCGCTGCCGCCACGGCAGGATGGACAGGAAGGGTTTCGTAGAGAACGGCGACTCCCCTCCCGTCGAGGCGTGGCAGGACGGTTGGGGACAGGACCAGCCGCAGCATCGCGGCCACGCGCTCCGCACCCGTATTCGTTTCGCTTTGCCGCAGGGTGCGGAGCAAGCTTGCCACTCCGTCCGCCGCTCCCTCGGCTTCATGGGTCGCGAGCACAAGCTTTCCTGATTCGGCCAAATCGAGAGCCGCCTCGATCGCCGGGGTTTCGCGCAGGGGATCGATGGCCACCATGTCTGCGTCGCGAGCGAGGGGTGAGCCGAGTGCCCTCGCCATGTCGGGGAAGTCCCGAGGAGTCTCCCAACGGCTGATCCAGCTCCGTCCGGGTGGATAGGAGAAGCGGGCGGGCTCTTCCTCCAGTGCGAGGATGTGCCAGCACTCGATGTTGCCCAACCAGGCAACGAGGCTTGCAAGGAGGGTGCTCTTCCCTGCGGCGATTCCGCCGGCAAGCAGGACCAGTCCCCGGAGGGCGCCCAAATGGCGAAGAGGGGGAGGAGCGGCCCGCGGGCTGAACGGGGGAGGAGGAAGGAGGGGGAAGAGGATCATGCCGGCTGGCGGCTTTCCCGCGGAGAAGCGACCGCGAAAGAGGATGCCGCCGGGGCCCGGGTAGCATGGGATCCGGCCGCTCCCTACGCGCTCTGCTGCGCTCCAGTCATCTCTCCGGGCCAGGGATTGTAACCAACGGTTCGCTTGCTCGGGAGAAACGGGAGGGAAGGGCAAGGGGCCGAGCTTCCCGTTCACCCGCGCCGCAGGCGCCTCGCCCCCGAAGAGATGAACGGCGGTCGCTCCGTTCGCAAGAGCCGATGCGAGAATCTTGTGGAGATCGTTCACAAAACGCCAGGATAGTCGGGTGCGTGCATCCTCGCTACCCATCGCGGTCGATATCGAGCGCGCGCATAGGCCGCCTCCATCGTGATGCGGCTCTCTTGAAACAACCGCCACAGAGAGTCGTCGATCGGCTGAAAATGCCTTCCTTCGCCGACGTCGAGAACGCTCTCGATCCGCTCCGGCCTCGCGCTCGTCAAGGAAGCCGCGGCCGCCGGAACGTTCCGGAAGAGCTCGGTCGCGGCCACGCGCTCCTTGCCGGTGGCTCCAGGGACCAGCTCGAGCGCGATGATGGCCCGCAGCGTTCGAACGAGCAAGGAGCGGCTCGCCTCTTGGGGCATCTCAGCGCAGAGGCTCCGCAGTACCTCCGCCACCCCGCGAAGGCCGAGGGTCGCCATTACCAGCGCACCGCTGCGAGCCGTCTCCTCCACCAATAGCGGGAGAGTGCTCGGGCCTACGGAGACATCCAGAAGCAAGACGTCCGGATCCATGGCAAAGGCTGCGCGAAGCACTTCATCCCTCTCTCCGTGGAGCTCGGCGAAGGCGATGCGGACGGGTCGAGGTGGGTCGTCCTCCCAAGCGTGCTCCGGCAGATCCTCCAGAATGACGACCCGCCCGGGCCTCGAACGGCGGACTTGCCGGGCGAGTGCGGCAAGGAGCGTTGATTTTCCTTGGCCGGAGCCGCCGGCCACGAGGATCAGCCCCGAGGGAATCGTTGCCAACGGCATGGCTTCTTCCATTCCGAGATCGCGTAGCTCGGGTGCATGAGGAAAAAGGAGGCGAAAGCTAAGAAAATAGCCGGTTGCATCCCGGCCCACGGTCAGCCGGGTACGCAGCCGACCTCCGGCGTACGGGAGGGAAGCCCACCCCTGTCGGGCCAGCGCTTCTCTGCCGCAGGCCGGGAGGGTCCGCTCGACGATCTCCGCAATGTGCCGGACGGAGAGAGCGCTCCAGCCTCCGCCCAGGCTCCGGAGCCGTCCCTGGCGACGGCAGAGAGGAGGATGATTCGGGGCCAAATGGAGGTCTGAGCATCCCTGCAGAGCGGCTTCCCTCAGGCATTGATCCACAAAGGGTTCCCCAGGAGCTCCGTGCGGCTCGCTTGTCTCTTGCCGCCGCAGCCAAGCCCTCTGAGTCGAATCGATCAATCCCTGCTCATGCAGGAGATCCGCCGCGTTCGCCTCGGGGAGGGTCGCCAAAGCGGCGCGTATCGCGGGAAGACGAGCCTCTTCGAGCCAGCGATGGCCGATGGCGGTCGCGAGAATGCGCTCGTTGCCTGAATCTTCCACGGTGGGCATCCGACTCCGAACTCTAGCGGAGCGAGCAACCGATTCCAAGGCTGCGGCGGGGCCGAGGGGATGCGGCAAGAGCAGGGACCTGGGTCGCCTCGCCCGAAGACCATTGTTCTTTGCGGGGGAGGCGCCTTCTGCTACGGAATGGGTGTGGCACCCCATCGAACAGCAAGGATTGAGCGATCGACGAAGGAGACGGAAATTTCCCTCTCGCTCGATCTGGATGGTTGCGGAAGAGGCGAGATCGGGACGGGCATTCCCTTCTTCGACCACATGCTTGCGCTTTTTGCCCGCCACGGGCTCCTCGATCTCCAGGTGCGCGCCCGTGGCGATCGAGAGGTAGACTTCCATCACACGGTAGAGGATGTCGGCATCTGCCTTGGCCAGGCTGTGGAAGCGGCGCTCGGCGACAAAATTGGCATTCGCCGCTATGGATTCGCCTTGGTGCCGATGGACGAGGCATTGGCGCAGGCGGCGATCGACGTGAGCGGCAGGCCGTTCTTGGCCCTGAGAACACCCGATCTCCCCCCCCTCGCCCTTCTCCACGCGGGCGCATTTCCCGCGCAGCTGCTCGAGGAATTTCTCCGCGCAGTGACCGTGCACGGCATGCTGACGCTCCATCTGGAGATCCGGGCCGCCCGGGATCCGCATCACCTGCTGGAAGCGTCATTCAAGGCCGTGGCGCGTGCGCTTGCCATGAGCGTGGAAAAAGACGGACGGATCGTCGACGTCCCAAGCACCAAGGGGGTCTTGTAGCGGAAAGGGGGAAAGGATCCGGCCGTGCTCTCGTTGCGTGATTTGGGCGCTCTGGCCAGCCGCCACGCTCCGCTGCTCGATCGGCCATCCCACGAGTTCGAGCTCCGGGGTCGGACCTTCGGAGGCCGAGACGCAGCCGCTTGCCCCCAGCTCATGGGGGTGATCAATCTCTCTCCCGACTCCTGGTATCGCGAGAGCGTCGTGCTCACGCCCGAAGCCGCGATTCGGCGCGGGCAGCTCTTGGCCGATACGGGGGCCGTCCTTCTCGACGTCGGGACCGAGTCTTCCCTGGATTACGCCGCTCGAGTTGCGCCCGAAGATCAGATTCGCAAATTGATGCCAGTCATCGAAGGCCTGGTCGCCCGGCAGCTCCTGGTTTCGATCGAAACCTACCACCCTCTGGTGGCGCAAGCCGCCCTTCGCGCGGGGGCGGCGGTCATCAACTTCACCGGAAGAGAAGGTCTGGATGAGCTCCTTCCGCTCGTGGCAAAGGAAGACGCGGGGTTGATCCTCAACTTTGTGGAAGGCGCCCATGTGCGCGACCCTCGTGCCGTCCGCTTATCGCACGATGCAGTCGGCGACTTGATGCCGTATTTCGCAGAGCGTTGCCGCCTCGCCGAAAGGGCCGGGGTACGCAGGCTCTGGATCGATCCGGGCCTCGGGTTTTACTATCCGAACCTTCAAGACGGGGCGGTGCGGATCGAGCGGCAGATGGAGATTTTCCTGGGAAGCTTCCGCCTGCACGAGCTGGGATGGCCGGTCTGCCATGCCCTGCCACACGCCTTCGAATGTTTCGAGGAGGAGGTCCGTTGCGCGGAACCGTTTTTCGCAGTTCTCGCCATTCTGGGACAGACCGATCTGCTCCGCACTCATGAAGTTGCCCGAGTGCTGGGGGTCGTTCGCGCGATGAGGCTTTTCAGCACTGGGCGGATGTCGGATCCTTCTCGTCGGGCAGGCTTCCCAGGATGATGTCATGCACGGTCATGCCCGCCGGGATCATCGGCAAGACATGTTCGGTGTAGGGCACGTGAACGTCGACGACGTAGGGGGTTTCGGCCGCCAGGAGGCGCTCAAGGGCGGGGCGAAGCTCTTCGGGCCGGCGAACTTCTTCTGCGGGAACGCCAAAGCCTTCGCAGATCCGATGGTAGCTCGGATAATGCCGCTCCACGTTCCGGGGATCGCCGAGAAAGGTGTGGGCGCGATTCCCGGCGAAGAAACGATCCTCCCATTGGACCACCATGCCCAGATGCTGGTTGTTCAGGATGACCGCCTTTGCCGGGATGCCCTCGGTAACGGCCGTGGCCAGCTCTTGGATGTTCATCAAGAAGCTTCCGTCGCCGTCGATATCGATTACCTGTCGGTCCGGAAAGGCCACCTTTGCCCCTAAGGCCGCGGGGAATCCGAAACCCATCGTGCCCAGGCCTGAAGAGGAAAGAAAGCTGCGCGGCTGGATAAATTGGTAGAATTGAGCTGCCCACATCTGGTGTTGCCCCACACCCGTGGTGATGATCGCCTCGCCCTTCGTCAGGCGGAAGAGCTCCTCGACGACCTGCTGCGGCAGGATGGCGCCGGGCACGGCCCGGTAAGAGAAGGGATAGCGCGCCTTCCACTGGGCGATTTGCGCATGCCAGGGCTTACGATCCTTTTGCGGGTGCCGCTCGGCCTCGAGCATCGTGTTGAGACGCTCCAGAGCATCCCGGACATCGCCGAGAATCGGTAGATCGGCTCTCTTGTTCTTATTGAGCTCGGAGCTGTCGACGTCCAGGTGGATGATGGTCGCGCGCTTGGCGAACTCCTCCACGTTGCCGGTCACCCGGTCATCGAATCGGACGCCCATGGCCAAGAGAAGGTCGCAGGCGTCGGCAGCGTAGTTCGCATAGACCGTTCCGTGCATGCCCAACCAACGGAGCGACAATTCGTGCGTTTCGGGAAAGCAGCCGATTCCCATGAGGGTCGTTGCCACTGGCACACCGGTCCGTTCCGCGAAGCGCCGGAGCACTTCCCAAGCCTCGCCGGAGAGAATGCCGCCCCCGACGTAGAGCAACGGGCGCTCGGCTCTTTCCAGGGCAACCAAGATCGCCTCCAGCTCCTCGTCGGAAGCCCGTGGCACCGGCTTGCGTCCGCCGAAGGTTCCTTCGCGCGCCCTCGGCTGAACGGAGGCTTGCTGCACATCTTTCGGGATGTCGAGAAGAACCGGGCCGGGCCTCCCGGTCCGCGCGAGCAGAACCGCCTCCTGGACGATCGACGGAATATCATCCGCGGAGATGACCAGGTAGCTATGCTTGACGATCGGAAGCGTGAGCCCGAAGACATCGGTCTCCTGGAAGGCACCCCTTCCGATCATCTCCCGCTTCACCTGACCCGTAATCGCAACGAGCGGCACGGAGTCCATGTACGCATCCGCAATTCCGGTCACGAGGTTGGTGGCGCCCGGGCCACTGGTCGCCATGCAGACCCCCACTCTCCCGCTGGCGCGAGCGTAACCCTCGGCCATGAAGGCCCCGCCTTGCTCATGGCGGGGCAAAATCGTGCGAATCTTTCGGGAACGGGTCAGCGACTGATGGAGCACCATGCTCGCCCCGCCTGGATAGGCAAATACGGTATCGACCCCCACTTTTTCTAACGCGGCGACGACGGCGTCGGCGCCGTTCTTGTAGCTTGCTCCAGCAAGCGCTGCCGGATGGGGAGAGAGGTTGCTGTGAGGGGAGGTCTTCTCCAAGTCCTTGCGGCTCATGATTAGGTCCATCCCGAAGGATCTGATTCTCCTGACATGTTTTCTTTCCGGGGAAAGAAATGGCTATATTAAGCGCGAAATTGTTCTCCGTCCAGGCCGGACTTTTGCGGAAGGTCGGCTCACCGGAAGGGGAGAGGGAAAAGGCGGCGGATCGCCCTTGACAAACATTCCGGTGTTCCCTAGGGTTTTCCTTCCCGTGAAAACGTTCAGTGCGAAACCCGCCGAAGTTCGGCGTTCTTGGTATGTCATCGATGCGGCGGGCCAGCCGGTTGGCCGGGTCGCCATGCGAGCGGCGGTCTTGCTCCGCGGCAAGCACAAGGCGGAATATACCTCCCATATCGACACCGGCGATCATGTGGTGGTGATCAATGCTGCGAGGGCGGTTTTTACCGGGAAGAAGGATGTGACGAAAACCTATATGCGGTATTCAGGCTTCATTGGCGGGCATCATTCCGATACGGTTCGGGAAGTCCGGGAGAAGAAGCCCGCGTTCTTGATCGAGCACGCCGTCAAAGGGATGATCCCTCACAATCGTCTCGGGAGAAGAGTCTTCCAGAAGCTCCACGTCTACCCGGGACCGGAACACCCGCATGCCGCCCAGCAGCCTCTGGCTGCGCCCAATTCGTAAGCACCCTATGACGACGCAAAGTGAATGGAAGGCGACAGGTCGACGGAAAACGGCCGTTGCCTCAGTGAGGCTCCTTGCGGGGACGGGAACATTTCAGGTGAATCGACGGGCGCTGGAGGACTATTTTCCGGAGGCGGCTCAGCGCTTGGCGGTCTACAGGCCGCTGGAGATCAGCGAAACGCTCAAGAAGTTCGACCTTGAAGCGCGCGTGCGCGGCGGTGGCCTGACCGGCCAGGCCCATGCCTTGAGCTTGGCGCTGAGTCGGGCGCTCGTTCGCTGGCAGCCCGAGATCCGCCCGAAGCTCAAGGAGGCCTCTCTCCTGACCCGAGATCCTCGGATGAAGGAGAGAAAGAAGTCCGGCCAGCCGGGCGCTCGGAAGCGGTTTCAATTTTCCAAACGGTAGGGCGGGTCGGCTTTGCCGAACACGCCTGGGCGGGAGGCTCCTGCCGCGGTTGCGAAACGGATGGCATCATGGGTTCGTGCCGAGTCGCCGTAGTTGGTGCGGCCGGGTATGCGGGGGAGGAGCTCGTACGGCTGCTGTCCCGCCATCCAGGGATTACTCTCTCGCTCTTGACCTCCCGAATGCATCAGGGAGAGCGGGCGAACGAGGTGATTTCCGGGCTTCCCGACTCGGCCGGGGAACTCGTGTTCGAGGAGCCGGAGGTTCGTCGCCTGTGCGAGGCCGACGTGATCTTCTTGGCCCTGCCGCATGGGGCTGCTGCGGAATATGTCATTCCGCTTCGGGAAAAGGGCAGGATCGTCGTCGACCTGAGCGCGGATTTCCGGTTGCGCAATCCGCGCCACTACGAGACGGACTACGGTTGGGCTCACCCTGCGCCCGCACTCCTTTCCGGGGCGGTTTACGCTTTACCGGAGCTCCATCGGGAGGAGATCCGGCGGGCGGATCTGCTCGCGGTGCCGGGCTGTTATCCGACGAGCGTCCTCCTGGGCCTCTACCCCGCGCTCACCGCCGATTGGCTGCGCGAGGAGGACATCGTGGCGAACTCCCTTAGCGGCACATCGGGGGCGGGCAGGCGGCCGGAAGTGGCGCTTCTCTTCAGCGAAATGAGCGAAAATGCCCGCCCTTATGGGGTCCCACGGCACCGCCATGTGGCCGAAATGGAACAGGAGCTCGATCGATTGGCGGGCAGGAAGGTCGGACTTGCCTTCATCCCACACCTGATTCCGCTCGCCCGCGGCATGCTTTCGACCATCGTCTGTCCGTTGCGAGCCGGAATCGGAGCCGAGGAGGCCCATGCGCATTATGCTTCCCTCTATCAGGGTGATGCGTTCGTTCACGTGTTGCCTCTGGGGACGCTTCCCGCCGTCCGAGATGTCGTTCGGACCAATCGTGCGGATATCGCCGTGCAATGCGATGAGGCTGGAGCCCGGCTGCTCGTGTTTTGCGCCATCGATAATCTCGGGAAAGGGGCTGCCGGACAGGCGGTGCAAGGGATGAATCTCCGGCTCGGGCTTCCCGAGGAAGAGGGGCTCTTGCGGTGAAGGAAGACATTGCGCCGGTGGAAGGGGGGGGCGTAACGACACCCAGAGGGTTTCTCGCCTCGGGAGTGGCCTGTGGAATCAAGGCTGGCGGGGAGAAGGATCTGTCGCTGATCTGCTCCGAGCGGGCCGGGCACGTCGTCGGGCTCTTCACCGAGAACCGGGTTCCGGCGGCACCCGTGGTGCTCTCGCGGCGTCATGCGGCGCTGGGGAATGGGCGCGCCGTCGTCATCAACTCCGGGAATGCGAATGCTTGCACCGGTCCCGCGGGGATGGCCAACGCGACCGAGATGGTCAATCGGGTAGCTGCCGGAATCGGCTGTCCCCCCGAGGAGGTCTTCGTCTGCTCGACGGGACGCATCGGGATCCCCTTGCCGATGGCGAAGGTCCGCAAGGGTATCGATCTGGCGCTCGGTCGGTTGAGCCCGCAAGGCGGGAAGGATGCGGCCCTGGGAATTCTCACGACCGACACCTATCCCAAGACGATGGGGCTCCGAGTCAGCTTGGGAGAGCAGGAACTCTTCCTGGGCGGGATGGCCAAGGGTGCGGGGATGATCGATCCTCGTCTAGCGACGATGCTCTGCGTCGTTACGACCGATGCGGACGTCTCGGACGAGGCCTTCACCCTTGCCGCGCGTCGGTCGGTGGCCGAGAGCTTCAATCGGATCAGCATCGACGGGGATTGCTCGACCAACGACACCGTGCTGGTATTCGCCAACGGCTTGGCGCGCAATCGTACCTTGACGCCGGAGAGCGGAGAGTTTCGCCTGTTCCAATCAGCCCTTTCGCTGCTGATGGGCCGATTGGCCCGCATGATCGTAGAGGACGGCGAAGGAATCTCCAAGGTGGTCGAGGTTCTGGTTCAGGGAGCTGCCGATGAAGAGGACGCGGAACGAGCGGCGCGCGCGGTGGCTCATTCGCTTCTCGTCAAATGTTCGTGGTATGGCGAAGATCCCAATTGGGGCCGAATCCTCGCCGCCATTGGCTATTCGGGGGCGTCGGTGGACGGGAATCGCGTGGACATCTTCTACAACGGAGTGCAGGCCGTGGCGGCCGGCACGCGCGCTCGCACGTCGGCACGGCTTGTGCAGGAGGCCGTGCGTTTGCCGCAATTTACGATTCTCATCGATCTGGGGATCGGTTCCGGCCATTGTCGGCTCCTGACCTCCGATCTGACCGAACGGTACGTTCGTCTCAACAAAGGGGAATAGCTGCTGCTTTTTCTTGTGAGGAGCGGGCTCCGTTACTACGGTAATCGCGCGCCGCTTTTGGAACGACTCTATGACACCCGCGGACAAAGCCAAAATTTTTCTGGAAGCGCTCCCCTACGTGCAGCGCTTTCGCGACGCCTGCTTTGTCGTCAAATATGGCGGGGCGGCCATGGACGATACCGAGCTCGTGCGCCATACCCTTCGCGATGTGGTTCTTCTGGAGGCGGTGGGGATTCACGTGGTCCTGATTCATGGCGGGGGCCCTGCGATCGGTCGGGCGTTGAAGGAAGCGGGCATTTCCTCGTCGTTCGTCGACGGCCTGCGGATCACGGATGCAGCGACCCTGCGGGTGATCGAACGGGTGCTTTCGGGAGAGGTCGGCCCCGCAATCGTAGAGATTCTCGAGGGCCTGGGCGGGCGGGCGCAACAAGTTCTCGGTCAAGGGGTGTTTGAGGTCAAGCCCCTTGCGGCGACTGCCTCCTTGGCCGGCAAGGGGTCCTTGGGATTCGTAGGCGAGCCGACTTCCATCGATGGGCAAGCCATTCAAGCGCTTCTGGCGGAACGCGTCATTCCGGTCGTCTCTCCGATCGGACGAGGCGAGGATGGGCAGCTGTACAACATCAACGCCGACATTGCGGCCGGCTGCCTGGCGGGAGCCTTGCGGGCCGAAAAGCTGGTCTACCTGACCGATGTCAACGGCGTGCTTCGGGACCCGCAAGATCCAAAATCGACGATCTCGGTGTTGACCCCCAAGGACGTGTCCGTCCTCCAGGACCGTGGAGTCCTGCAAGGAGGGATGTTGCCCAAGGTCCAGTCGGCCTTGTCGGCCCTCCGGGCCGGAGTCGGCAAAGTCCACCTCCTGGATGGACGAATCCCCCATGCCCTTCTTCTGGAAGTATTCACCGATTCCGGGGTTGGCACGGAACTGGTCCTGTGAGGGAGGCCTTCGCCGCACCGGTGCTTGCTTGGCCGGATTTCGTCTCATGACCGACCGCCGATCCAGTCCGGGTACCGCGGAGATCCTGGAGGGCTATCGCCAGTATGTCGTCCCTTCTTACGCCCGTTTCCCCGTGGCCTTCGTGCGGGGAAAGGGCTCCTACGTTTGGGACGCGGAAGATCGTCGCTATCTCGACTTTTGCTGCGGGATCGCGGTGAACGTTTTGGGCCATGCGAGCCCCGTCATCGCCCAGGCGCTGGAAGAGGCGGCAGGGCGGTTGATTCATTGCTCGAATCTCTACTATCACCCGATGGGAGCGGAGCTCGCGGAAACCCTCGTGCGCTGGATCGGAGCGGGAAAGGTGTTTTTCTCGAACAGCGGTGCGGAAGCCAATGAGTGCCTGTTCAAGCTCGCCAGGCGTTTCGGCGAACCGCGCGGCGCCTTCGAAATTTTGACGGCGCAGGGCTCCTTCCACGGGCGGACGTTGGCGGCCATGGCGGCGACTGGACAGGACAAGGTCAGGCGCGGATTCGGCCCGCCGATTCCGGGCTTTCGGCACGTTCCCTTCCTCGACCTGGCGGAGATGGAGCGGGCAATCGGGCCGGCGACGGCGGCCATTCTCGTAGAGCCGATCCAGGGGGAAGGCGGGGTTCGTGCCGCGACCCGGCCGTATCTGCAAGGCTTACGTGAGATCTGTGATCGGCATGGTCTTCTCCTGTTTTTCGATGAGGTGCAAACGGGCGTCTTCCGCTCCGGGCGCTTCTTGGCCTTTCAGCGGCTCATGGAGGGCTGCGAGGAGGAGGTGGGTTTCCTGCCGGACGGGATTGCGATGGCAAAGGGACTGGCGGGAGGGTTTCCCATCGGGGCGACCTGGATTCGCGATCCGTATGCGGATCTGCTAGGCCCGGGCTCCCACGCGTCGACTTTCGGCGGATCGCCGCTGGCGTGCACGGTGGCCTGCGCCGTTCTCCATCATTTGGAAAAAGAGGAACTCGGCAGGCAGATCCGGGAAAAGGGCGAACGGCTCAGTCTCGAGCTGCAGGCAGCGGCTTCTCCGGATCGGGGATGGATCGAATCGATTTCCGGAGTCGGGGGGCTTTTGGGGGTGCACGTTCGGCGGGATGCGCGTTCCCTCGCCCATGAGTTGTTGGCTCAGGGGCTGCTGGTCGCACCCGCGGGAGAACGCGTGGTCCGGCTGCTTCCCCCGCTCAACGTAGCTTCGGAAGAAATCTCGGAGGCAATTGCGATCCTCCGCGCAGCGAATGAAAGGGAGGCCACCCCTTGATCCACTCGTGGTGGAGTTGGCGCCTGGCCGGGGCATCCAAGTGCGGACCAATCGGAGCGGGACGCGATGGGCTGCGGAAAGACGTCGGCCGGCGGATGGCGGGCGCGGGACGCAAGCAACCCACATAATGTAACGCGATCATGGCATCATCCCTTCCTCCCCGTCATCTCCTTTCTGTTACCGACATCAGCGAGGCCGCAGCCCATGCTGTTTTCGAAAAAGTGAAGCTCCAGAAGAGGAGCCTGGGGAAGAGCGGCAGTGACGATCTGCCGTTGCGGGGGCAAGTATGGGCGCTTCTCTTCCGCAAGCCATCCACTCGCACCCGGGTCTCCTTCGAGCTTGCGGTCCGTCAGCTGGGCGGCTCCGCCCTCTTTCTGAGCGCGACCGAGCTGCAGCTGAGCCGTGGGGAACCCATGGAGGACACGGCGCGCGTCCTGGGTCGGATGGTCCAGGGTGCAGTGATCCGGACATTTGCTCAGGAGGAGGTTGCGGCATTCGCCCGTTCCAGCGGCATCCCCACGGTGAACGCGCTGACCGATCAGGAGCATCCCTGCCAGGTATTGGCGGATATCTTCACCTTTGAGGAAAAGCGCGGTCCGCTCGCGGGCAAAACAGTCGCCTTCCTGGGAGATGCTTCCTGCAATGTGGCAAGATCGTGGGCGCTGGCTGCACCAATCTTCCGCTTTCATCTGCGATTGGGTGCCCCTCGTGCGTTCTTCTGCGACGTGGAAAATCCGTGGATCGTGCAAACCGAATCTTCCGAAGAGGCGGTCCGCGGAGCAGATCTCCTCTACACCGATGTGTGGATCTCCATGGGAAGGGAAGAAGAAGGCGTTCTCCGGGAAAGGGCCTTTTCCCCGTATCAGCTCAATCGCCAGCTCGTCGAGCGGGCGAATCCCGAGGCGTTGGTGCTCCACTGCTTGCCGGCCTACCGGGGCAAGGAGATCGATGGAGAGCTGTTTGAGGAGAGGGCCCAGGACATTTTCGACCAAGCGGAAAATCGCCTTCACGTCCAAAAGGGCCTCCTTCGCTGGCTCGTGAACGGGTAGCGAGGAGAGCTCAGGCGCGCTCGGGGAGAGGTTTGCCAATCTGGGCGGCCACGTAGCGGGCGAGGATATCCACCTCAAGGTTGAGCAGATCGCCCTGCCGCTTACCCGGAAGATTGGTTGCCTGCCAGGTGAAGGGGGTGATCCAGACCGAGAACCGGTCTTCCCGGACGACGCCGACCGTCAGGCTGATGCCATCGAGGGCGATGCTCCCCTTCGGAACGATCAGCGTCTCCCATTCCTTGCCGCGTTCGAACCAGAGTTCATGCTCGGCCCCCGGGTTTCGAATCTCCAAGAGCCGTGAGAGCCCATCCACGTGCCCGGTAACGAAGTGGCCGTCGATACGGGATCCGACGGCGACGGAGCGCTCCAGGTTCACGAGATCGCCCTTCTCGAGGCGGCCGACGTTGGTTCGTCTCCGGGTTTCTTCGAGAGTGTCGAACCGGAGTGAGGTCGCTTTCCTTTCCGTAACCGTGAGACAACAGCCGTTGACGGCCAAGCTGTCTCCCGGCCGAAGGGTTTCCGCGAGCGCCCCTCCGTCAATCCAGAGGAGGGGACGATCCGGCATGGGCTGCTCTTGCACCCTCCCTAGCGCTTCCACGATGCCCGTGAACATGGGTTGGCTCCTATCGGAGGTTCCACCCGCCGCTGACGATGATGTGAGAACCGGTGACGTAGCTGCTTCCTTCATCAATGAGGAACTGGATGGCTTGCCATAGATCCTCGTCGGTGCCGAAACGGCCCGCCGGGATCTTGGAGGGCGGGGGAAGGTTGACGCTCTCCTCGAGGTAGCCGGGAGAGACGACATTCACGGTAAGGCCGTGGCGGGCCTCTTCCCGGGCAAAGGAGCGGGAGAGGAGGTAGACACCGATCTTTCCAATGTGATAGCTCAGCGCCATCTCCCGTGCGCCGAGCCGGTCACAGGCCGAGTCGCCGATGTTCACGATTCTTCCCGCACCGGAAGCTCGAAGCAGGGGCAGGGCCGCCAGGGTCGTGAAAAGCATCGCTGTCGCCGTTGTCTGCCACCCGAGCTGCCAGTCCTCCTCACGAGTCTCGAGGAGGCCGACCGGCGGGTAGATGCCCGAGTTGTTAATCAGGAGCCGCAAACCGCCGAAACGCTTCTCCACCTCCTGCAAGAGGCGTTCGGCTTCGGCTTGACGTCGCAGATCCGCTCGGAACGGCTCGGCATCTCCGCCCTCCGCTATCAGGTGCTGGACGAGCTCCTGAGCGCCCTCCACGCTTGCGTGGTAGTGCACGGCGACCGACCAGCCCTCATGGCCCAGTCTGCGAGCCAGAGCCGCCCCGAGGCCGCGTCCGGCTCCGGTCACAAGCGCCACCTTTTTGCGTTGCGATCCTTCCATTCTCCTGCGCAGCTTCTTATAGAAAGGGGAAAAGTGCCATGAAAAACGGGTTCACCAAGATCGAGGTTGCCGAGTCGCATCTGCCCTCGGCGTGGCTGGATGCCAAGCGCGCCTCCCTCGAAAAGGGGGAGATTGCCCCACCCTTCCACTACGCGACGGCCAGGCAAGCCAATCTCTGGATGGCCCTCTTCCACCGCTACTCTCCCTTTTCTGCGCAAGAGGGGAAGGCGCTCTACCTCCGCATGGCTCGGGATGCGTCGACTCTCCTCGCGGAAACACCCGCCCAACTGGTTTCTCTGGGTTGCGGGACCGCGGAAAAGGATCTGCTCCTGTACGGGGCGCTTCGCGCTCGATCCTGGAGACCGGATTGGATCTGCGTCGATGGCAGTCTCTCCCTGCTGCTCGAGGCGGGACGCGTGAGTCGATCCGACGGAGAAGGGGCCCGACTCATTTTAGCGGATGTCTTCCTCCCGGCTCTTTTCGATCGGCTGGGACGGCCGGAGGGAAGGCCGCGCCTGGTGACCGCGTTTGGCTTGATTCCGAATGTCTCTCCCGAGCTCTTTTTGCAAGGGCTGCGGGCCCAGCTCCTCCCTTGCGATCGACTTCTCTTGGGCGCGAATCTCGCTCCGGTTGCGACGGAGAGCACCCAAGCCTATCGGGAGTCGGCCGAGCGAATCCTGCCGCAATATGCGAACCGCTCGACCGAGCTCTGGTTGACGGAGCTCCTGCGGGATTGGGGCCTGCGCGAGCGGGTCGAGGGCTATGCCATGGGCGCGGTCGAACGGGATGGATGGATCCGGTATGAGGCGACGGTCCGATGGAAGAGAAGCGGGAAGGTGCCACTCGAAGATGGTTCTTCGCTGCCCGTTCGGGCGGGGTCGATCCTTCGGCTCTTTTCGAGCTACCGCTTCACCCGGGAAGGAATCGGCCGGCTTCTCCGGACGAATGGATTCGAGTCTCTCTCCTACTGGACGGTTCCCTCGGGCGAGGAGGGAGTCTGGTTGGTAGCCCCTTCCTCCTCTGGAACGGGGCGGATGGGATAGGAGATGGGCTCTCCTCGATAGGGCCGAAAGTCGATTTGATCGAGACCGAGCCGAACCTCGATGGCCGAGTCGCCTAGCCTGCGCACGCTTCCGGGTTGGTTCCTCGAGCGCGGGTTCCCAAGCCATGCCCCACCTGGCTTCAAGGCGAGGCAAAGGCGCTCTGTGGGGCTCTCCTTCGTCGGGCGGATGAAAAGATTCATCGTGGCTTGCGGAGTCGCTCCGCCGGAGGGCGAGGTGAGAGCGAGAGCAAGAAGAGGCAGGCGCTCTGCCACGATGAGCAGTACCGAGGATGCATCGCTCCACTCTTCCCTTTGGGCAGCATCGAAGATGGGCTGCAGGCAAAGAGACGCCGTCGGGCAGAGTTGCTCGAAGGGCACGAGGGGCCGCCCGCTCCCCCACGGCCGCCGCGGGGCGGCCACCCAGCTCTCCCCCTCTCCTCGCAGCTCCCCATCGAGCCAGTTCCACCCGTAGAAGCGGCGGATCGGTTCGACTTTGGTGAGGCAAACTCGGCTCTCGCCTCCATGAACCAGGAAGACCCGTCCTTCGGAACGGATCAGGCAGGCCGAGCCGAGTGGGATCGCCGGAAAGAGGAGGTGGAGGCGCGAAGATCGGGACAGGAGGGTGCTGGGGTCCGCGGTGGCGATGCCTGCTGCGGGGAGGTGCGAAGCGAAGGCCACGGTGGCCAGGAGGCTGCGAGCGAAGAGCCAGTTGGCATTGTTGAGGAGCGCGCTCAGCGTGGACCAGAGGCTGCCGAAGCAGAGGGAGAGCGTTCCCGCGGTTACGGCTAGCTCCGCCAGGGGGACTACAAGCAAGTTGGCGAGGGGGCCTACGAGGCTCACAAAATGGAAATGGATGACCTCAAAGGGAAAAGCGCCCAAGGACGCGGCAAGGGACGGCGCCAGGAGGAAGGCCGAGCCCGCTCCGAGGCCCTCCATGACCCGGGCGGTGCGGGGAAGGAGGATGCGGGGGATCAATGGATCTGGCCGGAATGGAGCCGCCATCCATCGCGAGAGCGGAGCGCTTAGCAAGAGGAGCGCCAAGACGACGCCAAAGGAGAGTTGGAGGCTGACGTCTCCGACGGAAAGCGGATCGAGGGTGAGGAAGAGGAGGAGAGAGAGCCCCCAAAGGTTGAGGAGATGGATCGGGCGGCGCAGCAGCCAGGCAATCAGGACGAGGGAGGAGAGGAGGGCCGCCCTCCCCACGCTGGCGGAGCCGCCGGAAAGAAGCGCGTAGGAAATGACGACAGGCAAGAGCGCCCAACCCCATCTCCATCGGGAGACTCTTCCTGCCTCGAACAAAGCGAGGCCTACGGCGAGGACCGCGCCGACATTTTGTCCGCTGACCGCGAAGATGTGATAGGCGCCGGCCAGCCGAAATTCTTCCTCGGTTTTCGCGGGCAAGCCGCCCGTTTGGCCGTAGATCATGCCGGCAAGCAGGGCCGCGGCTTCGGGATCCCCTTCGATGCCGGTCCGCAAGAGCCGGGAGGCCCACCGCCTTGCCGCCGCGATTTCCCGCCCGAGCCAGCTACCGGTATCGAGCGGCTGGACCTCGCTCCAAGAAGCCCTCAGGCGGTAAGCAATGTGGCGGACCGAGAGGATCTTGCGCCAATCGGGGTCTCCTGGATTGCGCGGTTCGCCGGGTCGTCTCAGGCTTCCCCGAACGCAGAGGCTCTGCGAGAGGACGATCGCACCGGCGGGAGCGGAACGGACCTCGAGGAGTACTCGTCCGGAGGCGGGCCTCCAGGTTCCGGAGATCCATACGCGGCGAATGGCGAGGATCGCCGTCGTGGCCGATGCCCCTTCCCGCTCCTTTTCGACGGGCACGCTCTGGATCGTCCCTTGCCAGCGGCACTCCGCTCTGAACTTCGCCTGGGGGAGACGACGAAGATCGTCGACGGGTCTCCATCCCAGATGGAACGAGGCAGCAGCGACGCCCAGGAAGAGGACGGTGCCGAGGAAGGGGAGGAGGGAACTTCCTCTCCGACGGAAGCGAACCCAAAGGGCGCCCAGGAAGGCGGTCATCGCGAGGCCGGGCAGGAAAAGGCTGGTTGAGCTGGAACCGCAGGCGCAACCCGTGGCGAAGACGAGGGCGGGAACGAGGAGGGGGGCTCGAACGAAGAGCCTGGGGCGGCTTACGGAGGGAGAGAGCGAAGATTCGGCGAGCCGGTGTTCCCGCATCCCATCCCCAGGTTACGTGCGAAGGCTGGTCCGCATCCGCATCGGGTGTGGTGTCTTGAGCGGGCCCTCACGGATCCTCCGCTGGCTCCGGAGGCTTGCGGCGTTGGAGAGTCCGAATGTTGAACTCGCGGATCGCGTGATCGCTCGGCCATGAGGGGCCGAGCGCTCTCCGCAGTTGGGTTATGACTTCCGCGTCTGATCCGGCGGCAAGGACGATCTGCTCCATGGTCTGCGGGTCAACGCAGAGAAACTCCATGACTGCGCGATCCTCTTTGCGCACGAAGGGAGCGATGGAGGGGGCGAATCCCGCGGAGAACTGCCGGATCGAGTCGATGAGATGGGGAAGCTGCGCGATCCCTGCCAGACGCTCGTCAGGCCGGCGGCAGGCGGGGAAGGCCCCGGCCTCGACCGGAAGTCCCGCGTTGTGCCATGCCTCCCAGCCGCCAGCGAGGGAATGAGCGGTTGCGAAGCCCATTTGCACGAGCCAATCCGCGGCGAGGAGGGATCGGTCACCGACGCGGCTGTAGCAGAGGATCGGGACCTCTCCTTTCGGGAGTTTCGACTCGATTTCTCCGGGAAACTGGCCGAACTCCCAGTGGATCGCCTTTGGGAGATGTCCAGCGATCCATTGGCGTGGGTGGCGCAGGTCGATGCAGATCCCCCTCCCCTCCCGCACCCAGTGGAAGGCTTGCGCTGGGGAGAGCTCCGGGATGCGTTGCCGCAGAGAGTCGAGGAGGAGTCGATAGCGGGGAGCCATGACCATCATCCGCCGCTGGAAAGGCTTACCGTGGGTGCGGAAGCTCCGTGGGGATTCCCTTTCTTCAGGGCGACCATCAGCACCGCGAGGTCGGCAGGGTTGACCCCGGGAATCCGGGCGGCTTGCCCCAAGGTCGCCGGACGGATCTGTTGCAGCTTCTCCCTTGCTTCCTGCTTTAGGCCCGAGACCTGCTGAAAATCGATCCAGGGAGGAAGAATCGCTTCTTCCATCGAGCGGGTTCGTTCGATCTGCTGTCGTTCTCGATCGATGTAGCCCGCATATTTGACTTCGCATTCGATGTGCGCGGCGATCTCCGGTTCGACATTCCGGAAAGGCTCTGGCAGATCCACCCAGGCAAAATCAGGACGGCGAAGCCATCCCAGGAGCGTGCTTCCTTCCTTTCTGGCTTCGTGCAGAGCCCTTCTGAGCTCTTCGATTCGCCGCATTTTCGCAAGCCACTTCTTGTGCCGCTGCGGAGAAAGAGTGCCGACGGCGAAGCCGATCTCGGAAAGGCGGACATCCGCGTTGTCCTGACGCAAAACGAGGCGATGCTCCGCTCGCGCGGTGAACATGCGATAAGGTTCCCGGATAGGGCGAGTGACCAGGTCGTCGATCAAGACTCCGATGTACGCTTGGTCGCGCCGCAGCAGGACCGGCGGCTCGCCGCGCACGGTACGGGCGGCGTTGATTCCCGCGATGATCCCCTGAGCCGCCGCCTCCTCGTAACCGGAAGTCCCATTGATCTGGCCGGCCAGGAAGAGACGTCCGATTCGCTTGGTTTCCAGGGAAGGGGAGAGCTGCGTCGCGGGGCAATAGTCATATTCCACCGCATAACCGGGCCGCAGGATGTGAGCCTTTTCGAGCCCGGGGATCGTCTGAAGGAAGGTGCATTGGACCGAAAAAGGGAGGCTGGTCGAAGCGCCATTGACGTAGAACTCTTGGGTCTGTCTTCCCTCGGGCTCAAGAAAAATCTGGTGGCGTTCGCGCTCGGCAAAACGGACAACCTTGTCCTCGATCGAAGGGCAGTAGCGCGGGCCTACGCCTTCGATTTTTCCGGAGTACATGGCGGAGAGATGGAGATTGTCTCGGATCACCCGATGGGTGTCCGTTGTCGTATGGGTGATCCAGCAAGGTAATTGTTCCACGTGGAACCATCGACCATCCCACCGGTTGAGGGTGAATGGCTCTCCCTCTCTTCCGAACAGCTCGTCGGGAAAAAGAGAAAACGTGGGCGGAGGGACATCTCCAGGCTGTCGCTCGCAGGCTCCGAAGTCGATCGTCCGTCCGTTCACGCGCGGCGGGGTTCCGGTCTTCAGGCGACCGATCTCAAACCCCAGCCTCTTCAGCTCGAGCGACAAGCCGCTGCTGCCCTCTCCCGCCCTCCCGCCGGGACGCTGCTCCGATCCCACATGGATCAGCCCACGAAGAAACGTCCCTGTAGTAATGACAAGTGCCCTTCCCAGGAACTCGACGCCGAGGTCGGTGACCAGACCCACCACGGCATCGTCCTTTACGCAAAGTTTTGCGACCGAGCCCTGCTGGAGGTCCAAGCCGGGCATCGACTCGCAGATCGCCTTCAGCCGGAACTGGTAGGCCTTTTTGTCGCACTGGGCTCGGGGAGACTGTACGCTCGGTCCTTTTCGGCGATTGAGCATACGAAACTGAATGCCAGTCGCATCGGTGTTTTGCGCCATGACGCCGCCCAGCGCATCGATCTCCCGAACCAATATCCCTTTTGCCACCCCGCCGATCGAGGGATTGCACGACATTTGACCGATCGCATCGAGCTGGAGGGTCAGGAGCAGGACGTCACACCCGATCCGAGCCGCCGCCAGGGCCGCTTCCACGCCCGCGTGCCCGCCCCCGACCACAATCACATCGTATTCCTTGGGCCAACGCATTCTTTTCCCCGGGGCTGAAAGAGAGTTTCGCTCTCGGTGCCGCCGTCCCTCTCTGTTATCCTGGCCTTGTGTCCCGAGCCAAGGCCGCCGTCAATGAGTTTCCGTCCGATGCCTCCCTCCCTGCCATTCTCTATAGCGCAGAGGCGGAGCGAGCCGTTCTCGGCTCTCTCCTCCTCCACCCGGATCTCGTACTTAATCAAGCTTTCGAGACTCTCTCCTCTGACGACTTCTTCGTCCCCGCACACCGGGTGCTCTTCGACCTCTTCCGATCGATGGACGCGCGTCATCAAGCGATCGACGTGCTCACCGTTCACCAGAGCCTCGTCGATACCAACCTTGCCGCCGAGGTCGGAAGCCCCGCGCTCCTTGCGGAATTAACGGCCTCCTTTTCGAGCCATCTCAACATTGGCACCTACCTTCAGCTGGTCAAAGACAAAAGCCTCCTGCGCCACCTCCACCGGGCTTGCAGCAACATCGTGCAGCGCATCGTGGACGAACCCCAATCGACCAGCGCCGTGCTTGACCATGCCGAGCGAGAAATCTTTCGCGTGACGAACCTTTCCCTGACCCGATCGAGCGTGCCGGTCTCCGTCGAGCTCCGGCGCGCTCTGGAGTTGATCGACTCCTTTCATCAGCGGAAGGGCAAGCTCTTCGGCATTCCGACCGGTTTCTACGAGCTCGATGCCCTGACCACGGGTTGGCAAAAAGGGGATATGGTCGTCCTTGCCGCCCGGCCGGGAGTCGGGAAGACGGCACTCGGGCTCACTCTTGCGCGGCAGGCGATTCGTCAGCGGTACGATGCCGAAAAGGACGCCTGGGTTCAGCCCGGACACCCCGTCGGCTTCTTCTCCCTCGAAATGACGAATCCCCAGATCATGCTTCGCTTGCTCGCATCCGTAGCCAGCGAAAGCCTGCAGAAGATCCGACGCGGAGAGCTCGACGACTCGGCGCTCGAAAAGCTGCGTCGCATCTCGGCTGACGCTCAGGAATGGCCCCTCTATCTCGATGACTCCAGCGGGCTGACCATTCATCAACTCCGTGCCAAGGCACGCCGGATGAAGGACCAGTATAAGATCGAATTGCTCATCGTCGATTATCTCCAGCTCCTTCGTTCCGACTCTCCACAAGCCCGGGAAAATCGCCAGGTCGAGATCGCGGAAATTTCGCGCGGCCTGAAGGGGCTTGCCAAGGAGCTCGACATCCCGGTGATCGTACTGGCTCAGCTCAACCGCCGAGTGGAAGAGGGAAAAGCGGAGCCGGCCCTCCATCACCTCCGCGAATCGGGTGCGATCGAGCAGGATGCGGACGTGGTCTTGTTGCTCCACCGACTCGACGCCGAAGAGGAACCCTCTCCGACGGGAATCCCCTATTCTCTCCATGTGGCCAAGCAGAGGAACGGACCGACCGACAAGATTGCGATTCGCTTCAATGCCCTGTTCACCCGTTTCGAGGATCCCGTGCGGCACAACGGTTGAGCCGCACGGAGGGGCACGCCGCTTCCGGGATGCGACTGAGGCTCGGCGGTGGCCTCCCGTTTTTCTCCGTTTGGAGGTTGGAAGGATTTCTCGGATTGCCTATAAGTTGGCACCCAGCAGCCACCCGGCGCTTCTCGCCAATCGGCTGTCCGGGGCAAACGCCTGAGCGGCGTGGATGCGAGGCGGTCTGTCAGGCTAACGTGGGAGACGTTCGAAGGGAGGGTGCAGTATGGAAGACCGACCAGAGCGCAGCAGACAGACCCATCATGCCCTCCTTGGGAGAAAGCTTGCGAGACATGCCGTCTAAACACGGGAACGCCTTGCACTCCTTCCTCTTCCCGCGCTCCAACGCTCGTTCTCCCTTTCCGACAAAGCTCCGGCGGCGGATGCGCCGCTTTTCCTTGCGCGCCCAGTTCCTTTTCGGAGACGCCTTGAAGGCCTGGCTTCGCCACAAATCCCCCAAGATGGGAGCGGCTCTGGCCTGCTATACGATCTTTTCGATCGCGCCGATGATTCTCTTCCTCCTTTCCTTCACGAGCATCCTCTTCAGCATGAAAGAGGCGCAGTCGTATCTCGCCCAGGCCCTCCACGATCTGGGCGGAGCACCCATGGCGTCAGCCGTTCAAATGCTTCTCACGACGGCATGGCCCCCCCATCCCGGCACACCGGCGGCACTCACCGCAACCGTCTCTCTCCTTTTTGGCGCCTCTGGCGTCTTCGTCGAGTTGCGGGACTCCCTCAACACGATCTGGGGGGTGACCGAAAAGCCGCAAGGCCCCCTGCTCGCACTCATCTGGGATCGAGCGGTTTCCTTTGCCATGGTCGCCGTGGTGGGCATGCTCCTGCTCGTCGCTCCGCTCGCGGTGACGACCATGGATGCGCTCTCCCAGCCGCTGGCGAGCGCCTTCCCTTGGTATCCCGCTTTCTACGACCTCGCTCGGGTGCTCACCTCCTTTCTGGTGGTGGTGCTCCTTTTTGCGGTCCTCTTTCGTGTCCTCCCCCAAGGGCCCGTGACGTGGAAGGAAGCTTTCTTCGGAGGGTTCGGCACCGCCCTCATGTTCGAAGTCGGTCGCTCGGGCTTAGGCTTCATTTTGAGCCACAGTTCGATCGCTTCGCTCTACGGTGCGGTGGGTTCGCTTCTCGTCCTGCTCCTCTGGATCTACTATTCCGCCCAGATTTTTTTTCTGGGTGCGGAGTTGACCCGGGCCTACGCCTATCGCTTCGGTTCCGGTCGTGCCACGCATCGCCACCACCCGACCTGAGGAAAGGCGGCGCTTCCCCGACCCTCCGAGAAGAGCGGATCAGAGGAACGCGGTGAGAGGGCTCGTCGGGACCGCTTGGGGCTGTCGTTGCGGCCGGCCGGAACGGTAGGCGATCCGCCCGGCTTCGACGGCCATCCGGAAGGCCCGTGCCAGGGCGCACGGATCGTCGGCGATGGCGATCGCCGTATTCACCAGGACTCCGTCGGCACCGATCTCCATGGCGGCAGCCGCATGGGAAGGGGCGCCCAGGCCGGCATCGACGATTACCGGAATCCCCGCCTGCTCAATGATGATCTCCAATTGGGCGCGGGTCTCCAAGCCGCGCATCGAACCGATCGGGGAGCCTAGCGGCATGACCGCTCCGACCCCGACCTCTTCTAGTCGCTTCGCCAGCACCGGATCCGCATTGATGTAAGCGAGCACGACGAAACCCTCCCGGACCAGCAGCTCGGCCGCCAGAAGAGTTTCCACCGGATCCGGCAGCAGATAGCGGCTCTCCGGGTGAATCTCGAGCTTCACCCAGCGTGGCATACCGGCGGCGGCGCCGAGGCGAGCCAATCGCACCGCCTCTTCCGCATTGGCCGCCCCGCTCGTGTTTGGTACGATCAGGTATCGTTCCGGGTCGAGGTAGGAGAGGATGCTCTCTTCTGGGCGAATTTCCCCGATTTCGGCCCGGCGTAAGGCAACGGTCAGGATCTCGGTTCCGCTCGCCTCGAGGGCTTCCGCCATCAGCGTGTGCGAACCAAATTTTCCGGTGCCGATCAGCAGGCGCGAGGCAAAGTCCCGACCCGCAATATGGAGTGGTTCCTGGTGGTCTTTCATCCGCTTTGGCTCGTCCTGCCGGCCCGGCATCCCTTTGCGCCAAGTCCTCGAAAGCCTCGAAGCAGCGCTTTGTCTCACTTATAGCACATCTCGGAGACAAACGGCAGTGGGGCTGCAACCGAGTGGGAGTGGACGGGTCTCTTTGCGAGAAGGGCAACGCCTTCTTCCTGCATCCTATGCCGGTACCCAGTCGACTCCGGCGCTGGTGGGCAACATCCCTAGCTCCCGACCCCGCCGCAAGAACTCTTCGATGGCCCGCCGGCCATCGGCGCCATAGTCGAAGGTCCGTTCGTTCGCGTACATCTCCACGAACTCATCCACTCTTTTCGGACTCAATCCTCGGGAGAACCGGGCCGCATACTCCAAAGCCTCGCTCCGGTGCTCCAGGCCCCATCGGATACTCTCCCGGAGGAGCCTTGTGCATTCCGAGGCGATGCCGATTCCCAGCTCTTTCCGAACGGCGTTGCCACCCAGGGGAAGCGGGAGGCCCGTCTCTTGCCTCCACCACTGGCCGAGATCGACACAAAGGGAGAGGCCCTCGTCCGCGTAGGTAAGCTGGCCTTCGTGAATCACCAGGCCAGCCTCCGCCTCTCCCGACCGCACGGTTTCCAAGATGCGATCAAAGGGATAGACTTCCAGGTGAAGCTCCTCCGGACGGACACCGAGATAGAGGCTGAGGGCCATTACCGCGCTCGTCTTGAGTCCGGGAATCGCCATCCGAGCGCGTACCAGTTCCTCCCGGGTCCTTTTTTGCCCCGAGACGACCCGGGGTCCATAGCCCTCTCCCATGCTACCGCCGCAAGGCAGAAGCCAGTAGTCGTCCCGTAGAAAACCGTAGGCGTGAATGGAAACCGCGGTCAGATCGATCGCCTTCTTCCTTGCCAGCTCGTTGAGGCTCTCGATGTCCGTCACTTCCTGGCGAAACCGAAGGGTTTCACTGGAGAGCTTCCCAGCCACCAAGGCGTAAAACATGAACGCATCATCCGAATCCGGAGAATGCCCCAGACTGATTTCCCTGTGTGTCATTCCTTCCCTATCCCAGCGGACCCTGCGTGAAGTCAACCATCCGGTGGGTCCGGCCTTCCTGTGCCGCAATCCGGTGGCTGCACAATTCTCTTGGCTCTCCCTTTGTCGTGCGGCACAAAAAGAGCAACGCGAGATCATCGTCGATTCCCTGGAGCAGTCGACGCGAAGCTCAGTAGATTTATGCCCTCTCCCACCATTCTTGTCACGCATCCCGCCTTTGCCCTGCACCCCACCCCGCGTGGCCATCCGGAGAGTCCGGAGCGGATCAGCGCAACCCTTCCATTCCTCCGCTCCTCCCTTCCGAAAACCATCCGTTGGATCGAGCCTGGCCCGGGAACCAGCGATCTACTGCGGAGCGTCCATACAGAAGGCCATATTCGGCGGATCGAAGAGGCTTCGCGCGACGGCTTGGTCCTCCTCGACCAAGGGGATACCTATGCCGGGCCGCACTCTTTTGACACCGCGCTCCTGGCGGTCGGTGCCGTGACGACGGCAATCGACCGGGTCGCTTCCGGCGAGGCGACCAACGCCTTTGCCCTCCTCCGTCCGCCCGGCCATCACGCCCGAGCCAATGCTCCCATGGGATTCTGCCTCTTCAACACCGTAGCGGTCGCGGCCCGCTATGTCCAGAAAGAGCATGGGTGCCGACGCATCCTGATTCTCGATTGGGATCTTCACCACGGGAACGGCACGCAGGAGATCTTCGAGGAGGAGGCATCCGTCCTTTATATCAGTCTCCATGAGCACCCGCTCTATCCGGGCACGGGAAGCGCCCGGGAGCAGGGAAGAGGGGAGGGAGAGGGCTTTACCTTGAATCTGCCGATGAAACCCGGATCGGGGGACGCCGAATACAGGGCCGCCTTCGAGGAGAAGGTCATTCCCGCCGCCGATGCGTTCCAGCCCGACTTCGTCCTCGTTTCGGCGGGATTCGACGCACACCGGGACGATCCCTTGGGGAATCTGCAGCTCAGCGAAGAAGGGTTTGCCGCAATGACAAGAGGGATCCGAGGGGTCGCCGAGCGGCACTGCCAGGGCAGGCTCGTTTCCGTGTTGGAAGGGGGATATCAGATCGATGCGCTGGGCCGCTCCCTCCACGCGCACCTCTGCGCCTTGGAGGAGCGGTAAGGGCCGCTTGCGGTCCGCCCCTTACGGCTGTCCGGGCTGCGCTCCGGCCGGCGGAGCCGCTGGATTGCTCTTGAGCCCTTCCAAGTAGAGCGTGATGGCCAAGGCATCCGCATGGCTCATTCGGTAGGGTGGCATCGGCGGTTGTGGATATTTGCCGGCCGGGGTCATCCCCGTCTCCAAGAATTGGACCATGTCCGCCTGGCTCCATCCCTCCGGCAGGCCCGCCACGGGAGGAGCCGTTCGAGCGAGGGAACCGGCGTTCTCTGTGCTGAGCCACGGGACGACACCTCCTTGCAACCATTTGTCGCGAAGCAGCTCTCCCCGTTCGTTGCGGGGAGTGTGGCACTCACCGCAGAGGGCGACGGCCTCTACCAGATACTTTCCATGCTGAATTCTCTCCCCGGCGCGATCTCCCGGGCTCTTTTCGGCCGGCCGCTCCTTTTCCGCATTCGCCGTTTCCATCGGTTCGTCCGGTATCTGTCGCAAGAACTCCTCATCCTGCGCGAAGCAGGCTTCCCAAGAGAGAATCCCGACCGCCCCAAGAATGAGTCCGATCCGACTGGCCCAGCGAAGAAACATGCTTCGGTCCTCCTTATGCAAGGCGGCGGGAGGGCCGACGCAGCCAAGCCTTCGCTCCTCGATTCTCCGCCTGGATCCGCCGGCAAATTCCTTTCAACCCTCTCTTGGCAGCGACGCGCGTCAGCGCCGTCGCCACCTCCCCTCCCCTCCCGACCGCAAGCGCCATCAGGGTCGAGCCGGCTCCACTGAGATAGAATCCGATGGCCCCAGCTCCATAGGCTGTCCGCCGCATCTCCTCCCATGCCGCAATGCGTTTGACCCGAGCGGGTTCATGCCAGCGGTCCTCGAAAAGCCCGCTCAGCTCTTCGTATCGGCGCAAGCAGATGGCGGCGGCGATCCGGGAGGCCCGCTGAAGATTCCAAACCGCATCTTGCAGGGACACGGTTTGCGCAACGACCGACCGAGCCCATTCGGTTTCCATTTCCATATCCGGGATGAAGGCCACGAACTCCAGCTGGCTCCCGAGCGCGACTCGGGTCTGGCCGTCATCGGTCGAAATGGTGAATCCTCCGAGAACGGCTGCCGCAACATTATCCGGGTGGCCTTCGAGCGCGCTGGCCAATGCCACCAGCCGCCCGCGCGAGAGGGGCCTTCCGCGCAGCTCGTTTAATCCGACAAGGACTCCTACGCGCACGGTGGCACTGCTCCCCAGGCCTCTTGCGCAGGGAACCTCGCCGGAGATTGCGCACTCGAAGGATGGGATCGGCTCACCCACCGCCTTGCCAAACGCTTCCGCCGCTTCCTGCACCATGGGCGGAAGGCTCTCGGCGGAGCCGCCATTGCCGACCCGCAGCGTTGTCCAGTTGTACAAGCGCAGGGCAGCACCAAACGCATCGAAGCCTGGTCCGAAATTCGTGGTCGTCGCCGGCACTCGGACACGACATTCGATAGGGCCTCTTTCCTCTTCCATAGGTTGCCGACGAGGGGAATGCATGCTTCCCGCAAGGATCAGTAAAGGTCAATTATGCGATGATTCCCAAAGAAAAATCCATCGCCTTCGCGCTGTGGGTCAGCGCTCCGACCGAGATGAAATCGACTCCGGTGTCAGCGATGGCGCGGATGTTCTCCAGCGTGACCCCGCCCGAAGCCTCGAGCCGCATGCGGCCGCCGACGAGGTCGACCGCCCTGCGCAGCTCTTCGACACTCATGTTATCCAGCAACAAGAGATCGAGCGGGAGGGCGCGCAGGGCCGTTACCTCCGCCAGGTTCTGCGCCTCCGCTTCGATTCGGGCAAGTGGTCGCAGGCGGCGGATCCTTTCCGCTCGCAAGCCCAGCTCTTTCGCCCATGAGCCGGGAAAGGCCATCTTGAGCAAGGCGAGGTGATTGTCTTTCAGGAGAACATGATCACCGAGGGAAAAACGGTGGTTGGAGCCCCCGCCGCAACGGACCGCGTACTTTTCGAGAGAGCGCAAGCCGGGCAGCGTCTTTCTTGTGTCCAGGAGTCGAGCACCGGTTCCGTCGATCGTTTCGACGAAGGCTCGCGTGAGGCTGGCGATGCCCGAAAGATGCTGGAGGAAGTTGAGCGCGGTTCGCTCGCCGGCCAGGACTTCGGCTGCTGGGCCCGATAGCGACAGGACCGTCGTTCCGGCTTCAATGGCATCTCCTTCTGCGCAAGTCCATTCCAGGTGCAGATCCCCACCGGAGACCTCTCCGAAGACGCCCTGCGCCAGAGGCAGCCCGCAAACGACGCCTTTCTCCTTGGCGGAAATTTCTGCCCGGCAGGCGATTCCTTCCGGAAGAAAGGCGCTCGAGGTCACGTCGCCTTGGCTCAAGTCTTCCTGCAGGGCCCGGCGCACGGCCTCCCGAATCTCTTCTCCGAGAAGCTCCATTGCCTTAGGCTAATGAACCGGCCGGGAAGAGGGAAGCCCATCGTGTCCCAATCACCCTCTTTCCGCTTGCGGGAGAGGGGACATCATGCCAAAAGATGAGCTTACCTGCAGGCTCTTGGAGGCTTGTGCACCTCAAGCCGACCGAGCAAGACGCGATGGCTCCGGGCTTGGGAGGCTGTAGCCGAACAACGGCTTCTGTCACAATAGAATCGATTCGTCATGCCTCTCTCCGGCAATCTGAAGGAACTGCCTTTCCCCGAAGTCCTGCGCCTGCTGCGCGATCGAACGGGCACTCTGGAGATCGTAGATAAGATGGCCGGGGATCACTTCTCGTTCTGCCTTTCGGCGGCAAAGCTCGTCTCCGCTTCCGAGAGGGGCCAGCCGATCCCCGACGCGCTCGTGCTCCACTCGGTGCTGCAGCGGCTTTCGGACAACCATTCCGCTTCCTTCGACTTCGAAGAGCGGGGCGCGGAGGATCTTGCGGGCCCGTTGAGCATTCCGATCGACCGCATCCTCTTGTCCGCCTTGGCCGCAATCCGTTCTCCAGAGCGCTATACCGACTATCTCCCGCACCCCGACACGCGGTATCGCGCCGGGTCTGAGACGACCCCTTGGCTGACCGAGGACCTGCTCGCTTTCTGGGTCAACTCGGAACGACTCTTTCGTTCGGGGATCTCGGCGCGCGAGATCGCTGCTGCCCTCGGGATCCCGCTGCCGCAAGTCCTGCTCGATCTCTTCAAACTGCGTCTCTTGGGGATGATTGTTCCTGTCCGAGCCGAGCCGTCGCCATTGGCACCGGAGCCCTTCGGCCCCGCGCTTCGCTCTCCCGAGCTTCCGACAACTCCGGTAAGGACCAGTCCCTTGCCGCCGCAGCCCCTGCCCGCCCTCTCCCCCGAGCCGATTCCGCCAGCGCCTCGTCCTCCTCCTACAGCAACGGGTCCCCGCTTCCATCCGGCCAAGGATGCTGAGGGACCGAGCCAACCGATCGGGCGCCGACAGGGCGTTTTGGCACGGATCGCCGCCGGGCTGCGGGGAATTCTCGAAAAAATGTATGAATGAAACTACGATCAAGATCCTTGTGGCCGGCCCTTGCGGCGCCGGCAAGACGACCTTCATCCGGACCCTGAGTCAATCTCCGGTCGTCAACACCGACGTTCCGTGTTCGACCGCGAATCGGACGACGACCGTGGCCATGGATTTCGGGCAGCTTCACCTCGACCGATATGCCATTCATCTCTTCGGCGCTCCCGGCCAGGATCGCTTCGAGTTTACGTGGGAAGTCCTCCTCGAGGGCTCCTTGGGATTGCTCCTGCTCGTTTCCGGGAAGGACGCCACGCACTTTCCGCAAGCTCGCCGCATCTCTGACTACCTCCTCTCCCGGAACCCGGTGCCTCTGGTTCTCGGCGTGACGCATCAGGATCACCCCAACTGCTGGGATTGCAGGGAGGTGGCGTCATACCTGGATCTGGATCCGACCGCGGCCGTGCCGATCGATGCCACCAATCTCGAGAGTGCCACCGAACTGTTGGTGCGCCTCTTCGAATTGGTGGAGCGCGTCTGAGGCGGGTGGGCGAGGCCTCGATTCGCCTAGATTTGGCTTGCCAAAATGATCTCGCTCTCATGCAATGCACCCTCCCCCCCCCAGCGAGGCGTCGGGCTTTGTACGATCGTTCCGTGGGACGAGGGAAGTGGAGAAAGGGAGAAGGACATGGCTGTTGCCGATGAATTGAATCACATTTTGGGCCGGGTCCGTGCCGCCATTCCGGAGCTGAACGCCGCGCTGGTCGCCACGACCGATGGGCTTCCCATCGCTCATTCCCTTAATTCGGGAGATGCGAATCGTCTGGCGGCCATGGCGGCGACCGCGCTGGGGCTCGGGCGCCGCATCTGCGAAACCTTCGGGGGTGGCGAATTCCGGGAGACGAGCGTCTCCGGGGATCAGGGTCAGATGTACATTTATTCTGCGGGACCCAAGGCTGTGCTCGGGGTGGTTGCCCGATCGGGGGCCAATGTGGGGTTGATTCATCTGGAAGCTCGGGATGCGGCTTCCCAGGTCGCACAGATTCTCGATCGACGATAGCCGGAACATCGGTTAGGGTGGTTCGTCGTGGGAGAGAGGGAGAGGAGGACGTTCGTTGAGGGGAGGGATCCGCGCCTGGGAATGAGGTAGGCATGTCGTCTCGTCTCGCCGAGGTCACAGAAGCCGTTTTTGCGCAGTTGCCTCCGGCCGCTCGCTTCACGGAGGAGGACGAGGCGCTCTTCCTTCGGCTCGCTCCTGGCTTGGCCTCCTTGGAAGATCCTCTGGTGAAGGTTTTTTACGATATCCTTTTTGCGCATCCGCAAACGGCACGCGTCCTGAGCTCGGGCGAGCGGTCGGAACGAGAGAATGCGCTGCGCCGCTGGTGGCGTCGCACGCTCCAGGGCCCATTCGACGCGCAGTACTGGCAGTGGCAGGCGGCCGTCGGCCTCATCCATGTCCGCCAGAATGTGACCAACCCGATGATGATCGGCATGTGGGGAGTCATCCTGAACACCCTGCAAGTGGCCCTTCTCGAGACTCTGCGGCTTTTGCCTCACGAGGCGGCGCGCGCCATGGAGTCGCTCCATCGCCTGGCTGCCACGGTGCAGGCTCTGACCGCGGAAAGCTATCTGCGCCACTATCTGCTCGCCCTATCTCATTCCACCGGGGTTTCCACGGAGCTGATCCACCGGCTGGTCGTGGTCGAGCTCTCCTCCCTTGATCCTTCCGCCCAGGTGTAGGAAGGTCGAGCCATCTCCGTCCTTTCGCCTCTCGATTTTGTCGTATTTTTTTCTTTGCATCGGCTGCCCTCCTCCACTAAGGGAGGAAGCTCAATGTTTTTCCTAGCTACGGCCGAGCCTACCAGCCATGCCCCGCTCGTTCATCCAGCGGCCCCCACGCTTTTTCATCTGGGCCCGCTCCCGATTACTGCGTCGATGGTCCATAGCTGGGTGATCCTTTTGCTCCTTTTTCTCGTGATCCGCCTGGGAACCGCCCGACTGGAGATGGTGCCCTCGGGCCTCCAGAACGCGATCGAGGCCGCGGTCGAAGGTTTGGAACGCCTCACGCGAGGGCTGCTTGAGCCCAAGGTCGCCGACTGGTGCTTTCCCCTCGTCGCCACCTACTTCATCTTCATCGCGGTCTCCAACCTGACCGGGCTGGTTCCCGGTGTGGGCACGATCGGCTTTGGAACCGTGAAGGCTGGCTCTCATTTGCCCTACTCCGTCGAGCACCCCCATGTCTCTCTTTTGCGACCGCCGACGTCCGACGCGAACATGACGAGCGCGATGGCCGTGATCTACTTCTTCGTGAGTCTCTATTGGGCTCTCAAGTACCACCACGGCCCCTGGGGCCTCCTCGTGCATATCTTTGGGGTGAAGGGCGGAATGAAGGGATGGATCTTGATCCCGCTCGCGGTCCTCTTCTTCGCCGTGGGTCTCATGGAAGCCCTTTCGATCGTCATTCGGGCCATCGCGCTGGCCATGCGGCTCTATGGGAACGTGTACGGGGGCGAGTCGGTGCTGGTGCTCATGACCGGCATGCTCGGCGGGCTCGCGGCCGTTCCGTTTTACTTCTTCGAATTTGCCGTGGCGCTGATCCAGGCCTTGATCTTTACCCTTCTTGCGATCGTCTTCACGGGGACTCTTTGCTCGCACGAGGAGTCCCACAAGTGAGATGCTTTCAGGCCGCAGCATCGGCCCGAAACAAGAAGCAGAGAAAACCAGCTACCATAATCATCTAGGAGAGTGACAAGTATGATGTTCCTTGCGGAAATGAGTGGAAATATCGCGGTGGGTCTTGCGGCTACCGGCGGCGCCATTGGCGTTGGCCTCGCCGCGTTGGGGGCCGCCGGAGCCATCGGTCGGAATCCGGGCTCCTTCGGGCTTGTCTTTACTACGGCGCTTTTGGGGATGGCCCTTTCCGAAGGCCTCGCTATTCTGGTCTTCTTCGTCGTCGGGAGGTAGTTGCTCATGGGCGACGCACTCGTTCAGCTCGGAATCGACTGGCCCAGGTTCATCGCGCAGACGATCAACTTTGCCATCGTTCTCTGGGTGTTGAATCGGTTCGCCTATCGACCGGTCCTGCGGCTCCTGGAAGAGCGCCGAACCCGCATAGCGGAGAGCCTGCAGAACGCCGAACGGATTCAGAAGGAGCTCGCGGCCGCGGAGGAAGCGCGGCGAGAAATCCTCCACCAAGCCAACGAGCGGGCTTCTCAGCTCATCGCCGAAGCCGAGCAAACGGCGAAGTTGCAAGGCGAGAAGCTCCTCAAAGAAGCGGCGGAAGAATCGGAGCGGATCCTGGCGAAGGCACGAGCGCGAGCGGAGCAGGAGCAGCAGGAGAGCCGGGCGGTCGTTCGCCGGGAAGTGGGGGAGCTCGTGCTCGCCCTCACGGCCAAGGTGTCCGGAAAGGTTTTGTCCGTCGAGGATCAGGAGCGCTTGCGCGCCGAGACGATGGCTCAGCTGCCGGCGGAGCCACGGACCGATTTCCCCCCCGCGCCCGACTCCCAGAGGAATTAAGAAGGATCGATCCAGCGTGAAGCTCTCTCGACAAGCTCGCCGCAAAGCAAAAGCCCTCTTCCGACTCTGCTTCGAAGGCGCAGTTCTTGATCCGGGCAGGGTCCGTCAGGTCGTGACGGTGCTGCTCGACCAAAAGCCGCGCGGCTATCTCCCGATCCTGCAGCGCCTGCGTCAGCTGGTGGCCTACCGGATCGCCGAAAACACGCTTTCCATTGAGAGCGCTACCCCGCTCCCTGATCAGGGCGGCTCCCTCTTCGCGGTGCTCGAAGCCCGATACGGTGCTGCGCTCGAGAAGCGCTACCTGGTGCGCCCGGAACTGATTGGAGGCATGCGCATCCAAAAAGGGAGCACGGTCTGGGACGGATCGATCTCCCAGAGGTTGCAAACGCTGGAAGCCACGCTAGTCTGATAATCGCCACTTGTTGTACTCAACCCACCTCACTGCACTACGATGAGCACCTTACTCGAAGAGATTGAAAATCGCATCGCGGACCTCCGACGGGAAGTCGCCAAGACCGATGTGGGCACCGTCCGCGAAACGGGCGACGGTGTGGTCAAGATCGAGGGGCTCGGGAATGTCGGCATGAACGAGATTCTCGAGTTTCCGGATCGCCGGGACACCTTCGGTCAACCCATCCGCGCCTTGGCGCTCAATCTGGAAGAGACCGAGGTTGGTGGGGTCATTCTGGGAGAGTTCACGCAGATTCGCGAGGGCGACCAGGTGCGCTCTACGGGAAAGTTGCTCCAGGTCCCGGTGGGAAAGGGGCTCTTGGGGAGGGTGATCAGCCCCTTGGGCCAGCCGCTCGATGGAAAGGGCGCGATCGAAGCATCTCTCTCGTATCCGATGGAGCGGATCGCGCCCGGCATCATTCAGCGCCGCTCGGTCAGCCAGCCGGTCCAGACCGGGATCGCCGCCATTGACAGCATGATCCCCATCGGCCGCGGCCAGCGCGAGCTGATCATCGGGGACCGTGCGACCGGAAAGACGACGATTGCCGTGGATTCCATCCTCAACCAGGCGCGGATCAACCGTGCCAACGAGAGCAATCCCGACTATCGGCCTCTCTATTCGATCTATGTCGCCGTTGGTCAGAAGAATGCCAACGTCGCCCGGGTTCTCGACGTGCTCGAATCGCACGATGCGTTGTCGAGCACGATCGTCGTGGTGGCGGCGGCGTCGGATCCGGTGACTCTCCAATACCTCGCCCCATTTGCGGGTGCGGCGATCGGTGAGTGGTTCATGGAAAACGGAATGGATGCACTGGTCGTCTACGACGATCTCTCCAAGCATGCTGCGGCCTATCGGCAGCTTTCCCTCGTGCTCAAGCGGCCTTCGGGCCGTGAGGCCTATCCGGGAGATGTCTTTTACCTCCATTCCCGCCTGTTGGAGCGGGCGGCCCGGCTCGGCGAGCGCTATGGCAACGGGAGCTTGACAGCCCTGCCAATCATCGAGACTCAGGCTGGCGACGTTTCGGCTTATATTCCGACCAACGTCATCTCCATTACCGACGGGCAGATCTATCTCGAAACCGATCTCTTCTATCAAGGGATTCGCCCCGCGATCAGCGTGGGGCTCTCGGTATCGCGTGTGGGATCGGCCGCCCAAGTGAAGGCGATCCGGCAAGTTGCGGGAAAGGTGAAGCTCGAGCTCGCCCAATTCCGGGAGCTTGCGGCCTTTGCGCAATTTGCCTCGGACCTCGATCCGGCGACCAAGGCCAAGCTCGATCGTGGTGCGCGGATCGTGGAAATTTTCAAGCAGCCCCAATACAGCCCGGTGCCGGTGGAAGTCCAGGTGGCCACTCTCTGGGGGGTGCAGAACAACTTCTTTGATTCCGTCCCAGTGCCGCAGGTAAAGGCGTTTCAGGAAAAGCTGGTCCAATTCCTCCAGAGCCGACACCCGGGCGTTCTCGATGAGATCCGTCAAAAGGGCGTCCTGGACGAGGGGATCACCAAGTCTCTCAGGTCGGCGTTCGAAAACTTCACTCAGGCCTACACCGCCTAGAGCCGCCACCCGCCCCCGTCGCTCTTCCGCCATGGCCAGCACCCGTGAAATTCGCCGAAGGATCCGTTCGGTCAAGAACACCGCTCAGATCACCAAGGCGATGCAAATGGTAGCCGCCTCCAAGATGCGCCGCGCCCAGCTCCGTGCGCTCGAGGGAAGACCCTATCAGAAGCTGCTCGAGGAGATCACCCACAGCCTCGTTCCTCAAGTGGGGCAGCTGCGGCACCCGCTGCTCAACCCGCGGCCGGTACAACGCCGCGCGGTGCTGGTCATCTCGACCGACAAAGGTCTTTGCGGCTCCCTGAATACGAACCTCTTTCGCGAGCTGCTCCGCCGTCACAGCCCAGACCGGGCCTATGTGAGCGTGGGGCGGAAGGCAAGGAGCTTCCTCGCCAGCCTCCCGAGCTCGACGGGGGAGACGTTGCTGGCCGATTTCGAGCTGCGGGATAACCTGACCTTTCGCGATGGCAAGCGGATCAGCCGATTCCTTCTGGAGAAGTTCTCCGCCGGTGAGATCGACGCGATCGACGTCGCTCACACCCATTTCGTCAACGCGCTCGTGCAGACGACGGTGATTCGTCCACTCGTGCCGATTGCGCCGGAAACCCTGCCGCAGGGCGAGCCGTCCGCAACCGTGGTAGTGCCGGACAACTTCGAGCCCTCTCCTGAGGAGCTGCTCGATGCCCTGTTGCCCTTCTTCGTCGATTGGAATATCTATCAGGCCCTGCTCGATAGCTTGGCATCGGAGCACAGCGCCCGCATGATCGCGATGAAGAACGCGACCGAAAATGCCAAGGAGCTCGTCGGCGACCTTACACTCGAGTACAACAAGGCGCGTCAAGAGGGCATCACCCGCGAAATTCTGGAGATCGCTACGGCGCAGATCGCGCTGGAGTGATCCGTGCGCGGACAGGAGGAATCGTTCATGAGCACAGGTAAAATCGTTCAAGTCATCGGTCCCGTCGTCGATCTGGAATTCCCGGAAGAGAGCGTCCCGGCAATCTACAATGCCCTGCTGGTTCACCTGGAAAGAGAGGGCAAGATGATCGAGCTCACGCTCGAAACGCAACAGCATCTGGGAGAAGGGTGGGTGCGCGCCGTGGCGATGTCGAGCACCGACGGGCTCCGCAGGGGCATGGAGGCGGAGGATACGGGGCAGCCCATTTCGGTGCCGGTTGGGCCCGCTGTCCTCGGTCGGGTCTTCAACGTGCTGGGCGATCCGGTCGACGAACGGGGACCGGTCGCGGCGAGCAAGCGCTACCCGATCCATCGCAAGGCGCCCGACCTGGCAGCTCAGAGCACCAAGACGTCGATCCTCGAGACTGGGATCAAGGTCATCGACTTGATCTGCCCCTTCCTGCGGGGAGGAAAGGCGGGCGCTTTCGGCGGAGCCGGAGTGGGCAAGACGGTCGTGATCATGGAGCTGATCAACAACATCGCCAAGGCGCACGGGGGATTTTCGGTCTTTGCCGGCGTGGGCGAAAGAACGCGCGAGGGAAACGATCTCTACAACGAGATGGCGGAGGCCAAGGTCATTAACCTCGAAAATGTCTCCGATTCCAAGGTGGCATTGGTCTACGGCCAGATGAACGAGCCCCCGGGCGCACGCCTCCGGGTCGGGCTCTCCGCCCTGGCGATGGCCGAGTACTTCCGGGACGAGATGAATCAAGACGTTCTGCTCTTCATCGACAACATCTTCCGCTTTTCCCAAGCCGGTTCGGAGGTCTCCGCCCTTCTCGGGCGCACGCCCAGTGCGGTCGGCTACCAACCGACCCTCGCCTCGGAAATGGGGGCGCTGCAGGAACGGATCACCTCGACGCGGACCGGCTCGATCACTTCTTTCCAAGCCGTCTACGTCCCGGCCGACGACCTTACCGATCCCGCGCCCGCGAACACCTTCGCGCACCTTGATTCGACGATCGTCCTGGAGCGGGCGATCGCCGAGCAGGGGATTTATCCGGCGGTAGACCCTCTCGCCTCGACCTCCAAGGCGCTTGCGGCAGATATCGTGGGAGAGGAGCATTACAACGTCGCCCGAGGCGTACAGCGCGTCCTGCAGCGCTACAAGGATCTGCAGGACATCATCGCGATCCTTGGGATGGATGAGCTCTCGCCCGAGGATAAGCAGACGGTCTATCGCGCCCGGAAGATTCAACGGTTCCTGAGCCAACCGTTCCATGTGGCCGAAGTATTCACCGGGACCAAAGGGGAATACGTGCCTGTAGCCGAAACCATTCGGGGCTTCCGCGAGATTCTCGACGGGAAGCATGATGAGGTGCCTGAAGGCAACTTCTACATGAAGGGAACGATCGACCAGGTCGTCGCGAGTGGCAAATGAGCCTGCTCCACGTGGAAATCGTTACTCCGGAAGGAGTGCGCTTCGCCCAGGACGTGGAGATGGCAACCTTTCCCGGAGAGGAAGGGGAAATGGGCGTCTACCCCAACCACGAACCGCTCATCACGCGCATCGTACCGGGAGAGCTCGTCCTGCAAGCGGGAGGGGAGCGTAAGGTCCTGGCGGTGGGAGAAGGCTTTGCCAAGATTTCTTCCGCACGCCTCGTGCTTCTGTCCGACATGGCCCTCTACGAAGAAGAGATCGAGGAGGCCAAAGTGGCCGAAGCCGTCGAGCGCGCGCAACAGGCTTTGCGCCAGAAGGAGCTTGGAGAGGAGGAGCAGGCGGCCACGGCGGCGCTGCTGGCTCGTTCGCTTGCGCAGCTCAAGGTCAAGCGCCGCCACCGCTCGGCCTGATCCCCGTGCCTGCCCCTTTGGCTCCGGTCGATGTTCAACTCGTCGGCACCGAACTAGCGATCCGATGGCGGGACGGCAGGGAAAGCTACCTCCCGCTGGAGGCCCTCCGCCGCAACTGCCCTTGTGCGCTCTGCCAGGGCGAGAGCACGGCAACGACGACCTATTCTCCCAAGAAGAAGGACTACTCTGCGGAGAGCTTCGTCGTGCGGTCCCTCCAAGTGGTCGGAGGCTATGCACTCCAGATCGTCTGGGCCGATGGGCACGCAACCGGCATCTATCCCTACTCCTATCTTCTCTCCCTCGGCGAGGAGTCCCCACCGCCGCGCTAATCGGCTTCTTGCAGGCAAGCTGCCCGGACCCGAGCCCTTGCATCGCTGCGTGAGACTCCCTATGCTTCTCCCTGCTACCGTGAATGCGGCCCTCGTTCCCGCTCCAGCTCTTGATGCAACATGCTCGGCGGTGGAGAACCTTCCGGTCCAGCTCCTGGCTGCGGTCTCGGGGGGGCTCGATTCGTGCGTTCTGCTCGATGCTCTGGTTCTCTGCGGCAAGCATCCGACCGTGGTTCATTATGATCATGGTTGGCGCTCCGACAGTCGGGAGGATGCCGCCTTCGTCGGGCAGCTTGCGGCATCGTATGGCCTCCCCTTTTTGGAAGAGAAGGGCGGCTCGCCTGGGATCAAGTCGGAAGGGGCGGCACGGAACCGGCGGTACGAGTTTTTCGCACGCGCTGCCCGCACGACGGGCTGTTCTGATCTGGCCTTGGGACACCACGCGGAGGACCAAGTGGAAACGCTTCTCCTGCAGCTGCTGCGCGGCAGCGGCTCCCACGCGCGGGGCATGCGGGAGAGCGAGGTGCGCGCCGGACTGCGTCTTCACCGCCCCTTTCTCTGGCTCGATCGGAGCCAGGTCCGGGAGCATGCGCGCGTTCGGGGTTTGCACTGGCGGGAAGATCGCTCGAACGACGACCGACGCTATCTTCGGAACCGGATTCGGCACGAACTGCTGCCCTTTCTGGAAGAGCGCTTTTCGCCCCATGTCCGACGGTCTCTGCTCCGCTTCTGCCGTATCCGCATTGCGGAAGAGGAGTGGATGACCGAGCTGGTTCGCAAGGAGGCGGAAGGAAACAGCCTTTCCATTGCAGACCTGGGCCATGCTCCCCTCGGCCGACAGCGACGAGTGGTCCACCTTTGGCTTCGTCGGCGAGGCGTTCCCGACATTTCCCTTGCGGATGTCGAGTCGGTCCGTGGCCTGGCTTGCGGCGAGCGGAACGGAAAGGAATATCCCCTTGCTGGCGGCTGGCATGCCGTCCGAAAGGATGGCGCAATCTCCCTCAAGCATCTGGCACTCTCGTGCGCCTCAATCAATACCTAGCGCGCTGCGGCCTCGGATCACGGCGGGGAGTAGAACGGCTCATCCTCGATGGCAGGGTGACCGTCAACGGCCACGTCCAGGATCGCCTCGCGATCCAAGTCTCGACAGAGGATGCTGTCGCCCTCGATGGTCGACCGGTCCGTCCATCCTCCGCCCTGACGGTGCTCCTTCATAAGCCGAGAGGTTTTCTCTGCACCTCCTTCGATCCCCGAGGACGCAAAACCGTCTATGACCTCCTGCCTCCCCGCTGGAGAAATCTCCGTTACATCGGTCGTCTCGATCGGGAGAGCGAAGGGCTTTTGCTCTTCACAAGCGACGGTCTCCTCATTGAGCGGTTGGCGCATCCGCGCCATAAGGTTCCCAAGCTTTATGAGGTGGAATGCGACCATCCTCTCGATAGCGCCAAGATCGCTACGCTCCTTCGCGGATGCCGTATTGAAGGCCGAACCGCCGCGATCGACTCCTTCCAGATCCTTGGAGCGCGGCGTGTCCAGGTCGTGCTCCATCAAGGGATCAAGCGCCAAATCCGGCTCATGTTTCATTCCCTGGGATATTCAGTAACTCGGCTGGTGCGCGTAGCCTACGGCCCGCTCGTCCTCGGCTCGCTCCCCGTCGGCCAATACCGCCTCCTTTCCGGCGCAGAGGCGGAAGAGCTCCGTAGCGCCGCGGCTCCCGCTCCGCCGGCTGCCCGCAGAAGAGCGCGCGCTTGTCCTTTATGAATCCCTCGACCTCAGCCTGGGGGGGGCGCTTTCAAGAGGCGCCCGACGCCCTTCTCAAGCGCTTTTCCGAATCGGTGAGCTTCGATCGGCGCCTCTATCGGCAAGATATTCTTGGGAGCATCGCCCATGCGACCATGCTGTGCGAAGTCGGGCTGCTCAGTATCCAGGAGCGGGAGGAGATCGTGCACGGGCTGCGGGAGATCGAGGAGGAGATCGCGCGGGGAACCTTCCCTTGGTCGACCGACTGGGAAGATCTCCACATGAATATCGAACGCGCCCTGAGTGCGCGCACTCCCGCCGGAGCAAAGCTGCACACGGGCCGGAGTCGGAACGATCAGGTCGTCACGGGCTTGCGGCTCTGGCTCAGGGAAGAGATTGATGCGGACCGCAAGGCGATCCGCGCCGTCCAGCAGGTTCTCATCGATTGGGCGGAGAGAGATTCCGACGTCCTTATCCCGGGGTACACCCACCTGCAGCGTGCGCAGCCCGTTCTCCTCGCTCACCATCTGCTCGCCTACGTCGAGATGCTCTCCCGCGACTCGGAGCGCCTGACCGACGCCCGGCGAAGGGTGGACGTTCTTCCCCTCGGGAGCGGCGCCCTCGCCGGGAGCACTCTTCCTCTCCATCGCCAACGGGTGGCGGAGCTGCTCCACTTTTCTCAAGTCGCTCGCAACTCCATGGACGCGGTGAGCGATCGCGATTTTGTCGTCGAGTACCTCGCTGCTCTCGCCCTGCTGGGAACCCATCTTTCTCGGCTCGCGGAAGACTTGATCCTCTGGTCGACCAGCGAGTTCGGATTCGTGTCGCTTCCGGAAGCGTTTACCACCGGGTCGAGCTTGATGCCCCAAAAACGGAATCCGGACTCGCTGGAGCTGGTCCGCGGGAAGGCCGCCCGGCTCTCCGGCAACCTTATCTCTCTACTCGTTCTGCTCAAGGGACTTCCACTCAGCTACAATCGCGACCTCCAAGAGGACAAGGAGCCCCTTTTCGATAGCGCCGACACCATTTTGGGCTGTCTGCAGATCCTGGCGGCATTGATTCCCGGGATTGTCGTGCATCGAGACCGGTGTGAGCAGGCTGCTTCCGATCCCGCACTGCTTGCCACCGACCTGGTCGATTGGCTCGTCAACCACGGGATCGCTTTTCGCGAGGCCCACCATGCGGTCGGCCGCTTGGTTGTGCGCGCCGAAGCCCAAAGGGTTAGCCTCTCCGAGCTCTCGTCCGAGGAAGTCGCCCCTCTCCACCCCGATCTTCCCGGAGAATGGTCCCGGCTTTGGAATCCACGAGAGGCGATTACCCGGAGGCAGACCGAGGGCTCATCCCGCCCGAGCTTCGTTCAGGCCGAAATCGAGAGATGGCGACGGCAATGGAGCGGAGAGCCCTCGTAGCCGCCGGCCGGCTCCGATGAGGGAAGGCGGGATCAGGAGCGGCCGATGCCCGAAGCCGAGAGAGGAAGAGCCGGACCTCTCTCCCCGGCTCGGCGCTTCCGCCAAACCCAGCCACACCAGCAGACGAAGAGTAGCTCCGCGAGTGCGAAGGCTGCTACGGGACCGATCGCTCCGCTGCCAAAGCCATAGCTGTGCAATCCCTTGCCCAGCACAAAGTTCACTCCATACCAAGCCATGAGGACGCTCAAAAAGCAGACCACCGCGCCGACGGCGAGGCCCAGCTCACCCCACCAGCCGGCGAGCCGGCCATGAAGCAGAGCCAAATAGCAGAGAAGGGCCACCAGAGCCCAGGTTTCCTTCGGATCCCAATCCCAAAATCGTCCCCAGGAGTAATTGGCCCAGACCGCCCCGAGCACGACCCCGGATGCGAGGAAGAAGACGCCGATCTGCAGGCAACGGTAGATGTATTGCGTAAGAATCCGCTCACCTCCATCCGCGCCGGCACCTCGCCGCAACCATCTCCACAGATAGAGGTCGCCCAACCCGAGAGCCAAGCCGAAGGCGGCGTAGCTCAACGTCACGCTCAGAACATGCACGGTCAGCCAAAAGTTGTTCCGGAGGACCGGTACCAGGGGCTGGAGAGAGGGATCGAAAATCAAGGGTTGAGTCTGGACGAAGAGGAGACAGAGGACCGCAATCGGCATTGCCGCCAGCAGGAGATATCGAGAGCGGTAGACCGCTTCGAGCAGGAGCGCAAAGAGGACGACCCCGAAGGCGACCCAGATCACCGACTCGTACATGTTCGTCACCGGAGGCCGCCCGGCCAATACGACCCGGCAGTAGAAGCCGTAGACTTGGAAGAGAAAGCCGGTCAAGGCCAAGCCCCATCCGATGCCGTAGCCGAGCCGACGACCCCATGCGCTGGTCAGGGCGAGGCAGATCGCCGACGCCGCATAACAGATCCACGCCCACCGCCAGGGCTCAAGCTCGTGGTAGGCTTCCTCGAAACGTAGCTTCGAGGCGTCCGGATAGCGGGAGGGATCGAGGCTCCTGATCTCCTCGCCAAGACGGGATGCGGCGGCGCCGGCCTCCGCGCTCTTGCCCGCAAGGAAGGCCGCCCGCATCGCTTCCCAAGCCGCGTCGAGCTTTGCCGTCACCTCGGCGGGATAGACCGCTCTCGCTTCCGGGAGGGAAAGCCAACCCCCCTCTCCCCCCGGCGGCTCCGGAATGATCCGCAAAGCGTGACCGGAAACGATGCGGGAGAAAAGGTCCATGCGTTCCGTCAGGCCGCGCACCGCCCGCTCCAGCTGCGCCTTGGACGAGTCCTCCTCCGCCGCCATTCCCCGGGCGCCGAGGCGGAGAACAAGTGCCCGCAATCCTTGGTTGCGTTGCAATTCCTCGTAGGAGTAGCGCGTGCGAGAGGGCGGAAGACCGAGGGCATCGCGCAGGATCGGCTCGCCGACCAGCAGGATGGGCTCCTTTTCCCATCCCTCGGGAGAGAGCCAGAGCGAGAGCAGCAAGGGGAGCGCACCCATCTTTCCCCCCCGGTCTGGTAGAACGACGCTCTGCTTGCCGGAGAGCAGCAGACAGCTTTCGCCGGCAAAGCTCGTCAGGGGCTTCTTCCTTCCATGATCCTGCACGGCGATCTCCGCAAAACCCCGCTCCCAGGTGGCTTGGGCTTCCCCAAGGGTAGGAAATGCGACCCATAGCGAGAAAAAACAGGCCCAAGGAAGGAAAAGAGCGCGCATCGATTTGCCCCGAGAATAATCTTCCGCTATATAGTACGCAATCTCTCAAAAAGAGAGAGGCTTCTTGCCATGGGCTCTGCTTCCGCCGTCCGCTTCAGGTCTTCCGGTCTTCGTCTCCTGCGACCGGCCTCCCGGTTGCGCGCTCCCGGATCGCGGGCGGAGCGCAGGATCTCCCTTCTCCCATGACCCATTCCTCCTTTTCCTCGATCGAAGAAGCGTTTGAGGATCTCCGCCGGGGCAAGCTCGTGATCGTCGTCGACAACGAGGATCGGGAGAACGAGGGAGACTTCATCGCGTCGGCGGAGCTGTGCACGCCGGAGACGATCAACTTCATGGCGCAACACGGCCGGGGGCTGATTTGCGTTCCCATCACTCCGGAGCGAGCGGACGATCTCAAGCTTCCTTGGATGGTCTCCCCACAGCAGAATACGGCCCTCCAGGGAACCCCCTTTACGGTTTCGGTCGATTATACGATCGGTACCAGCACCGGGATTTCGGCGGCGGACCGTGCCAAGACGGTTCGGGCCCTGGCGGATTTCCATGCCGCGCCGGCCCATTTTTGCCGCCCGGGCCATATCTTTCCTCTCCGTGCGGCCGAGGGAGGAGTGCTTCGGCGCGCCGGCCACACCGAGGCGGCGGTCGATCTTATGCGCTTGGCCGGACTCTTCCCGGCGGGAGTGCTGGTGGAAATTTTGAACTCCGACGGGACGATGGCGCGAGTGCCGGATCTCCAGCGCGTGGCTTCCGAGTTTCATCTCAAGATCGTGACGATCAAAGATTTGATCGCTTATCGGCTGCGAACCGAGTCCCTGGTGGAGAAGGTTGTCACCGTCTCTCTGCCGACCGTCTTCGGCGAGTTTGCTCTGACCGCCTTTCGCGACGTCCTGACCGGGGATGAGCAGTTGGCGCTCACGAAGGGAAGCTGGTCTCCGGAGGAGCCCGTGCTGACTCGCGTCCACTCTCAGTGTCTTACGGGAGATGTCTTTCACTCGTTGCGCTGCGATTGCGGAGAACAGCTCGCCCTCGCCTTGTCGCGGATTGAGCGGCAGGGCAAGGGTATCCTTCTCTATCTGCGCCAAGAAGGCAGGGGCATCGGTCTGCTGAACAAGCTGAAGAGCTACAAGCTGCAGGAGGCAGGGCTCGATACGGTGGAAGCGAATGCAGCCCTGGCTTTCGCCCCGGACAACCGGGATTACGGGATCGGCTGCCAGATTCTCCGCGCGTTGGGGGTTCATCGCCTGCTCCTCTTGACGAACAATCCCGTGAAGCGGATCGGGATCGAAGGCTATGGCCTGGAAATTGTGGAGCGCATCCCTCTCCATGGGGAGCCGAATCATTACAACTGGCGCTACCTGCAAGCGAAAGTGGACAAGCTCGGCCATCTCATCCCCGCCGAGCTTTTCGAAGCCGCATCCCCTGAGGCGAAGCCCGGCGATGGTTGACTCTTTCTCTACGGCCCTTCGCCGGCGGCGGCGGAGCCGTGGAGGCCGCCGGCTGAGCTTGGCACTTCTGCCGGCGCTCCTATTATGGATGGGCGGGCCTCTGCGGCTATCGGCGCGCGATTGCGCACAGCAGGAGTGGATCGTGATCAGCGGCGGTCCCGCACTTCGATTTTTCGAGCACGGCAAAGCCGATTCTCATGACAAGTACTGGGGCAACTTCATCCGCGCCGCTGTCGCCCGACTCGAGCAACTGGAGCTACAAGCGGACGGGAAGCCTGGCATCACGCTTACGTGGCTCGTCTATCGACCCGCCTATGCCTCTCGCGGTCGGGAGGAGAAGCTCGACATCCTTTCTGATATCGTTAGCCAGGCAAATGCGCTGAAGATCCCTCTGCTCTGGTTCGATACCACCGAACAGCTGATCAACTATCTCAACGCGGGACATGATCGGAAGGTCATGCCCATCGGCGGCTTCGATTACTTCGGGCATTCGAATCGAGCCTGCCTGATGTTCGACTATAGCACCTACTTTGACAACATGTCGAAGGAGTGCCTCCATGAAAAGGATTTGCGTCAGATCGAACGGAAGGCGTTTCTCCGGCGGGCCGTAGTCAAGAGCTGGGGCTGCCATTCCGGGGAGGATTTCGCGCAATGGTGGAAGCGCCGGCTCGGGGTTCCCATGGTCGGCGCTGTCGGACGAACGGACTATGCCACCGCCAGCCTCCCCTATCTCTCCAAGGGGGCGAAGTGGACGCAATAGCCGGCAGGTCTTGCAAGCTTTCCGCGGCGGCGAGCTTGGCCTGCTGCCTCTGTGTCCTTGTCTCCGTCCATGGCGAGGAGCTGGCCTCGCCAGAGGGCTCGTCGCTTCCCGCAGCGAGTCCCAACGGGGCTCCGTCTGTGGCGGCTGCGGAGCCGCCTGTTGCCCCCGCTCAGCCTGCTTTGGCGCCCCCGCAGCAAGCCCCGGAGCCATTCATTCCCCCGCCAGGCATCCAGGTCGAGGAGTTTATCGGACACCGGTCATTCGACAAGGATGGGAGCGGGTGGGGTTGGGTGAGGCGGGCCAATGAGCCCTGGTCTGCGGCCAAGTGGGTCGTGTTGGAGGAGACTCCTGGAGGCGTAGTGGCTCCCTGGCGGCTACTCAATAAAAAGCGGACGGCCGACAACGATGTCGAGTATCGTCTCCGTGGCTATCTTGCTCCCTTTACCGCCTATGATCCTCATACCGACGAGTTTCTCGCGGTCTTCGTTCCCGAACGGGTAGAACCGATCGGTCCAGCCGCAGCACCTCCGGAGCACCCTGGCGCTCCCTCCCATCGAGTGCGGGTCCCGGACTCTACCTCCCCGGTAAACGTGGAGGATCCGAACATTCAGGCTCCCCCGGCCTTGCGGTGATCCCCCGGCCGGCTCACCGGCTCCTCCCCTCTCCCGGCTCCTCTTTCTGGCTCCAGCTTCCATCCGGCTTCTGGACGAGTTCTCCGGGGAAAGCATCGTCTCTCCACCGCTTCCCGTAGAGTATCTCCACCCCAGAAAGGCTTTCTCCAATCTTTTTCGCCTCGTGTGCGTAGAGGAGATAGCGAGATCGATTCTCCGCCTCGACGATCCGATGGACATAGGAACGATAGCCCGCATCCTTCGGTTCGGTGACGATTTGGAGGTAGCCGTTTCTCGTCTCTCCGATGACGCGGGCATTCTTTAACGCTTGCACCTCGCCCATGCGCATCCGCCTTCGCTGCTGCAGGTCACCGACGGACGTCGCCGTTCCGGATTGCAGCGGCGGGCTCCGGATCTCCGTATCGAGGTCGACATCGAAGAGGAGGGGCTCGGGGGATTGAAGACGGAGCGGGGCGCAGGCTCCCAATCCGGAAAAAAGGGAAAGTGCGGAGAGCAGGTGGCAAAGCCGCGCCGGGCGGGTCTGCGTGCGACGCGGCCGAACAGGTCCTACCTTGCTTCGCGAAGGAGAAATCGATGTCGTAGTCGGCTCCACAGGTGGACGAATGCCGGAGAGAAACGTCCCGGAGCCGCCTGCAGCTCCTCTTCGAGCGCCGTGATCGCGAGGAAGCGGCCCTCGGAGATCTCTTCCGGATCCAGGACGAAGGGCCCATCGCATTGTCCCTGGTAGACCCAGATGAACTCGTTTCCGGTCTCCTGCCCGGCGGCGAGCTTGCCGACCGGCCGAAGGGGAATCGGCTCGGCAAGGCCGAGCTCCTCGGTCAGCTCTCTCCAGGCGGCCTTTTCGTACGCTTCTCCCGCGTGGAGGTGCCCGCTGCAGGAGGAATCCCAAAGCCCGGGGTTGAGATCCTTCGAATGAGAACGCTTTTGCAAAAAAAGCTCTCCATGCGTGTTGAACAGGAGGGTGTGAACGGCGCGGTGGCGTAGGCCGAGACGGTGCACCAAGGAGCGCGGCTGCTGATCCACGACGCGATCGTTGAGATCCACGACGTCGAAGATCTCGGGAAGATCATTCATGCGATTCCATTTCTCCTGTCGCTTCCCTGCCATGCTCTCCCTCCCGCCGCAAGGCAAGAGCCGCGCCGGGTCATCTCATGGAGCCATTTTGGTTGGTTACCTCCGCTTGCCAGAAGATGGGAGGAGTCGCTCGCTCATCTCTCCCCAGGGAGGCCATTTCTTTCGGTCGGACCTCCCCGCCGCCTCCGCTCTTCGAGGCGCCGCAAGGCGCCTTGCAGGCGCGTCAAGGAGGAAGAGGGAGGAGGAGTGGGTTTTTCGGGAGGCTCAGAGGGGGACCAGACCGGCTTGACCTCGATCGGGTCGGATGCATGGACGGGAGGCTCCGTAGCAGAAGCGACTTCCACCACGATTGCCGGGGGCTCGAACGCCTCTTTCTGTCGCAACGGAGTAAAATTCCAGAGACGCGCGGCCGTACCGCAGATTACGGCGCCGAAGGCGGAGAGGAAAAGAGTGACGAGGGGAAGTGCTAAGCCGACGAAGAAAAAGGTGACGATGGAAACGACGACCGTACCGGCGAAGAGGACTCCAATGATCGGCACCGCGCCAAACGCAGGCAGCCGGACGAAAAGCCGCGCACCCCAAAGACAGAGGACAAAGGTCGCCGCCGCCGTGAGAAGCCAGGGCAGAGGACGGATGAACTCTCCGTCGACGATCTGCCGGGTGATTTGCATCTGGAGCTCCACCGGTGTCATCTTGCCAACCGGAGTAGAGAGCTTCGGGACGATCTCCCCATCCGTTACTCCGATCCAGACCTGTCGGCCGCGAAGCGGGGGAAGCTCATCGCCGCTCAACTGACCATGGATCGCCTGATTGGCGTAGACCAAGTAGCTGTCGTAGTCGACGCGGGGGATGGTTTTGGGAGACAGGCGATAGCGTAGGGCGATCCGCCCGTCGGCATCGATCGGGATCGTGCGGATTCGCTTCCCCCGTCGGTCGCGAAGAATGATGGCGTGGCCCAGACGGACGGTCGCCTGCCGCAAATCCGCTCCGAGGAAGACGGCGGACGCCTGCAGGGGGAGGGAGGGGACGAGGGCATCCCTGACTCGGAATACCAGGGGTAGCGAGCGGACTTCCCCCGAACCGATCTCGAGGTTAGCCAATCCAACCGGGCAGTCTCTGGCGAATGTCGCTCCTGGCCAGATGACGGATCGATACTCCGTCAGCCGCTCGAGCCCCGGCGAGCCGGGCAGTCGGGCCGCGTCGGGTGGGAGTGGGTCCCCCTGGCGGTCGCCCAGCAGGGCATCTGCCGCGAAACAGACGCGATCCATGCGTCGGACCAGAGAGGCGAACGTCTGGTCGAAGGAACTCATCTTCGGCCCGTTCTCGCTGAGGAGGACCTCGAAGACGACGCTCTGGGGCAGCTGCGCAAGCAGCCCGCGAAGGCAGAGGGCGTATTCGAGCCGGGGCCAGGGCCAGGGCCGGTCCGCCGGAATGTGGTCGATGGCAATGAGAGCGAAATGGACGCTCTTGGACTCGGAAGGAATGAGATCTTCCCAGCGGGCAATTCTTTCCTCCCAGTCTGACAAGAATCCTTCATAGGCAAAGATCGCCAGAAGAATCGACCAGAGCGAAGCCAGCAGCACGGCGATCCGAAGCCGCTTTTTCTCGTTCTGTCGCGACTGGGCCGCGGCAGGCGAGGGAGCTCCCTCGTCAGCGGACGTCCGAAACCCTTGGTCGTTCACGATCTTGCTCCGCGCGGAGCATCCGCTCCGACTCCCGCTGCCATTGCCGGGTTCGACTCTTGAGCTCGCGCGTCTCCTTCCGTATCTCGGCGAGCCTCGCTCGAAGCCAAGCCTCGACCTTGGGTCCCACCGTCGATTCCCAGCCGCCCCGTCCACAGCCCCACGCCGGATCCCTGCGGTAGCTCTGGAGCTCGCGAAGGGCGCGCGCCAATGTCTTCTCCGTCCGGGATACTCTCCCGGTCAGCCAGGAAAGCGACTCCCCCTGGCCGAGGGTGCCGTCGTCCTGCAGGCAAAAGGATTCCAAGAGATCCAAATCTCCCGCTTGATAGGCGAGTTGGACGGCCCTCCACCGCTCCATGCGCTTCCCGTCTCCGCCCCCGTTCACGTCGGGGTGGAGCCTTCTGGCCAGGATTCGGTAAGCCTTTTTCAGCCGCCTCCTCGTTTCTCCGATCTCCACGCTCTCCCGGAGCCCCGAATCGAGAGGCTCCTCTCCCGGGCCTCTCTTGCGATCGGGCTTCTCTGCCGCTGGGCGAGAGGAGCGCTTCGCCGACACCTTGCGATAGGACAGGGCGAGTCCTTGCCCTTTAAGCCAGCTCATCGACTCGACTTCGAAGACGAGCTGCCTGAGCTCGTGCAGAGACCCTTCCGCCTGCTCGATTTCGCGCGCCAATGCGGGAAAGTGCTTTTCGATCCAGGAACGGAACTGGCGGCGCTCATCAGAAAGAAACGTGCGGATGCGCTCGCGCACCCGCACAAGACGCTGTAGGAGAACCCGGTAGCGTTCCTCCCAACTTCTGCGGATCGTTCCCTCTTCCACGAGGAGAAGCCAACGGCAGGGCGCGGAGAGCGACGGTGCAGAGCAAATCCGGAAACGAGACCGCCGCAAACAGGAGTCGCCGCTTTGCAAGTGAACTGGATCCTTCCCGTTAGCGACCTAAGGCATTGGCCTGCCCTCCGCATCGTGGAGGATAGGCTCGGTCGAGCGGTCGGCGCCCGAATGAGATCCGTCCTCGCGCGAGGCCGACGCGCGAGCGTAGATGAGGCGTTGTTGCGGAAATTGCCGTCCTGCCATGAGTGACGCGGTCCGCATGCTCGGTCCGTTTGACGGCGTAGCCCCAAACGCGCATGCTCCTTCCAGATTATGGAAAGCCTTGCCTTGGTCAACTATTTTGCCGCCGCGGGTCTGGTTTACGCCTTTGAGAAGGCGACGCTGGCGAGCAAGTTGATCCTCTTCCTGCTGCTCCTGGCATCTTCGCTGAGCTGGACGGTGATCTTTGTCAAGCTGGGCCAACTCCGTTACGCACGCCGCCAGACCCGGCGCTTCCTCCAGAGGCTGCGTACCGATGCGTGGTATCTTCCGTATGTCAACCGGGAGCGGTTTCCTGGTTCTCCTGAGCACGCCGTCTACTCGGCGGCCTTTCGCGAGCTGCTGCACCAGGCGCATGCTCTCTCCGTTACGGGGGAATCCTCCTTGGAAACTCTGCTTCCCGAGATCCTGGTGAAACCGCCGGCAATGAAGGCGGTCGAGGGAGCGATCGAGCGCGAGCTGGGCACGCAGGGCCTCTACTTGGAGGAGCAGATGGTGCTTTTGGCGACCGCCGCCTCTGGAGCCCCTTTTCTCGGCCTTTTGGGAACGGTTTGGGGGGTCATGGATGCATTCAGCGACATTGCCGTTGTCGGCAAGGCGTCCCTTGCCGCGATGGCACCGGGAGTCTCTGGCTCTCTGATCTGTACGGTTACCGGGCTTCTGGTGGCGATTCCCGCGCTTTTCGCCTACAATTTCCTGATTGCGACCATTCGTTCGCAGGTCATTCGCATGGAAAATTTTGCTGCCGAACTGCAGAGCGAAATCGAGAGCAGATTCCTGGAACCGGAATGATGAAACGCTTTTCCGAGCGATCTTCGACGCGCGGGTTTGCGGAGCTGAACGTGACTCCGATGCTCGATTTTGCCTTTACGCTTTTGGTGATTTTTTTGATCACGACACCACTCCTGGAAAGCGGCATCGACGTCGCGCTGCCGCAAGCGGCCGCCAATCGCCATCCTCCCGATCCCCGCTTTGTGCAGACCCTTACGGTCGCCCGATCCGGAGCGCTCTATTGGAATCAGCAGCGGATCACGAGCGCGCAGCTCCCTGTCAAGATCGCAGAAGCTCTTCACGCTCATCCGGATCTGGCGGTCGCGGTCTACGCCGACCGCGATCTTCGCTACCAGGAGCTGGTGGCTGTCTTCGATGCGCTGCAAACCGGTGGAGTTCCTCAAGTGGCTCTCGTGCATTCGGATGGGCAGCCGGAACGCTCTCCTCCTGCTCCTTGACGCGGCGCTCCTTCCCCGCTCAGAATAGGGAGCCGTGCCGCGCGACTCGATCTCTCGTGAGCCATCCCTGCCGCAGGGAGAATCATTTCCGATCCGTTCCTTCCGGCGAACCTACCCTCTGGTGGCCGCCGGCCACCTCCTGGCGCTGCTGCTTTGCGTTCTGCTCGCCAAATTCATGTCGAACCGCTCGTCCGCACTCTCCTTTTTTTCCCCCGTCTCCGTGGGAAGAACGGGGGTGGGCGCGGGTCCGCCCCTGCGGAGTCATGCGGTTCCGGGAAAGCCTCCGCCCTATTCGACATCTGGAGCGGCGCCGACCCCGAAAGAGGCTTCCCCGGTGGGGAAGCTTCCTGGTGCGGCGATGAAGCCTCCGCCCGCTCCGGCGGCAAAAAAGCATGGCGAGCCGCCCAGGAAACCTCTTATTCGGCCCAACCTGCAGGAAGTCACGCGCGCTCTCCCTGCGGCTGCCCCCCGCCGCGCCCGACCTTCGCCCCAAACCGTCTCTTCGCAGACGAGCCCACCCGGCAACGGAGAGGCAGCCGGGGAATCAGCCTCGAATTCTTCCTCGCTCGGGCCTGGCTGGTACTACTCCCTCATTCGCGATCGTCTTTACGCGGCCTGGGATCAACCTTTGGGCCTCTCGAATCAAAACCTTGTCGCAAGGGTCCAGATTTTCGTTGCCAAGGATGGCCGCATCTCTAAACCTGTGCTCCTCAGCCCATCCGCCAATGAGGAGTTTGACCGCACCGTCCTGGCAGCGGCCCATCAGGTCGACACGGTGGGGGAGCCTCGTCCTTCCGATGTGCCCGAAATCGTCACGGTCACCTTCCGCATGGTGCATTGATTGGATTGGTTCCGGGAGATCGAGAGCGGTGCTTGGGGTTTTGTTGGTGCTCCTGGCGTTGCCTCTACCTCCATGCTGGAGTCAAGTGGAGGTGACCGGTGGCAAGGTGGGGGTGGCACTCCTGCCCTTCACCGGACCCGAATCGGCCAAGGCTCATGCCATCGTGAGCGCCGATCTAGCCCGGACCCTTCTCATTCAGGTGGCTTCTGGCGGGCCGGAGCGCTTCGAAGCCACCGCCACGGTGGGCAGCGGGTCGCTGACCGGCCGTCTTGTCGATCGACTCCAGAAAGGGGCACCGATGGAACGGACCTTCGCCGGCGATCTGCGCACGATTGCGCATCAGTTTGCCGACATGATCACCCAGCAGGCGACGGGCGTCTCCGGCTTTGCAACCAGCCGCATCGCGTTCATTTCGCAGGACACGGGTTTCAAGGAGCTTTATATCATGGACATCGATGGAGCGAATGTTCAGCGCCTTACCGCGGATCGGTCCATCAGCGCCCATCCTCGTTGGAGCCGCGACGGCGCCCTTTTGGCCTACACCTCCTACCGAAGCGGCTACCCGGATGTATTTATCGTGAAGCTCGGCAAACGGACGCGCAGCCGAGTGGCCTTTTTCCCCGGCATCAATTCGGGTGCGGCTTTTTCGCCCGACGATCTGACCCTGGCGCTCACGCTCAGCAAGGACGGAAACCCGGAAATCTATCTTATGCCCGTCGAAGGGGGAATTCCCCGCCGACTGACGCATAACCGGGCGACCAATACCTCGCCGAGCTGGTCTCCCGACGGAAAGGAGATCGTCTACACCTCGGACGAACGAGGGAGCGTCCAGCTATTCGTGATTTCGGCCCAGGGGGGAACGGCTCGCCGCCTGCTGACTGGGAATGCCTACAGCTCGGAGCCCGATTGGTCTCCGGACGGAAAGAGAATCGCCTATGTCGCCCGGATTGCCGGGGAATTTCAAGTCGGCGTCTATGAGCTCTCTTCCGCGACGGCGACGCTGCTGAGCAGCGGGGGGGGCGAAGACCCGTCCTGGACGAGAAACTCCCGCCACCTGGTGTTTGCGCATAGCGGCTCCCTCTACCTCATGGATTCGGTCACCAAGCAGATCGTGGCTCTTCCGAACGGTCTTTCTCGTTGCTCCGAACCCTCTGCCTCACCCTGAACCAAGATGAAGTCATCCCCCCTTCTTCGCCGTTTTCTCCCCACGATCGACTCTCCCGAGCTTTTTCTCCTCCTGACTCTTCTCGTGGGTGCCTCTGGTTGCGCTGGCCCAAAGAAAAGTGGGGGCGTCTCGGCTCCGGAAGAGGAATCTCTCACCACTTCCCCCCTGCCAAGCCGTGGAGACTTCAATCCCGAGACCGATGTTAACTATGCCCCACTTCACGCCGAGACCGTCTATTTTGCGTTCGACAGCTCGGCGATCCCGAACGGAGAAAGAGGCAAGCTGGAGAAGGTGGCGCAGTGGATGACCGACAACCCCGAGAGCTCCCTTCTTTTGGCGGGCCATTGCGACGAGCGGGGCACGGAGGAATACAATCGCGGACTCGGAGAGCGCAGGGCGCTCGCGGTCCGCGAATATCTCATCGGCCTTGGCATCTCGCCCCAGCGGCTTCATACAATCAGTTACGGAAAGGATCGACCGGTCTCCTCCGGGCACAGCGAGGCGGCCTATGTCCGGAATCGCCGGGTCGAGCTGGGAGTCATCGGACGATAGCCGCTCCCTGGAGTCGCTCCCACGCAGACGGCAGGAAGGCGCGGCCTTTGTGGCACGCGCCGACTTGGGGTATCATCGAGGAGTGGACGAACTCTTCCCAACCGCGAGCGATTCCTTTCCGCGTGATTCGAAAACCATCCCGTTGGCGACCCGGCTTCGTCCGCGCGCCTTGGAAGAGATCGTGGGGCAAGAGGCCCTGCTCGCTCCCGGGAAGCCGCTGCGTAGGCTCGTCGATGCCGACCGGCTCGGTTCCGTAATCCTCTTTGGACCGCCGGGTAGCGGCAAGACCTCCTTTGCCGAGGCTGTCGCGTCCGCAACCAAGCGGCCATTTGCGCGACTCAACGCCGCGGATTCCGGCGTTCCGGAGCTTCGCAAGATCCTGGAACGCGCCTCCCTCCATTCTTCCCGGCGGGGCGAGCCGACCGTGGTATTTCTCGACGAGATCCATCGGTTCAATCGGGCGCAGCAGGACGCGCTGCTTTCCGGAGTAGAAGAGGGGGTGATCCGGCTGATCGGTGCGACGACGCACAACCCGTGCTTTGCGCTGACGGCACCCCTTCTTTCGCGGTCCCAGGTCTTCGAGTTTGCTCCCCTTGCGCCAGCCCATTTGGACCGCCTCCTCTCCCGAGCCCTGGAAGATCCCGAGCGCGGCCTGGGCCGGTTTCGCTGCCGTTTGGATCCCATGGCCCGCAAACACTTTGTTGCGACCGCCGAAGGGGATGCGCGGCGTCTCCTCAATACCGTGGAGGTGGCCGTTCTCACGACCCCGCCTTCCCCGGATGGGATCATCGAAATCGACTTGGCGACCGCCGAAGCTTCGTGCCGGCGGAAGATGCCTCGCTACGATCGGGACGAGGACGAGCACTACGATACGATTTCGGCGTTCATCAAAGCGGTTCGCGGGGGAGATCCGGACTCGAGCCTGTACTGGCTGGCGAAGATGCTGGTTGCCGGCGAGGATCCGCGATTCCTTGCCCGGCGGCTCGTCATCTTGGCATCGGAAGACATCGGACTCGCCGATCCCTCGGCCCTCTCGCTCGCCGTTGCCGCCTCTCAGGCAGTCGAGCAGATCGGGATGCCCGAAGGCCGGATCCCGTTGGCCGAGGCGACCGTCTACTTGGCCACCTCCCCGAAGAGCAACGCTGCCTACGCGGCCATCAATCGGGCGATCGAGACGGTGGAACGCGGAGAGACCGTTCCTGTTCCGGTCGCCCTCCGCGATGCCCACTACGCGGGCGCGGCCCGAATGGGACGCGGGATCGGTTATCAGTACAGCCACGACTATCCCGAGGCGATCTCTCCGCAAGGCTATGGCGTTGCTCCCGGCAGCTTCTACCAACCCACGGATCGGGGGGCGGAAAGGGAGATCGCCGACCGTCTGAAGCGATGGCAGCTCCTGCGCTCGCAGGCGAGCCGGCCGTCCGTGGAAGACGCCGCGTCTTCCGAAAAGCAGTAGGGCCTTTTTACCGGCTATGACCTGGCGTTCTCCTTCCTGGCTCATTCTGGGAGTTCCGCTCTTGGCCACGGCCGCATTTCTGCTCTGGCGGTCGAAGGCGCCCGCCCCGAAGGGGAAATCCTTTCTCCGTCTGGTTCCCGAGGAGGGGCGCTGGGCCATCCGGAGCGGCCCGCGCGTTTTCCGCCGGCGGCCTTGGCTCCTGATCCTCTCCGGCCTCCTGTCGATCCTGGCGCTCGCTGGACCGCAGTGGGGCCAGAGCCCTCGGCAACTCCTTCGCCCGTCGAGCGACGTGATCCTTGCCTTGGACCTCTCCCGGAGCATGACCACCCCCGATCTGACTCCCTCTCGCCTCGATCGCGCCAAGCTCTTGATTCGAACCTTTCTCCAGGAAGCTGCCGGCCAGCGGATCGGCCTCTTGGTCTTTTCCAACTCGGCGCAACTCGCCGTGCCTCTGACTACGGACTACAGGGCCCTCGAGGAGCTACTGGGCGAGCTCGGTTCCGCCAGTCTTCCGGAAGCGGGGACCGATTTCTCGGCCTTCCTGGAGGAGGCTTGCGATGCGTTTTCCCAGAGCGATGCGGCTCGCCGGATTCTTCTGGTCCTCAGCGATGGGGAAGACCACGGAAACGGTTGGAAGGAACGGCTTCCCCGGCTGATCCGTGAAGGCGTACGGGTTTATGCCATCGGTTTGGGCACAGACCGGGGGGGGTTGATTCCCGATCCCAAAGGGGGCTTCCTCAAGGACGAGGCGGGGCATCCGGTGCTCTCGCACCTGCAACCGGAGGGGCTGCGCGCCTTGGCCTCCGCCACCGGCGGGCAGTATTTTCGCGGGGACCGGTGGGTCAGCTTGTCCGACATCTTCGGATTTGACGCGACTGCGGACCCGTCCCGATTGGAGAGAACGTTTGGCCGGACGGAACGGTTCGCCTATTTCCTTCTTCCCGCTGTTCTCTGCTGGTCGGCCAGCCTGCTTTTAGAGCTGCCCGCGTTTCGTTCCTCTCCTCGTGTGCGTTCGCCGCTCCGCCCTGCGGCTTCCGGATCGAAGCTCCGCCTTGCTCTGCTTCTCGGGCTGGCGGGGCTGCTCACCCTTCTCTGCTCCACCCCGGCTCATTGCGGTCCAGCCACGGCTTCCGGCCGCGAAGCGGAGGACCCCCTGGTCCGATCCGTCCAGGCTCTTGTGAGGAAGGATCGGCTTTCCGCATCCGATTACGGCACTCTCGCCCGGGAAACGATCTCTTGGTGCCAGAGCCGGCGGGAGCAAGGGCTATCCACCGGGGTGATTTCGGACGGATTGGCCGCGGTCGACCAAGGGGAACGGCTGGATCCGCGTCTTTTCCCCTGGGAGCAGCTCCGCAAAGAGCTTCGGGCCTTGCTGGAGTCGGCTCATCCTCGGGACGCAGCCCCAGAGGGCTCTTCCCCTTCGTCCGAGAACCAGGGAGACTCTTCTCCAAAACTATCGCGGTTTCGTCCCTGGCCGACCGGTCGGCCCGTGCGGCCCGAGGGCAACGGCCGCCCACGCCCCTTGCCTGGAGGCTCCGCGGGAAAGAGGCAGACTTCCCCGCCGTCCTCGACGGCGGCCTCCTCTCTGCCCAAGGATGGAGAGGAGCCGCAGGCCCGTCCGGCGCCTTCGGAGCCCCGGAACGGAGCCAGAGCCCGCCTGCGCCAAGTGGAACGTCTCGACCGCCCGGCGCTCCTCTTTGAGCGAATGCGGCAAAAGGAGGCGGAACAGGTCGATGCCCCGCCGGACACGATGGATTGGTGAAGGTGAAACGACTTCTGGCTTTTCCTCTTCTCGGTGCGATTCTTTCGAGCTCTCTTCTCCATGCCCAAAGCGCTCACTGGAGTCCTCCCGAGAGCAGGGCGGCTCTCGATTCGTCCTGCCGGTTGGAGCTTTTCATCGAGGGCGGGGTTCCTCCGACCGATCCCGAGCTTCCGGTGGTCCCCTATCTGGAGGTGAGCGCACCGAAGAGAGAGCGTTCCATCGGGCTGGAGCAGGGCAAAGAGTCCTCCGTCGCCTATGCTTACACCGTGCACCCGCTTCGCGCCGGTCCTTATACGGTCCCTGCGTTTCCCCTGGTGACCGATCGAGGCGTCGTTTCCGTCCCGCCCCTGACGTTCTGGGTTGGCGAACCATCCCTGGCTCCTTCCTTTGCCTCGTCGGCGGAGGCGTCGCTCACCCTGTTTCGAAACGAGGTCTGGCAGGGAGAGCCGTTTCCCGTCGAGTATCGCCTGCTCGCCCATGCGGGTGCCTTTCTTGAGATCACAGGGCAGCCGGAGTGGACGCCCCCCGATCTTCTCGTCGACCGCTGGAGCCGCCCCGAAAGGGTGAGCGGCGAATCACGCGGGGCTTTCTTCAGCGGCCTGCGCTATTCGGCGCTCGCAATCGCCCTTAGTCCCGGGAAGATCTCCCTTCCCCCCGTCAGCCAACCTGTGACCATGGAAGCGGGAAAGTTCGGCCAAGGGCTTTTTTCCCAAGCGATCATTCGGCCACTCATTCTTCGCTCCGCTCCCTTCTCCCTCCAGGTCAAGCCGTTGCCCTCGCCGCCCGGCGAAGGGTTTAGTCAGGCTGTGGGAACCTTTCGGTTAACCAGCCAGATTTCTCCCTCTGACGTCCAGGTCGGGGAGCCGGCCACCTGGATGCTTCGCATCGAGGGCATGGGCAACTGGACATCCCCTTGGAAGCTCACACCCCCGGTGGTTCCCTCCGGGCTGCGCGTGATCGAGCCGGCTCCACGGCGTCAAAATGATCCCGATTCCCTCTTCTGCGCCTCCCTGGTCATGGAGCGGATCCTGGTGGCCGATCGTCCCGGCCGGTATGCGATCCTTCCCTATCGGTTTACCTACTTCGACCCCCTCGCGGGTATCTACCGGACCGCTCTGGCACCATCCGCCGTCCTGACGGTCACTCCCGGTTCCTCGGCCTCAGCAGGCTATCCGCCGGACCGGTCGTCTCTGAGCCGAGAAGAGATCCCCAAGGCCGAAGAGCCCGGAAAAAATCGGCGGCCGAGAGCGCCCCTTTCGGGGTTTGCGCGCGGCCTCGCTCCGATGGAGAACGGCTGGCTTCTTGGCGAAGCGGGCGGACTCGGAGCGGTGATCCTTGCTCTTTGGCTCTCCCTGGCGCGGCGGCACGCCCGCCTCGCCGATCCCCTGCAACGCCGCCGCGCCGGGCTGCGTCGCCTTCGGCGGATCCATCGGGAGATGGGTCGAGCGGTCGCGCCGGCGGAACGGCAGAAACAACTCTTTCGCTGGCAATCGGCGATTCGGGATGCCTGGCTCGTCGTTCCCGCCGCCCCGGAGCTGGCAGAGCTCCAAGCGGCTCTGGAGCGGGCCCAGGTCGATCCTGTCATTCGCACAGCTTGGATGAGGCTCTGGCAGGAAGCGGAGGTTCATCTTTACGCGAGAGAGGCGAGTCTCCCTCCGGATTGGATCGAGCGATCCCAAGAGCGGGTTCGAGAACTCCGCATTCCTCGATCATCCTGGAAGACGACTTTTGCCCTACGTCACCTGTTCCCTCTCTTGACGATCTCGGGCCTCTTTCTTTTCTCGGCTTGGGGGACCAGCGGCGCGGCTCCTGAGGGTTCCGGGCGATGGGCGCATTCTGGAGGGCTTCAGGACCTCAGCCTACAAAACCGCCCGACCGACTGGATTGCCCGGAGCAACGCTGGCGCCGTGCTCGCCGGGGAGGGACGCTGGGCGGAAGCCCTCGCCCAATGGTCGGCCGCCTTTCTGCTAGCGCCCCGGGATTCCGCCGTCCGTTGGAACTTTTCCCTGGCGCTCTCCCGCTGCCCCGGGGTCGACGAGAGGCTCTCGGCCTTGGCGAACGGACCTCTCTGGATTCGCTGGATCAGCATCGGATCTCCCGCGGAATGGCAGATCCTTCTTGCGGCCGCTCTTGCGGCTCTCTTCCTGGGCGGGGTCTTGCTGCTCCTGGCGCGCTACGGCTTGATCCCACCGGCGCTTCCGCTCCAGAGGGCTTTGCTCGCCTGCGGTTTGGCCCTGTCCGGGATGGCGGCAATCGCCGTGGCCCTCTACGGACCGATGGCCGATCCTTGCGCCGGCCTCGTGACCGAAGAGGCACCTCTTCGTTCTGTGCCGACGGAAGCCCAACCGCAGATCCGGGCGGTGGTCTCTCCCGCGCTTGTCGTGATCGGAAAGCCGTTCCTTCATTGGGTCCAGGTGCGCCTTGCGAGCAGCCACTCGGGATGGATGCGTGCGGAGGCCGTCGTCCCTTTCTTCCAACCCCCGCTCGAGGCTCCGATCTCTCCTGGGGCAAGGAGTGAAAAGACGGTTCTGCGGTCGCCTCCTCCCCCGGTGGAGGCGCTCGAAGGAACGGTGGATCAGAGCTGCTCCAGCAGGCGGCCGATGACCTTTCTGGCATCGAGCGCCTCCACCGCAAAAGACCGGGCTCCGTCTGCTTCCATGGAGTAGTGGGCTTCGGCCGTTTCGATGGCATGAGCCGCCTCGTCGATCGAGGAAAAGGAATGCAGCCCGCGCGCCGGCAAGAGCAGCGAGCTCCAGCCAGTTTCCTGGAGCACCACCGGTTTGCCCAGAGCAAGGTAGCAGGCGCTCCGATCGCTGAACCAACCGCAACCGGAGATCCGATATCCGCCTTTGACGACGGAAAATTCCCCGCGGCTCCCGTTCAGGAAGGTACGGTACTGCTTCCAATCGTTTGCAATCCCTCGACTTGGCACCAGCTCCCATCCTGCGGCACGGAATCTTTCGGAGACATCCTCCTCCTCCAGGTCGGAGGCGATGCGAAAGGGAACGCCGACCCGCCGGGGCAGGTCGATGAACCTTTCCCATTCCGGAGCCTTGTTCGTAAAGGTGCATCGGCCCCAGCGGACTTCCGGGTAGGCGCGCCAATGGGTGACCGTAGTCCAGCTCTCTCCGCCGCCCGGGATCCCCGTCCAGTAGTCGAGAGCCACGGGTGGCAAGGTGGGAAGCCAGCGTACGCCCAGGTCCGGAGCACGGACTCCGGGCGCATTCATGCAGAGCCCGACGGTCAAAAAGAGGTCGTGACCACCGAGGCCGAGATCGCATCCATACTCTCGCACCCAGATCGATGTGAATGCCGGATCGAGATCGAGGTAGATGCGCCGTCTGGGTAGCTCCAAGAGATCGCGCCGGCGACAGACGCCCGATATGTTCAAGATCAGGTCGGCCTCTCGGGCAAAGTCACGCAGATCGTCCCACTCCGCTTTTTCTCCCTCTCGAAAAAGTGTCGCTTTCCCGCTCCACCCGAAGTCCTGGATCGCCTCTTGCCAACGGATGGCATTGACGGAATGGCCGGAGGTGGCGGGGTTCCCGTCGGCGTCGACGCAAGCCGAGGCCGGGAGCTCTTCGACGAGCCAAGTGTCCCAGCCGAGGGAGCGGAAGCCGAGCGCCCATTGGAGAAAGGCCCAGGTTACGCCCGCGGCATTTTGGGGATAGCGGGCAAAAGCCGTCGTGAGGATTGCCTTACCGCTCAAGCTGCCTCCACGGCGGTGACTCGCTGCGCAGCCGCGAAAAAAGGCTTTTCGGAGGACCTCTTCTCTCGCTAGAGTTCCCTGATTTCATGCGACGTGTAGGCCTGGGCGGTAAGCTTTGCATCTGCGCCCTCGCGGTCCTGCTCTCGAGTTGCGTCACTTCCACGACCTATAAGCCGACCACCGTCGTGCGCGTGAGCGTGCACGATCAAGCCCTCGAAGTGGTCAAGGATGGGACTCCGACACACCGGTTTCCGGTCTCCACCTCTCGATTCGGCCTAGGGGATCAACCGAACAGCTTTCGTACGCCGCTTGGCCGCTTCGTTGTCCAGAACAAGATTGGCGACGGAGTCCCATTGGGAGGAAAGTTCTATCATCGCCACTATACCGGGGAACGGGTCGACTTGGAACGGGGAAGCGCGCCTGGCCACGACAGCCTGCTCACTCGAATCCTCTGGCTCCGCGGTCTGGAAGAGCAGAACCGCAATGCCTATGGCCGAGGAATCTACATTCATGGAACGAATCAGGAGGCGTTGATCGGCCAGCCCGCGAGCTATGGCTGCATTCGCATGCGGAATCGGGATGTCCTTTCCCTTTACGAAAGCGTGCCGGTCGGCAGCTTGGTCGTGATTCAGCTCGACCCTCTTTCTCCCCCTCCTCGTATTGTGGCCGCATCCTCCGTGGCGCGACCGGCTCTCGCATCCCCCCCGCCGCCTGCCGCGACCCTGCCGCCGTCGGCCAATCCCTCCTCGGTCCCTCCAAAGGCTCTCCCAGTCCAGGCGAGTCCTTCGCCGCGGCCCGCCGCCACTCGCAGCCAGCAGCGACGCTCCACTTCCTCTCGGAAGGGGGATCGGCATGCCCTAGCCCACCACCCTGCTCGGAGCCGGGGGCATTCTCACGGCAATCGCTCCGTTCGAGGGAAGCCTCTGGCCAAGGCAACTACCCGCAAGGATGCCTGACCGCCGCCCACAAACGCGCTCCCCCGGGCATGGGCGACGCGGAAAGGCTTTCCTCGGCAGGTTTTTCGTGACAGAGGCGCCCCGCTTTGCGATAAGCGACTCTCTTAGCCTTTTTTGGAGGGCAATCGACATGTCGCAACACCGGAGTCTTCGCAGAGGTTCGCAGCTCGCCACCAAGCGAAACGTGCTGAAACGCTTTGAGCGCATCGCCCTTCTGAAGAAACGGGGTCGATGGAAAGAGGGCATGCGCGTTTTCGGGCTGCCCAAGACCCGTCCGCTCTAAGCGGGCCCGCAGGAGCCGCCCGTTATTTTGATCTTTGGGGCGCTTCGCGGGCGGCTCTCAGGGAGCCTCGTTGCGGGATCGGGAAGCATTCTTGACCGGAAACGCACGGGGAGGAAGCCAGAGATAGTCGGCAAGCGGACGGTCGACGAACGCGAGAGCGGCGTGGGAAAGAGGGGGAGGGGCCGCTGCTCTTCGAGCGAGCGGGAGACCCGAGGTTCTCGCGCGTTCCGGGGGGGGTGCGAGGAGGAGAATCCGCTGCGGGAGCGACAGGCGGCGGGCGACATGCTCGGGCAAGCCCAAGCCGAAGCGTAGATGGCCCGCTCCACAGACGACCAGCGCGCGTTCCTTGCGGCCGTGGGTCGTGCGCAGAGCCTCGACGATGCGCTCCGCCATCCAATCGTCGCGCACTTCCTGCGCCTCGGCGGCCCGGACTTGCCACGATCGCCCCATTCCGCGATGAATGGGAAGGAAAAGCTGAAGAAGGCGCTGATAGAGCGGATCGAAACGGACCTGATTCAATCCCAGGCGCTCCCGTTCGGCAGGAGGCACCGACCGCCACCCTTGCCGAGCGATCCGGTGGAAGAGTAGGGGGGGGCCGTCGAGGCCGAGGACCCGAACGCGCTTTTCTCGGGCGCCAAGGCAGAGGCCGCGGTAGTCCTGATAGTTGCTCCACCGTCTTGGCCAGTCGATCTCCTGAGCGAATTCCTCGAAGGAAAGCGCCCCAGCGAGAAAGCGGGAGAGGACCGGGGAGTCCTTCGCATCAAGCGCCTCCAGAAAGAGAGAGAGCGGAGCGTTTCCGGCGGCAAGCGAGCGGAGCAGTCGCTCCTCGATCCGGTGGTGGGAGGGGGCGGTGTGCATTTCCCCCAGGTAGATGATTCGCGCATTCTGCAGGTCGGAGAGAAGGTCTGCGTCCGAAACGGGCTCCCCGGCCAGAAGATCAATCCATCCTTGGCCGGATGCTTTCCCGGCGTAGCAGAGAAGGAGCAGGGTGAGTGCCGCGAGCGTCTCTCGAAGCGAAAGCAACCGGTGGATCCTCCTATCCTTCCGAGGGAAGGGCGCGCTCTGGGTCACGCGGTCGCGCGCGGCGGCTCCTCCGGTGCAGAAAGCCGCAGGGTCCGGATCGCAGCGATCCGCTCCGTGGTCCGAAAAGGGTCCCCGAGCCGACAGACGAAACGCTCGACGTCGTCGAGGAGGCTGTCGGAAAACGAGTGCCACTCCCACTTCAGCAAAAGGACCAGAAGGCGGCGGATTCCAAAAAGAGCCAGAGAGTCTCCCGAGAGTCCGGATTGCGCAGCGCTCAGACCTTCGGAAAGGGCGCCCATCCGAAACAGGGCCAATAGGATCAAGTAGGCGACGGCGCCGTAGCCCCGCTGGCCCTGGAGCCGCTCGCAGAGGGCCGTCCGGAGGCGCGTCTGCTCCTCCTCGGAGGGAAGACGCGAAAACAGTCGGAGCAGGGCCTCCACGTTCGGAGAGGAAACCTGCCGTTGGGCGCAGCCCGCGGCCTGGCTTGGCTCCCAAACCAAGCCGTCGGCCCCATTCTCCTGGGGTGCCGAAAGGCTGCCGAGCTGCGCTGGACCGCGAGAGCGAAGCTCCACGAGCTCGAATTGGAGCACCGAGGTCGCATTTTTCTCCATGGGGTCGGAAATCTGAAAGCCGGGCTCCTGCGGTAGCTCGATGTCACTCAGGATCGCCTTAAGCGGGCGGAGAACCAAGTGGATCGGCACGTGGAACTTGCCTTCGCCTCGGAGAGAGAACGCGACCCAGAAATCCGTCGTTCCGGCCGGCGGCGCTCCGCGCAAGCCCATTTCCAAGGAGAGATCGAGCGCTCCTTGCGGCGGAACCTCGACATCCCGATTCGGTGGCGCATGGGAGGAGAGAATCGAACGGTAGCAGAGATCGGCGCCGACGCGCGACGAGACGAGGCGGACGTCGAGCAGGTGAAACGGCTTTCGGGTGTGGTTGAGAAGAGAGCCTCCCGCGCACAAATAGGACATTTCACTCATGCGGGCAGAGAGGTCGACCCACCAGCAGCGATCCCTTTTCCATTCCACCTCTACGCCGGGACGACCCGTGAAGGGATAGAGCCGGTGGACCCAATCGAGCGCGGAATCCGCAGCTACGCCCAGCGATTCCGGGGAAATCCACTTATCCAGCCAGGCGAAGGCTTCCGATTTTGCGGGCTTGTCCTCCGGCGGTGCTGCTTGGGGATCTGCCACGAAACCCAATTCTAGCCGATTCCTGACCGACTGTCGAGCGGCGCATCGACCCAAGCCCCGAAAGGGGTTGCCGGCGGCTGCCTTGCCCTTGATGCGCGAGCCGTTGGGCTCGGGATTGTTGCGAAGCTCGCTGGGAAAAGCAAAAGCCAGACCACGCGACACCGGAAGGCCGTTGGACCCTGCGCGGGAGAAAGCTTGCCAGGCATGCCGGCCAGATATCGCGGTTGTTGCTGACAACGGCTTCGCCTATCATCTCTTGACGGGAAGAGCCTTCGCAAGGCAACAAGGGAGTCGGAAATGTGGCTCGTTCGTACCGCCCTCAAGAAACCCTATACGATTGGGGTGCTTGCGATCCTGATCCTCTTTCTCGGGTTTTTCGCCATCCGAAAAACGCCCACCGACATCTTCCCGGAGATCGACATTCCGGTCGTGATCATCGCTTGGCAGTACCTGGGCCTGGTGCCGACCGACATGACCAACTACATCACGACCTTCAGCGACTACCAGATCGCCAACTTTGTCGATGGGGTAAAGCGGGTCGAGTCGAACGTCTTCTTCGGCTTTTCGGTCACGAAGGTCTATTTCCAGCCGAACGTCAACATTTCCATGGCCGTCGCCGAGATCACGGCGGTTCTCCAACCGCTCATCAAGCGGATGCCGCCGGGGACTACGCCTCCGTTGATCTTTCGCTTCAATGCCTCCTCGGTTCCGGTCGTCCAGATCGCCGTCTCCAGTCCCGTCCTCTCAGAATCGAAGCTCTATGATTACACGGTCTGGCAGCTCCGCCGGGACCTCCTGGCGGTCCGCGGAACCCTTCTCATTCCCCCGTGGGGCGGCATCGTGCGCTGGATGACCGTGGACTGTGATCCCAACCAGCTCTTAGCCCGGGGCTTGACGGCCCAGGATCTGCTGAACGTCGTCAACGGGCAGGTCATCGACTATCCGTCGGGAGACGTGAAGATTGGGGAGCGCGACTATTTTGTCACCCTCAACAACGTTCCGAAAGACATCTTCGAGGTGAACAACTTCCCGGTGAAGCTCGTCCCGGATCCGAACACCTCGGTCGTCCGGAAGAACATCAACGACCGCGTCGTCTACGTGCGCGACATTGCCAATGTCCACGACGGCGGAGTGCCGCAATGGAACCTGGTCCGGCTCAACGGACGGCACGGGGTTCTGATGACGGCGCTCAAGATCGCCGGGGGCTCCACCATCCAGATCATCGACCAGATCAAGGCGCTTCTGCCCGAGATCCGCCGGGCCAATCCGCAGATCGAGATCCGGGAGCTCTTCGACCAGTCGGTTTACGTGGAGGCGGCGATCAAGGGGGTGGTCAGCGAGGCGGGGAGCGCAGCGTTCCTGACAGGGGTCATGATCTTTCTCTTCCTGGGGAGCTTCCGGACGACCTTGATCGTCGTGACCTCGATTCCGCTCTGCATCCTTCTGGCGCTCTTCGTGCTCAGCAGCCTGGGGCATACCCTCAATCTGATGACCCTCGGGGGGCTTGCGCTCGCGGTCGGAATCCTGGTGGACGATGCAACGGTAGCGATCGAGAACATTCACAGGAATCTCCAGTTGGGAAAGCCCTTCCGGCAAGCGATCCTCGATGGGAGCCAGGAGATCGCTGCACCCGCGTTCATGGCGACGCTTTCGATATCCGTCGTTTTCACTTCGGTCGTCTTCTTGGAAGGCCCGCCCCGCTTTTTGTTCATCCCGATGGCGCTGGCCGTCGTCTTCGCGATGCTCTTCTCCTATTTTCTCTCCCGGACCCTCGTTCCCGCGATGGCGGTGCTCTTGCTGCGCGAGGAATCCGAAGGCGCTGAAGAGGCACGGGGCTCGGCCATGCAGCGATTCAACGCGGCATTCAACCGAGCGTTCGATGCGCTCCGCGAACGGTACGCACGAATCCTCGCCTTCCTTCTCGCTCATCGCCGGCGCGTCTTTGAGACCGCGGCCATGCTCGTGCTCGTGAGCCTGGCGGTGGCGTTCTGGGTGGGTCGTGACTTCTTCCCGGTCGCCGACGCCGGGATCTTGCGGCTCCATGTCTATGCGCCTACCGGGACTCGGATCGAGGTCACCGAAGGAATTTTTGCTGATGTGGAAAAGACCATTCGGGAAGTCATTCCTCCCGAAGAGTTGCAGACGGTCGTCGACAACATGGGAATCCCGATCTACTTCATGTCGACGCTCGCACTTTCCGATTCGATGAATGAAGGAGTCTTCGACGGCGAGATCTTCATTCAGCTCCAGGAGCGACACCATCCGACCGCTCAGTACGCCAAGCGCCTGCGGGATCTCCTTCCGAAGCGTTTTCCCAGCTGCGAATTCTTTTTTCAGCCAGCCGATATGGTCAACGAGGTGCTCAATTTCGGGATCGCCGCTCCGATCGACATCCACGTCAGCGGCCTGGATCTCGACCTCGCCTATAGGTTCGCGGGCGAGATCCGTGATCGGGTCCGATCGGTGCCAGGGGCGGTCGACGTCCACATCCACCAGCGAATCGATTATCCCACCCTGCATCTCGAAATCGATCGCGTGCGCGCGATCGAGATGGGGCTCAAGCAGGTGGACATCACCAACAACGTCCTCAACAATCTCTCCAGCAGCTTCATGGTCAGCCCGACCTACTGGGTCGATCCACGAACGACCATCAACTATCCGTTTCTGGTCTTCACCCAGCAGCGAAAGATCTCCTCGATCAACGATCTTCTCAACATGACGCTGGCTCCCACGACGGCAGAGACGGTTCCTCCGGCCGCCTCGACGCAGACCCTCCTCGGAAACGTTCAGAATGCGGAGCTGCTGGCGAACGTGGCCCAGTTAACCGAAACGCTCCAACCGGCCATGATGAGCCGCTCCACCATGAAACCGGTCTTCGACGTCTTGGCGAATGTCCAGGGCCGCGATCTGGCGGGGGTAGCGACGGAGATCGAAAAGATTCTGCGAGACGTGCGGCACAGGCTGCCACCCCTCTATCGGGCCGAGGTCATGGGCCAGGTAGTCAGCATGCACGATGCGTTTTCCCAGCTCGGGTTCGGCGTCCTCTTCGCCGTCGTGCTCGTCTACCTGCTGCTGGTCACCAACTTTCAGTCCTGGAGGGAGCCCTTCATCATCCTCTCGGTCCTGCCGATCGGAGCTTGCGGGATCATCTGGATGCTCTTCCTGACGGGAACTGCCTTCAGCGTGCCCGCCTTGATGGGCACACTCATGACCGTCGGGGTGGCCAGCTCCAACAGCATCCTGTTGATCACCTTTGCCAATCAGCGCATGGCGCAGGGATTGACGGCGGTCGACGCGGCCGTGGAAGCTGGCAGGATCCGGCTCCGCCCCGTCTTGATGACGGCTGGAGCGATGATTGTGGGCATGCTTCCGATGGCCTTGGGAGTGGCAGAGGGAGGCGAGCAATATGCTCCTCTGGGACGCGCGGTCATCGGAGGATTGGTCCTCGCAACCGTTGGCACGCTGCTCTTCGTCCCTACCGTCTTCGCCTCGATTCGGAGCCGGGAGGCTGGGAACCGGCGGTAACCCAAAAAGGAGAGAAGTTGCGGAAAGAACCGGCATCGCATCAGAATCTCCTCCTGCGGTTTGTACCCGCTTTGCGGCCGGGAGGCCTACCGGCATTCTGGACGCGGTTCTCGAAGTCGGTGGCCAGGATTGCGGGGAGGCGGCATCCCGGCTGGATCGTGGGCGCCATGCTCGTCGTGCTCTTCGGGGTCGGGCTGGTGAAGCGGGCCATCGATTGGAGGGCCTTGCAGCGGATCGTTGCGGAGAGCAAGAGGATCTACGTACAGCTGGTCACCCCGGAACCGACCCCCGCTTCGCTCCCTCTGGCCTTGCCGGGCACGACGCAGGGCTTCTATGAGACGCCGATCTGGGCTCGGGTCAGCGGATATGTCAAGAGGTGGTATCATGACATCGGCGAGCGAGTGAACGAAGGGGACCTGCTCTGCGAGATCGATGCGCCGGAAGTCGACCACACCGTATCGAACTTGAGAGCCAAGGCAGACATCGCCCGAATCAACTTCGATCGCTGGAAGGCGCTAGTACAAACCAGGGCGGTCTCGCAGGAGGAATACGATGTCCAGCGAACCGGGTACGATGCGGCCCTTGCGGAGCTCAACCGGTGGATCGAATGGCAGAAGTTCGAAAGGGTGACCGCTCCCTTTGCCGGCGTAATTACGGCGCGCAACATCGACATCGGAACCCTCGTCGCCGGCCAGGGCGAATTTCCCTTTGGAGCGTTGCGGCAGCTCTATCGGATGGCGCAAATCTCTCTTTTGCGCATCTACGTCGCGGTGCCCCAATCCTACTCCTTCGCGGTCCGGGAGGGCATGACGGCGAAGGTGATGATCCCGGAGATGCCGAACGAGATCCGGGACGCGCTTGTCGTCCGTACCGCGATGGGGCTCGAGTCGGCCTCGCGCACCCTGCTCACCGAGGTCGACCTGCCCAATCCCGATCAGAAGCTCCTGCCGGGTCTCTACGTGCTGGTCAGCTTTCAGGTCCCAAGCCGGGCTCCCTTCACCTTACCAGTCAACACGGTCTTCGATCGCCCCGATGGCCATTATCTCGTCGTCGTCGATGCGTCCAATCGATGTCACCTCCGGAAGGTTGATCTCGGGAACAACGACGGATACAAGGTAGAGATTCAATCCGGCATCCAGGCGGGGGAGCGAGTGGTCTTGAGCCCTCCGGACCGAGCGAAGGTGGAGGGCGCCACCGTCACGGTCGTCTCCGTGCGGGAAGGCCCTCGACCAGAACCCAAAGGGAAGCCGTAGGGGCCCCGAGCTGGCACCGTCCCAGAAGAGGGTCCGTAGCTCAATCGGTCAGAGCAGGGGACTCATAATCCCTTGGATGCGGGTTCGACTCCCGCCGGACCCACGCCGGAGGCAGCGCAGAAAAGAGGCGTTGTGCGGGAGGCTACGGCACCACGGTGAAGGAGGTGGCCGCGGTGACCTCGGGATACCCGGCCAGGGTCATCTCGACGTGGTAGGTCCCCGGGGAAAGCGGACGGTCGAGATCCTCGACCGGCAACACATCGGTAAATGTCAGCGAATCACCCGGGTCGAGCATCGACATCCCCTCGATCGAGAGAAATTCCTTATCCGCTGACCAGACGTAGATCGGCTGGTTCGACGCATCGCGCAGGACGAAATCGTAGCGCTGGGCATTGGGAAAGGTAAACGAGTAGGTCTGCTTCCCCTTGTTGAATACCTGAAAGGTGAGCCGTATGGTAGCCGAGTCGAGCCGATCGTGAAGCAAGGCCAGGGGAAACGGATTCCGCTCGACCTGCAGGCGCGCTTCCAAGTTGCGAAAATTGACCTGGTTTGCCTTTTCGATTCGCTTCGGGTCGCCAAAGCGAAACGAAAAGAGGCTCCAATGCTTCCGCGGCGTGTCGTCGATGATGTTGGGATGGGTGTTCTTGCTCGGGCTTACATCGATGCTCCATGCCGGAAGCAAGGCAAGCCACCAGGCGAGCAGCACGATCGCGCGTTTCACCAGGACAAAGTTTACTTCGTCCGAGGCCCGCGTCGAATGCTTTCTTGAGTGTGCTCTCGCAGGTTTCTCTTGCTCAAGGGGGTGGATCGGAGGCTTACTGCGAGGAGCGGTGGCGACTGCCAAACAGTGGAACCTCCCGAACCAGATCAGTCTGGCAAGGCTGTGCATCTGCGGGCTCTTCGTCGCGGATGTCAGCGTGACTTGGCCCTATTCCACCACGACGGCGCTGGTGCTTTTCGCGGTGGGCAGTCTCACGGATTGGGTGGATGGTTGGATCGCACGGAGGAATAACCTCGTCAGCGATCTGGGGAAGCTCCTCGATCCCCTGGCCGACAAGATTCTGATCTGCGCCGCCTTCCTGGTTTTGCTCGAGCGAGGAGCCGTTCCTCTTTGGGCCGTGGTCGTCATCATGGCTCGGGAGTTTCTCGTCACGGGGTTGCGTGCCCTGATGGCCGCGCGAGGCGCGGTCCTTGCGGCTGCATCATCGGGGAAGTGGAAGACCTTGGCGCAGATGCTCTACGTTCTCCTGGTGCTGACGCAGATGGCCCTGGCGGAGCTGGGAGGGGGACAGCGTGGGGCGGCCCAGTTGCTGCAACTGCCTGCGATTGTGCTCCTCTGGCTGGCTGTAGCGACCACCTTTACCTCCGGCGTGCTCTACTTTTATCGTTGCCGCGCCCTGGTTTTTTCGGGAGAAAGCGAGACGGAAGGAGGGGAAGCAGGCCTTGGTCGCCGACGATATTCGTCCAGCTCCGAGAAGCGGATGGCCCGCCCTTAAGGAGGCGGAGCCGATTGTCCGAGCATTGGGAACGGGAAGGCAGATGTTGCTCCTTCGAAAAGGGGGAATTGCCGAAGGGCGCGGCGGCTTCATGGCAAGCCATTCCGACTTCTGGCTCTTGCCCACGCGCTTTCATGCCCAGTCCGTTCGGATTCGTCCGGAATTCCGCTTCCTGGTGGAAGAGGGAGAACGAGCGGAATCCGAAGAAGCGGAGCTGCAATTCGTGGCCAAGCTCCTCTGGTCGCGGTTTCTCGGGGATTGGGAGAGCGTCCGCCGCCTCATCGTTTTTCAGCTCTGGGAGGAGGAGCTGCTCCGAGAGCGATTTGCCTACGGAGCCAAAGAGGGGTTACATCTCTTGCTCGTGCGCGTCTACCAGAGCCAGAAAGTGGTCTGTCCTTGGGAGGGCAGCCTGGCGGGATGCCGCTCCTGGGTGACGGTGCGGCATCCGTGGAGCGACCGATTGGTGCCTGTGGTTTCCGATGAGGAATTCGTCCCGAGGGAGCGGGAGGTGCGGATCGCGGCTATGGCGGGATGAGGGAAGAGAGGGCTTGAACAGTTAATTTACTTATTGCTTATTCCTGCGCTTGTTTGAATAGTTTATACATAAATCGCAAGCTGGTAAGCATCCGCGAAGCTGCCGAGTTCCTTGGTGTCTGTGCCCAAACGCTGCGGCGTTGGGAACGGGAAGGCAAGCTCATTCCCGATGAGCGCACCACTGGTGGGCGGCGACGCTATGACCTTGCCAGGTTGCGTCCTGGGCAATTCCATTCACCCGAATCGGAACGGCAGACCATCGCCTACGCCCGCGTATCCAGTCATGACCAGAAGGAGGACCTGGAGAGGCAGAAGCAGGTTCTGGAACGCTACTGCGCCCGGCAAGGATGGACGTTCGAGGTCATCTCGGACCTGGGTTCGGGCAGGAACGATCACAAGAAGGGACTGAAGACGCTGCTCGATGCCGTCCTCGGCGGAAAAGTCGGCAGGTTGGTTATCACCCACAAGGACCGGCTGCTGCGCTTTGGCGCGGAGCTTGTGTTTGCCATCTGCGAGGCCAAGGGCGTCGAGGTCGTGATCCTCAACCAAGGCGAAGACACGACCTTCGAGGAAGACTTGGCGAAAGACGTGCTCGAGATCATCACGGTCTTCAGCGCCAGGCTGTACGGAGCTCGCTCGCGCAAGAACCAGAAGCTGCTCGAAGGTGTCAGGGCCGCCGTGGAGGCTGTGCAATGCTGATCGCCCACAAGATCGCCCTCGATCCAAACAACGCGCAGGCGACCTATTTCACCAAAGCTGCGGGCACGGCACGCTTCTACTACTGGGCGCTTGCGGAGTGGAAAGGGCAATACGAGGCAGGGAAGGCCGACAAGAGATTGCCCAAGCCATCGCAATATTCTTTGCGCCGCCAGCTCAACGCCATCAAGCGCGAGCGCTTCCCCTGGATGCTCGAAGTCACCAAGTGCGCTCCGCAGATGGCGATCATCCAGCTGGGAAAGGCATTCCAGAACTTTTTGGCCGGTCGCGCCAGATACCCGACCTTTCGCAGGAAGGGCGTCCACGACCGGTTCACGCTCACCAACGACCAGTTCGACCTCGACGGCTCCCGCATGCGCATCCCGAATCTTGGCTGGGTGCGCCTGCGCGAGACGTTGCGTTTTCCTGGGACGGTGATGTCGGCCACGGTCTCCCGGGTGGCCGACCGCTGGTTCGTCCGCATCGTTGTCCAGATGCCGGAGGGGTTGCGTCCGCCAGAAGCCGAAAGCCAAGGCGTGGTTGGCGTGGATCTGGGCGTCTGGGCGCTGGCGACGCTCTCGACGGGGGAGAAGGTGCCTGGCCCCAAGCCGCACAAGGCGCGGCTGGGCCGCTTGGGCAGGCTCTCGCGGAGCCTGAGCCGCAAGAGGAAGGGGTCGGCCAACCGGCGCAAGGCCAAGGAGAAGCTGGCGAGGCTGCACGCCCGAATCACCAATGGCCGCCTGGACGCCCTGCACAAGCAGTCGGCTGGCCTCAGGCGCCGGTTTTCGCTCATCGGCGTCGAGGGCCTGAACGTGCGCGGCATGATGGGCAACCGGCGTCTGGCCCGGTCGATCGGCGACATGGGCTTCTTCGAGTTCCGGCGGCCGCTGGAATACAAGGCCGCGATGCGGGGCGGAGAGGTGGTGGTCGCCGATCGGTTCTTCTCCAGCCGCAAGACCGGCTCCCACTGCGGCCATCGGCTGGAGAGCTTGCCGCTCTCGGTGCGGGAGTGGACCTGTCCGGCCTGCGGCGCGGAGCATGACCGGGACGTGAACGCCGCGATGAATCTCAAGAATGTGGCCGTGAGTTCCACGGTGTCAGCCTGTGGAGAGGAGGGCTCTGGCTCGGCACGCAAGCGCCGGGTGAAACCAGCCTCAATGAAGCAGGAAGTCAGCTTTGTTCCTGTTTTAGCAGGAATGAGTAAGTCTGACGGAACGGAACGCACCGCAGGAAAGAGGGAGAAGAGGAATGAGCGCGCTTTTCTTGGCCGATAGCTCCTGGTTGGGAGTGCACTGGAGCCTCATGAAGGTCATCGGGTGGGCCGGCAACCTGCTTTTCTTCTCGCGCTTTGTCATTCAGTGGCTGGCCACCGAGCGAAAGAGGAGCGTGGTCATCCCGGTGGCCTTCTGGTACTGCAGTCTCGGAGGCTCGCTGCTACTCTTGATCTACGCGCTTTCGCGGCGGGACTCGGTATTCGTCTTCGCCTACCTCTTCACCTGGATTCCCTACATCCGGAACCTCTACTTCGCTCATCGGGAGCGACGGTTGAAGATCGCCCCCCTTGCGGCCCCCCCATCGGAAGTTGAAAGAGTCGTCCCCCCCGCAACGCGATAGCAAGGAGCCGCTCTAGGACTCGTAAGCTTCAAACGGCTCTACGCCGACATCGCCGGGGTCATGGTGCCTTTGTAGGCTTCCCGGGGCTCCTCGATTCCGAAGTTCGCGGCGAGGAGTCCGTCGATTCGGTCGAGCTCGCTCGGGGAAAGGGGAGGGGCATCGGGGGCTGCGGCGAACTCCTCGAGCTGCTCCGTGGTGTAGATGTTGGGGAGGCAGGAGAGAATGCGCGGCTCGCAGAGAATCCACTGCAGGGCGGCTTGCCCCAGGGTCCTCCCAGGTACTTCCAGAAATCGGAGTTGTTCTACCTTTTTGAGCCCGTTGGGGAGCCAATGGGCCGGCCGATGATTGCGATGATCTCCTTTCGGAAAGGTCGTGTCGGCGGTATACCTTCCTTCGAGCAGCCCGCTCGAGTGAGGCACGCGGACGAGGAAGCGCGGGCTCAAGTCCGGAGCCGCGTCCATGAGCGGCCGCCCGGGGAAAGGCTCGAGGAGGTTGTAGATGTGTTGCACCACGTGGGGCCTGCGGCTCCGGAGGGCGTGGATCCCTTCATAGAGCCAGCCGATCGCCGGCCCGAGAGCGATTCCGTAGGAGCGTATCTTGCCTTCCTGGCGGAGCGTTTCAAGAAGTGTCCAGATCTGGTCGTCGTCGACGTGCTCCATCCGGACATTGTGGAGCTGGAGGTTGTCGATTGTCTCCCGACGGAGGCGGCGCAGGGAGCTTTCGACAGCCTCCCGGAGGAAGCCCTCGGAAAAGTTATGGGGGAGCTCGCGCTGGCCGCGGCTGCGGGCGGGGCCCGAAAAGTCATACCCGACCTTGGTCGCGATCACCACCTCGCGGGGATCGCGGTCGAAGGCCTTGCCGAGCAATTCCTCTCCGTATCCGTGTCCGTAGACATCCGCCGTGTCGAAGAAGTTGACCCCTAGATCGAGCGCTCGGTGGAGAAATGCGAGCGCCTGCTTTTCCGTATATTCCCCCCACCAACCGGTCGAAAGCGTCCAGACGCCAAAGCCGACCTCGGAGACCCTCTGTCCCGTCTCGGGCAGCAACCGATACTTCATGCCCTTATCCTGGAGCAGCCTAGGGTGGGAGGAAAAGAAAAAAGGCTGACAGCAGATCCATTGCCGGTAGAGTAGCGTCATGATCGTCGTTCGCAGGCCCGATCTCTCTTGGGTCGAGAAGCTCTATCTGCCTGGTTTCTGGGAGGGGTTGAGAATCACCTGGAGCCATTTCGTGGCTCGGCTCGCGGGGAAGACGCACATCACCCTGCAATATCCCGAGGAGCGCCCACCGATCCCTCCCGGATACCGAGGCGCACCCGTCCTGGTGAAGGATGAGGAGGGGCGGGAAAAATGCGTGAGCTGTCAGCTCTGCGAGTTTATTTGCCCTCCGAGGGCGATCCGGATCATCCCGGGGGAGATTCCGGAAGATTCTCCCTACGCCAAGGTCGAGAAGGCGCCAAGGGAGTTTTGGATCGACATGACGCGCTGCATCTTTTGTGGCTATTGCGAGGAGGTCTGCCCGGAGGAGGCGATCTTCCTTCTGCCGCAAAACTACTCCTTGAACGGGCGGAGCCGCAGGGAGCTTCTTCACGACAAGGCCAAGCTCTATGAAATGGGGGGGGTCTTGCCGCTGCCGATTCGGAAGTGGGCCAACAAATAGGCCCAAGGCGTCGGCGGTCGCACGTCTCTGGAAAGCGGAGAGTTTTTCAGAATCGCTCTTGATTTTCTGTGGGGAGTCGCTAACCACGGAACAGTCAGAAGGAAAAGATGGAAGGATTTTTGTTTTGGTTTGCGGCCCTGGTGCTCTTGGGGAGCGCTGCCGCAGTCATCCTCAATCGGAGCCCCGTTGCTTCGGCATTGAGCTTGGTGACCATGATCCTCGCGCTGGCCGGACTCTTCGGTCTCCTGGGGGCCTACTTTCTGTCCGCCGTCCAAGTCTGGGTCTATGCCGGGGCGGTCATGGTCCTTTTCCTCTTCATCATCATGCTGCTCGATCTGAAGGCCGAAGAGGGAGCCCCGCTCCGCCCGCTTGGCTTTGGAGCGGGCCTGCTCATATTGGTGCTCGTCGGGGCCGGGTTCTGGAGGGCCATTCCGCCCTCCGCGTGGGAGGCGAAGAGCGCCCGCGTCGCAGAAGCCAATGAGGCGACGAGCATCGGGCACCTGCTCTTCGGCACTTATGTGCTCCCCTTCGAGGCGGTGGGGCTGCTCCTCCTCGTCGCGATGATTGGGGTCATCGTCTTGAGCAAGAAAGACGTGTAGGAAAAACGGACACATTGGGAATGGGAACGCCGACTCTCGGTCATTACTTGGTGTTAAGCGGGCTGCTCTTCGCGATCGGCTTGGCAGGGGTTATCGTCCGGCGGGACTTGCTGATCATGTACATGTGCCTGGAGATCATGCTCAACGCGGCAAACCTCTCCCTGGTCGCCTTCAGTCGGTTTTCGCAGCAGGTGCGAGGACAAGTGCTCGTCTTCTTTGTCATCACCGTAGCCGCAGTGGAAGTGGCCGTGGGCTTGGCGCTCCTCGTCTCTCTCTATCGGATGAAGCGGACGACGAAGGCGGAAGAGATTACCGCTCTCAAATTCTAAGCGCTTATGGCCTGGCTTCTTCTTCTGGCTCCTCTGACTTCCGCCTTTCTGGTGTGGGTCGCCCTCCGGCCCTATCCCCGGCTCAGCCAAGCGGTTTCGCTTGCGGCGAGCGGGCTTACCTTCTTGACCGCCCTGGGGATCGTCCTAGGGAAGATCGAGGCGCCCGCAGCACTTTCCTGGGTCGACCTGCCCGGACTCCGGATCGAGATCGGAATGACCCTCGATTCCCTGGCTCGCCTCATGCTGCTCATGGTGACCGGAGTCGCCTTTCTCATCCACGTCTATTCCCTCGGCTACATGGCCGAAGACCCCGGCCGAGCCCGGTTCTTCGGCGAGCTCTCGCTCTTCCTTGCCTCCATGATCGGGATCATCGTCTCGACGAATTTCGTCATGATGTACATCTTCTGGGAGCTCGTCGGGGTAAGCTCCTACCTGCTCATCGGCTTCTGGTTCGAGAAAAACTCGGCCGCAGATGCGGCCCGGAAGGCGTTCCTGGCGAACCGAGTGGGAGACTTTGGCTTTCTGTTGGGAATCCTGACGTTCTGGGCCACTTGCGGAACGGTTGCCTTCGATCCCGGAGCTGCGCACGGACTCGCCGGGAGCTGGCTGGCTCCGGTGGCCGCACTCCTTCTCTTTTGCGGTTGCGTTGGTAAGTCGGCGCAGATTCCCCTTCACGTCTGGCTGCCGGACGCGATGGAGGGTCCGACCCCGGTCTCCGCCCTCATTCATGCGGCCACGATGGTGGCGGCGGGCGTGTACATGCTCTGCCGCATCTTCTTTGTCCTCGAGCTCTCACCAGGGGCCCTTTCGGTGATCGCGTGGACCGGCGGGATCACGGCACTCGTAGCCGGTCTGATCGCCACGCAGCAGAACGACATCAAGCGGGTGCTTGCCTATTCGACGATGTCGCAGCTCGGCTACATGGTTCTCGCCGTGGGCTGCGCCAGCACGACAGCGGCGATGTTCCACTTGACGACCCACGGCTTCTTCAAGGCTCTCCTCTTCATGGGTGCGGGCTCCGTGCTCCACGCGCTCCATCACGAGCAGGACATCTGGAGAATGGGCGGGGTCGGACGAAAGATGCCGCTGACCTTTGCCACCTTCGGAATCGGGGCGGCCGCGCTTGCGGGAATACCGGGCCTATCGGGATTCTTCAGCAAGGAAGAGATTCTGCAGGCGGCGGCACGCAGCGAGCCTATCCTGTTCTGGATGGCGGCCCTTACCGCGGCGCTGACGGCTTTCTACATGACCCGGATCACCTTGGTGGCGTTTCTCGGGAGGCCTCGCACGAAGGCCGCCGAGCATGCCAAGGAGTCGCCGTTTGTCATGGGGTTTCCCTTGATCGTCCTATCGGTTCTGGCGGTCATTGCTGGATACTCGTTCTTCGGGATCGAGCATCTGCTCGGGGGCCACGAGAAGGAAGGGAACAACCCGCTGGTGCCGATGGCATCCTTGACTGCCGTCCTGCTGGGCCTTACTGCGGGCGCAATCACCTATGGGCGCGCCAACCGGGAGCGGATTGCCATCCCCCTCTTCGAGAGGAAATTTTACTTTGACGAGATCTACGACTGGACGGTTCTCAAGCTGCAGGAGGAATTGGCGCGGCTTCTCGCTTGGGCCGATCAATGGATCGTGGGGTTCGTCCTGGTTCGCGGCGGGGCTTTTGTGGTCAGCCTGGGAGGAGAGATGCTGAGGCTGCTCCAGGCAGGAAACTTGCGGGAATACGCCTTTTTCTTCGCTTTGGGGGCGGGGGGAATCCTCCTGTTGCTCTTCGGTCGCTGAGGAGGCGAGCGGCACAATCGGAGAATGGAAGGATCACGCGCTGAATTGCTTATGTCACCCTTAACGCTCCTGCTCCTCGTCGAGGCCGCCGCGATCGGCCTGATCCTCTTCGGCGCTTCCCCCAAAAAGGTCTCCCTGGTGGCGGCGGGCACAAACTTCCTCCTGAGCCTCTGGATCTATGCCCAATTTCCCGTCGGCCTCGGCGGGTATCATTTCGTGGAGAATCGCAGCTGGATCGCGCTCGGCGGGCTTCCGGAAATCCGGTACCACGTGGGTGTCGATGGGATCAGCCTCCCTCTGGTCCTTCTCACGACGCTCGTCACCCTGGCCGCAATTTGGGTGGCTCCTGCGAAGATCAAGCGCGCCAGCGAGTTCTATACCTATCTCCTCCTCATCTCGCTCGGGGCGCTGGGAGCGTTCGTCTCCCTCGATCTCTTTTTCTTCTACGCCTTCCACGAGTTTGCTCTGATCCCGACGTTTCTCCTGATCGGGATTTGGGGGGCGGAAAATCGCCAATTCGTGAGCCTGCAGATCACTCTCTACCTCGGTCTGGGGAGCCTGGTCCTTCTCGCCGGAATTATTGCCCTTCTGGGCGTGTTGCCTGCGGAGGAGCGAAGCTTCGACATTCCCCGGCTGACGGAGTACCTGCGGGAAAATCCGCTGGCGACCAGCCAGCAGATGTTGCCCTTTCTGCTTCTGGCCATCGGCTTCGGGACGCTGGTTTCCCTCTTCCCGTTCCATTCGTGGGCCCCCTTCGGGTATGCGTCGGCTCCCGCCTCGACCGCCATGCTGCACGCCGGGGTTCTGAAAAAGTTCGGTCTCTACGGCCTCCTGCGTGTGGCCATGCCGCTGCTTCCTGGAGGGGCAGAGGCATGGAAGCCTTGGATCCTCGCGCTCCTGTTGGGCAACATCCTCTTCCTCGGGCTCACGACCATCGCCCAGAAGGAGCTTCCCGCCATGCTTGGGTTCTCCAGCGTGATGCACATGGGGTACCTCTTTCTCGGTCTGGCCTGCTGGAATGCACTGGGGGTCAGCGGGGTGGTCTTCCTGATGGTTGCTCATGGCTTAAGCGCCGCACTCCTCTTCGCGGTCGCCGGAGAAGTACGCGAGCGAGCGGGAGAGATCCGCTTTGCGGAGCTGGGCGGACTCGCCCGGCGGATGCCTTTCATCGCGGTCGCGTTTCTGGTCGGCTCCTTTGCATCGGTGGGCGTTCCGGGCCTCGCGAATTTCCCCGGGGAGCTCCTGATCTTTTTCGGATCGTGGAAGAGCCAGCCGCTGCTCACCGCCGTGGTGGTCTGGGGGATCGTGATCTCGGCGGTCTACCAGCTGCGGGCCGTTCGGGCGGTTTTTTACGGCGACCTGCCCCAACATCTGGCCGATACGGGAGATGTGGAAGGGGTCGAGCGGATTCCCTATGTCCTGTTGATGGCCGCGCTGTTGATTCTGGGAATCTGGCCCGGGACGCTCCTGGGAGTTGTCGGATCCGGAGTCAAGGGATTTCTCTCGCTAAATTAGGGAGAACACGGAAGGGGAGCGGGAGGGACAACGGCATGCACGAAGGATTGTGGATCATTGGGGCGCCGGAAGTCATCTTGTCAGTGGGCGGGGTCTTGCTCTTGCTGGCCGAGTCGGTAGCGAAGCTTCAATCCAAGGCCGTCGGGGTCCTGGTCCTCGGCGTTCATCTGATCGCCGGGCTCTGCCTCCTGCCGTTTGCCACGACCGGAGCGGTGCTCTGGGAGGGGATCTACACCTGGGATCGGTTCGCGGTTTCCGGGAAAGCCTTCTTTCTGCTGGTCGGCATGCTCGTTACCTTTCTGAGCCTGGAAGGGGAGCAGAAGATCCCGGCGGCGCGAGCCGAATTTTATATTCTCCCGCTCTTTTGCACCGCGGGCATGGCCCTGCTCTGTTCCGTGCGCGACTTCGTGCTGCTCTTCGTCGCCCTGGAGCTTGTGACCGTCACTCTCTTCGTCCTGGTCGCCTATCGCCGAACCGACGCCTCTTCCTTGGAAGCCGGCGCCAAATACCTCATTGTCGGCGGCCTGGCGACCGCCTTCCTGGTCATGGGGATTGCCTACCTCTTCGGTGCCACCGGCTCGACCCAGTTCGATGGGGTCGCTCGTTCGGCGGAGAGCGAGGGGGTGGGCCCCGTCCTGCTGCTGGGCTTGGCATTCCTTTTGGTTGGATTGGGCTTCAAAGCGGCGGCAGTCCCTTTTCACATCTGGGCACCCGATGTTTACCAAGGTGCGCCGACCCCGATCACCGCCTACCTTTCGGTCGGCTCCAAGGCGGCAGGCTTCGTGGTGCTGCTCCGGGTCCTCCTTTTGCCCTTTTGGAGCACGACCTTCCAAAGCCATTGGGTGCCTTTGATCGGATTGCTCGCCGCCCTTTCGGTTCTCCTGGGGAACCTCGCGGCGCTCCCGCAACGGAATTTGAAGCGGCTGCTGGGATACTCGAGCATCAGCCATGCCGGCTTCCTCCTTCTGGGGCTGGCGTCCCACAGCTTCCTCGGCTTCGCTTCCCTGCTTTACTATCTGTTGGCTTACCTGGTCGCGACCTTCACGGCGTTCCTGGTTCTGGTTCTCCTGGAGCGGGAAAAAGCGGGAGAGACGATCACCGACCTCTCCGGCCTCGCCCAGAGGAGCCCGCTCCTCGCCTGGTCGATGGCGCTGGCGATGGTCTCGCTGGCGGGGATTCCGCCGCTCATGGGCTTCTTCGGTAAGCTTCTGGTCTTTTTTGCGGCCTGGCAGAGCGGGCTACACCTTTTGGTCATGATCGGAGTGGCTGCGGCGGCTGCGGGCATCTACTATTACGTCGCGGTCGTTCGGGCGATGTTCTGGAGCGATCCCGTGCAGCATGGGCCGATCGACGTTCATCCGGCCACACGGACGCTGCTCATCGCGCTCAACGTGGGGAGCGTCCTCTTCGGCTTCTACGCCAAGCCGATCCTGACCCTGGCGGCTGGGGCGGTGGCCGGAATCGGGGGGTAGAGCGTTGCGGTTTTACTCCGAGGAGGCATCGGGCAGTTAGCTCAGAGGCAGAGCGTCTCGCTTACACCGAGAGGGCCGGGGGTTCGAATCCCTCACTGCCCAGTGTGACAAAAAAGTGGGGAAGAAGAAAAAAAAGAGGGATTGCGCGGCATGCAAGAGTATTTGATCGATCACGCCCTCGGGCTCTCCATCGGCTTTGCTCTCGTAGGGATTGTTGCCGCCATCGCCTTGGCCTGGCAAGTACGCGGCATGGACGCCGGCAACGAGCAGATGCGCTTGATCGCTGGCGCCATTCAGGAGGGAGCCGCGGCTTATTTGGGCCGACAGATGCGGGCAGTGGCGGGGATCGCCGTCGTCCTCTTTCTTCTCATCGGTTTCTTCAAGAGCTGGTGGGCCGGCGGAGGCTTTCTGCTGGGTGCGGGCTGCTCCTTCCTGGCGGGATTCATCGGGATGCGCGTGGCCGTGCTGGCGAACGTGCGAACGGCGCAGGCGGCCACGATGGGGCCGGAGCCAGCGATGCACGCGGCTTTCCGTGGGGGAGCGGTGACCGGGTTGCTCGTCGTCGGGCTCGCCCTCTTTTCCGTGGGAGCTTTCTATTTGCTGTCAGTCTCCTATCAAGGCTTGCGAGAGACCGTTTCGGCGCTCGTCGGGTTGGCGCTGGGGGCTAGCTTAATCAGCGTCTTTGCACGGCTGGGTGGTGGGATCTACACCAAGGCAGCCGACGTGGGAGCCGACCTGACCGGCAAAATCGAGCAGCGTCTGGAGGAGGACGATCCGCGCAACCCGGCCACGATCGCGGACAACGTCGGTGACAATGTCGGTGACTGCGCAGGAATGGCGGCAGACGTCTTCGAGACCTACGTCGTCAGCCTGATCGGAGCGGTTCTCGTCGCGGCGATCAGCCTGGACGGAAACCCCGCCGCGATGATGTATCCCTTTCTGGTCGGCTGCATTACCATCCTGGGGGCCCTTTGCGGGATCGGCTATGTGAGCTTCTCGAAGGCACCAGCGGGGAAGGCTCTGGTTCAAGGGGTCGTGGCCAATGGGGTCGTTGCATCCGTTCTTTTCCTGCCCCTCTGCTTCTGGCTCTTCCCGGACCGGTGGGCACAAGAATACAGCTGCTCGGTGATCGGGGTGCTGATGACCGCCGCCATGGTCATCATCACCGATCACTATACAAAGACCACGGCGAAGCCGGTGCAGAAGATCGCGCGTGCCTCTCAAACAGGTCACGCGACGAACATCATCGCGGGATTGGCCTTGGGGATGGAGGCGACCGCCTTGCCCGTCCTCTTCATCGCGATCGCGGTGCTCGCCACCTTCTGGCTCGACCGGCTTTATGGCGTCGCCATCGCCGTTCGCTGCATGTTGAGCATGGCGGGCGTGGTCATCTCGTTGGACAGCTTCGGACCGATCACGGATAACGCGGGGGGAATCGCCGTCATGAGCGGACTGCCGAAGCAGACGCGCCAGGTGACCGACGAGCTCGACGCGGTGGGCAACACGATGAAAGCGGTTACAAAGGGCTATGCGATCGGCTCGGCGGGGTTGGCAGCCCTGGTCCTCTTTGGTTCCTATGTCGAAGAGCTCCGCCACTACAGCTCGCAGGCAACCGCCGAGGTCTTGCAGTTCCGGCTCCAGGATCCCAAGGTGATCGTGGGCCTCTTCCTGGGCGCTCTCCTCCCCTACCTCTTCGCTGCCCGGAGCATGGCCGCGGTCGGGAATGCAGCCGGTGCGGTCGTCGAAGAAGTCCGGAAGCAGATTGCGGAGATCCCGGGCCTCCTCCAGGGGACAGCCCGGCCTCTCTACGGCCGGTGCGTCGACATCGTGACCAAGGCTGCCCTGCACGAAATGGTCCTCCCCGCGCTCCTCCCTCTGATCCTGGTGGTCGCCATCGCCGTGATCCCTGGGCTCGGTCCGATCGTTCTTGGAGGCGCTCTCATCGGCACCATCGTCACCGGCCTCTTCGTCGCGATCTCCATGACCTCTAGCGGCGGCGCATGGGACAACGCCAAGAAATACATCGAGGAAGGTCATTACGGGGGCAAGGGATCCGAGACGCACGCCGCCTCGGTCACGGGCGATACCGTGGGTGACCCTTACAAGGATACTGCTGGGCCCGCCATCAACCCGATGATCAAGGTCGTGAACGTCCTGGCGATTCTGGTGATCGGGATCTTCGCCCACTACTGGAAACTCTAGGGTGGTCTCGTCCGAGCGGGACGCAAGCCCCGGGCGGATCCGAGAGGTCGACGAAGACGGGGTTTGAACAGTTGATTAATTATTTGAGCTTTTTCAATCTTTCTTGTAGATTTTAATTTACAGTGGCCATCCTGGACGGCCCTACGGCGAGTTCCGCCGGAAGTCACGCCTGTGGAGAGGAGCGCTCTAGCTCGGCACGCAAGCGCCGGGTGAAACCAGCCTCGACGAAGCAGGAAGTCAGCTTTGTTCCCGTTTAGGCAGGAATGAGCAAGTCTGACGAAACGGTTGACCCGCCCGTGGCAGAACGGATAGCATGGGCGCGAAGGCTCCTCGTATCGCGCGTGCGATAGAGGAGCTAGCCTACGGGCAGACCGCCCGAAGGGACCGAACGGCACATCCCCATGAAAGCGACGCAAACACTCCACGAGCTTGGTCAAAGTCTCTGGGTAGACAATATCTCTCGGCAGATGCTCGATGATGGACTGCTCGATCGATATATCCGGGAGTATTCCGTTACCGGATTGACCTCGAATCCGACCATCTTCGACCATGCGATCGCGAAAAGCCATTGGTACGACGAGGCGATTCAGGAGCACGCCTCGCGCGGGCTGGAGGGTGAATCTCTCTTCTTCGGTCTGGCCATGGAGGACCTTCGAAGAGCGGCCGACTTGTTTCGCCCGACCTACGAGGCGACCGAAGGGGGCGACGGCTGGGTCTCCCTGGAGGTTTCGCCGCTGTTGGCTTACGATGCGAATCGCACCTTGCAGGAGGCGAAGCGGATTCATGAAGCCATGGGGCGCCCCAACCTGTTCGTGAAGATCCCCGGTACGCGGGAAGGGCTTCCCGCAATTGCGGAGTCGATCGCCGAAGGGGTCTCCATTAACGTTACGCTCCTTTTCTCCGCTGAACATTACGCGGCGGCGGCCGATGCTTATATGACCGGTCTGGAGCGGCGAAAGGCGGCAGGGCTTCCCTTGGGGGTGGTTTCTTCCGTGGCCTCCGTTTTCATCAGCCGGTGGGACAAGGCGATCATGGGCAAGGTCCCAGAGCGGCTTCGAAACCGGCTGGGGACCACGGTAGCCAAGCAGGCCTACCGTGCCTATTGCGAAGTGCTGGCTTCGGATCGCTGGCGCTCGCTCGAGGCCGCGGGTGCGCGACCCCAGCGGCTTCTCTGGGCCAGCACCGGCACGAAAGATCCACACGCTTCAGACATTCTCTACATTCGCGCCCTTGCCGCCCCAAAGACAATCAACACGATGCCGGAGGAGACGCTGCTGGCCTTTGCGGACCATGGCGAGATTGGAGAGCTTCTTCCGGCCGATGGAGGGGACGCAAGTGCTCTCCTTGCCGAATTCCATGACGCGGGCATCGATGTGTCGGCTCTGGCCGCGCAGCTGCAGCGTGACGGGGCGGAAGCCTTCGTCTCCTCCTGGAAAGATCTCCTGCGATCCCTTTCCGAACGAAGCGCGCTTCTGCAGAACGCCTAGGGAATATCGCCTTCCGGGCGAGCTCGCCCGAGCAGGCAAGCGGGGCTATTCGTCAACCGGCAGTCCGCTCAAGTCAAGCCGGCCGTTGGTCGCCGTCACGCGGAAAGTGTCTGTACCCGGATTGGGAAATTGGTGCATGTGGCCTCCTGCTTGCTGGAGGAGGAGGACTCCTGCGGCGATATCCCAGAGGTGGATTTCCTGCTCCAAGTAAGCGTCGATTCGTCCGGCGGACAGGTAGGCCAGATCAAGGGCTGCCGAACCGGTGAGCCGGACCTTTCGGACGCGCGGGACGAGGTATTGAACGAGCCGTAGCCCCTGTTCGATTCCCGCTCGGCTTCGGGAAAAGCCGACGACGCAGACCGCTTCGGAAAGGTGAGCTCGCTTGCTTGCGGCGATCGGCTTCCCGTTGAGTCGGGGAACGCGACCCCGTTCGGCGGTAAAAAGCTCCTGGCGGATCGGATCGAAGATCACCCCCACGAGCAGCTCTCCCTCCAGCCGGACGGCGATCGAGGTGCAAAAGTGGGGAATTCCGTAGGTGAAGTTCACCGTCCCGTCGAGCGGATCGACGATCCATTCGACCGCACCGGTGGGCGACCCCGCGTTGCCCTCTTCTCCCAAGATGCGATGATCGGGGAAGTCGTGCAGGATCATCTGGGAGATCAACCCCTGGCACTGCCGATCCGTTTCGATCTTGATGTCGTAGGCCTTCTCCTCGCAGACGATGACGGGCCCTCCGAAGCTCCGCCGGAGGTGATCTCCGGCAACGAGGGCGGCGTCGACCGCCGTGCGTGCGCATCGCGCGGAGAGGGCGGAAAGTTCAGCCGGACGGTGACTCATAGGCTACTCCGCAGGGCGGGGGTGAGGAAGGCGGGTGGAACGCGAGATTGGTCCAGCGCCTGCGGGCTCTGCTTGTCCTCATTATGGAAGCCCGGAGGGGTGGTGGAGCGAGTAGATCCGGGACGTACCCCGCTCCGGCATGCTCCCTCCGTAAGCCCGATCGGCTGCCGCTACGTTAGGGAGATTCTCTCGGAGGATCAAGAACTCTGAAGAGCTCCGAAAAGGAAGGATCAGGCCAGCCGGGGCGCAAGGTCGCTCCTTCCTCTTCTTCGCCCGGGAATCGCTTGTGCTCGGGGGATGTGTCCATCGCCAACCGGTCCATGCGGTTGCGAAGGTACAGACGCTGATGTGACTGCCTGTGGTTTTTTTCGGGTTTGGCATGGACTTTTGGGCGTTTGAGTGTCGCCTTGAGGACGCAGCTTCGTGGCAGCTCTGGTTCGCGGAGCTTCCCGAGTTGATCCACCGCCGGACGGGATCGCGCCTAGTCGCTGATCTCGCATCTGTCCCTCTGGTCGCTGTGTGCGTTGTGCCACTCTGGAGGCTGCGTGAGATGCTGCTTGACCGACTGATACCACTCCGAGACCGGCTGCCTTCTCATCTTGCGGAGCTGCTTAGGCGGTAATCAGGGATGATCCCGCATGGATTCTTCTAATCGTCTGCCCGACTCGTCCACGAGAATTTCGGTTTCCCTGCGCAAGTAATTTGTACGGACAATGCTAGCCCATTCTTTGAGAATGGGTAGTGCATCCGGCGAGATGTGTCCCGTGCCGGTCCTTGGCAAGTCGGCCGACCCTGAGAGAGTGTGGCGGAATCTGTCGTACCGATAGGATGCGGTCCAGTCTGCGCTTACTCCGCAAGGAAGCGTGCGGCTTGGCGTCACAGAGAGCGTTGTGAGTGCAACGAAAGCCCCCCAGTGTGTGCGGAGGACCTCCGTCGTGAAAGGTGGAAGTGCAAACACGCTTTGTCCAAAAAGGCCCTCTTCAGTTGTGTATCGTCCTTTCTGTAAATTCTCTTCCAGCCGCTGGCTGGCTGGTTTGCCCAGCGCAATCATGATGCCATGACTTTGACAAAGGAGCGTAACGATCATGGTAATGCGAGTCGAAACAAACCCTTTGGAAGCAGCCTATGCGGTGCTACTCGAGCATGGGCTGGATGGCGCAGGCGAAGCCTTGCGCATTTTGGTGAATGAAGCGGCCAAAATTGAACGGGTCGAGTTTCTCGGCGCCAGGCCCTACGAGCGCACCGCAGCCCGGCGCGACTGGGCCAACGGTTATAAGCCCAAGACGGTGCTGACCAAGCTGGGCGAGCTCACCTTCGAGGTACCGCAAGTGCGTTCTGGCGACTTCTATCCTTCTGCGCTCGAGAAAGGCACCCGCACCGATCAGGCGGTGAATCTGGCCTTGGCCGAGATGTACGTCCAGGGCGTCTCCACCCGGCGGGTGATCGACGTGTTGCAGCGGCTCTTGGGGCCGGAGATCAAGCTTTCTTCAGCCCAGGTCAGTCGCGCTGCCGCCAGACTCGATGAAGGGCTCAAGGCCTGGCGGGAACGCCCGTTGGGCGAGGTGCCTTATCTCTTTCTGGACGCCCGCTATGAGAAGGTGCGCCTGGAAGGACGGATCGTCGATTGCGCGGTACTGATTGCAGTGGGTATCGAGGCAACGGGCAAGCGCCGGGTGCTGGGCTGCGAGGTGGCTACATCGGAAGCGGAGATCAACTGGCGCCGCTTCCTGGAAAGCCTCCTTGCCCGTGGATTGAAGGGGGTCAAGCTCATCGTTGCCGACGACCACGCGGGACTGAAGGCCGCGCGCCGTGCAGTGTTGCCTTCCGTGCCCTGGCAGCGCTGCCAGTTCCACCTGCAGCAAAACGCCGGTCAGTTTGTCACGCGCCAAGAAGCGAAGAAGACCGTTGCCCGGCAGCTGCGCACGATCTTCAATGCGCCGGATCGAAGCGAGGCCCAGCGGCTGTTACGGGAGGCGCTTGCGCAATGGCGCACGGAGCATCCCAAGCTCGGGGAGTGGGCTGAGGAAGCCATACCAGAAAGCCTGACCGTCTTCGACTTCCCTGTCGAGCACCGCGTGCGGCTGCGCACCACCAACGGCCTGGAGCGCATCAACCGGGAACTCAGACGCCGCACCCGGGTGGCAAGCATCTTCCCCAATCCCGAATCGTGCCTGCGGCTCATTTCCGCCCTGCTGGCCGAACTCGACGACGAGTGGATGACCGGCAAGGTCTATCTCAACCCCAACCCGTAACCCAGGCATCATGATCTGCTGCGCGGAAATTTACAGAAAAGGAGTTGCACCATCCCCTCTTCTTGGCGAAGCGCGGTGTAGATCATATTGCTGACCTCCACCCTCGTCTGCTCGGTGATCGGCGGACATCCTCCTGGCAGGAACCCCCAAACCCATTCCGCGCCGATCCGGTCGGCACGGCGTTGGGAGGCCCGCCCTGTTGGCGGTGCTGCGGCGGATTGCCGGATCCGCTCCAGGGTGAAGAGCAGGTCGGAAGGCCGACGGCGAGGAGCATGGGGAGCAGCAGGATTCGCATCGTTGATGTCTCCTGGGGGAAGGTATTGCGCTTACTTTGGTCTGAATTCGTCAAGCCGATTCTCATGCCCGATGAGCCGATCGAGTGGGCTATTGCCGCTTCCCACCAGCGGGCGTATTGTCGAAACCGAGGGAAGTAGCTTTCCATGGCAACAGCGGCTCTTGGACCGTACACGCTGAAGGATTGGCTCTCGACTCCCGAGGGAGAACATTGGGAGCTCATCCACGGGAATCTCGTCATGACGGGGGAGACGGCAGGCAATAGCAAGCTGGCGCGGAAAATCCTGGTTGCTCTGGACAACTATCTTGAGCGGCATCCTCTAGGCGAAGCGGCGCACAACACGGCCTTCGGCTTCCCCGGGATCATCGATCTGGACCGTGAGGGCGTCGTTCCCGACCTCTGCTACATCCCAAACGACCAGCTCTCGAAATGGGATGATGAGGCCAACGTCCAAAAAGGCGTGATCCCGGCTCTCGTGGTCGAAATCCTTTCCCCTTCGACTAGGGAGATCGACCTTGTGGACAAGGTCGAGATCTACCGCGAGGCGGGCGTCTCGGAGTATTGGATCCTCGATCGCTCCCAGGAGGCGATGCGGATTTGGAGATTCTCGGAGAATCCGAATGCGCCGATCGCGGTCCAAAGCTTCGCCGAGACCATCACGACTCCACTCCTGCCCGGCTTCGTCCTGGATCTGCCGAAGATCCGGAAGACGCTGGTGGTGGGAAGAAAGTGCCCGGACCAGTCGCGCTAGGCGTTGGGCGTGTTGCCGCCGCGATCAGCGGCCTCTCTATGGACAGTTGATTCCCAGCAAGCGATAGGCGGTCCTCTGGAGAGGCGCCGAATGAAATTGGCTGTTGGCGACCATGGCCTGGAGAGTGGTCCGCCCCTCGCTGTTCAGCTCGTGCTGAGCCCAAAGCAGCGCCACGCAGAGGGCCTCGTCCTGAGAAAGGCCGATCTTGGGAAGCTCGGCGTAAGGGCTGGAAAAGGAGAAGTAGTGGAGGAAACGGAACTCGTTTCCGCTGGTGCCGAACAGAAGGTTGCCGCGCCGCTCGTTTCCTCTCTCGATCACGAAAAAGAAGCCCCGCTTTTCGCACATCGAGGGTCCCACGAGGGAGTGAGTGCAGTCGAAGGCCAGGTAACTGCGAATCAAGAGTTGGTTGCTCTCCGGTAACGTATCGAGAAAACGGGCGAGCCGCTCCGTCAAGAATGGAGTCATCGCCGCCCGACGACCCTCCACGGGACCTGGACGGAGAAGCATCAGGAACGCCAGGGAAGCGGCGAACCAGCCCGCGTAACGCAGCTTTCGAAGCGGAGGCCAGGAGGGCTTTTGACCGGAGCCGGATCGGATGGGGTGACTGTTCATGCGGGACCTGGATCTTTCCTCAACGGGTGATGGCATTCATTGGCCAGGCACATTCGCGGCCGGCTTGGCGAGACGATAATCGACGAGCTCGATCTGCTGTCGCTCATGCCGAGAAGCGAAGGGAATCCGAACTCGATAATGAAACACGACCGTCTTGGGAACATAGCCGAGAGGGATGCGCTGTGCCACATAGGAAAAAGCGAGCCGCTCGAAGCGGACGAGAAACCACGCGACGCTGACCGGCCGGGCCAGGAATGCGTGCGTTTCCAAGATCGAATAGTCTCGGGCGCTTACGTGCATCTCTCCATGTACTTGGTTGAGAATCTTTTCCAAAGGGGTTCGATAGGGTTCGTCCGGCTTGCCGGAAAAGCCGATATGATAGGCGGGCTCTCCATGCCAGTCGCCGTGGTCAAGGAGCACGACGCGGAACCGGGGAACCGCCTTTCGGAAGGAATAGACCGTTTCAATTCCCCGGCGAGCTCGTTTGACCTCTGCCTCCGACATCTCCCTTCTGGCCTTCTCGTCACCACGCACATCCGTGAGGATCAGTGCATGGCTGTTCGGGAGAACCCGGATCACGAAGTGGGAGCGCTTTCGGGAAAGATTGTCGGATCCGAGCGAATCGACCTCAATCTGCTCGAGAAACTGATAGGCATTCAACTCATGAGCCAGCGACTCCTGCCTCTTGACCATCCGATCGACAATCAAAGAGAGTGGCGGAATCGGAGTGGAAGAAGAGGCAGGCTCGGTCTCCGCCAGCAAGCCCGTTTGCAGGGCGAAGCCCCACAGGCAAAGGAAGAGGGTGGTGCCCCCCCGAAACGGCTTCAAGGGAGGAAGCCGCATAGGCTTTCCTAGATAGCAAGTTGGATCGGCTCGATCGCAATCGCTCGCCCGGAAGGGTCATCCAGGGTGAGCAAGACTCCGTCGGCCTGAAGGCCCTTGGTAGCCAAACCAAAGCGCTGGGGAAGAAGGGTGACATACCTCTGGATCACGGGCCCGACTTCTCGCCCGATGACCGAATCGTGTGCACCGCAGAAGCCAACGTCCGTCAGGTAGGCTGTGCCTCCCGGAAGAATCTTGCCATCCGCCGTTTGCACATGCGTATGCGTGCCCACGACCGCCGACACCTGCCCGTCGAGGTATCGACCGAAAGCGATCTTTTCCGAAGTCGCCTCCGAATGGAAATCCACAAGAATGCAAGAGGTTTCCCGTCGAATCGCTTCCAAGGCGGGACGAACCGTCAGGAACGGGTTGTCCGTTTGCGGTGTCATGAACGTACGCCCGAGCGCACATACGACGCCCAGCTTCTTCCCGTTGCCCTGGACCACGATCGAGCCGCTGCCCGGAGTGTTCGAGGGGTAGTTGAGCGGACGGAGCAGGCGGGGCTCGTCGGCCAGAAACGGGACGATTTCGCGCTGATCCCAGGCATGATCGCCCAACGTGACCACGTCTACGCCATAGCGGAGAAGCTCGTAGGTAATCTTGGGGGTGATTCCACTGCCGCCGGCCGCGTTCTCCCCGTTGACGACGACGAAGTCGATCGTCTTCTCCTGGCGCAACCGGACGACGGCAATGCGAACCACCTCTCGTCCGGCTTCGCCGACGACATCGCCCAAAAAGAGGACCTTCACCGAGCCAGCGTCGTCTCTCGCGGACTCCGCCGACAGGGGAAGCACGAGAAGAGCGACTGTTCTCCAACATGCGAGAAACGGCTAGCGCCGATCCCGCTTACGGAAGCCTCCGGAGCCGGAGCCAGAGCCAGAGCCGGAGGGCGCGAAACGTTCCTCCTTCGGTTTCGCCTCGTTGACGACGAGACTCCTCCCTTCGACTTTCGTGCCGTGCAGCTTGTCGATCGCTGCCTTGGCTTCGTCCGGGGTTTCCATCGTAACGAAGGCAAAGCCACGGGACTGGCCGGTCATACGGTCGATGATCAAATTTACCTCGGTGACTTTCCCGTACTGGCTAAAGAGCGCGCGCACGTCTTCCTCTCGGTGAGAGAAAGGGAGGTTCCCGACATACAATCTTCTATTCATGCAATCTTTCCTCAGTACAAACACATCCGATCTGCCGGGTCTCCCCGATCGCAGTGGCCATCGGAAGGAGCACGTTCAGCCCTTGCTGTCCGGCCCTCTTTCGCAGACCTCGGTCACAATCCCACATCGCGGAAAAGAGTCAAGCGGAAAGCGGCGGACCCAGCTGCGATCCATGACTGGCTTTGCCGTACCGAGGGCCGATGGGCCGGTGCAATCAAACCTCGTCGTAGAGGCGTCCCGGATTGAGAATTCTTTTCGGGTCGAACGAGGCTTTGAGCCTCCTGTGAAGAGAGAGCAGAGCCGGCTCGAGGGGCTGCAGGCAGGATCGACCCGCATCGAGCAGAGTGGCATGCCCGCCCCTGGATCGGGCCCACTCCCAGACGGCGGCGGGCTCGAGCGCCCCTCTCCACCAGCGCTGCGCTCCACTCCAATCGAGGAAGAGGGAGCCTCTGCCTGGCGCAGGAGGGAGGGTCGCCGGAGGGACGGAAAGCCGCCAGAGCGGGCCCGGCCGGGCGAAAAAAGAATGGGTGCGCTCGCGGACCGACTCCCAAAAGAGCTCTGGATCGACCATGCGATCCCCTCCGATCCGCTGCGCCGCAGCCTGCACTCCCGCTTTCGAGCCGCACAGGCGCACGAAGAGCCGTTCCCCGTCGTGGCAGGCTGCGCTGATGGGGAAGGGCTCTGCTGCCAGCCGGCAGAGCCGCCGGACCGCCGTCTCGGGCGCCTCTTCCCATGCGAGCGTTTCCGAGGCGGGCGGCCTCGGGCTCACCTTGAGGCTGATCTCCAGCAAGACCCCGAGAGTTCCTTGCGCTCCCGTCACGAAGCGTGACACATCGTATCCGGCCACGTTCTTGATGACCTCCCCCCCGAAGCGGAGAATCTCTCCCTTCCCGTTGAGCAGGCGGACGCCGAGCACAAAGTCCCGAGCGGCTCCGGTGAAGGGGCGCGCGGGTCCGGAAAGGCCGCAGGCGATCGTGCCGCCCAGCGTCGCGGACGCTCCAAAGGAGGGCGGCTCGAAGGGGAGCCACTGGCCCTGCGCGGCGAGCAGGCCATGGATCTGGTCCAAGGGTGTGCCGGCGCGGGCGGTCAAGACGAGCTCGGTTGGCTCGTAGCGGAGGATGCCGCGATGCTCTCCCAGAGGAAGGCGTCGGCCCGTGACGGAGCGGCCCAGGAAGCTCTTGGTCTCACCACCAACGAGGGCGAGCGGAGTTCCCAAATCATGGGCTCGCCTGACCTCGTCCGCCAAGACGTCCGTAAGATCCTGGTCCTGGTGGCTCACGCGCTTCTCCTGCCGTGCGATCGGTCGACGGCTCTGGTGGATCGCTGCTTCGACATCAGTACCGTTCGATCTCGGGGAAGGGTAGCCCGCCGCGGTGGAGGTGCATCGCGCCCAGCTCGGCGCAACGATGGAGCAGCGGAACCGCCTTGCCCGGGTTGAGGATGCCGTCTGGATCGAACGCCTCCTTGATGCGGTGAAATTGCCTCAGCTCCGGGGCGCGAAACTGGAGGCACATGGACTCAAGCTTTTCGACTCCGACGCCATGTTCCCCGGTGATGGCCCCACCCAGCTCCACGCAGAGCTCCAGGATCCGGCCGCCGAGGCGCTCGGCTCGCTGAAGCTCCTGCGGTCGGCTCGCGTCGTAGAGGATCAGCGGGTGCAAGTTGCCGTCCCCCGCGTGGAAGACGTTGGCAACCGGCAGACGGAATTCCTCCGAAAGCCGGGCGATGCGGAGCAGCGCTTCCGGAAGGCTCCGCCGGGGGATGGTGCCGTCCATGCAATAGTAATCGGGGGCCATCCGGCCGGCAGCGGGAAAGGCCGACTTTCTCCCCTTCCAGAGCAACTGCCTTTCCTCTTCGGAGGAGGAGAGGCGCAAAAAGCAAGCGCCGCTCTCCCGTAACCGCTTTTCGGCAAGCTCGATCTGCTCGTCGACCTCCTCGGGTCCCCCGTCGAACTCGCAGAGCAGGAGCGCGGCCGCCTCCACCGGATAGCCGGCATGGACGTAGGCCTCGGCTGCTCGAATGGCCAAGTTGTCCATCATTTCCAGGCCTGCTGGCGCGAAGCCCTCCCCAATCAGCTTTCCCACCGCTAGGGAGGCTGATTCGACGGAAGGGAACCCCGCGACGATCAGACGGGCGAAGGGAGGATTTGGCAGGAGCCGAACCGTCGCCTCCACAACCACCCCCAGTAGTCCTTCGGACCCGATGAAGAGGGCGAGAAGATCGAAGCCGGCCGCGTCGAACGCTTCCGCCCCAAGGACGAGGAGCTCTCCCTCGGCGGTGAGGATCTTCACCGAAAGGACGTTGTGAACGGTCAGCCCATACTTGAGGCAGTGGAGCCCGCCCGCATTCTCGGCAATGTTGCCCCCGATGGTACAGGCGACTTCTGACGAAGGGTCCGGAGCGTAGAAGAGGCCGAAGGGCGATGCGGCTTGCGAGATCGCGCGATTGGTCACCCCGGGTTCGACCCGAGCCGTCCGGTTGAGCGGATCGACAGCAAGGATCTTGCGAAATCGCGTCATGCTCAGGACCAGCCCTGACCGATTCGGGAGAGTGCCTCCCGACAAGCCGGTGCCCGCCCCGCGGGGAATCACCGGAACGCGAAGCGCACGGCAGACGCGGAGGAGCTCTTGGACCTGAGCGACCGACTCCGGGATCGCGACCGCCAAGGGGAGCTGGCGGTAGGCGGTCAAACCATCGCATTCGTACGGTCGCAGCTCCTCGGGGTCGGAAAGCAAGGGGCAGTCGGGCACGGCACCGCGCAATCGGCGCAAGATCTCCTGAGGGGAGCAGGAAGGGCCTTCCGTTCCCGGCGTCCCGTACGGGCGATCCGCTTGCTCCCCCCGCTCAGCGCGGAGGCGGCGGAATGAGCCAAGAGACAGAGGAGTCACAAGTGACGATTGCCTGGAAAGGGAGGCTTTGACAACTCTTCCTATGCCCTGGGGCACGCCTTGCGTTCATGCCCATTGGCCTCCCCTCGGGTGCAAGCACCGGGAGAAGCGCGGGCTTGCTCCTGGCATTCATCGATCAGCTCGATCCAGTGACGGACCCGGAGCTGGCTCCCGCCCGCAAGATGGAGTTGGCAGCCGATATTGGCCGTGAGAATCTCCGCGGGTGCCCCCGCTTCCAAGGCGGATAGTTTCTGTGCCCGAATCTGGTGGGAGAGCTTCGGCTGCAGGAGCGCATACGCCCCGGCGGCCCCGCAGCAGGCAGGGGAGTCGCTCTGCGGAGCCAGGGGGATTCCTAGGTTGCGAAGCAGCGCGTTGAGCAAGCCCGGTTGCTGCGTGCATGGGCAGTGGACCGCAACCGCCCGCTCGGGCGGGATGATTGGATGGCTTAGTCCCTCGGAAAGGAGCAGATCGGCGGGGTCCTTTACCGCGTCCGCGATCCGGCGGGCACGGTCGGCGTAAGCCGGATCGCTCGCGAGAAGGTCGGGATACTCGTGGACCATGAGGGCACAGGCGCTTGCGGGAATGAGGAGCGCTTCGGCCCCCGCGTGCAGCTCCGACCACCAGAGATCGATGTTTCGCCGGATTTGGCGAAGAGCCGCTTCCTCGGAGCCGAGGTGGTGGAAGAGGGCGCCGCAGCAGCCGGATCCGGGGGAGAGGATGGGCTCAATCCGCAGCCGGTCACAGACGCGGGCGAGAGAGAGATGGGTGGCGGGAGAGAGAACCGATTGGGCGCAGCCAGGAAGGAGCAGCATGCGGCGGGGGTGAGACCGGAGAGGGTGGGGAGGTGCGGCCGGAGGAGGAGGTGGGGCCGGAAGCTTGACCGCAAGGGAAGCCGGAAGGAGCGGCCGGAGCCGCCGGGCGATGGCGACGGCGCGGGAGAGCCGGGCGGGATGGGGGACCACGGCCCGGATCAGCCACCGAAGCAAGCGGTCCCTCAGGCTCCGAGCAGCCTGGGCTGTCAGCAGCTCCCGGGTCGTTGCAACGAGCCGTCCATATTCGACCCCGGAAGGGCAGGCCCGCTCACAGGCCCGGCAGAGGAGGCAGCGATCGAGGTGCTCCCGGGCAATGGCTCCCCCCCGGCCTTCCAGCACCTCCTTGATCAGGTAGATCCGGCCTCGAGGGCTATCGAGCTCATCCCCTAGCAGCTGGTAGGTCGGGCAGGCCGGCAGGCAGAAGCCACAATGGACACAGGCACGGATCAGCCGCTCCCCTTCCCGGGCCGCAGGCTCGCCTTGCAGGGAATGGGAGAGGCGAACTTCCATGGAGCGCTATGCGGAGGAAGCTACCCGCTTCGGGTTCTTCTTGCAAAACGATTGTAGTGATTGCGTTCCCCAATGAAAGGGAGCGCACGGGTTGGTACCGCAATCGACTTACAATGGCTGGGCAAGAGAGGCTCACATCCGAGGACCTGCGTCCGCGAGGTCGGCGGGAACATCGGTGCCGAAGCGTGCGAAGTTCTCCCGGAAGAGAGCGGCGAGCTTGCGGGCTTGGCCGCGATAACGCTCCGGATCGTTCCAGGTTGTCGCGGGAAAGAGCATTGCCGTGTCGACATTCGGGCAGGCGCGGGGGATCCGGAGGCCGAAAAAGGGCTCTTCGACGCAGTCGGCCTTGGCAAGGGAGCCGTCGCAAATGGCGTGGACGATGGCGCGTGTCGTGGAGAGGGGGATTCGCCGGCCTTCTCCATAGGGCCCCGCCGTCCAGCCGGTGTTCACGAGCCAGACATGAGCGCCGTGCTCCTCGAGCTTTTTCTTCAGTAGCTCCGCGTAAACCTTGGGAGGATGGACGAGGAAGGGGGCGCCGAAGCAGGTGCTGAAGGTAGCCTCCGGGCTCCGAACGCCAACCTCGGTCCCCGCCACCTTGGCGGTATAGCCCGATAAGAAGTGGTAGAGGGCCTGATCCCGGGTGAGCCGGGAAACGGGTGGCAAGATGCCGAAGGCGTCGCAGGCGAGAAAGACGACCTGTTTTGGATGCCCTCCCATCCCGTCCTCGACCGCATGCGGCAGGTAGTGTACGGGGTAGGCCGAGCGCGTGTTTTCCGTCAGCGAGGCATCGTCGAAGTCCACGCGGCGACTGTCGACATCGAGCGAGACGTTTTCCAAGAGGGTGCCGAACCGCTGGCTCGCGGCGAAAATCTCGGGCTCGCCATGGGCGGAGAGGCGAATCACCTTGGCATAGCAACCCCCTTCGAAGTTGAAGATCCCGGTGTCGGTCCAGCCGTGCTCGTCGTCGCCGATCAGCGTCCGATGCGGGTCGGCGGAAAGGGTGGTCTTACCGGTGCCGGAAAGCCCGAAAAAAATGGCCGTCTCCTTGGGAGACGCGCCGAAGTTGGCCGAGCAGTGCATCGAGAGGATCCCCTGCGGAGGGAAAAGATAGTTGAGGATCGTGAAGACCGATTTTTTGATCTCTCCGGCGTAGGCGGTCCCGCCAATCAGCACCAAGCCCTGGCCGAGATGGATCGTAATGAATGCTTCGGACCGGATCCCATCGACCGCGGGGTCGGCGCGGAAATCGGGTGCGTGCAGGATCGTAAAGGCGGGGTTGGCGTGGGGCAGCTTCGACCGGTCTTTCTCTCGCACGAAGAGAGTTCGAGCAAATAGGGAGTGGACGGCCCGCTCCGTGATGATCCGCAGGGGGATGCGATGACGCGGGTCGGCGCCGCCGTAGCAGTCCTGGATGAACAGGTCCTTGCCCTGAAGGTAGGCGAGGAGCCGTCTCCGCAGGAGCTCGAAAGCCTCTGGGGAGAGCGGCTGATTCACGGCTCCCCACCAGATCTTGTCCCGGGAAGCAGGCTCCTGAACGAGGAACTTGTCCTTGGGGAGCCGGCCGGTGTGCTCTCCCGTCCGGAAGACAAAGGGGCCAAGATGGCTCACCATTCCCTCGTAACGGCGGATGGCGGCCTCGTAGAGGGCTGGCGTTGTCAGATTCCAATAGACTTCGCGAACGTTCCGGATGCCGAGAGATTCCAGACCAGCGGTATAGGCCACGTACCCTCCGTTCATGTGCGCCGGGCGCCGCTTCTCTGGCGGAGCCTCTTGGCTCGGCCAAGAGCCGAGCCTGGAGCCTAGGCACCTCGCTGAGCGAGGATCGCCTTGCGCACCGACTCGAGCTGCTTGGCGCAACCCAGCTTTTCGCTCTTGTGTGCGATGAAATTCGCATACTCGGCCATGTAGGTCCGGCCCGCTCCGCGGAAGTCGAAGTCCTCTGGATGATCGCGCAAATACTCGCGGTGGACGCGCGTCCATACCAGGCGTCCGTCGGTGTCAATGTTGATCTTGGTGACTCCCAGCCTTGCCGCAGGGAGGTATTCGTTGTCGTCCACGCCACAGGCGCTCGGATCGAGCTTCCCGCCCGCCGCATTGATCCGACTCACTTCCTCCTGAGGAACGCTCGAGCTTCCGTGCATCACGAGCGGAAAACCGGGCAGGCGCTTGGAGATCGCTTCCAGCACGTCGAAATGGATCGACTGTCTCCCCTTGAACTTGTAGGCCCCGTGGCTCGTTCCGATCGCGCAGGCGAGGGAATCGCAGCCCGTCCGCTCGACGAACGCCTTTGCCTCTTCTGGGTCGGTGAGGCAGGCGTGACCCTCTTCAACCTTGATATCCTCTTCGACCCCGCCGAGCATTCCGAGCTCAGCCTCTACGCTCACCCCCTTGGCATGGGCCCGCTCGACCACGCGACGGGTAACGGCGACGTTCTCCTCGAACGGGTGGTGCGAGGCATCGATCATGACCGAGCTGTAGAAGCCCGAATCGATGCAGTCATAGCAGGTCTCCTCATCACCATGGTCGAGGTGAACGGCGAAGATGCTTTCCGGATAGATGCTTTCGGAGGCCCGGATGATCGCTTCGAGCATTCGCTTGTCCGCGTACTTCCTTGCTCCTCTCGAGATTTGGATGATGAAGGGAGCCTGTGCCTGCGCGCATCCCCGGAAGAGGCCGAGGGACTGCTCCATGTTGTTGATATTGTACGCGCCGATCGCATATTTTCCATAGGCGCAACGAAACAGTTCCGCTGTCGTGACAATCATGGCATCTGCCTCCTTTCCCTTGGCTTGCCGGAGCCCATCCGGCGATCTCTGCTCATGTAGGGTAAGCGCCAGAGTACGTTTCCCTCCATTCCTGAGCAAGCGTGAAGTAGGGGGATCGGCGCAGGCGAGGAGCGGGCAGGGCGTGTGAGCAAGTTCCGCGATCGGGCCCTCGTCCTGGCGGGTCACGGTTCGATGTTCTCTTCCGAATCGGCTCTCCCGGTCTATCGGCATGCCGCGTCCTTGCGAAGGTCGGAGACATTCGCCGCAGTCTATGAGTGCTTCTGGAAGGAGGAACCTTCCTATCGCACCGCGTTGTACGGAGTGGAAGAGGAGTGCATCTATCTCGTTCCCGATTTCCTCAGTCATGGCTATTTCACCCGGGAGATCCTTCCGCGGGAGTTCGAGCTGCTCGGGCCCCTCACCCGACGGGGCTCACGCGAGATCCGCTATTGCGAGCCGCCGGGGCGCCATCCGCGCATGGCGGAGGCGATCGTGGAGCAGGCGCTGGGGGCGCTGCGGGAAGTCGACTGCCGCGACGTCACTCTGCTCCTGGTCGGACATGGAACCGACCGAAACGAGAATTCCGCAGAGACCGCATGGGAGCAAGCCGAGCGCATTCGCGCCTCCGGCCGATTTGCCGGATGCAGCGTGGCATTCCTGGAGCAGGAACCGTGTGTCTCCCGATGGCGCGAGCTGATGAGCACGCGGGATCTCGCCGTCGTTCCGTTCTTTCTCTCCGAAGGGAAGCACTCGTATACCGACATTCCTCGGCTGATGGGCTGGACCCGGCATCCGCGGGATCCGGAGTTCTGCCACCCACAAGCGACCGAGGGAGGACGACGAGTCTACTATGCCGGAGCGGCGGGAATGGCTTCCATCGTGGATCAGGTCATCCTGGCACAGGTACTCGCATTCGATGAAGCTCACGGACTGGCTTGAAGCTCGGCTTGCGCGGACCCGCTCTCCCTGGATCCTGGGGGAAATTCGGATCTCTCCCGGCTATCTTCTGACACATCGAGAGGACCTTCCGGAAGATGCTCGGCTGGAGCTCGTATCGAGTGACCAAGCCTTTCTGGATCTGGTCCGCTTCGATGCTTCCGGCCATTTTCGGCCGCTGCGAGGAGCTCCCGGATTGTGCAAGGGGTGGCGGCGCGGACCGCTTTCGGCCACTCGGCTCATTGCCGACCTCCAGCTTCTCTATCCGGGAGCGGTAGCACTGCTCGCCGCCTGGGAGGAAGGGAGGCTCGCGCCGACGCCTTTTGCGGAGACGGCCGGTCGCCAGACCGGCCTCTACCAGGGCACACGGCGGCTCTCCTCCGAAGACCTCCCCCCCTTGGTCGGCGAGATCTGCACGCAGGGCTGCCTGCGCCGACCTCTTTGGCATGCTCCAGAGCTCGGGTCGAATACGGCAGGCACGCTCTCTCTCCTCTGCCCCGAGGCGTGCCCATTTTTCCTCCACAAGGCTCGCTCACGAGTTAAAGGACCGGCTTGAGGAGAACCTTCGAGCGCCGACCGCTCTGCTCGTAGAGGAGCCGGCGGCTCGGCGGCAGATCGTCCGGAGTCCCCTCGCGGAACCCGACCTTCTGGGTAAAGAAGTTATACGTCCGGGCCGAGAGCGCGAAGAGCTGCCGGATTCCCTCCTCGCGCGCGACCGAGTGGGCGAAATGGACGAGCTTTCGTCCGAGCCCTTGGTTTTCGTAGACTCGAGCGACAGAAAGGCAAGCGACTTCGGCCTGCGAGGAGTCCGGGAAGCGATGGAGGGCCACGCAGCCGACGAGTCCCCGGTCGATCTCCAGTACGTAGTAATCGTCGAGCCGGGCCAGAATGCTCTGTCGGGTGCGGGGCAGCAGCTCGGCGGCATCCACCGATTGGGAGATGAGCTGGAGGATCGAGCGGACATCCTTTTTCTGCGCCTTTCGGATCGACTCGTACCCCTCGGCGTAGACCATCGTACCCACCCCCACCTGGGAAAAGAGCTCGGAGAGGAGCGCTTCATCGATCCGAATGTCGAGGAGGTGAATCCGCCGCACTCCGCTCCGGCAGGCGGCAATCGAGTGGGAAAGCTTGGAAAGCAGGAGCGGGGAGGTCGTGTTCCCATGGCGATGAACGAAGGACTCGGCCTCGCTCACGGAGAGCTGTCGCGCCAGGTCGCTCTCCTTGGCGTAATCGACTTCACCCGAAAGGTAGATCAGCTTCACCGCACGGACGGCCTCTGCGATGGCGACCGCCACCGCATCGGAGTTGACCCGGAAGAGATTGCCCTCTCGGTCGGAGCCGATCGGACTGATGATCGGTACGATGCCGCGATCGAGAAGGTCGTGAAGGAAGGCGGTGTCGACCCGCTCGATCCGTCCGGTCAGCAGGTAGTTGACTCCTCCGACGATCCCGAAGGGGTGGACCACCAGCGCGTTGGGCAGGGCCGCCCGAAGATCGGCGGCTCCGAATGCGGCGAGAATCTGCTGCGCCACCTGGCAGGATGCGGCCAGGCTCACCTTCAAGGTCGCGGTGTCGGTGGGTCCGGTTCCGTCCGAGGAAGAGAGAGGGATCGAACGTTCGGCGGCGAGCTCCCGCATCTGGCGGCCGATGCCGTGGACGACGATCACGCGCACGCTCAGGCTGCGGAGAACGGCAAGGTCGAGCGCGAGATTCGCGAAGTTTTCGTGGGTGACGACTGCCCCGTCGATCGCGATGACGAAGATCTTGTCTCGAAACTCGGGAACATAGGTGAGAATCCCCCGCAGGTTCGTGAAGTTCATCGGCTCTCTCTGGCAGGTTTCCGGCTTCGTCGGGCTTCCACCAAGCGTGTGGCCAGCCGGATCGCCGCAATCATGCTTCTGGGATCCGCAGCGTCCTTGCCGGCGATCGGGAATGCGGTTCCGTGATCGGGAGAGGTTCGGATGAGCGGGAGGCCGAGCGTGACATTCACCCCGGTCGCAAAGGCCACCAGCTTGAAAGGGATGAGTCCTTGATCGTGATAAGCGGCCACGACCCCGGCAAATTCCCCGCGAAAGGCTTGGCGGAAGACGGAGTCGGGCGGCAGAGGGCCGGAAACGTCCCAGCCTCTCTTCTGCAAGAGAGTTATGGCCGGCTCGAAGAGATCTCGCTCCTCCGATCCGAAGAGGCCGCCCTCTCCGGCATGTGGATTGAGCCCCGCGACGGCGATCCGCGGAGACGGGCGTCCGAGTCGAGCCAGGAATTCGGCGAGAAGCTCGGCCGAAAGCACGATCTTCTCGGGACGAATTGAGGCGATCGCCTCGCGGAGGCTGCAGTGCGTGGAGAGCAAGGAAACCGAGAGCCTTGGATGCCAAAAGCCCATTACGACTCTTCCCATCCCGCACCCGGTCCGTTCGGCAAAGAACTCGGTCTGCCCGGGATAAGGGAAGCCCGCCGCCTGTAAGCCCGCCTTGTGCACGGGCCCGGTTACGATGGCCTGGATCGCACCCTCCTTCCACAGGAGGATCGCCTCCTCCAGCCATTCCCGCGCGGCTCGGGCGGACGAGAGGCTCGGGCTGCCCGGGCGAAATCCCTGGTCGGAGCCGATGATGCGATAGTCGAAGCGAGCAGGAAGTCGGCCGGAGCGAACCGCCTTGCGGACCACTTCCGGGCCGATTCCCGTCGGTTCTCCTACGGGGATGCCGATGACCCCTGTTTTCATCTTAGGGCTTCCCGATGAGGATTTCTTCTCTGGAGGCGAAGCCCGCACAGAGCCCGGGCTCGTGTTGGATGGGGGACGGAGAAGGAGGAAGCGCCTCTGCCATGGAAGCTAAAACATCTTGATGAACGCCTTGACTCGCAGGCTGTCGAGCCATTCTTGCTGGCGCTTCTGCCGCTTTTCTTGCAGGAGCGCGGTCTCGATCTGGGTGCGCACGCTCGAGATCGGCTTGACCCGCTCCCGCCGCTTGTCCTCGAGGTGGAGAAGATAATAGCCATCGGGAGTGGAGATCACGTCGCTGGTCTGTCCCGGAAACATTGCAAAGGCGGCGTCCGCAATCTCGGGACGCAGCGTGTCCCGGGTCACCCAGCCGAGATCGCCTCCCTCCTGCTTGCGAGGTCCTTCGGAATAGCTGCGCGCCAAGTCGCCGAAGTTGGCTCCGAAGCGAAGCTTCGTTTCCAGGTCCTTGGCGGTCTCCAGTGGCTGATCGTACTCTTCCTCCTGCCCATCGGGTCCAACGCGACGCTCCTTTAAAGCGGACCTTTGGAGGAAGATCAACCGCAGCTTTACGCTCGGGGGCTCGACAAAAACGGCGAGGTGATCGTGGTAGTACTGTTCGACCTGATAGGGGGAAATCACGATGCTGTCGGAGACGTTCTTCATCCGCATCGCCTGAACGACGATCTGGTCGAGGAGGTTCTGCTTATACCGCTCTTCGGTCATCCCGCTGGCCTGCAAGGTCCGAATGAAGGCGATGCGGTCCCCGTCGAACTGGCTCCGAATCATGTCTCGGACGCGCGTTTCAATGAAGGTGTCCGGGATCTGGTAGCCTTTCTTCTTGAAGTCCTGAATGATGAGCTCTCGCTCGATCAGCGCGCGCAGCGCATTGAGCCGCGCATCCTTGACCCGGTCGACCAACTCTGGGCCTTGATAGGTTTCCCGGAGGACCGCCTCATTCGGCTCGACCTGCTTCTTTACCTCCGAAAAGGTGATCACCTTGTCGTTGACGATCGCCGCAACCCCGTCGACGCCGGCCTGCGCGAAAAGGCGGCAGGGGATCGCCGCCAGGACGAGCAGCAAGCCGGCGAAAGACGCCGACCGGCTCACCATCCTGGGCTCGCGCCCGATGGAGAGGCTCCTTGGGCGAAGGCCGAGCCGCCCGGCCCAGAACCGGGACTGGGGCATGCGCAGCATGGAGGAGTAGGAAATCACCCGACCGCTCAAGGATCTCGTCTCAATCGCGAAGGGCACCCGTCAAAGAAACCCGCCGCAACCCACACCTGGAGGCAACCGGATTGAAAAAACCCGTTGCTCCTGCGGCTCCGATGCGTGGTGGCGCCTAGGCAAGGGTCAGGATCCACTTCTTGACCGACGCGAGCTTACTTCCCGCATCTAGTCCGGTCAAGCGGGGGAATCGGCCGCCGACCATGAGGTAGCTGCCTTTGCGCTGCAAGAGCACCTTCTCTCCTTGCACCTCGATGCGCTCCAGCGAGCGCTCGCTTCCCAGGATGCGCAGCTCCACCTCCTCCAAGAGGAGGCGTACGGGTTCGGGTAGCGGGCCGAATCGGTCGCGCCAGGATTGCTCGAGCTCCCGCCGTTCCTCAAGAGACGCCGCTTCCGCAGCCTGACGATGCGCTGCGATCCGTTCTTCGGTGGAGGAGATGTAGGATGCGGGGATACCGGGCCGCTCGAAAGCGCTCTCGAGAAAGTCGATCGAGACCTTGCAGGCGAGTGGGCTTCGGGCCTTCTTCCCTTGTACCGCGGCAACCGCCTCCCGGAGCAGGCGGCAGTAGAGCTCGAAGCCGATGGCGGCGATATGTCCGCTCTGGGCTGTTCCCAGCAGATTGCCCGCTCCGCGAATCTCGAGGTCGCGAAGGGCGATGCGGAAGCCCGCCCCGAGCTGGCTGTATTCCTGCATGGCCCGGATGCGGCGCTTGGCATCGGCGGCAAGGAAGCGGTCGCGGGGCAAGAGGAGATAGGCGAAGGCTTTTTGGTTGGACCGGCCGACGCGACCCCGGAGTTGATAGAGGTCGGCCAGGCCGAATCGGTCCGCCCGATCGACGATGATCGTGTTCGCGTTGGGAATGTCGAGACCGTTTTCGATGATCGAGGTGGCCAAGAGAACGTCGGTCTCGCCCGAAACGAATCGCTGCATCACGCTCTCCAGATCCTCTTTGTCCATCTGGCCGTGCCCGATTTCGACGCGAGCCGCGGGAATGAGCTCCCGAAGACGACGGCAGACCCGGTCGATCGAAGCGATCCGATTGTGCAGGAAGTAGACCTGCCCGCCCCGAGAAAGCTCCTTTTCGATCGCAGAGCGGATCGTCCGCTCGTCGTAGGGGCAGACCAGCGTTTCGATCGAGAGGCGATTGGAGGGCGGAGTCTCGATGAGGCTCAGGTCGCGCGCGCCCGCCAGCGCGAGATAGAGGGTGCGGGGAATCGGGGTGGCGGAAAGGGCGAGCATATCCACGGCCCGAAAGCGCTCCTTCCAGCGCTCCTTCTGGTGCACCCCGAATCGTTGCTCTTCGTCGATCGCGACGAGTCCCAGACGCGCGAAGCGAATGTCCGGGGAAAGGAGCCGATGCGTGCCCACGACGACATCACATTCACCGGAGGCGATCGCGGCCAGCACCCGCCGCTCCCCCGCGGCCGAAGCGAGGCGGCCGAGGAAGGCAACTTGAATGGGATAGTCCGCAAATCGCTGCCGGAGGGTCTGGTAGTGCTGGTAGGCGAGCACGGTCGTCGGAGCGAGCAAGGCGGCCTGCTTGCCGCCAACGGCGGCTTTGAAGATGGCCCGAATGGCGACCTCGGTCTTGCCGAACCCCACATCACCGCAGACGAGTCGATCCATGGGCCGCGCCGCTTCCATGTCCGCCTTGGTCTGGGCGATGGCGCGGAGCTGATCGGGGGTCTCCCGATAGACGAACGATTTTTCAAACTCTCGTTGCCAATCGGAGTCAGGAGGGCAGGCGCTTCCCGAAAGAACCTGCCGTTCCGCCTGGATGCGCAACAACTTGGCCGCATAGTCTCGAATTGCACCCTGGGCGACCGCTCGCGCCTTTTGCCATCGGGTCCCTCCAAGCGTGTCCAGCTTCGGGGCGCGACGAGTACCTCCAATATAGCGTGAGACCAGGTAGCTCTGATCGATCGGCACGAAGAGCTTCGCGGCATCGGCAAATTCCAGGAGCAGCGCCTCGCCGCCTTCGTCCGGGAGGGTTTCTACGCCCCGGTAGCGGCCGATGCCATGCTGCAGATGCACGACGAAATCTCCAGGTTGCCATTCCGCAAAGGGCGTTTCGACCGCGCGAACCTCTGCGGCACCCTGCGCCCGCTTTCCCCGCTGGGGGATCGTCTGATAGCGGCCGAAGATCTCGGCGTCGCTCAGAATCGCAAGCCGAGCCGCAGGCCAGGAGAAGCCCCGTGTGAGAGCTCCCGAAATCCAGGCAACTCCGTTCGTATCGATCTTCTCCGCCGTCAAGAGCTCCTCGAGCCGCTTCTCTTCCCCTTCGTTGTTGACGAAGATCCCGACCTCCCACTCCTCGGAAAGCCAACGACGGAGCTCGGCGGCGAAAAGCGTCCAGCGGCCCTCCCGCATCAGGTGGTCTTCCCTCGGCGTGCCCAGGAAATCGTGTTCCCGAAAATCGGGCTCCGGCTCCAAGGTGTCGCTCTCGATCTCGGCGCAAGCGCCGTCGATCAGGAAGCGACACGGCGCATCGGGGAGATAGTCCTGCAGGGTGGCAGCCTGCTCCTCGGCGAGCTCGGCCGGGGGGAGGAGAGAGATCGTAGCGGAGGGGAGGGTGCGCAGGGAACGTTGGGAGATGGGGTCGAATTCCCGAAGGGAAGCCAGGGCGTTCCCTTCCCATTCCGTTCGCAGAGGGCAAGCAGCCGTCCAGGGGAAGAGGTCGAGGATGCTGCCGCGCAGGCTCATTTGACCTCGGACGCTGACGCGCGGGCAGCGCTCGAACTGGGCGGCCGCGAGTTCCTCCAGGAAGGTTGCCCGATCCGGTGGGAGCGCGGGAGAGAGCCGGAGGGTGCTTTTTTCCAGGGCCTGTGCCTTGGGCACGGGGTGACGCAGGGCAGCGGGAGTCGCGATCAGGCCGGGAAGCTCCTTATGGAGAAGGGAGGTGGCGATTTGCAGCCGGGAGGCCGCCAGATCGAGATCGGGAAGAGCGCCTTGCGGCACGGGAGCGCCTTCCGGAAGAATAGGAATTCGCCGGTCCCATGCTTCCAAGGCGGAGGCCAAGGCGGTTGCCCGCTTCGGAGAGCTGGTAAGGATGAGCAGGAAAGGCGAAGAAGCGCAGAAAAGGCCAGAAAGAAGAAAGGCCTGCGCGGAGATCGGGAGCGACGCAAGGCTGTAGGCCCCTCCCGGCCGCGCCTGCGTTCGCCACCGATCAAACGGGCTCGCGGCGAACCAGCGCGCCATAGGGTGCGTGCCTTGCGTCATCTTCCTGCCAGAGGTCGGATGTTATCGATGGAAAGCCTCGTCTTCCCGTATCTAGGGGAGGGGCTGCACGCTCAAGCGCCCGGCTTGGGGCTCGAGATGAATTTCCAGCCGTCCATAACGGAGAATCTCGTGATAGCCCATCTCCTCTTTGGCACTGCCTAAATCGCAGCAGGCCGAGACCCGTTCCGCGAAGGAGACTGACAAGACCACTATGACCCCGCTCCCGCTCTTTCGGATTGCGTCAATATGGGCCCGCCACGGCCCGGGCCATCCGCCCTCTTCGCAAAACGACTCGAGCGGAAGCCGCTCGGGCTCCCGTTCCAGGCGATCGAGGATCGCTGGACCCAAGGCCTGCTCGTCTCCCGGCAATCCATTCGCGTCGAACCAAACGATCCGTTTCTTCATTCGCCTTCTTTGGTTCCCCCGGAGACTTCCACAAGCTAAACCTGAGGGGAAGGGAAAGAGAAGTCAAACGGCGGCGAGTCCGTCATCCATCCCCACTTTCGAGCGGATCGGCTTCACTGCCGTTGCGAGACGAGGCTACGGTACGCGATGGCCGTCATGGTGTAGCAGAGGGGAATGCTCACCAGGGTGCCCACGATCAGCAAGGCGCCAATCTCGACCAGGCCGACCACCAGGATGCCGACCGCCAGTGCCTGGGCATAGTGGGAGACTCCCAGTCGAAACGAGGCGACAAACGCATCGGCCGCTTGAGTCACGGCTCCGTCGGCGATGAGGAACGGCCCGAACAGGACCAAGGGGAGCAGGCCCAGGACGAGCAATAAGGCGAGCGGAGCCCGCCCCAAGACCAGCAGGACCAGCAGGATGAACGTTCCGACGAGCCAACCGAAGAGAGTTCCCGCCAAAATCTTCCAGGGAGCGCGGAAGCCATCCAGGAGCTCGCGGAAGTCCGGATCGTTGCCCTCCGACAGGGAGAGGAAGAAGCGGGCAAGGCCGACGATCAGAATCCCCAGGAGCCCCTGGCAGAGAAGAACGGCGAGGATCACCGAGAACCTGCCGGGCAAGAAGCGAAGGGAAGCAATCCACTGGAGCCCGAAGGTGAAGGCAAAGTAGGCGGCCCCAACGGTGAGCGAAGGACCCGCCGCTTCGCGGACGCGGGCGAATGCCAACTTCAAACATTCGAGCGCGAAGCGGAAGGATGGGGCCATGTGCCATTTAGGCTGTGCCGGAAATCCCGGTCAAGGATTTGGGATCGGCGCCGTTCCACAGAGTTGCCTTGGCAACAGGAGCTGCCGTTACAGGCTCGTCTGTGTGACATCCAAGCTATAAGTTAGGCTTGGCTAAAAAAAGACTTGTCCATCCTGGGCGACGCCCTACATTTGGCTCCCATGTCCGTGGGGAGAAGCGTCTCGCCGAAGGGAATGGCCTTCTTCCCCTGGGTGCTTGCCGTTTGCTTCTGCCTCGAAGCGCTTCCGTGCGCTGCTCAAGAAGAGGCCTCCCCCTCTCCCGCAGCAGCCGGCCTCATCCCCGATGCCGGAACCCCATCCGAGGTGCCTTCTGGTGCTGGGGCGGCAGCGCCCGTTCTCCCGGCCCAGGAGAATGTCCCTACTCTCTTGCCGGAAGTGGAGGTGACCGAAGGCCTCCCCGGCCCGGCATCGACGCCGACGAGCGCCTACGGCACGGAGATGAGCATCCTCGATACGCCGCGGGAAGTGACCCCAGTATCGCGAGAGCAGCTCGACACGGTCGCACCCGGGAACCTCATGGGATACGACGACCTTGCCCCACTCATCCCTTCCCTCACTACGATGGCTCCCGCCGGGGACTATTCGGTGGAGCCCTTCATTCGGGGGCTTCCCGGCACGGTCTTCCGCAATGGGATGCTGGTTGGCCTGGAAAGCTACGGAACCTCGGGGCCCATGCCCAATTTCTTGGCGTATGAGAACCTCGATGTGGTGCAAGGGCCGGTGGCTGCCGTTTTCGGCGCCCGAGAGATGGCGGCGGGCTACGTCAACGACGTGACCAAGCAGCCCTACTTCGACCGCTTTCGCGGAGACGCCCAATACAGCATGGGGATGTACGATCAGAACCGGTGGAACGTCGATCTCGGGGGACCTTTCGCCGGGGGGAAGGCGGCCTACCGCTTCGACTACTCGGGGCAATACTCGGGCAGCTACTACGAGGGGGCCTACATGCACAGCCAGGACTTCTACCTGGCCCTCTCCGCCCATCCCTCGGAGAACTACACGATCGACTCCAATTTCGAGCTCGATACCCTCGGCTTCAACCTGCCGCTCGGGATCAACCGGCCCGATCCGGCGTTGATCGATAGCGATCTCTACCAGAGCGGAGACATGATCGGATGGCTCGGGCCCAACGGCACCTTCCATCCCGGAATCGGCAACACCGGGAATGGCATGGTCATTCAGTGGGGACCGCAGGTGCCGATCAGCTTGCGGGACAACCTGGCGAATCTCGCCGGCTCGGGAAACCGGAGCGAATACGGAGTGGCCCAGGTGATCCAGACCCTCAAGCTTTCGGACGACCTCCGCATCGTCAACAACACGATGTTCGAATATTTCAGCATGCTCCAGGATCCGCTCGCCAACTCCAACTGGAGCTACACACCGGGTGATTGGCTGATCGAGCATCGGATCGAGGCGCAGGCCAAGGCCGAGACCGGGCTGGGGGAGCTCTCCCTGGCTCATGAGCTCGACGGAGGGCTCTTCCTCTGGTTCGATAGCCAGGTCGACTATTGCGAAACGAGCCGAATCGCCGATAACAACTGGAACATGGCCCAGCCGCTCTCCCGTTCAGGGCTCCTTCCGCCGATCACGATGGCCGAGGCCTTGCGTGCCAACAATATCTATCTCACGGACATTCCGGTGCCGGGTGTCCCGGGCATGACCTACAACGTGGACAACTTCTCGAGCGCTCGGTCCCAGTTCTTTCAGGTCTCTCCGTTTGTCCAGGATAATATCCGCCTGGGCGATCATTGGAGCCTGCTCTTGGGAGCCCGCTTGCAATGGTATTCGGTCGCCAACAGCACTCCCCCAGGGACCCCGGCTCTCTTGACGATGCAGAGCAACTATTCGATCCTGGAGCCGCAGGCGAACGCGAGCCTGAGCTATAAGCCCTACCCGTGGATGAATGCCTACTGCACCTATTCCTATGCGCAGACGGCGGCCATGGACGTCTTGGGTGCGTTCTGCCCGGAGTTCACGAGCTCCTACTACCACCTCTCAAACATCATGTACGAGTCGGGTGTGAAGTTCAACCTGCTCCGTGACAAGCTCTTCTTGAGCGCCGAAGGCTTCTACTACTCGACCTTCTTTCCCGTGACGGTCCTCCCGGGAGGCTTTACCCCCATCACCCCAGCCGACGTGCTGGGAGCGGAGCTGGCCGGCACCTATCAGCCGGACCGGAATTGGACCTATACCTTCGGCTTCGACTATCTCACCGGCGAGGAGTTTTGGACGCAGAGCGCAGCCCAAACAGGTCCCACCATCATCCAGAGTTACTCCGCCGCGACCGCGGCACGCTACGGCCTCCCGGTTGATAACTATCCGACCCTTCCGACGGGTACATACCCGTTCATCGGCTTTCCCCACGAGCATGGGACGGCGATGGCAACCTACAAGTCAGACCAGGGGTTCGGTGCCTCTCTCTGGCTCTGGATCCAGAGCGGGATGTTCCTCTCCTACGACTACTCGACGCGGATTCCGGTCGACTACACGCTCAACGCGAGCGTCTTCTATGCCACCAAGCGGTGGGAGGCCCGGGTGCAGATTTATAACTTGACCGATAACCACTACTGGTTCCCCACCGGGACAGGCTTCCAGGGAGACCGGGTTTACAATTACGACAAGGTCCTGATCGGCCTTCCCTTCTGGGTCATGGGAACCGTCCGCGTCTTCTTTTGAGGAACCACCCCGGCTTGACGGCGGAGGGAAAATCGCTCAGCCTGTACCCTTCCGGCACCCATAGCTCAATCGGATAGAGCACCGGGCTTCGGACCCGGGGGTTGGGGGTTCAAATCCTCCTGGGTGCAACTGACGCTCTTCGGTTAAAACTTCCAGGTCACGGTTCCCTCGATCCAAAAAGGCCACCCCGGGTAGATCGTGTCGAGGTTGAGGGTGCGCACTCGGCTAACCGCCATTTCTCACGAAGGCCGACCAAAACGGGAAGCAAAAAGCCTGCAAAAGAGCATAGGAAAGGCCGCCTTTCCCTGGTATAAAGTGCGTGAACGATACGTAATTACAACCAGGAAGGAAAGCGGCCTTCGATGACAGAGTGTAGCCAAGAGACTTTTGGATTTACAGCCCATTTTTCGCGTCGGGTGGAAGCGGGATTTACCGCGGGTCGGGTTTCGAGTGATGGGGGCGCGATCCTCTTACGAGAAGCGGATCGGAAGATCGGGTTGTTAAGACGGCTGGAGCGTTGCTTCCGGGATCGACGCCATCCGGGGCGCATTGTGCATCGGGTGCGGGAGATGCTAGCGCAGCGCATCTTCGGGATTGCGCTGGGCTACGAGGATCTCAATGACCACGAGCAGCTGCGTACCGATCCTTTGGTGGCTCTCCTAAGCGGTAAAAGGGATCTGGAAGCGGATCTGGCGGGCAAGAGTACGCTCAACCGCCTGGAACTGGTAGGTCGAAGCGAACGCTACCACAAGATCGACTACTCGGCCGAAGCGATCGACCGGCTGTTGGTCGATCTCTACCTTGAATCGCATCCCCAGGCTCCCAAGGAGGTGGTGCTCGATCTGGATGCGACCGACATCCCTCTTTACGGCCATCAGCCCGAGCGCTTCTTCCATGGCTATTATGATGCGTATTGTTATTTGCCGCTCTACATCTTCGCCGAAGATCAGCTCCTCGGCGTGCGGCTTCGGCCATCGAACCAGGATGCGGCGGAGGGATCCCTTGCCGAGATCATCCGGATCGTGGGACAACTCCGCACCCATTGGCCCGAGGTCAAGATCGTGCTCCGGGCCGACTCGGGCTTCTGCCGGGAAGAGATCATGGCCTGGTGCGAAGCCAATCAGGTCGACTTCCTCTTCGGCCTGATTCGCAACGAGCGCTTGTGCCGACCCATTGAGGCGTCGATGAAGCAGGCCCGTCGTCTGCACGAGTCCACGGGCAAACCGGCTCGCGTCTTTTCCGAGTTTGCCTATCGCACCTTGAGTAGCTGGTCGAGGGAGCGCCGAGTGGTCTCCAAAGCTGAGTACTTGGAGAAAGGAAAGAATCCGCGCTTTGTCGTCACCTCTCTCTCCACCGAGGAGTGGCCCGCCCAGGCCCTCTACGAGAAGCTCTACTGCGCGCGCGGAGAGATGGAGAATCGGATCAAGGGTGCGCCGGCAAAACCGGCGAAGAGTAGGTGGTGCAAGTCCACTACACTGAAGAAATAGCGAATCACAGTGGCCCTGAGTCATGCGCCGTTGACCGTGAGGACAACGGTGAAGCGTTGACAAGGGTACGCACAGGCCAGCCATGGAGCCGCGAAAATGGTTTATGTTCCGAACGCTGACACGGTCTTTGACGTGGAAGGCAACACGGCCGGAGGCGATAACGCGAGCCTTCGATCGGTTCGGCGTGGTCTTTAGAACCTGGCATGTGCGCACGCTCTTCGTACGGGAACCGGGAGATCTTGGGCCTGACCGGCAAGCACTACCGGTCCGCATCGGGAAGGTGAGGAGCCAAAGCCGATGATGAACGGACCCAAGAAGTCTGACCTCGCCATAGTAGCTGAGAAGCCGACGAACAAGGCCGGGAAACCGGCGGCGGAGCCGGTGGAGCCAAGGGCGAGGACCGAGGGGAACACGCATCAGCAAAGCACGGACCGGACTCAGGGCCGGGTTCGCGTGTCACAGGCGCTGGAGCGTGTACGGCAAGTAGCAAAGGCGAGGAAGAAGGAACGGTTCACTGCGCTGCTCCACCATATCAGCGTCGATCTACTCCGTCAGTCGTTTTACGCACTCAAGCGCAACGCGGCTCCCGGAGTGGACGGGGTGAGATGGTCGGACTACGAGGCAAACCTGGAGAGCAATCTGCAAGGTCTGCATGATCGGGTTCGTCGGGGCGCGTACCGGGCACTGCCCAGCCGGAGGAAGTACATTCCAAAGCCGGATGGGCGGCAGCGGCCGTTGGGCATCGCGTCGTTGGAGGATAAGCTCCTCCAGCGGGCGGTGGTGGCGGTGCTGAATGCGATCTACGAGGAAGATTTCCTCGGGTTCTCGTATGGATTCCGGCCGAAGCGCAGTCAGCACGATGCGCTGGATGCTTTGGCAACCGGCATTCAACGACGGAAGGTGAACTGGATACTCGACGCAGATTATCGAAGCTTTTTCGACACGGTGAGTCATGAATGGCTTATTCGTTTCCTGGAGCATCGAATCGGCGACGAGCGCATCCTCCGTCTGATCCGCAAATGGCTGAAGGCGGGAGTACTGGAGGCGGAGGTTGTCACGGAGAGCGAAGCAGGCACGCCTCAGGGTGCGACGGTGTCGCCCCTGTTGGCCAACGTCTATTTGCATTACGTGTTCGATCTCTGGGCGCAACAGTGGCGGAAACGCCACGCCCGCGGGGACATGATCGTAGTGCGCTACGCCGATGATAGTGTCCTCGGCTTTGAGTATGAAGCCGATGCCCAGCGGTTTCTGGCGGAGATGGGGACGCGGTCGAAGGCATTCTCGCTGCAACTGCATCCGGACAAGACACGGATCATTCGGTTTGGCCGTTTTGCGGCTCTCAATCGAAAAGAACGTGGTCGGGGCAAACCGGAGACCTTCAACTTTCTCGGCTTTACCATGATCTGTGGCCAGAAGCGCACGGGTGGCTTCCAACTTCTGCGAAGAACCCGCCGCGACCGTCTGCAGCGCACGATACAGCGCGTGAAAGAGGAATTGCAGCGAAGGCGGCACCAGCCGATTCCTGATCAAGGAAAATGGCTGGCGCAGGTGGTCAGGGGCTTTTATGCATACCACGCAGTGCCGACGAACTATCCGGCGCTGCGGCTGTTTCGGGTTCGCATTGCACAGCTCTGGAAGCGCGCGTTGTCACGGCGTGGCCAGCGCGGTCAGTTGACCTGGAAGCAAATGCCCAAACTCGTTGATGCCTGGCTGCCACCACCGCGTATTCTGCATCCTTGGCCCGAGCGTCGCTTCGCCGTCAAGCACCCAAGGTGGGAGCCGTGTGCCTGAATCGGGCTTGCACGGATCTGTCCGGGGGGCGTTCCGCAAGGAGCGTCCCTACCGGGAAGTGCGCCGGCAAAACCGGCGAAGAGTAGGTGGTGCAAGTCCACTGCACTGAAGAAATAGCGAATCACAGTGGCCCTGAGTCATGCGCCGTTGACCGTGAGGACAACGGTGAAGCGTTGACAAGGGTACGCACAGGCCAGCCATGGAGCCGCGAAAATGGTTTATGTTCCGAACGCTGACACGGTCTTTGACGTGGAAGGCAACACGGCCGGAGGCGATAACGCGAGCCTTCGATCGGTTCGGCGTGGTCTTTAGAACCTGGCATGTGCGCACGCTCTTCGTACGGGAACCGGGAGATCTTGGGCCTGACCGGCAAGCACTACCGGTCCGCATCGGGAAGGTGAGGAGCCAAAGCCGATGATGAACGGACCCAAGAAGTCTGACCTCGCCATAGTAGCTGAGAAGCCGACGAACAAGGCCGGGAAGCCAGCGGCGGAGCCGGTGGAGCCAAGGGCGAGGACCGAGGGGAACACGCATCAGCAAAGCACGGACCGGACTCAGGGCCGGGTTCGCGTGTCACAGGCGCTGGAGCGTGTACGGCAAGTAGCAAAGGCGAGGAAGAAGGAACGGTTCACTGCGCTGCTCCACCATATCAGCGTCGATCTACTCCGTCAGTCGTTTTACGCACTCAAGCGCAACGCGGCTCCCGGAGTGGACGGGGTGAGATGGTCGGACTACGAGGCAAACCTGGAGAGCAATCTGTAAGGTCTGCATGATCGGGTTCATCGGGGCGCGTACCGGGCACTGCCCAGCCGGAGGAAGTACATTCCAAAGCCGGATGGGCGGCAGCGGCCGTTGGGCATCGCGTCGTTGGAGGATAAGCTCCTCCAGCGGGCGGTGGTGGCGGTGCTGAATGCGATCTACGAGGAAGATTTCCTCGGGTTCTCGTATGGATTCCGGCCGAAGCGCAGTCAGCACGATGCGCTGGATGCTTTGGCAACCGGCATTCAACGACGGAAGGTGAACTGGATACTCGACGCAGATTATCGAAGCTTTTTCGACACGGTGAGTCATGAATGGCTTATTCGTTTCCTGGAGCATCGAATCGGCGACGAGCGCATCCTCCGTCTGATCCGCAAATGGCTGAAGGCGGGAATACTGGAGGCGGAGGTTGTCACGGAGAGCGAAGCAGGCACGCCTCAGGGTGCGACGGTGTCGCCCCTGTTGGCCAACGTCTATTTGCATTACGTGCTCGATCTCTGGGCGCAACAGTGGCGGAAACGCCACGCCCGCGGGGACATGATCATAGTGCGCTACGCCGATGATAGTGTCCTCGGCTTTGAGTATGAAGCCGATGCCCAGCGGTTTCTGGCGGAGATGGGGACGCGATCGAAGGCATTCTCGCTGCAACTGCATCCGGACAAGACACGGATCATTCGGTTTGGCCGTTTTGCGGCTCTCAATCGAAAAGAACGTGGTCGGGACAAACCGGAGACCTTCAACTTTCTCGGCTTTACCATGATCTGTGGCCAGAAGCGCACGGGTGGCTTCCAACTTCTGCGAAGAACCCGCCGCGACCGTCTGCAGCGCACGATACAGCGCGTGAAAGAGGAATTGCAGCGAAGGCGGCACCAGCCGATTCCTGATCAAGGAAAATGGCTGGCGCAGGTGGTCAGGGGCTTTTATGCATACCACGCAGTGCCGACGAACTATCCGGCGCTGCGGCTGTTTCGGGTTCGCATTGCACACCTCTGGAAGCGCGCGTTGTCACGGCGTGGCCAGCGCGGTCAGTTGACCTGGAAGCAAATGCCCAAACTCGTTGATGCCTGGCTGCCACCACCGCGTATTCTGCATCCTTGGCCCGAGCGTCGCTTCGCCGTCAAGCACCCAAGGTGGGAGCCGTGTGCCTGAATCGGGCTTGCACGGATCTGTCCGGGGGGCGTTCCGCAAGGAGCGTCCCTACCGGGAAAACAGCTCTACCTCTTTGCCGAGCGCCTCTCGACCGCGCAAATGGCCAGCAATCAGCTTCGCCTCTACTTTTCGGCTTTGGCCTATGCCCTGGTCGAAGCGCTGCGACGGCTGGCTCTGCAAGGAACGGAGTGGGCCAACGCCCAGGTCGACACCCTCCGGCTCAAGCTCGTCAAGATCGGCACGCTGGTCCGTGTCAGCGTCCGACGCGTCCTCTTGTCGATGAGCAGCGCCTATCCTTGGAAGCACCTCTTCACCCACGTCTTCCAGATGCTGCGTTGCTGAGCATCCCTGAAAACCAGAGCGCTTCCCCCTGCAGTAGAGCCTCCCATCGGGCGGAGCCTTGTTCCCAAAGCGGATTTTTGCCCTTTACAGAGCTCGCATTAAGCCAAATCGAGCAAAAATCTTGCTCCATCCCCACTCACGAAGACCCTTTCCTCGCCGAACATCCTCGCAATCGACTCGGCCCTTCCTTTCTTGCGCGAAAGCTCGCGTTGGTGAGAAATGGCGGCTAAAGGCAAAGCCGTTGGGCAGCCAGTAGTGCTCATTGGTGAAGTTGAAGAGGTAGAGACGCGCCTCCCAGCGGGGCCGAGCGTAGAATGCCTGGGCGTTGAGCACGAATTCTGGGGGAATCCGCACCTGGTGCTCGTAGCCCAGATACATATCGCTCAAGAAGAGCCCTCCAACGGTCGCCCCTAGGCCGTTGTCGAGTTGGTAGGTTGCCATGCCCGAGACCGTCTCTTCCGGCCAACCGATCAGCGCGTAGCTCCCCGGCGGGAAGCTCCCCGAGTTGTCGAGGGGCAGGCCGAGCCGATCCGCCTGCGCGGTCGAATAGGTCTGCACAAGCGGCGGCCCGTAGGGCGAAGCGCTCCAGTTCTCGACTCCGCTCATGAAGAGATAGTTGGCGCGGATCCAGAAGCTTTGGTTTGGCTGGTAGGTCGCGGTCGTTTCAAACCCGTTGATCTGCGCAGGGTTGGCTGGCTCCAGGTAGTTGAAGAGGTAGGTGTCTTCGTGGAAGACGTCCGCGGAGAGGAAAAGCCGGTTCCGAGCGAGGCTCAACTTTACCCCCAGCTCCTCGAGCTCGTTGAGGAGATGAAACGCCTGGTTCGTGAATGTCGGCGAGTAGCCGCCTCCGCCGCCCACGTCGGTCGCCTGGGCCCAGTTGAAGTTGAAGTAGGTGGTCATCCAGGGAAAAGGCTTCCAGGTGGGACTGGCGTTGAAAAGGGGTAGCGCTTGGGTTGTGTTGAGCTGCTCGAAAAGCACGGCGGGCGTACCGGGGGGTGTCTCGGCCGAGATCAGGTAGAGGTCGAGCCGTGCGCCCAGGATGAGCGAGAGCGTGTCCGTGAGCTGAATCGTCTGCTGCCAGAAGGGGGAAGCCTTCCCATAGCGCGTGAAATTGGTGCCGGTGGCGCCATTGAGCGGCTCGAAGTAGAAGGGATAGGGCCCACCGGGAACCAACCACTCGCCTCCACCGGGGGCCGAAGGATTGCCGACCAGGGTTTGGAAGTAGGGGGAAAAGGCGCCGTTGCGGAGATTGGGATTCTCGAAGACGCTCCACTGGTTCGGGACCGTAAACTCGAGAGAGTCGTAGGCGAGCACGTACTGGTAGCGCCATTCGACTCCCACATCCAGGAAGTGCTTCATCGGTCCGAAGAAGCCCGGAGTCGTGAACCTCTCTCTGAGCTCGGTGCGGTTGTCGATTTCGTAGCAGCCCTTCCACGCCTCTTGAAAGAAGATCTCGTCCTCGCTCGCGAGATGATCCGCGTACCAGAAGAGGGTGTTGTTGACCAATTGCAGGTCATCGCTCATCTGGACCGATTGAACGAGCTGCGCCATGCCGGTGATCGCCCGTCCGAGGTCGCCGGGATATTTGATCGTCTGCCGGGGGCTCACCGGAACGGGGGTGCCGAGGAAGGTGTTTGCTGGCGGGGGCGTTGGGGAACCTACCTGAGAAAGCGGCGGATAGCCCGGATAATAGAGGCCGTCTTGGATCAGGGATTCCGTCGGACGGTTCATGAGCACGTCTTCGAGCATATACGAGTAAGTGCCGAAGTCGGCAAAAAGGTCGGCATGATAGCGGTCGTTTGGGTGCCAGCCGATCGCGCCGTAGAAGTTCTCCTGCTGATCGAAGATCGAGTCGTAATAGCTGCCGTTATTCATGCCCAGGTAGCTCAACCGGTAGCCGAGCGTGGAGGACTGGCCTGCGCTCGGATGGTCGATCGGTCCGCCGACCTCGGCACCCCACAGATACTGATCGTACATCCCGATCGTCGCCCAGGCGTCGCCGCGGAAGCAGTCGAAGTAGGGCTGCTTGGTAATATAATTGACGTAGCCGTTGGAAGGCTGGGTCGCTCCAAAGACGGCACCCGGCGGACCTTCCACAAGATCCATGCTTTCCACCATGTTGAAGTTCCAAGGAAGGGTACTATCGCGTTGACTCAGGCAGCCACAAGGGCTGGAGGATCGGGCGATTTCATGGACGCCTCGCGGCGTTCGGATGACCTCACCACGGTCGACGGCACTCCACCGAAGTAGGGATTGGTGGATCGTGGGTCGGCGGGGGCACCCCGGCTCCCGGTTCTGCCCAGGCCCAGCGCCCGGACAGGTCGCTCCCCGAACTCGCGCACGAGCTCGGCAAGGACCGCAGCCTTCCCCTGGAAGAGCCAACCATTGGGGCGCGCACGGCGCGCTTCGATGTTGGCCGCCGCATTGAGGTCGGCGTGCATTTGGTGACCGCACCAAAGGCAGACGAAGGTCTTCTGGTCGCGGCGGTTCCGCTTGTCCACATAGCCGCAACTCGAACATGCCTGAGAGGTGTATGCGGCGTTGACCTCGGCGGAGGGGATTCCGAACCGCTCCTCCAGGTCGCGCAACTTCTCCTGGACGATCGAGCGTCCGCAGTTGCGCAGGATCGCGTTGAGCCGCCTTGAGAGGTCGGAGTGGCGGAAGTCGAGCCGCTCCAGCACCAACTCCTTGGGCTTGCCCTGCTCGACAAGGCGGTTGAGCACGCGGCCAACCTCGGTGCGAAGGAAGCCGCGCACATCCTCCACTAGCGCCCGATACCGCTGGCTCTCCCGCGGCCTGCGTCCGGCACGCTGCTGGCTGGCCGCGATCAAGGCAAGCAGCGCGTCGTACCGCTTGAGCCGCTTGAGCCAGCCCTGGCCGAGCAGCCGGCCATCGGATGTGGCCAAGAGCGTGGACAGCCCAAAATCAAGCGCCAGCGCGCCGTGGCCGTCGTAGGCGGCGCGGCTTTTGGCGCAGACCTCGCCCATGTCGGTCACCACGCCGAAGCTCAGGCGACCCTCGCGCTCGTTCACCTGGATGCCGTTGGTCACGCGGCCAGGGCGCTTGGCATGGTAGTCGTAGGTGAGCAGCGGGATGGCGATCTTGCGCCCCTTCTCGAGCGTGGAGAGGCTCACCCACCAGCCGACCCTGCCGCGCTGCGTCGCCTGGATGGGGCGGGCGATGCTCCCCGCGCGGTGGTCGAGGCGCATGGAGATGCGCGAGAGGTCCGGGCGGCGATGCCGCGCCATGCAGTGGCGCATCATGGCGCGCGCCAACCGTCGCACGGAAACCGGAATCACCTCGCCCGTGTCTCTCCTCGCCACCTCGCCGCGCCAGAACCACGCGCCCAGGCCGTTGATGGCGTGGAGCATCTGCTTGGTGGCGGGTGCCAGCGTGCTGTGGTTGACCATGTCTCGAAACTCATTGGCCCGGTTGCGGATCCAGCCCTGGAGCTGCCCGACGACCTGCCAGCGGGCCATCTGGACGCGGTTGGCCGCGCCGATGACGGCGGCGAAGGTGACCTTGTCCACGTCGTGGTTCTTCTCCAAGCGGCCCGTCTCGAAGAAGAGCCGCCACTGTTCCCGGCCCAGCAGCACCGCACCCCGGCGGTAGGCTCTAAGCAGCGCGCGCACGGCCGCCTCTTTGCTGGCCGTCAGGTTCGACGGCAGCAGGTCGGTCCGATGGACGGGCGGATGCTCGGGCTTGGTGCGGGCCATCAGGCGGTTCCCGTGAGAAAGCGGTAAGGCAGCGTGCGCCCAACGCCGCCCCGGACGAGCAGGGCCATGCGCTCCAGGCAGGCGTCGGCCTTGCGGTTCCAACGGAAGGCGGCTTCGCTGGCGTAGCGTCCGAGATGCTTGGGCGAGACGAAGTGGAAGACGCCGACCACCGCGCGTCCCAGGAACCCGTTGAAGGATTCGACGCGGTGGCCGGTCGCGGAGTCGGTGCGGACGTACTCCCGTTGGCTCTGGTTGACGGACAAGTGGGTGCGTTCCGCGCCCAGGTGCCTGTAGACCGGGAGACCATCGGTCATCGCCAGCGCATCGGCGGAGAGCACGCCGTCCAGAGCCCGGGCGACGGGGGCCTTGCCGTGGGTTGGAATGACCTTGGTTGCCACCTCGCCGCCACGCTCTGCGGCGACCAGCAGCAGCGGACGTTTGGTGCCGCGCCCCTCGGGGTTGGGCGGAGGCGGGTCGCAGTCGTCGTCCGCGCGTTCCGGCTTGGCGCGCTTGCGCGGCGTCGCTTCGGCATGGGTCTTGTCGATCTCGGCGAGGTTGGACAGCAATGGGCTATCCTCGGCCATCATGGCACGGATGCGGTGGCCGAGGTGCCACGCCGTCTGGTAGGATACGCCCAGGATCTCCGAGAGCTTCACGGCGGAGATGCCCTTGCTCGACGCGACGATCTGGTAGATGGCCTGCGCCCAGGTGAGCATCGGCAGGTGGGTGCGGTGCATCGGCGTGCCAGCGGTGACCGAGAACTGTCGGTGGCAGGCGGTGCATTCCCAGCGGCGGATCGTCCGCAGCCAGGAAGCGTGGTTGACGCATCCGCACACCGGGCAGATCGGGCCGTCCGGCCAGCGGGCGCGCTCAAACCACGCCCGCGCGGCGTTCTCGTCCGGGAAGAGATCGTGGAAGGCGCGGAGCGTAAGGGCGGTGCCGGACATGATCAAAATCTAGGGATTGTGGCGGTCTGCGTCAAGCTGATAGGCCCGTCAAGGAATATCCTGGAGGCCGAAGTTGACGTTCTCCTCGATTCCGTTGAGGAAGGTCAGGCCCTGCCGCCCGCGGATATCAGGGGCAGAAGCGCAGGCGGCTTGCGAGGGATCGACCATCGCTGCGGGGTTGAGGTAAGTGATCGAAAGCGGGTCCCATTTTCCCCACTGTCCGATTCCGGCCGCTTCCATGAGCGTCTTCGAAACCGGAGTAACCGCCCTGGGCGTATCGACGACATCCATGGGAATGGCGTAGGCGGAGGAGCAGCTTCCCGGAAGGATGCCGCCCGTGCTTGGGACCGCCTCCACGATGACTGGCGAGAGCGTGGTCGTCTCGTCCGCACCTTCATTCCCGACTTCTGCTGCTCGTCCGGGAACGGGACGGAATGCGAGGCACGCAAGGAAAACCGCCAAAGGAGCTGAGACGCCGCGCGCCATGCAGAGAATCGATAATCGAATATCATATATAAGCAAAGAAGAATCGGGAAGCAGGACAAAAAAGCGGGCCTCCTCGACTCGGAGGAAGCCCGCTTCTTCTCCTCTGAAAGGTACGAATGCGCGTCTCTGTCGGGGCCCTACTTGCGATACGGCGCTTCGAGCGCGCGGATGAGTTCCTTGGCCCCCGCCGGAGGGAGCACCTTGCGCTCCAGGATCTCCCGGGTCGTGACCGCCTTGCCGTAGTACTCCTTGTCGGTTCCCCGATCCGGTTCCACGCTGCTCTCCTTGAGGGCGATGGCGGTCCAGAACCCTTTCTTCCGGGTGTAGACATAGACCGGAGCGACCTTGTGGTGCTTGATTTCTTGCTCCGAGGTGGGGCCTGCCGTCATGGCGAGATCCGCGCCGAGCTTGAATTTATGCCCCTTGGCGAAGTGCTCGACCGCTTCCGCAGTGTTCAGGATAAAAAGAAGCTGCTCCGTCTCTCCCCCGACTTCGAGGCCGAAGCTCATTCCGCCGCTCTTCATCGCCGCAGGGCCAGACCAGCCGTGGGCCGTCTTCGCCATGACCAGGCCCTTTCCGGAGGAGAATCCGAGGATGAAGCCCTCCTCCTGCTTCCGGAGATAAGCGATTCCTTTGGCATGCTCCAGCACGGACCGAGGGATCGTGTGGTCGCTCCGGCCCTTAAAGTGCCGGACATCCTTGGTGGCCCGGTTGACCGTGTCTTGCAGATCCCATGCGGCCCATCCGGAGGTGGTGATGCCGAGAAAGCCCAACACCGCGACCGCTAACGCAAGAATTCGTGTAGAGTGTTTCATTGCATGACGTTGATAGCAATCGGTGCGAAAAACGCAAGCGCTACGGAAGAAAAGTTGCCGGAAGGGGGGCGTCGGGAACTTTGTCTTGACGGCGTTCCAGATTCCCGCTCTCTTATCGAGATCGAGGACCAAGGTTGATAGCGCCGTCTTCCTCGCACCTACCGTTCGTGAAATTTACCAATTTGACTCGCGCCAACGAGATTGGCGCAAACTCGTACCTTCTTGAGTTTGATGGCGAAGGACGGATCGTTCTCGATGCGGGGCTGCATCCCCGGAAGGAAGGGGAGGAGGCGACGCCAAACTTCGGAGCCGTGGGAGAGCGGCCCGCGGATGCATTGATCGTGAGCCATGCTCATCACGATCATATCGGGGCGCTCCCGCTTTTTGTCCGTCGCCGGGAAAAGATGCCCGTCTACTTGAGCGAGGCGACCTGCCTTCTCGCGGAGCCGCTCTTGCACAATTCGGTCGAGGTCATGCTCAAGCAGAGGGCGTCATTGGGGGTCACGAGCTATCCGCTCTTTACTCACAAGGAAGTCGATCGGTCGGCGAAAGCCTACCGGATCTGTCGGCCCGGACAGGAGTTCTCGATTCAGGAAGATTCCGATCCAAAGGGTGAGCCGCTCAGCTTCCGGCTCTACCCGGGCGGGCATGTTCTTGGGGCCGTAGGAGTGCGCTTCCGCCACCGGGATCGCCAGATCTTCTACACCGGAGATGTGAGCTTCCAGGAGCAGACCCTCATGCCGGCCGCGGATTTCCCTCTCGATGGGATCGACACGCTCATCATCGAGGCGACCCGAGGAGGCAAGGAGACACCGGAGAACCAGAGACGACCGAGGGAGATCGAGCGGCTGATCTCCTCGATCGAGTCAACGTTTCGGCGGGGAGGGGCTGTCCTCATCCCGATCTTTGCTCTCGGGAAGACTCAGGAGCTTTTGGCGACCCTCCATTTGGAGCAGAAGGCGGGCCGCCTTCGCCGCTGCCCGATCACGATCGGAGGCTTGAGTCGGAGCTTCACGCAGATCTACGACCGGCTGGCAAAGCGCTCCTTTCGCCGACATCCGGGGCTGAGCCTCCTGGGGGATGTCGCTCCCACGGTGCTCGACGGACGCAGCGTCCGCCAACTCTCGCCCAAGCCGGGGGAGCTCTACCTGATCTCCTCGGGGATGATGACCGAGCGCACTCTCTCGAACATTCTCGCGCGGCGCTTCCTTTCGGAGGAAGGGCATTCGATCTTCATCGTCGGCTATTGCGATCCGAACTCGCCTGCGGGACATCTCTTGCAGACCTCACGAGGCAACCTGGTCGCCCTCGATTCCGAGCTGCCTCCCCAGCCGCTTCTCTGCGAGGTGGACCAGTTTGATTTGACCTCTCACGCCATTCGCGAGGACCTGCTCGCTTATATTTTGCGAGTGAATCCGCGGCTCTGTGTGCTTGTTCACGGCGATCCTCCCGCCCTTGCCTGGTTCCAGGAGCGGCTCCGCGAAGAAAGGCCGGGCCTGGAAGTAGTCGTGCCCCCGCCAGGCGAGACGCTGGAGTTGTAAGCTCCGTCCGGACCGCTGAGGAGCCAGAAACGGAAATACTCGATCCGTTGGCCGTTCCATTGCCTCCAAGCTCCGCCGAGGTATCGGGCCTTCGGAAACTCACCAAGCAACCTCGTGGGCACGATCCCCTCGGTTTCGCTGGAGATGTAGAGGGCGCGGCTGCCCGGAGTGGGGCGGTAGCCGGGCCAGAGGGCAAACTGGGTGCCCTCCCTCCGGAAGTTCGGCACGAAGACCTCTCTCCTGTGGGCGTAGAAGGCGATCTCGCTCGCTACCGCATAATCGTTCGCAATCCAGAAGTCCGGATGGCTAAGCAACGCATACCCCTCGGCTTCCCGGCCGATCTCTGCCCATCCGCGAGCACGGAGGAGCGGGTTTTTCGGGCCGAGCAGGCCGGAGCCCAAACCGTGCAGGAAAGCGGTCTCGATCAGGGCCAGCGTCAGAGCAGAACCGACCAGGAGTCGAGCCCATGAGGAGCGGCGAGCGCGCTCGCCCCAATAGGCCACCGTTACAAGAAGCGCGGCCGAGGAGCCGGTGACGGTCCAGTTGGCTTTAGCGGCCTGGTGCAGGCTCAAGATCGCGTAGAAGAGGAAGACGGGAAAGAAAAGCGTGGCCAGGAAGAGGGAAGGGGCGGTGGGCGACCGGTCTCGAAGGCCGACCGCAGCCGCCCAAAGGAGGGCGAGGAAGACGAGCGGCGAAAGAGAGAGCGCCTGTTCGATCCAGAATTGCTCGATCTCCTTCGGTTGGAGGGTGAATGGCTCGCGCAACCCACCCCGGTGCAGGAGGTGATCGACCGTCACCCCCCCATGCGCGGCATTCCATGCCAGGAAGGGGAGGAGGCCCAAGGCGGCTGAGCCAAGCAGGAGCAGGAAGCGGCTCGAAAAGAGGTTGGATCGTGCCCTTCGGCTGTGCAGCAGGAAGAGCGCAAAGGAGAGCGGCTCGAACCAGTTGACGAATTTGGCCGCGAATCCTGCGGCCACCGCCAAGCCTGCCGCCGCCCAAGGCCACCCGGACGCGTTCTCGCGTCCCTCCCAGAAGAAAGCGGCCGCGAGCAGCCAGAAGAAGACCGACGGCGCGTCGATGGTCATCAGGACCGATCCCACCGCAAAGATGGGCAGGATTGCGGCGACCGCGGCGGTGGCTACGCCGCACCAGGAAGAGAAGAGCCGCTGCCCCAGCCGGTAAAAGAGCCAGCCAGTTCCGACGGAAAGCAAGACGCTGGGGAGGCGCACTCCCAGGACGGTATCTCCAAAGAGGGTCGTGCCGAGCCCGATCAGCCAAGCCACGATCGGCCCCTTGGTGACGTAGGATAGCGCCGGGTGCTGGGCCCAGAGCCAGTAGTGCGCTTCGTCGGGGAGCAGATCGAGGGTCACCGCATAGCGGAGCCGGCAGAGTGCGACGACCACCAGGCCGGCGGCCATGGCCCAATCGAGCCGGGTCATGGGAAGGAAGAGAGGGGGAGAGGAAGATTCGCCCTGCACTGCCCCTGAATGTGCATCCACCTTCGCTCTTCCCCCTACCTCGCCCCTCTCTCTGCGGGAGCGGCTGGCGAGAGGCGGAGGCGAGAGCAGAGCAGGCGCATGCCGATCGCGCGAAAACCGGGGCTCAATCTTTTCGGGAGAAGAGCCGAAGAATCTCTTCGCCCTCTCTTCCCGGATAGCACTGCCCGGGCAGCCATTCCGCTTCGAGGAGAAAATGGGATCCGAAAAAGAAGTCGAGCTCCTCAAGGGTGAAACAATAGGGCGGGGGATCGAGAGGGCCCGTCCGGAGAAAGAAGACGCCAAGAAGCTTTCCACCCGGCCGTAGCGCTCCGTGGGCCGACCGCACGTAATCGTGCCGGCGCTCCGGCGGGATGGCGCAGAAGCAGGTGTGTTCCCACACCAAGTCAAACGCACCGCGGAGCCAGTCTGGCAGGGTGAGGAAATCGGCTTCCTCGTACGCGAGGTTCGCTGGCTCCCCATGGCGTCGAGCCTGCGCAAGGGCCTCCGGCGCGAAGTCGATGCCCACCGCTTCCCAGCCTCGGGTGGCCAGCAGCCGGACATCGTGACCGCATCCGCAGCCCGGGATGAGTGCGCGGCCGGGCCGCGACAGGCGCAGAAGGGCTTCCTCCAGGGCGGGAGAGTGGCTCCCTCGATTCCAGGGCGCGTCTCCTTGCCGGTAGCGGCTGTTCCAATAGTCGGGGTTATCGAGCGGCGCTATGGACATGGGCAGTTCTAGCCTCTGCGCCGAAAGGCAGAGAGCCGACGGAGAGAAAGAGCCTGAGCCCGTCGGTCGAGGCGAGCAAAGGTTCGCAGGCGCGCTCCGGATGGGGCATGAGCCCGACCACGTTCCCTTCCTCGTTGGAAATTCCGGCAATGTTGGCCAGTGACCCGTTCGGGTTGGATTCGAGGGTGGTCTCGCCTCGGGCATCGCAATAGCGGAAAAGGATGGAGCCCGACCTTTCGAGTCGATCGAGCGTCGACGGGTCGGCGTAGTACCGTCCCTGGCCGTGCGCGATTGGCATTCGGACCACTTCCCCGGAGGCATAGCCCCGGGTAAAGACGCAGCAGCTACTTTCGACACGCAAGCAAGCCGGATGGCAATGGAAGAGGCCGTCGACGTTGGTCAGCAAAGCGCCGGGGAGGAGCCCCGCTTCGCAGAGAATCTGAAATCCGTTGCAGATCCCAAGGACGGGCAAGCCGTTACGAGCCGCCCGCGCCACCGCCGCCATGACGGGAGAAAAGGCGGCGATCGCCCCGGACCTCAGATAGTCGCCGTAGGAGAATCCTCCCGGAAGCACGACGGCATCGACGGTCGGCAACACCCGCTCGTCGTGCCAGATTGCCACCGCCTCATGGCCAAGGACGCGCTGCAGCACGGCAAGGCAGTCGCGATCGCAGTTCGAACCGGGAAAGACGACGACGCCCCATCTCATGGAACCGCTTCGATGTGGAGCTCGAACTCCTCGACGACGGGGTTGGACAGAAAATCGCGGGCGATCGCTTCCAGCCGGGGGCGTATTGCGGCCAGGTCACCCTCGCCCGGAATCTCCAACTCGATTTCCTTGCCGACGCGCACCCTTTCCACAGAGGCCAGCCCGAAGTGGGCTAACGCGTGGCGAACGGTCTCTCCTTGGGGATCGAAGACGGAGCGTTTCGGCAGAATCGATACGCGGGCTCGGATCATCGCCATCGCAATCTACGGTTCCGGTGCTTCCAAGCCAACTCTTTTGAAGGTCTCCCCGACATGGCGGCAATAGGTCTTCCAATCGCACGCATGCTCGATCTCCTCGGGGGAGAGAAGCCCGGCGATCCTCGGCGTGTCGTGCAGGTAAACGGCAAAGGGCTCCTTCCCTCGCCAGCATCGCATCGCCGCCTCCTGAACCAGCTCGTAGGCATCCTTGCGCGACAAGCCCTTTCGTACCAGGGCGAGAAGAATGCCCTCCGAGGCATAGAGTCCCTTCGATCGTGCCAGATTCTCAGCCATCCGCTCGGGATAGACCGACTGATCGGCTACGAGGCGGTCCAAAATGACGAGCATATAATCGAGGGTCGCGGTGGCGTCGGGAAAGAGCACCCGTTCGGCGGAAGAGTGGGAGATGTCGCGCTCGTGCCAGAGCGGCACATTCTCCATGGCGGCCAGAGCGTAGCCGCGCAAGAGGCGCGCAAGGCCGCAGAGCCGCTCGGAAAGGATCGGATTCCTCTTGTGAGGCATGGCGCTGCTCCCCTTTTGTCCCTTCGCGAAAGGCTCCTCCACCTCGAGGACCTCGGTTCGCTGCAAATGGCGAAACTCGATCGCCCACCGCTCGATGCTCGCGCCAATCAGGGCGAGGGTCGTAGCCAGGTTGGCATGGCGGTCTCTCTGAATGATCTGGTTGGAAGCGGGGGCGGGGGTGAGGCCGAGCCTGCGGCACACCTCTTCTTCCACCGCGGGGTCCAGATGGGCGTAGGTCCCAACCGCACCAGAGAGCTTCCCGACCGAAATTTGCTCCCGAGCAGCGAGAAGCCGGTCGGTAGCGCGGCCGAACTCATCATACATCAGGGCCAGCTTGAGGCCGTAGGTGACCGGCTCGGCATGGACACCATGGGTCCGGCCGATCATCGGCACGAAAGCGTAACGGCGTGCCTGCTCACCAATGGTCATGCGGAGGGCGAGCAGGTCTTGGTGAAGCAGGTCGCAGGCCGCCCGAAGCTGAAGGGCAAGGGAGGTATCGAGCACGTCCGAGGAGGTGAGGCCATGATGGAGCCAGCGACCCGCCGGCCCCGCATGGGAGGCGACCTCCTCCAGGAAGGCGAGGATTTCGTGTTGGGTCTGCACTTCCCTCTTCTCGATCTCATCCGGAGAAAAGCTCACGCGCTCGCGAATCTGGGCAGCCTCGTCGGCGGGAACGCGGCCCAGGCGTGCCATCGCCTCGACGGCGAGCAGCTCGATTTCCAACCAGAGCTCGAGGCGACGCTCTTCGCGCCATATGGCGCGCATGGGCTCGCGACTATATCGTGCCAGCATCCCTTCTTCCGTACGGGCTTCTCTGGGAAAATACAAGAGGAGTTCGACTAGGCGGGCGTTGGCAGAGCCCAGGAGGCGAGCAGGGTGTAGCGGCTGCCCTCGGGCCGCGTCTCCGAGGAGACCAGCGCCAGCTCCCGCACCGCCCAGTCGATCGGCGGCTCGAGGCGGTGGAGCAGAACCGGCTGCCGCCGGCTGCTCCGTGGTCGGCACGGCAGGACTGCGCGGCGTGCCAAGGTGATGTGAGGGGAGAAGGAGCGTCCAAACGATAGAGGGCAGCCCATGGCGCGGAGCCGTGCCCGCAAAGATTCGACCAGATGCGCCAGCCCGGAGTGACCGCTCGGAACGAGCCAGAGGAGCCCCTCGCGCCCGGCGGGCTGGAAGAGTAGCCGGTCGAGCCGGAGGAAGATGTTGGGGAGAAGAGAGCGGTCCACCAGAGAAAAAAGGGGACCGGTTCGCTCCTCGTCCACGGAAGGCAGAAAGAGGAGGGTGAGATGAAGGTTCTCCCGCGCGATCCAGCGGCCGGAAACGATCGGCACCAGGTCGCGCGCGGCGTCTCGGAAGCGCATTTGCTCTTCCATGGTGGGCCAGAGTGCAAAAAAAAGTCGCATGCGGCTCAGCTATGTTCCTTCTCCGCTCTCTTTGGGGAGCCTGCCGAGCGCCCCCACGCAGGGAAAAGAGAAAAAACGTGCTTCCCCCATAGGAGGCTTCCTCGTAGGGTAGGTCGCCGGAGCTTGTCATGAATCTCGAGTACGTCCCAGTCTTGTTCCAGATGGTGATCGCGGTCGTCGTTGCCGTCTCGATGCTCGGAGGAGCGATCTTGATCGGTCAGCGGGGACGGAGGACCCCGGCCAAGGACATCCCCTACGAGTGCGGGAAGGATCCGATCGGTCCGACCAATCCCCGCTTCTCGGTGAAGTTTTACATGGTGGCGATGCTCTTCATCCTCTTCGACATCGAAACGGTCTTCTTTTTTGTCTGGGCGGTCGTCTATCGTCAGGAGCTGGCCTACGGCCTCCGGATTCTTTTCGCCATGCTTTTCTTCTTGGCCGTGCTCGGCGTCGGCCTCGTCTACGAGCTGCGGAAAAAGGCGCTCGACTGGACCAGGCAGGGATAGCGGGTCAACCTCGGACGGACTGGAGGGCGGCGACCCCCACGATGATGCAGGCGATGCCGAGGATCTTCTGCCAGTGGAAGCCTTCGCCCAGGAGCAGGATGCCGATCGTCGCCGTTAGGGCGGTGCCCGTTCCCGCCCATACCGCGTAGGCGACCCCCATCTCGAGGCCCTTCATCGCGCGCGCAAGGAAGACAAAGGCTCCGGCGTAAAAGACGATCACCAAGCCGGCGGGAAGGGCGCGGGTGAGCCCATGGGAGATCTTCAAGCAAGTCGTGCCCGCTACCTCGAGGAGAATCGCACCGGACAATAACCACCAACAGAGCGAGCTCATTCGGGGAATCCTTCCTCAAGGCCGGACGGCAGGGGTATGCCGCAGATCCTCTGGCAGCTGGTCCGCGGAGAAGACCTCGATCGGCAACCGGAGAAGGGAAAAGAAGGGGACGCCGAAATCGATCGGCTCCGGGCTCCGGTCGACCAGGCAGGCGATCCCGACGATCCGTCCCCCCGCGCGCCGGGCGGCTTCCACCACCTCCCGGACCGCTCCTCCGGTCGTTACCACGTCTTCGGCAACGAGCAGCGCTTCGCCCGGAGCGATCGTAAACCGTTTCAAAAAAAGCCGATCCCCTTCCTTTTCCGTGTAGATATGCCGCCGGTCAAGCTGGCGGGCCAATTCCTGCCCGAGGGGAATGCCTCCCAACGCCGCCGAAATCACCGTGGGGAACGAGAGGTTCCGGACGCGCCCGGCGAGCAATTCGCAGATTTTCGAGGCCAGCCGGGCGTGCTGGAGGAGGAGGGCGCACTGGAGAAATTGGCGGCTGTGCAAGCCCGAGCGAAGGAGGAAGTGTCCTTCCAGGAGCGCTCCCGTGGCGCGCAGTTGGTCGAGAAGGTCCATGAGCGTTTAGCGGTGGGCAATCGCTTCGATCTCGATCCGGCTTCCTCGGGGGAGCCGGGAGACCGCGACGACGGTACGAGCAGGTCGCGGTGCGGGAAAGTGCCGCGCGTAGATCTCGTTCATCGCCGGGAAATCGTCGAGATCGCTCAGGAAGAGCGAGACTTTGACGACATGGGCCAAGCTGAACCCTTCTTCGCTCAGCACGGCCTCGAGGTTGCCGATCGCCCGCTCGGTCTGCGCTTCGATCCCTTCGGGAATCGGCCCGCCATCGAGAGGCAGCGGGAGCTGACCGGAAACAAAGCAGAATTCCCCAATGACGACTCCGGGCGAATAGGGGCCGATCGGAGCAGGGAGTCCGGGGGGGATGATAGCCTTCTTAACAGCCATGGCGACTATTGAGGCTCAAGGACCTTGGGTTGACAAGGAATTGCTGCTTGCGGTTGAAGGGTGGCTTGGCCAGAGTTCACGAGTCGGATCCATGGAGGGGCTCACCACACAGAAACTCGGGCAGGATGTCTTGATCTTCTTTGCGACGATCAACCCCGTGGCCACCCTGGGCTTCTTTCTCCAGCTGACCCCGGGTTTTTCCGATCGCGAGCGGGCTTCGGTCGCCCGGCGGGCGGTCCTCTACGCGACGCTGGTCTTAGTCGGGGCCCTCGTCCTCGGCCAGCTCTTGCTCGAGGCGATGCATGTGAGCGTGGCCTCGTTTCAAGTTGCCGGGGGGGTCGTCCTCTTCCTTTTCGCCTTGCAGATGATCTTTGCCCACCATGAGGACCCGAAAGGAGCCAAAGGCCAGGACCCGGCGATCTTTCCTTTGGCGATGCCGGTGATTGCGAGCCCGGAGGCCATCCTGGCCGCCGTCTTGCTGACGGACAACCACGTCTATCCGATTCCGGTCCAAGCGATCGATGCCGGCTTGATGCTTGGCGTCCTCTTGCTCACCTATCTTGTCCTGCGCGGGGGAGCCCGCATCTCTCGGCTGCTCGGACAGGGCGGGATCGCGCTGCTCGTACAGATCACGGGGCTCATCCTCGCCTCTCTTTCCGTCGAGATCGTTGCCCACGGGGTCTTGGCCCTCGTCGCATCCAAGGGTGCTACGTCCGTCCACACCTCATGGTAAGCCTCGCCGACGGTGAGCGCAGGACCCATGAATCCAGACGATGAGCTTGGCGTTGTTCCGCTCTGGGGACGGGGGAGCGGATATCTCCTGGCGGAAGAGCCCGTGGAGATCGTTCGGGGTAGAGGCGAGGAGTGGGAGCGACTGCGGGAGGCCTACCTGGCCCATGCGGGAAGCGGCCCCTTCGGTTCTTCTGGCGGGCTGCTCGGCACGGTCTCCTTCACTGGCGACTTTCGCTTCGGCATCTACCGGACTTGGCACAGGAGTGCTGCGCCCTGGCGGGAAGAATCCTGGCGCCGGAGGAGTCCCGGGCATCGGGTCTTTCCTCGGCCGCTTCCCGCCGCTTCTTCTCGAACAGGGCGCGAGAGGTTCGTTGCGATGGTCCGGGAAGCCCAGGAGTATATCCGATCGGGGGACATCTACGTGGTCAACCTCGCCCGGCGGCTCTGGTGGGAAGTTGCGGCCGATCCTTTTCGCCTCTGGGAGTGCCTGCTCGCGCAGGATCGTCCCCCAGGCAGGGGCTTCCTCAGGACCGAGAACGGATGGCTTCTCTCCGCTTCCCCAGAGCTCTTCCTGCGGATCCGAGGCAGGCGCATCGAGACACGACCCATCAAGGGCACTCTGCGCCGCTCCCTGCGCGCTGAGGTCGATTCTCCCCTGGCGCTCCAGGCAAATCCGAAGGAGCGAGCGGAGCTGCTCATGGTCACCGACATCGAGAGAAATGATCTCGGGCGGGTCTGCCGGTTTGGGACAGTGCGAGTCAGACGGTTTGCGGCGACGACGCGTCATGCCCATCTTTGGCATCTCTATTCTTCGATCGAAGGGATCCTTCGTCCGGACATCGATCCGGTGAGCGCCCTCTTTGCCTGCCTGCCCGGCGGATCGATCACCGGGGCACCCAAGCGGCGGGCCGCCGAGATCCTCTCGCGTCTCGAATCCGAGCCCCGGGGACTCTACACAGGGGTTTTCGGATATATCGCCTTTTCCGGAGATGCGGCTTTTACCATGACGATCCGTTCCTTGGAGGTGACCTCCGAAACGGTTTCCCTAGCGATCGGCAGCGGGATTACCATCGATTCGGACCCCGTCGCGGAATACGAGGAAACCTGCCTGAAGGCGAAAGCCGGGGAGGAGGCGCTCCGTGCATACGCGGCGGGAGAGAGGAGGGTATGGGGATGACGAGGCCAAAAAGCACGGTCGGCTCGGTGCCGAGAGTTACGGCAAGAGAGTTCTTTGCGCAGCACGAGGAAGCCCTGCAAGGAAGGCTCGTTGCCGGCCGCTCCGGCTTGGGGCGGATGATCCTGGAAGGCTCCGTGAACCGGCCGGGCCTCCAGCTTTCGGGATATTTGAAGAACTTCGCCTGGCAAAGGGTCCAGATCATCGGCGCAGGGGAAACTTCCTACTTGAAGAGCCTGGCGACGGAGGAGGCTCGGGCCAGAGTGCGCGCGATCTTTCTGCGGAAGATCCCCTGCCTGATCGTCTCGCGCGGGATCGTGCCCCCCGACTTTCTGATCGAGGAAGCGGAGGAGACCGGAACCCCACTCTTCCTTTCGAGCTTGCACACCATGCGCCTGATCAACACGGTGACGATCTGCCTCGAGATGGATTTCGCTCCTCGGGTCAACGAGCAGGGCAGCATGGTCGATATCCAGGGGATTGGCGTCCTGCTCAAGGGGGCGAGCGGGGTCGGGAAGAGCGAGTGCGTCCTCTCTCTGATCGCCCGAGGGTATTCCCTGGTTGCGGACGACATCACGACCATCTTTTGCCTGGAGGGGAGAGAGCTGGTGGCCCGTGCCCCCGATATCAGCCGGTTTTACATGGAGGTCCGAGGAATCGGCATCATCGACGTGACGAGCCTGTTCGGCTTGCGCGCCATTCGGATCGAAAAGCGGGTGGATCTCGTTGCCACCTTGCGCGAGTGGGAGCCGGGCGACGAGATCGAGCGGGTTGGCCTCGATCAGGACGAGTACGAGATCTTGAATATCCGGATTCCCCATGTTATGATTCCCATTCGTCCTGGCAGAGACTTGGCAACCCTGGTCGAGGTGGCGGCCCTCGATCAAAAGCTTCGATCGATGGGGCATAATGCCGCTCAGGAATTCAATGAGAAGCTAACGAAGCTCACCAAGAGAAAGCAATAGTACGAGCAAGCGCCATGGAGAAACCGGCTGCCGGCAACGCGAACGGAACGGAGAAGGCTGCTGTAGGAGAAGCTGAGGCGGAGGTCATGATCCGCAACAAGCTTGGGCTCCATGCGCGTCCAGCGGCCATGTTCGTCAAGGTCGCGAACCGCTTCGTCTCGAATATTCAGGTCGAAAAGGACGGGGAGGTCGTTAACGGCAAGAGCATCATGGGGATCATGATCCTCGCCGCGAATCAAGGATCCCGCTTGAAAGTATCCGCAAAAGGGCCCGATGCGGCGGCCGCGGTAATCGCACTGTGCGATCTGGTCCAGAAAAATTTCGATCCGGAGCCTTAGCCGGACGTTCCTTTTCGGGGCGCCGGGACTGTCGCGTCCTCCCATTTCCAGCTCTTGCCTCTGGCCGGAAACCGCTTCCCTTCCTCCAACGAGTCTCTTCATGAGCGGCAGAGCGGAAGAATGCTTTGCGGGCGTGGCGGCCGCGCCGGGCATCGGGATCGGGCCGGCGCTAGCGGTTCGCGGAGATTACGAGTTCGTCCGTCGACGGCCCATCACGGCCGCGCAGGTCCCGGAGGAGCTCGACAGGCTCGAGAGCGCGTTGCTCAAGACTCGGGGAGAGCTCTTGCAGGCCAAGGAAGAGCTGGTCCGCTCCTGGTCCCAGGCAAGCGATTCGCTATTCGAGGCCTATCTGCTGGCGGTCGACGATCCCACGATCCTCGAGGCGGTGAGAAGGCGGCTCGAGTCGGAGAAGGTCTGCGTCGAGGCCGCCTATCAGGACGTGATTCGTTCCTTCGTGGCGCAGATGGAGCGGATCGATGATGCCTATCTTCGGGAAAGGGCGCTTGACGTTCGCGATGTCGGAAAGCGGGTGCTCCGAAACTTGCGGGGGGGCGAGGAGGAAGGTTTTGAACTCGACAAGCCCCGCGTCGTCGTGGCTGACGCTCTGCTGCTTTCCGATCTCGTCTCCCTCGATCGTCGCCTGCTCTTGGGAATGGTGACCGAGGAGGGGAGTCAGACCTGCCATGCGGCGATCCTGGCGCAATCGCTGAACATCCCCGCCGTCGTGGGCGTTCGCGGCATTCTCGATCGGATCGATGAGGAAGCGGAGGTCTTGGTGGACGGCTTCGCCGGCGTCGTGATTCTCCGCCCATCGGAGCAGAGGAAGTTCCAGGCGCGGGCCGACCAAGCCCGCTTCTTCGCCCAGACCCGGGCGGCCCGAGAAAAGCGAGGGCCGGCGGCCACGAGCGACGGGCAGCGGATGCGGATCTCGGCCAACGTGGAGCTTCCGGAGGATCTGCCCCTCATCCGCGAAAACGACGCCGACGGGGTCGGGCTCTACCGTACCGAGTTTCTCTTCCTTCGCTCCGAGAATGGGCCTTCCGAGGAAGAGCAACTGGCCGTCTATCGAGAGGCGGCCGAATGGGCGAAGCCTCATCGGCTCGTGATCCGCACGCTCGATGTGGGCGGAGACAAGCTTCTTCCTTGGCTTGCCGTCAGGCCGCTGGAAAGAAACCCGACCCTGGGTTTCCGCGGGATCCGCCTTTCCTTGGAAAGACAGGAGATCTTTCGTACGCAGCTTCGCGCGATCCTTCGCGCGTCGAGCCAAGGCAATGTTTCGCTCATGTTCCCGATGGTGACCGACGTCGGCGAATTTCGCCGCGCCCGCGCGCTGTTGCAGGAGGTTCGCCAAGAGCTCGTGGCGGAAGGACATGACCTTCGGGATATACCTTGCGGCGTCATGATCGAAACGCCGGCCGCCGCCCTCATGGCCGATCTGCTTGCCGAGGAAGCGGATTTTTTTAGCATCGGAACCAACGACTTGGAGCAATATACGCTGGCCGTCGATCGGCTCAACGACCGGGTTTCCTCCCTCTATCCGACTCCGCACACGGCGGTGCTCCGGTTGATCCAGGGCGTCGTGGGCCAGGCGCACAAGCTTGGCCGTTCGGTGAGCGTCTGCGGGGAGATGGCCAGCAATCTGGCGCTGCTGCCTTTTTTTATTGCGCTCGGCGTGGAAGAGCTAAGTATGGGCTCCGTTCTCATTCCTCGGGTAAAGACCGCCGTCCGGAGCGTTTGCGCCGCGGACGCCCGTGACGGGGTGTCGGCCGCCCTCCTCCGGAAAGAGGCCTCCGAGGTGTTGGAGGAGCTGAACCGGCTGGCGGAGCGCTTTTATCCCGAGCTGCTCGCCCGGTAGAATGGGAGGGACGATGCGTGTACTGATTCTGGCGGCTGGCTATGCAACCCGGCTTTATCCCCTCACGCAGAACCAGCCTAAGCCGCTTCTGCCCATCGCGGGGCGTCCCATCCTCGAGCACATTCTCGACCGGGTCCGCTCGCTGGGCGGCCCGGTTGAATGCCTGATCGTCACGAACCACCGCTTCGCGGAAGCCTTCGAGGAATGGGGTCAACGCTACCGAATAGAGCAGCCTGGGCTTGATCTCAAGATCTTGGACGACGGCTCCACCTCGGAAGCGGACCGTCTGGGTGCCATCGGCGATCTCGCCTTCGTGATCGAGGAGGAGAGGATTTCCGAAGAGCTCCTGGTCATTGCAGGAGACAACCTCTTCGATGCGCCGCTCGGCGATTTCGTAGCTTACGGACGAAAGATCGGCAAGCCCGTCGTCGGAGTCTACGACGTGGGCGATCGGGAGGCGATCCGTCGATACAACCACATCCGGCTCGACGGGGAAGGACGCATCGTCTTCTTCGAGGAGAAGCCGAAGAATCCCGAAGGGACCCTCACGGCCATCGCCCTCTACTACTTTCCTTCGGAGGCATGGACTTACCTCCGTCAATATCTGGCCGAAGGAGAGAGTCGGGATCAGCCCGGCCGATTCATCGAATGGCTCTATCGGCGTCACCCCGTCTTTTCCTGGCGGCTTCCGGGAAGATGGTTCGATATCGGCGACTTTCCCATGCTCGAGCAGGCGGATCGCGCTTTTGCCGAAGGTTGAGTGGATCGATGTCGAGCCTGTCGAGAACGAGTTGGCGGCGCTGTGAAGAGCTTTGCTACGAAGGCTTTCGCTACTGGCTGCATAAGAACCGGATCTCCGTGCTCTTTTCCTTCCGCCTCGGCGATTCCCTGGTGTTTCGTCCACGCAGCTCCTTCCCCGTCGCTCCCCCCCTTCCGGGCAAGGAGATGCTCGACCCGCTGATTTTTAGCCTGGGCCTCATCGAGCTCGTCAGCTACTGGAAGGCGGCTTGCCCGCCGCGGATTCGCATCCAGGCGGGGCGGTTGAGCGACGAGCAGATCGCCTGGTGGAAGCGGCTCTATTTCCGGGGGCTGGGCGAGTTCTTCTTTCGCAATGGCCTTGCCGTCACCGAGGACGAGTTCGCCGAAATCCAGGCCTCGGGACCCCGCTTCGCTCCGTTCGAGCGGCGCGACTGCACCGGAACCCTCGTTCCGGTGGGTGGCGGAAAGGACTCGTTTGTGACCCTCGACCTTCTTCGCGCAGGGGAGGCGCCCGTGACCCCCTTTCTGCTCAACTCCTCTTGGGAGCAGCGAAGCACCCTTTCCGCCTTTGGCTTTTCCCTCTCGCGTACCGCAATCGCGAAGCGAACGATCGATCCCCTGCTTTTGGATCTCAACCGGCGAGGGTTTTGGAACGGACATACGCCATTTTCCGCTCTCCTGGCGTTTGCCGCCCTCTTGACCGCCGCAACACTGGGCAAACGGTGGATTGTGCTCTCCAACGAAGCGAGCGCTGAGGAGCCGACCATTTTGGGAAGCCAGATCAACCATCAATATTCGAAGAGCTTCGCCTTCGAGCGTGACTTCGCGAGCTATGCGGCCCGCTGGATTACGCCAAGCGTGGGCTACTTCAGCCTCTTGCGTCCCTGGAACGAGCTGCAGATCGCCGCGCGATTTGCCCGCATCCCGGGAGCGCTCGGACGGTTTCGGAGCTGCAGCTCTCCCGGCCGGAGCTGGTGCGGTCGCTGCGCGAAATGTCTCTTTGTCGCCCTGATTCTCTCCCCTTTTGTGGAAAGACGGAGGATAGAGGAGATTTTCGGCCGGGAGTTGCTCGAGGATGTTTCCCTGGCTCCATTCTTTTTTTCCCTTCTGGGCGGAGAGAAGAGCAAGCCATTTGCCTGCGTGGGAACGCTCGCCGAGTGCCGGGCGGCGGCGGCTCTGCTCGCCCGTCGCCCTGCCCCTCCTCTCTTGGTGAGGCTCGCCAAAGAGCGGGGCCTCCTGAAAGCTGCCGATCCCTCGGTCGAAACGCTGCTGGCTTCCTGGAATTCCGATCATGGTCTTCCCTCGGAGTTCCTTCCGCTGCTCGATCCCTTTGGGCCGGCTTCCTTCTTCGCATGACTCCCCATCTAGAGCTGGTCCGCTTTCTCGAAGGGAAGAAGATCCTCGTCTGGGGCTTGGGTCGGGAGGGCAAGGCGACTGTCAATCTCCTCCGGCAGCTTCTCCCCGGGCAGCCCTTTGTGGCCGCAGATCGGAGCTTGGCTGCTCTGGAAGCCACCGAGCTCGTCCCGCTCCCGGTCGATCGGATTCCGGAATCCGAAGCGCTGCGGCGGCTTCCGGAATTCGACCTCGTTTTCAAGGCGCCGGGCATTCCGACGCGCCAGCTCGCTCTCGACGGCCAGGCGGGAAAGATCGCCTGCCAGGCCGATCTTTTTCTCCAATTTGCCCCTTGCCCGATCGTTGGCGTCACCGGAACCAAGGGCAAGAGCACGACCGCAACCCTCTTGGCGCATATCTGTCGGTGCGCGGGCCGGCAGACCTTCCTTGTCGGCAACATCGGCATTCCGCCCTTTACCGTCTGGAGCGATCTCCGGCCCGAATCGGTCGTGATTTGCGAGCTCTCCTCCTATCAGCTCGAGCTTGCGCGAAGCTCCCCCCACATCGCTCTTTGGACCAATCTCTATCCCGAGCACCTCAACTTTCATGGAAGCTTCGCCGCCTACGGGCTGGCCAAGAGCCGGATTGCTCGTTGGCAATCCGCGGATGACGTCCTGATCTACTCGGGTGAGGACGTCAGGATTGCCGACCATCTCCGGATCGAAGGGGGAGCCGCTCGGAGAATTCCCTATCAAGGTCCGGAGGATCTGCCGGAGATCGATTTTTCCCGCTTCCAGCCACTCGGGGGGCATAACCGGAAGAATGCGGCGGCCGCGCTGTTGGCCGCAAAGGTCTTGGGAATCCCGCCATCGGCGATGCAGGAGGCGATCGACTCCTTTTCGCCCTTACCCCATCGGCTGGAGCCGGCGGGCTCTGTCCGGGGGATTGCTTTCTACAACGACTCGATTTCGACCGTTCCCGAGTCCGCTCTGGTGGCGCTTGCCGCCCTTCCCCACGCCCGGACCCTGATCGTGGGAGGGCAAGACCGGGGGCTACCGCTCGAAGGCTTTGCGCGTTCCCTGGCGGCTTCTCCTGGCTTGCGGTCGATCATCCTTCTCCCGGAGACCGGTTCCCGGCTCGGGAATCTCCTGCGGGGAGCCGACGTCTCGTTCTCCGGAAAGCTTTTCTTCGTGGAAACGCTCGAGGCTGCGGTTCGTACGGCGATGGCCCAGACTCCGGAAGGGACATGCTGCCTCTTCTCTCCGGCCGCTCCCAGTTATAACGCCTACCGCAACTTCGAAGAGCGTGGCAACCATTTCCGGGCCCTGATTTGCCGGGCGCAAGGCGAGGCCTAGGAAAGAGAAAAAGGATGCGCCAGAGACGAACCTGGGCAGGCAGGGATTCGAACCCTGAACCAAGTGCTTAAAAGGCACCTGCTCTGCCGTTGAGCTACCTGCCCACGGGTACGCTAGCGAAGGGGGAAGGCCCCTCCAAGTGAAAAGCGTGCGTTTGCGCGCGGAGGGCGGGGACAAACACGCTTTGCAGCGGGTGACCGAATGGATATGCTGAGAGACTTTCTCTCCCATGAACAGCAAGAGCCAAGGAATACTTCTCGCCGATTGCCAAAGCCAGCAGGACCATCGCCGCATCCGGATCGATCGCGTTGGCGTCAAAGGGCTGCGCCATCCGATCGAGGTTCGCGACCGGAGCTTCGCCACACAGTCAACCGTGGCCACGGTGAGCCTGCTCGTCGATCTGCCGCACCATTTCAAGGGAACGCACATGAGTCGGTTCGTCGAGGTGCTCAACGCCCATGGGCGGCTCATTCACGTCAAGAACCTGTTTTCCATGGTTCACGCGCTCCAGAAGCGACTCGATGCCGAGGTGGCACACTTGATCATGGAGTTTCCTTATTTTCTTGAGAAGAGGGCCCCCGTGACCGCCGCGACAGGGCTGGTCGACTATCAGGTGCGCTTTGAAGCTGCCGCCTGCGGCCCGGAGACTGACTTCGTGATGACCGTGATTGTGCCGGTCACGACCCTCTGTCCGTGCTCCAAGGCGATCAGCGACCGGGGCGCTCACAACCAACGGGGATATGTGACCTCCTCGATCCGGTCGGGTGAGCCGATCTGGATCGAGGAGGTCATCGACCTCGTCGAGGGCTCGGCGAGCAGCCCCATCTATTCGCTCCTCAAGCGACCCGACGAAAAGTTCGTGACCGAGCAGGCCTATGACCATCCGGTCTTTGTCGAGGACTTGGTGCGCAATGTAGCTGTCCGCTTGAACGCACGCAGCGATATCCTCTGGTATCGGGTGGAAGCCGAGAACATGGAGAGCATCCACAACCATGCGGCCTATGCCCTGATCGAGAAGCAGCCGGGGCCCAACGGCTCACTCTCCTCTTAAATTTTCAATTCATCTCCGATCGAGCTCCCCGACGCCCCCCCTCTTTCCCTGGCGGGATCTGTACCGCTGCGCGATTGCAAATGGGCGAAGATCGGTTAGGATCTACCGCATACAGCGCGGGGAGCCGGAAACGGCTGAGAGGCGATTCCTCGGATCGGCGTCAGGCGCAAGGATGCCGCCGAAGGAAGAGCGACCCGAGGAACCTGATCCGGGTAATTCCGGCGGAGGGAGCGCTCGAGCGCTCTGTGCCCGTCGGAGCGGATCCGGTTGCAGCCCGCGAGGGAGAAGACTATGGCAGAGAATGATCAGCGGTCGGAAGGGACGGGCCTTCTCAACCGGGAGACGTTGCGATCCTATTTCCCGCAGTCGGAGCGCGTCTACGTCCACGGGAAGAACCCCGGCGTGCGCGTCCCGTTCCGGGAGGTTCGCCAGGAATCCACCCGGCTGGCCGACGGAGGGCACGAAAGCAACCCGAACGTCCGTCTTTACGATACTGCGGGACCCTATGCCGATCCTGCGGTGGCGCTTGATCCGGCAAAGGGCCTTCCCGCGATTCGCCTTCCCTGGATCGAGGCGCGAGCCGATAGCGAGCCTTACGCCGGGCGCGTGCCGCAGCCGATCGATGACGGCTATCTGAGCTGGCCCCACAAGGAGAAGGCGGAGGCCCGCAACGGCATGTCCGGTCAGGCTCCTCTCTCTTCCTCTTCCCGGAGGCCGCGGCGGGCGAAGGGAGAGGCGGTCACGCAACTCGCCTATGCGCGGCGGGGCATCGTGACTCCTGAGATGGAGTTCGTGGCGATCCGGGAGAGTCTCGGTCGGACAGCCTACGTCCCCGAACGCCGCGATCGCGAGGCCCTCTCCTTCCAACTGGCCGGAAACTCTCTGGGCGCGCGTATTCCCGCCCAGATTACGCCCGAATTCGTCCGCGATGAGATTGCCGCCGGCCGTGCCATCCTCCCGGCGAATATCAACCACCCGGAGACCGAGCCGATGATCATCGGGCGGAATTTCCGAGTGAAGATCAACGCCAACATCGGCAACTCGGCGATCGGTTCTTCGCCTGAGGAAGAGGTCGAGAAGCTCGTCTGGGCGATCCTCTGGGGGGCGGATACGGTCATGGATCTTTCGACCGGGAAGAGCATCCATCAGATTCGGGAGTGGATTCTCCGATCGAGTCCGGTGCCCATCGGCACCGTGCCGATCTACCAAGCGCTCGAAAAAGCGGGAGGAAGGGCTGAGGAACTCACCTGGGAAATCTATCGCGATACGCTGATCGAACAGGCCGAGCAGGGGGTCGATTACTTTACGATCCACGCAGGGGTGCTTCTCCGCTATGTGCCGTTGACCGCCCGTCGCCGTTGCGGCATCGTCAGCCGCGGCGGCTCGATCCTGGCGAAGTGGTGCCTGGCGCATCACGAGGAGAACTTCCTCTATACCCACTTCGAGGAGATCTGCTCCATTCTGCGGACCTATGATGTGAGCATCTCCCTGGGAGACGGCCTGCGCCCGGGAGCGATCGCCGATGCGAACGACGAAGCGCAGATCGCCGAGCTCAAAACCCTCGGGGAGCTGACCCGGGTCGCCTGGAAGCACGACGTTCAGGTCATGATCGAGGGGCCGGGTCATATCCCGCTGCAGCTCATCCAGGAGAATATGGATCTGGAGTTGCGCCACTGCTGGGAGGCTCCGTTCTATACCCTTGGGCCGCTCACCACCGATATCGCTCCGGGATACGACCATATCACGAGCGCGATCGGCGCAGCCCTGATCGGCTGGCAGGGATGCGCGATGCTCTGCTACGTGACTCCGAAGGAGCATCTGGGGCTTCCGACGCGTGACGATGTGCGCGCAGGTGTTGTCGCCTACCGGATTGCCGCACACGCAGCCGATCTGGCCAAAGGATTTCCGGGAGTCCAGGAATGGGACAACGCGCTGAGCAAGGCGCGCTTCGAGTTCCGCTGGAACGACCAGTTTGCCCTCTCCCTGGACCCGGAGATGGCGCGTTCCCTCCATGATGAGGCCTTGCCACAAGAGGCCGCGAAGAGCGCCCATTTTTGCTCCATGTGCGGACCGCAGTTTTGTTCGATGAAGATTACCGAGGAGGTGCGCCATTACGCGCGGGAGCAGGAGATCTCTCCGGAAGACGCACTGGCACGAGGCTTGGAGCAGAGGGCCGAGGAATTTCGCAAGAGCGGAGCCACAATCCACCCCTGATCTCGTCCTCCGAGCGGGGAGCGGGCTCGGGGAATCATGTTGAAAAGCCTTCTCTCCGACGCTACCTTCGGCTTGGCCCTGGCTGGGGCCGAGGCAGGCAGCAGAAATAGCAAGACCCTTCTCTCCAGCCGTCGCTTCTCGCTATGACTACACTTCCGCCACGCGCGGAGCGCCCGTTGGCACTGGATGGCGCGTCGCTCGTCTATAACGGCGCCCTGATCGAGGCGTATTACGCCCAATGGGTTCAGGATCCCGCTTCGGTTGACGCGAGTTGGCGCCGCCTCTTTGAGAGCTCGACCCGCAGCGGCTCTCCGTTGCCGTCCGGCCCGGAGGCCAGCAGACGACCCTCCCCGCGGGCGGAAGGCAGTGCCTTGGCCAAGCAGCGGGGGGTCTACGAGCTGATCTTCGCTTATCGTACCCTGGGTCATTTCGTCGCCAATCTCGATCCGCTTGGTTTCAATCGCTATGCCTTCGACGACCTGGAGCTCGAACGGTTCGGACTTGGGGAGGAAGACCTGGAGGTCGTGTTCGATTCCGCATCGCTGGCGGGGGGAGGCCTGCGGACCCTGCGGGAGATTCTCGAAATCCTCCGCGAAACGTTTTGCGGGACCCTGGCCGTCGAATTCATGCATATGCACTCCTTTGCCCAAAGGCGGTGGATTGCTGAGCGGCTGGAGGGAGTCTCCATCCCGAAAAGCTCTTCCGGAGAGGAACGGCGCCGTGTCCTGCAGGCGATTTTACGAGCGGAGGAATTTGAAGCGTTCCTCCATACCCGCTATGTCGGCCAGAAGCGCTTTTCCTTGGAAGGCAACGAGACCCTGATCCCCATGCTCGATGCGGTCGTGGAAGCCTGCCCTCTTCACGGAGTCGATCGCATCGTGATGGGGATGGCGCACCGCGGGAGGCTCAATGTCCTGGCGAACGTGCTGCAGCAGGATTTTAAGACCATTTTCGACGAGTTCTCGGAAAACTATTTTCCGGAGGGCGTCTTGGGCGACGGCGACGTTCGCTACCATTTGGGGTTCGAAGCGGTCCGTAAGACCGCTTGCGGATCGGTCGTCACCATCGGGCTCGCTCCCAACCCGAGTCATCTGGAGGCGGTCAATCCTGTGGTCGAGGGGAAGGCAAGGGCCTGGGAAAGAAGGCTGGGAGACACGGCGGAGCGCCGCAAGGTGCTCCCCCTTCTCATCCATGGCGACGCTTCCTTCATGGGGCAGGGGATGGTGCAGGAGACGCTCAACCTCTCCCAGCTTCAAGGCTACCGGACCGGAGGCACGCTCCATATCGTGATCAATAACCAGATCGGGTTTACCACATTGCCCCAAGATGCTCGATCGACTCATCACTGCACGGGCATTGCGCGGATGCTCGGGATCCCGATTTTTCATGTCAACGGCGACGACCCGATGGCGGCCGTCTTCGCGATCCGGCTGGCTTTCGAATATCGTCAGCTCTTTGCGCGAGACGTGGTCGTCGATCTGTTCGGCTACCGGCGGCACGGGCACAACGAAGGCGACGAGCCGAGCTTTACGCAGCCGACCCTCTATCAGGAGATCGCCGCGCATCCGAAAATCAGCGAGGTCTTTCTCGAGCGTCTGGTCGCTTCCGGGGAAATGAGCCGGGACGAAGCACAGGCCTACCGCAAGGCATTCGTGGAGCAGCTCGCCGCGGACATGGCGCAGTCGAAGCAGTGGGCAACCCAAGCCAAGCCGAAGCTCCGAGAACGACTCTCCTGCCCACGGCTCTTGGAACCCGTCCGTACCGCCGTGGTGGAGGAAGAGCTGCTCGCGATCGGCCGGGCGATCACGCAAGAACCGCCGGACATTAGCCTCAATCCCAAGATCGCCCGAATGCTGCAGGATCGCCGAGCGGTCTTGGAGAACAAGGGTCCCATTCTCTGGCCGCTGGCGGAGGCGCTCGCGTTTGGCTCTCTGCTCAAGGAGGGAGTGCCGGTCCGGCTTTCGGGGCAGGATAGCCGGCGCGGTACCTTCAGCCAAAGGCACGGGGTCCTGTATGACATCCATTCCCGGGCGAGGTATGTCCCCCTCGACCATGTCAGCCCGGATCAGGCGATCTTCTGCATCTACAATAGCCCGCTTTCGGAGAATGCCGTGCTCGGGTTTGATTTCGGCTACTCTCTGGACTATCCCGAAGCCCTGATCCTCTGGGAGGCGCAGTACGGTGATTTTGCGAACGGGGCGCAGGTGATCATCGACCATTACCTGTCGAGCTCGGAATCGAAATGGGGCACGGTGGCCAACCTGGTCGTCCTTCTCCCTCACGGCTACGAAGGCCAAGGGCCGGAGCACTCGACCGCGCGCATCGAGCGCTTCCTGCAGCTCTGCGCCGAGGACAACATGGTCGTGGCCCAATGCTCGACTCCGGCCAACTACTTCCATATCCTGCGCCGTCAGGCCCTTCGAGGCTTTGTGAAACCCCTGGTGCTCTTCACGCCGAAAAGTCTCTTGCGCGATCCACACTGTTCCTCGCCGCTTGCCGATTTCTCGCAAGGCGGCTTCGAGGAGATTCTCCCGGATCCGGCCCGACCGGAAGGGGCGCGGCGAGTTCTCTTCTGCTCCGGCAAGATCTACTACGATCTGGTCGCCCATCGGGAGAAACTCGGGGAGAGCGACACCGCCATCCTTCGGCTCGAGCAGTTCTACCCGCTCCATCGGGAAAAGCTCTCCCGCTTGCTCGCGGGTCACCGCGCGGAAGATCTGGCTTGGTGCCAAGAGGAGCCCGAGAACATGGGCGGGTGGCATTATATGGAAAGGCGGCTGCGCGCGCTCCTCGGTCGGGAGATCCGTTACGTGGGTCGCGAGGCTTCCGCGAGCACGGCGGCCGGAAACCTCGGAGTCCACCGCTTGGAACAGGAACGGATCTGCCGGCAGGCCTTCGGGGAGGGCTAGGGAGGGACATGGCGGTCGAGGTGAAAATGCCCTTCCTGGGCGAGTCGATCCAGGGAGGTGTGCTGGGAAAGTGGCTGAAGAGCAAGGGGGATCGAGTCGAGCCGGGAGACGCTCTCGGTGAGATCGAGACCGAAAAGATCACTTCGGAGATTTATGCCGAGGTCGCTGGTTCCTTTACCCCGCTGGTCGAACCCGGGACGAAGGTCGAGATCGGACAGGTCGTAGCGCAAATCGAGGAGAGTCCGGGCCCGGGCGACGGGGAGAATCGGCCGAGCCGCCCACCCGCAGCCTCGGCGCAGAGGCTCCCTCCGATGGTCGAAGCCCGACCCGTTCCTGTGGAGGCGCCGGGTGCTGCGGAAGCCCGCAGGGAAGCATCCGCAGCTCTTCCGGTCGCACCAGAGCCTGCGCCGCCGTTCCGGCCTTCCGGCGGCGGACGGGTGCTGCGGGAGGAAGAGTGGCAAGGGTTTGCTCCGGCCCAGAAAGAGTCGCCGGAGGAACCCGGCGCTTCTCCGAAGCCTCCGCATCGCAAGCCGATGAGTCCCATTCGGCTCAAGATTGCGGAACGTCTTTTGTCCGCGCATCGGAACACGGCCCATTTGACGACCTTCAACGAGGCCGACCTTACGGCGGTCAAGGATCTGCGGGAGCGATTCGGGGAACGATTCGAGAAGAGGCACGGAGTCCGACTCGGCTTCATGGCCTTTTTCGTCCGGGCCGTTGTGGAGGCGCTTCGACAGGTGCCCCAGGTCGGAGCGCAGATCGACGGAACCGATCTCGTCTACCCCGGTCGCTATGATATCGGAATTGCTGTCTCGACCGATCGGGGCTTGATCGTTCCCGTTCTCCGCGACGCAGAGGAGAAGAGCTTTGCGGAAATCGAGCGGTCGATCCGCGAATTCGCAGAGCGGGCCAAGTCGGGAAAGCTGACCCTTCCGGAGCTCGACGGCGGTCTCTTTACGATTACCAACGGGGGAGTCTTCGGTTCGCTGCTCTCGACGCCGATTCTCAATCCTCCGCAAAGCGCCATCCTCGGCATGCATGCGATTCAGGACCGTCCCGTCGCCGTTCGCGGCTCCGTGGAGATTCGTCCAATGATGTACCTGGCGTTGACCTACGATCATCGGGTGATCGACGGGAGGGAAGCCGTCACCTTCCTGACGCAGGTCAAGTCATTCCTCGAACATCCGGGGATCGTCCTGCTCGATCTCTGAGCAAGGCGAGAAGGGAGGCTCCGGTGGCCAGTCAAGCCGCCTTCGATCTGGTCGTCATCGGTGCAGGGCCGGGAGGCTATGTCGCCGCGCTTCGCGCCGCCGAGCTCGGCCTGCGAACGGCGTTAGTCGAGCGCTGCTCTCAATTGGGAGGGACCTGCCTCCGGGTCGGCTGCATTCCCAGCAAGACCCTTCTCTCCTCGACGGAAGCCTATGTCCATGCCCGCGATCGGCTTTCGCAGAACGGCATTATGGCGAATGGCTTCGGGATCGATCTGCCGCAGCTTCAGGCGCACAAGGAGGCGGTCGTGGAAAAGCTGGCCAAGGGCATCTCCTTCCTGATGCGGCAAAACGGCGTCCACGTATGGGAGGGGACGGCCCGGGTCGCCGGGCCGCACGCCGTTGCGGTACGGGGAGCCGAGGGCGAGGAAATCCTGGAGACGCGCGCCATTCTGCTCGCCACGGGCAGCGAACCCGCCGAGCTCCCCTTTCTCCCCTTCGACCAGAAGCTCGTCGTCGACAGCACCGAAGCTCTCTCCTTCCGGGAGGTCCCCAAAAGGCTTCTGATCATTGGAGCGGGTGCCATCGGGCTTGAGCTAGGATCGGTGTGGAGTCGGTTGGGAAGCGAAGTGATTGTGGTGGAGCGGCTCCCTCGCATCGCGGCGGGATTCAGCCCGATCGTGGCCAGGGTGCTGCAGCAAGAGCTCGAGAAGCAGCGGATGCAGTTTCTCCTCGGGGCCCGGGTTGCCGGTGCGGAGATCGGAGAAGCCTCCGTCACGGTACGAGCCGAGGAAAGAGGCAAGGAGCGGACGCTCACCGCCGAACGAGCTCTGGTCGCCGTAGGGAGAAGACCGCACCATGCGGATCTTGCGCTCGTCGAGGCGGGGATCCACTTGACGGAGAGCGGTCGGGTTGCGGTCAATCGGTTCTGGCAGACTTCTCTCCCCTCGATCTATGCCATCGGCGACCTGATCGAAGGCCCGATGCTGGCTCATCGCGCCCAGGCCGAAGGCAGGGCCGTCGCCGAGCTGCTGGCGGGAAGGCCTGCCCGAGTCCGCTACCGGAACATCCCGAACGTCATCTACACGGAGCCGGAGGTGGCCTGCGTCGGCTTCTTGGAGGAAGATCTGCGCGTCGCCAAGCGCCCCTATCGGCGAGGAATCGCTTATTTTCAGGCAAACGGCAGAGCGCTGGCGGCAGACACGCCCCATGGGTTCGTCACCGTCTGGATGGACGAACTCTCGGGCAAGCTCGCAGGCATGGAGATTGTGGGCAGTCGCGCCTCCGAGCTGATCGGAGCGGGTGTCGTCGCCTTGGAGACGGGAGCCACCGTCGAGTCCCTGGCGCAGGCGGTTCCGGCCCACCCCTCGCTCATGGAAAGCGTCCATGAGGCCGCGCTTGCCGCGCTAGGTGCGCGGCGATCGGATGGTCGTCCTTGACGCTCCAGCGCGAATGCCTTCAGAGGCAGCAGAGCGGGCCTCTGGCGCCTTTTCCCGGCGGGCCTCGGCAGCTTTTCGACTCCGCTGCGTCTCTTCGCGTTGCGACAAGGAGTGAAAGTTCCGGTAGATCCGAAAGACGCGCCCGCCGACGGCGGTGACGATTTCGTATCCGATCGTTCCAGCAATCTTCGCCAGCTCCTCGGCGTAGATGACCTGATCACCCTGGGGGCCGAGGAGAACGACCTCATCACCGACCTTGCATCCCGGCACACCGCTCACATCGACGATCGACTGGTCCATCGTCACCCGCCCCCGAATCCGGCAGCGGCTCCCGCGGACCAGGACCTGCGCACGATTCGAAAGGGTGCGGAAATAACCGTCTCCATATCCGACGGCAAGCGTCGCCAGCTTCTGTGCCTTGCGAAGCACATAGGTAGCTCCGTAGCTAACGGTTCGACCGGCCGGGAGGTGGCGGAGGAGGGTGATCCGCGTTTTCCAGGATAGGACCGGTCGAAGCAGCCGGCGAAGGAAGGGCATGGGAGGCAATCCATAGAGAGCGAGGCCAACCCGGACAAACGAGCAGGCGTAGACGGTCTTGCGCCAAAGGGCAGCGCTGTTGGCGACGTGGAGCTTCTTGTCGGCGAAGTGCGGCCGCCAGCGCATGAGCTCGTTCCACTGCTCCTCCGTTCTCTCCGGATCCTCATCGGCCGAGCTGAAGTGGGTACAGACGCCTCCGATCTCGACGGCAGGAAGCCGCTCGGCCCGCTTGAGCTCCTTCACGGCTTCCGCTCCCCATAGGCCGAGCCTGCCCATGCCCGTGTCGATCTTGAAGTGAGCGGTGGCGCGCACCCCGGCCTTCCGGGCCGCGGCATTGAGCCGCTTCGCCTCCTCATAGGTCGAGATGGTCGGCCAAGCGTGGTATTCGATCGCCCGCGCGAACTCTTCGGGAAGGCAGGCACTCAGCAGGAGGATGGGAGTCGTCGCTACGCCCGCCGCTCGAAGCTCGGCCGCCTCCTCGACGTTACTGACGCCGAGGATATCCGCCCCTCCTCCGACGAGCTCCTTGGCTACCGGGATCAGGCCGTGGCCGTAGGCATTGGCTTTGACCACCGCAACAAGCTTGGTCTCCTCTGAAATCCGGCTTCGCACCACGGCGAGATTGTGGCGAAGCGCGGAACCATCGATTTCCGCCCAACAGCGTGGCACGCGATCTTTCATGAAAGCCTAGGATGGGGAACCGGCCGGAGCGGCAAGCGGGCTCCGGAAATAAAGGGGTTCGGGAAAGGGCTCTTCCGAAAAGGCGGGGCTCTCCTCCTCGATCCGAAGAAAATCCTCGGCCCGCGGGAAGGCGCGGTGCAAGCCTGGCCCGAGCTCTTCAGATGCGATGGCCAAATCCAGGCTTTGCACCCGGATCGCCAGCTCCTCCTTGGGAAAGACGAAGGTGGATCGCACCAGTCGGCCGAAGGAGAAAAGTGTTCCGTAAAGCTCTCCCCGCCGGGCGTCGGAAAAGACGCCGAGCCGTGCCACATCGCAGAATTGGAGGGCGAGGGAGCAGGCGCTGCAGACGGAACGGAGACGGGAGCCCTTGGCGAACGCGATTGCCTGGGCTGCGGCGATGGAAGCACGGATCGAGGAGAAGGAGCCCGGTCCCACACCGACGATCACGGTCTCGATCCGGAGCGAGGGAAGCGTCAACTCTCGCAGGGAAGAAAAAAGAGCGGCGGAATGGCGAGCACCGGCAAATTCCCGGGTCTCGACGAGTCGCCCCGGCTCCCCGATCGCCAAGCTGCCCAGGGACGAGGACGTTTCCAGGGCGAGAATCATGGGAGCGCAAGATCGGATGCGGGTCTTCGTCCGAGCGAGTCCTTACCCCGCCTTTCGGCGGATCATCCGCTCATTTTCCGAAAGAAGCAAGAGCTCCCATCGCTCGGTTTGCGGGGGAAGCAGCTCTTCCATCTTCTCGGGCCACTCGATCACGACGACCGCCGGCTCGTTCCAGAACTCCTCGAGATGAAGCGCCTCCGCCTCCTGGGGCCCCTCCAGCCGGTAGAGGTCGACGTGAACAAGGGGAAGCCGCCCGCTTCGATATTCCTGCACCAGCGTGAAGGTCGGGCTGGTTACCGGCTCCCGGGCGCCGATCCCGTGAGCGAGGCCGCGCGCGAGGGTCGACTTGCCGGCTCCCAGCTCGCCGTAGAGGGCGAAGACGGAGCGAGGAGAGGCTCCCTCCCCGAGGCGGCGGCCGAAGCGCTCGGTTTCTTCAGGGGAGGCGGAAATGATCGAACCCATAGGCGGTGGATCTCTTCCTGGAGATGGCGGAGGAGGGGTGGAGGCAGGCACCGATCCGGGTCAATCGCGTGGAGAACGGCCACTCCTGGAGAAGGGCACTCTCGCGATCCGGTTCCACGGTGAAGAGAAGCTCGTAGTCCTCTCCATCGCAGAGCGCCTGCTGGAGTGAGCAGCCTCGGCGTCGAGGGACACGGTTCTCGTCCAGGGACCAGTCGACCTCGGAAGCCTGGGCGAGCCGTGGCAGGTCGGAGGCCAGTCCGTCGCTGATGTCCATGAGGGAGCTGGCCCAACGGCCTTGGGCAAGCCATTGTCCTTCGGCCAGACGTGGCCGGAATCGAAGGTGACGACCGCTCCCCAGGCTGCCGCCGAGGCTTCCGGTCACATAGAGCCCCGCCCCTGGCTCGGCTCCCGAACGCAGGACCGGAGGATAACCTGGAGTCTCCCCGATCAGCGCAACCGTGAGAACGATCTGGCGGCTCCGGCTGAGCTCCCCACCAACCAGATCCACGGCGAACCGCCGGGCTAAGCTCTCGATGCCTCGATAGATCTCCTGGACGAGAGCGGGGGCGGCCGTAGGCGGCAGGGCGAGCGCGATCAGTGCGTAGAGCGGACATCCCCCCATGGCGGCGATATCGCTGAGCGCCCGTCCGAGCGCCTTGCGCCCGACCAACCGCCATGGGGTTTCCCGAGAGAAGTGAACCCCCTCGACCACCGAGTCGGCCTTGAAGAGCAGGGAGTTGTCCTTTCCCCGCCCTTCGAGAACGGCGCAGTCCTCACCGACCCCCGCCCGCACGCTGGGCCCATGTCGCCAATGCCGGGTCAGCAGGCGAAGCAGCCCCTCTTCACCCAAGGCATCGAGGGAGCGGCAATGGGCAAGCGGCTTTCTCGGGGTCATCGGGCGCGTTCGCAGGCCTCTCTTCACTTCCTCAACCGAATTTCGCCAGGAGCAACAGGCCTGTCGTAAAGCTATTGAACCAGCAGTGAATCGCAATGGAGAGCAGGAGCGATCCCGAAAATTCGTAAGCGATGCCGAGCAGGAGTCCAAAGAGAAAGAGCGGGAGAAAGGTCGGCCAGTTGAAATGGAGAAAGGCGAAGAGGAGAGCGGTTACGATGAGTGCGGATCTACGCGAGAGCCGGTTTTTCAGATAGACGTAGAGGAATCCACGGAAGAGCACCTCCTCCCCCAACGGGGCCAGCACGAGAATGAAGACGAGGAGCAGGGAGAGGGACGGCCAGTTGTGGGTGCGTACAAAGATCTCGACTGCGGGCTGGGGAGGGGCGGGAACTCCGAAGACTTTCCCGAGCAGCTCGCCAAGAGCCGCCACGAGGCGGAGAGGAAGGTCGGCCGCCAGAGCGATCCAGAAACCGGCTCCGAGGCTTTTCCAGACGGGGAGGCGGTTGGTGCCGAAGTAGGCGTCGAAATTGAGCCGGTGAAAGCGGACCAGGAGCAGGACGGCGATGAGGGCGAGAGTCGTGCCTGCCGAGAAGAAAACCCCGGAGATCAGGAACAGGGATACGGTTACGAGCTCGATCGAGGAAAAGGGGATCGTTGGAGCCTGCCCGTAGGGTAGTGCTCCCGCATGGCGGAGCTTACGGAAAGCCAGGCCCAAGGCCGCCGCCGCCGCCGCGCTAGTCAGGAAAAAGCCTGCAACCAGCGCTCCATATTGGTGCAGAAGCTTGGCGGTGACCTCGTTCATTCCCGGCGGCGGCGCAGCTTGAGGTTCCGGAAGCCGATGAGCAATCCGGAAAGAGGAGAGGCCAAGGGCGCAGAGGAGAGCCGCCGGAATCTCACGGGAGGAATCCACCGGATCCAAAGACGGTCGGCGCCAGGTAGTAGAGACGACCGGAGATCAGGGGAAGCCGATCGGAGGAGAGGAGGCTTTTCGCACGAGCTTCGCTCCCGAAAAGGCCTCGGACCAGCGCCGAAAGCCGGAAGGGGGGAGCGTACCGGACGACGCGGGCCGTCTTGACCTTGCCGAGCTCCTTGCATTTGTCAACGGCGTCTTCAAAGTAGCCGAGCTCGTCGATCAACTTGGCCTGCAGGGCCATCGCGCCGGAGAGGATTCTCCCGTCGGCCCAACGGACCTTCAGTTGCTCCAAGTCCAGGTGCCTTTCCTGGGAGACGATGCCGACGAACCGATCGTAACTGGCGTTGATGAGCCCTTGAACGTAGGCCTGCTCTTCCGGAGTCATTTCCCGTGTCGGATTGAGAATGTCCTTCATTTTGCCCGACTTCAGGGTCAGCGCCTTCACGCCGATCTTGTCGAGAAGATCCTTGACGTTGAAGGTTTGGAGGATGACCCCGATGCTTCCGGTGAGGGAGAGATCGTTGGCCATCAGGTAACTGGCGCCCATGGCCGCGTAGTAGCCACCCGAGGCGGCAACCGATTCCATGTAGACGACGATCGGCTTGACCCGCCGAACCCGTTCGAGCTCGTGATAGAGAACGTCACTCGCATCGACCTCTCCGCCCGGGGAGTTGATCGCCAGGAGGATGGCTTTGACCCGACGGTCATCGCGTGCCTGCCGGAGCTGGAGGGTGATGTCCTCGATCATGCTGTCTGAGAATTGGCCGGGCTCCTCTCGTGCGATCAGCCCTTGCAAGCGAATCAGGACGATCTTCTGGTCGCGATCGGGATCGCCAGCGACATATTCCTCCGGGAACTCCGGAGGTTTCATGTCCGGGCTGGTGCCCTTCTTCATCTGGAGCGCGTTCCAGAAGATCAAATTGAGCAAAAGGCTGACGGCCAGGAGGACGAGGAAGGACACCGTCCCGCATCCGACCCGTCTTTCGACCCTCATGGCGCAAGAGCATGACAGAGAGAGCAGTGCTGAGCAATGGCAAGCTCGTGAACGGACGGAAAATCTTCCGATCTCACAGCCCCTATCCCTCCACCCGGGGGAAAAGGGGCTCGGGGGCTCCGGCGGAGTAGCTCTCTCTGGGCGGTGCAAAGACGGCACGGGAGAGGAGCGGGGGTTCGGAGACGCCGAGCTCGGTCAGCAGCTTTCGGCTGCTTCGAGGTAGTGCGGGTTCGATGAGGATGGCAATCCGCCGGAGCGTCTCTGCCAGGATCGCCAAAATGAGGTCCAGCCGCTTTTCCGAAGCGGGTGCCCGGGCTACTTTCCAAGGAGCGGCCTGGTCGACGTAGCGGTTGGCTCGGCCGATGAAGGCCCACGCAACCGCGAGGCCCGTGCCCGTGTCGCCCTGGTCGAAGGCGACTCGGTAGGCCTCTTCGTCGAAGGCCGAAGCGAGCTCCCTCTCCGACTGCCCGGCTTCCGAATCGATCCAGCCGGGAACGCGTCCTCCCCGATAACGTGCGATCATGGAGAGGGAACGGTGCGCGAAATTCCCCAAATCGTTGGCCAGATCGCTCTGGTACCTCTGGAGAAGCTTCTCGTCCGAGAAGTCGGCATCGTTGCCGAGGGTCATCTCTCGCAAGAGAAAGTAACGGAGGGCTTCGGAACCGAAGCGGTCGAGGTAGGGGAGGGGATCGATTGCGTTCCCCGTCGATTTGCTCATCTTGGCTCCCCGATTGAGCCACCAGCCGTGTACCAGGAGCCTCCGCGGGAGCGGAAGCCCTAATGCCGCGAGGATCGCCGGCCAGTAGACGCCGTGCGCCGGCACGAGGATGTCCTTTCCGATGATCTGAAGGTCGGCGGGCCACCAGGTGCCGCCCTCCCCTTCTCGGGCAAAAGAGACATAATTGAGGAGGGCGTCGAACCAGACATAGGTGACATAGCGCTCATCGAAGGGCAGCGGAATGCCCCAGGCAAGGCGGCTTCGCGGCCGGGAAATGCAGAGCTCCTGCAGTGGACGTCGCAAGGCGGCCAGGAGTTCGTTACGGCGAAATTCGGGGACGATCCAGTCCGGTCGGGATTCGATTTCGCGCCGGATCTGCTCTCCGAATCGGGAAAGAAGGAAGAAGTAGTTCGGCTCGCGCATCGGGACCACTTCGCCGAAGATCTCCGGCCAGCGGCCATCCACCCTCTCCTTTTCGGTCACGAACTGCTCTTGCCGCAGGCTGTAAAAGCCCTCGTGCTCCTCAAAGCGGAGGAGCTCCTTCTCCTGGAGACGGCAGAGACAGGACTGAACCGCTTCCTTGTGCCGTGGTTCGGTCGTGCGGGCGAACTGGTCGAAGGAGATGTCGAGTCGGTCCCAGAGCGCGCGGAAGAGGCCGCTTTGCCGATCGCAGAAATCCTGCGGATCGAGCCCGAGAGCCCGGGCCGATTGCTGCACCTTTTGCCCATGCTCGTCGACCCCGGTCAGGAAAAAGACTGAGCGCCCGCAGAGGCGCTGGTAGCGCGCAAGGGCGTCGGCAAGGGTCTTTTCGTAGGCATGCCCCAGATGAGGGGAGCCATTGACGTAGTCGATCGCCGTCGTGAGGAAAAAGCGCTCTGCCATGAAGGGCATCCTCCTCAGCGGGAATGCGGCCGCAAGAGGTGATTGAAGAAGGACATGCTGAGCCCAACAAAAGCAGACGCATCCCGATTTGCAAGCCGCAGAGACAACTTTTGCGGACCGAGGGCTGCAAAAAGAGGTGCGCCTCCGGCGCTCCAACGGCCCTTCGACCGCTTTTTCTGTTGTGCAACCTTCTTTTCAGATTATCCTTTCCCTAGAAAGGGCTTCTGGAGGGGGGAGCCGCAACGGATCGATCTATGGGAAACCTGACGCGAAGGGATTTGGTGGTGCAGGTTGCGGAGGAGACCAATCTACCGCAGCAGCAGGCGGCAAGGGTCCTGGGCTCTTTATTGCGAATTCTCATGGAGAGCTTCGGGAATCGCCAGAATATCGAGCTGCGGAATTTCGGCGTGTTCGAAATCGCGTTGCGTCGTGCCCGTGTCGGCCGGAACCCTCGGAGCCCGGGACGGGACATCACGATCCCTCCTCGCGCGGTCGTCCGCTTCAAGCCAGGGAAGCAGGTCAAGCGAATCCTGCAAAAGGTGACGCAAGAGCTTCTGGAGGAGGGTGCGGCGAAAAAAAGCTCGCCCTGAACCAGGCGGTTGGGGATAGTGCCTGATCTCGCTATCCCGCTTGGAAGCTAGAGCGGGGAGCCGCGCCATGCAGCCTCTTCCCGGATTTCGAGACTTTTACCCGGAGGAACTCGCTTTCCGGGAAGCGATCCTGTCCCGCTGGCGGGGCACCGCGCGACGCTATGGCTTCGTCGAGTACGACGGTCCCGTCCTTGAGCCGCTCGATCTCTATCGAAAAAAATCCGGCTCCGAGATCCTGGATCAGGTTTACCAGTTCAGCGATCGCGGAGGCAGGCTGGTCGCCATGCGGCCCGAGATTACGCCGACGCTCGTGCGCATGGTCCGGGCGCGTCACCGGGACTATCGCAAGCCGTTGAAATGGTTCTCGATCCCCCAAGTGTACCGCTACGAGCGGGCGCAGCGAGGCCGGCTGCGGGAGCATTTCCAGTGGAATTGCGACATCCTCGGGGAGGAGTCCCGGGAAGCCGATATCGAAGTCATCGCCCTGTTGATCGACTCGCTCCGCGGCTTTGGGCTGGGGCCGGAGGACTTCGTGGTGCGGTTGAGCGACCGCGGGTTCTGGGCCAGGTTTTTTGAGCGGCACCAAGTGCGGGAGGAAGAGCGGTATGGCCTCTTTCAGGCGATCGACAAGATCGAGCGTCAACCGCGCGAAAAGACCGAGGAGGCCCTGGGCCCCTTGGCGGCTCCGGTTTTTCGGCTGATCGAGGAGGGTGAGCCTTGGGAGCCGGTGGAACGGGTGTTGGCCGGGTTGGGCGCGCGCGGGCTTGCGCCATTCGCCGAGCAGGATTACCGCGTCGTGCGCGGCCTTGCCTATTATACCGGGACCGTCTTCGAAGCGTTCGACCGGCAAGGAGCCTTTCGGGCCATCGCCGGAGGGGGTCGGTATGATGACCTTCTGGAGCGTCTGGGCGGCGAGTCGATGCCGGCGGTCGGATTTGGCATGGGCGATGTGGTGCTGGGAGAGCTGCTTCGCGAGAAAGGGAAGCTTGAGGCGACGCTCCCGCAGCCGGAGATCTCCGTCATCATTTCCGAGGAAGAGGTTCGTCCGGCGGCCGTCCGGCTGGTACAGTTGCTGCGGGATCAGGGATTTTCGGTCGATTACCCTCTCCACGCCGCCAAGCCCAAGAAGCAGTGGGAGCGGGCCGAGGCGATCGGCGCCCGTCATGCCCTCGGTGTGGACGTCCGCGTGATCGAGGGGATGGTGGAATTCCGGGAGATGGCTTCCCGGAAGAGCCGGCTCATATCGCTGGAAGCCATCGGATCGCTTCTCCAAGCGGCGAGAGCGGAGCCCGAATTTCCTGGAGAATCGACGACGCTCGGGCTGCCCCGGGAGGGGAAGGGATAGGCATGAGAACCGCGAATCGGTGGCGCACGCATCATTGCGCTCAGCTGCGGAAGACAGACGTGGGCCGAAACGTGCGGCTCTGCGGCTGGGTCGACCGGCGGAGAGACCATGGCGGGCTTGTCTTTGTCGATCTCCGGGATCGAGAGGGAATCTCCCAGATCGTCTTTCATCCAGAGGAGCACCCGGAGGCTGCGGAGATCGGGAAGGCCCTGCACGCCGAGGATCTCGTGCAGGTGGAAGGGTTGGTGGCGAGACGGCCCGAAGGGACCGAAAACACCGGTTTGGCCACCGGGGAGATCGAGGTGGTTGCCCAGTCGGTTCGACTGCTCAACTCCTGCCTGCCGCTGCCGTTTCCCCTCGATGCGACCGTGGAGAACGAAGAGCTGCGGTTAGCCTTCCGTTTCCTCGACTTGCGGCGTCCTCGGATGCTCGAAAACCTCCGGCTCCGCCATCGGATCGTCAGGGCGGTGAGAGAATACCTGGACGGGCAGGGCTTTCTGGATGTGGAAACTCCCATCCTCTCGAAGAGCACACCCGAAGGAGCGCGGGATTTCCTGGTTCCAAGCCGGATGGCTCCCGGCTCCTTCTATGCCCTGCCTCAGGCTCCCCAACAGTACAAACAGCTGCTCATGGTCGGCGGAGTCGAACGCTACTATCAGATCGCCCGCTGCTTCCGCGACGAAGACTTGCGGGCGGACCGCCAGCCCGAATTTACCCAGATCGATCTGGAGGCGTCCTTCGTCGAGACCGAAGACGTCCAGTTCTGGGTCGAAGGAGTGCTTGGGAAGATCTTTCGCGATGTTCTCGATACCGGCCTCCCGCTCCCCTTCCCTCGAATGAGCTATCACGAAGCGATGGATCGTTACGGGAGCGACAAGCCCGATCTGCGGTACGGGATCGACCTTTACGATGTTGGGGAGATCTTTCGGGAGTCGGACCTGAAAGTCTTCCGAACGGTCCTGGATGAGGGTGGGGTAGTCAAGGCGGTGAACGGGAAAGGGCTGGCGAAGATGGGAGCCTCAGAGCTGGCGGCGCTCGAGGAGCTCGCTCGAAGCCTGGGGGCCAAGGGCCTGGCCTACGTTCGGGTGGAGAGTTCCGGCTGGAGATCGCCGATCGGGAAATTTCTTACGGCCGGGCAGCGGGAGGCGCTTGCGCGCACGCTCGGTGCGAGCGAAGGCGATCTGCTCCTTTTCGCGGCCGATCGCTGGGAGCTCGCCTGTGAAATTCTTGGCCGCATCCGGCTGCGGCTGGCGGAGCTCTCCGGGGAACGAAGAGCCCATTCCGAATGGAAATTCCTCTGGGTGACCGATTTTCCTCTGTTTGCCTTCGACCGGGAGGAGGGCCGGTGGACTTCCATGCATCATCCCTTCACTCGGCCGCATCCGGAGGATCTGGAGCTTTTGGAGGAAGGGCGCTTTGGAGCGGTTCGGGCGTTGGCCTACGACGTCGTGCTCAACGGGACGGAGCTGGGCGGGGGCAGCATCCGGATTCATGAGTCGGAACTGCAGCAGAAGATCTTTTCGATCCTGGGGATCGATCCCCAGATGCAGGAGGAGCGTTTCGGCCATCTGCTCCGGGCCTTCCGTTATGGAGCTCCTCCCCATGGGGGCGTCGCGCTCGGCCTCGACCGGCTCGTCATGCTTTTGGCTGGCGCGGAATCGATTCGGGACGTCATCGCCTTTCCGAAGAACCGGCATGGTGCCGATCCCCTCACGGGCTCTCCCTCGGGGGTCGAGGCGAAGCAGCTTCGGGAGCTGCGGATCACTGCGGGGAGGGGAGAGGCGTGAGCGCGCGAAGCGACCGTCCGGGGCCGCACCCCTTCGGATCGATGGGGTTGGACGTCTCAGGGAGAGGGGAAGAGGATCGGAGGGAAGCAGCCGTGAACGAACCGATGTGGAAGCGGAAAACGCGGATCATTGCCACGCTTGGGCCGAGCACGGAGTCCGAAGAGAAGATCGGTGAGCTGATTTCTCGCGGGGTCGATGTCTTCCGTTTCAATATGTCCCATGCTTCTGCGGATTGGGTGCGGAGAACCAGCGCCATCGTGCGCGAGCAGAGTCGCCGCTTCGGGAGACATGTGGGACTCCTTCTCGACACCCAGGGGCCGGCCATTCGCACGGGAGATCTCTCGAGCCGGCTCGAGCTTCATCCCGGCGACATCTTCACCTTTACGGTGAGGGGGGATCCGAGCGTCGATGAGCGCTCCGTCTCCGTGAACTACGACGACCTGGCCCAAGACCTGCGAGTCGGCGACGTGGTTTTGGTGGACAACGGGGTCATTCAGATGAAGGTGCTCGAGAAGCAGGGATTCCGCGTCCGCTGCGAAGTCGTCACCCGTGGCGTCATGGGGAGCCGACGGCACATCAATCTGCCTGGCGTTCGAGTGAACCTTCCTCCTTTGACCAAGAAGGACTTGCTGGATGTCGACCTCGGAGTGGAGTGCCAGATGGACTATTTCGCGCTCTCCTTCGTGCGGGAGGCGAACGACGTCGATCTGCTACGGCAGATCCTGATTGCCAGGGGATCCAAGGCGGTGATCGTCGCAAAGATCGAGGACCAAGCCGCCGTCCAGAACCTGCCGCAGATTCTCGAGTCGGCCGACGCGATCATGGTGGCCCGCGGGGATCTCGGGATCGAGTGTCCCTTCGAGGAGCTGCCGATCATCCAACGACGGATCGTGAAGATGTGCCTCCAGAAAATGAAACCAGTCATCGTGGCGACGCACCTACTGGAGAGCATGACCCAGAATCCCGTGCCCACCCGAGCCGAGATCACCGACATCGCCAATGCGGTCTACGAGCAGGCCGATGCCTTGATGCTTTCGGGTGAGACCGCGGCGGGACGCTATCCCCTCGAGTGCGTCTCTCTCCTGGACCGGGTCATCCGGCGGACCGAGCGGAGCGGAGGAGCCGGCTACGCGGCATTTGCCGAGCTCCTCGAGGATCAGCAGAAAATCGCCAGCGCGGCCGTTCACTTGGCGGACCAGGTCCGTGCGGCGGCCATCTGCGTGTTCACTCGTCAGGGGAAGCTTACGGCGACGGTGGCCAGCCTTCGACCTCGCTATTCTCCCATCTACGCCCTGGCCGGCGAGGAGGACCTCTGCCGCAGGCTCATCCTTCGCTACGGGACCGAACCGATCCCTTCGCGCTATCCCACGAGTCAGGAAGAGGGGATCGTGATCGCGGAAGAAGAGCTGCGGAAGCGAGGGGTCGTTAGTTCCGGAGACAAGGTCATCCTCCTTTCCGAGGTCCCCCTTCACAGCGAGAGGGCCCGTCTGGTCGTCTTCTACCAGGTCGAATAGGCGAATCGGGAGAGCGGTGAAGCATTCTTTTTCGGGTTCTTCGGCATGGATCACCGGAGCCTCTTCCGGGCTGGGGGCCGAGTTTGCGCGGCGGCTCGCTCCGGAGGTTGCCTGCCTGATTCTCACGGCTCGCCGGGAGGAACGGCTACACGAGCTGGCCAGGGAGATCGAGCGGGAGCACCGGAAGGTGCAGATCCTCGTAGCTCCCGCTGACTTGACTGCTCCGGAGGGCATCGAAGGGGTGATCGATCGGATCGCGGCCAAGCGGGTCGAGGTCGATCTGCTGGTCAACAACGCCGGAGTCGGAGATTTCGGGTTGTTTTATCAGGGCGACGCGGACCGCCTTCGTGAGATGCTCGACCTCAATGTCAAAGCCTTCACTTTTCTTCTCTGGTGGTTGTTGCCGGGAATGATTCGGCGAGGGAGAGGATGCATCATCAACGTTGGATCGATCGCCGGGCTGCGGCCCGTTCCATCTTATGCGGCCTATGCGGCGACCAAGGCCTACGTCCACAGCCTCTCTCACGGATTGGAATGGGAGCTGGCGGGAACCGGTGTCACCCTGACCCAAGTCTGTCCCGCGTCGGTGGCGACCGAGTTCTTCGAGCGGGCGGTCCGATGCCCGGAAGACCAGAAGAAGGTTGGCGGTCCCCCGTTCATGTGGACCTCCCCCGAGGAGGTCGTCCGCATCTCCCTTGACGCGGCCAGGCGAGGCAAGCCGCAGGTCACGCCAGGCTTCCTTCCCGGGCTTTGCGCGTCGATCTTCTCCTACGTTCCGCTCTCTCTCCTGGGGAAGGTCTACCGGGCGGTTCTCTCCGGAAAGCGCAAGCCGGGAGGGGAATGGGCGGAAGAGCGGATGCTTGTGGAGAAGCGGAGCCATGGGCGTCCACTCTGACTCCTGGATCCGTCGAAAGGCTCTGGAGGAGGGGATGATTGAACCCTTCGTCGAAACCCAGGTCCGAAAAGCCGCCTCCGAAGAGCCGGTGGTTAGCTACGGCCTCTCGAGCTACGGCTACGACCTGCGCGTGTCGAATGAATTCAAGATCTTCACGAACGTGTTCCACACCGTGGTCGATCCGAAGCTCTTCGACCCCCGCTCCTTTGTCGACGTCACCGCCGACGCGTGCATCATTCCCCCCAATTCCTTTGCGCTTGCGCGCAGCGTCGAGTACTTCCGCATTCCCCGAAGTGTGATCACGATCTGCCTGGGAAAATCGACCTATGCCCGGTGCGGGATCATCGTGAACGTGACCCCATTCGAGCCGGAATGGGAAGGGCACGTCACCTTGGAGATTTCCAACACGACCCCGCTTCCGGCCAAAGTCTACGCCAATGAAGGCTTGGCCCAGGTCATCTTTCTGGAAGCGGCCGAGCCGTGCGAGGTTTCGTACGCCGAGCGTAACGGCAAGTATATGCGACAGAGGGGAATCACTTGCCCCAGGCCGTGACGGCAGGGTTGGAGCCAAGGCGTACACGCATAGGAGGATCCTTCATGAAACGGCATCTCCTCGACCAGACTCCCGAGGAGTGGGAGATGGGAAGCGGGCCCCCCTATCAACGCAGGGTCTTGAGCCAATGGGTTTTCGAGAAGCGTGTTCCTTCCTTTGAGCAGATGACGAACCTGCCTCTCTCGCTACGGAAAGAGTTGGCCGACCGATACCGGCTCCGCTCGCTCCGCCTGGCCCGCCGGCTCGAGAACGCCGACGGCGTCCAAAAGCTGCTCTGGGAGATGGAAGGAGGGGATGCTGTCGAAAGCGTCTTGATCCCCTCCGAGGCGGACCCCGGCAGCGGGAGGCTTACACTCTGCCTTTCCAGCCAGATCGGCTGTGCCTACCGTTGCGCCTTTTGTGCAAGCGGCCTTCAGGGCTTCCGACGCAACCTCTCCTCGGGAGAGATCCTCGAGCAGCTCCTGCAAGCCGAGGAGGGGGTGGGTCGGCGCATCGACAACCTGGTCTTCATGGGAATGGGGGAACCGCTGGCCAACTGGGATTCCCTTGTGCGCTCCCTCCGCCTCCTCACGGCCCCCGGGGGTTTTGCCATGAGCCCTCGGCGGATTACGGTGTCGACCAGCGGCTTGGTTCCGGAGATTCGAAGGCTGGCGGAGGAGCCTTTGGCCGTGGGGCTCGCCGTATCGCTCCATGCCGCAAGCGATACCCTTCGTTCCCGTCTCATGCCGGTGAACCGCAAGTATCCCCTTCCCTTGCTGCTGGAGGCCTGCGAAGAGTACAGCCGAAAGAAGCGGCAGCCGATTACCCTGGAGTACATCCTCCTGGCTGGGGTCAACGACTCGGACGCAGAGAGCGCGCGCTTGGGCCGGGTCGCTCGTCGGCTTCGGGCGAAGATCAACCTGATCCCGTATAATCGGGTTCCGTCGTTGCCTTGGGAGCGGACCGAGCCCGACCGAGTGGATCGGTTCGAGCGCTTGTTGCGGGAGAGCGGCTGTCGGGTCACGGTGAGGAGGCGGAAAGGGGAAGAGATCCTTGCGGCTTGTGGCCAGCTTCGCCTGGCTGCCACCGAGGATTCGCCAGTTCCGGAATCCACCCAGCGCTCCAGGGATGCGTCGTTCTCGCAGCCGCCACATTTGTTGCTCGTCGATCCGCAAAAAGGTCGGTAGGGTTTCCCGCGGATCCTATGGAACATCGCTTTCCCCGAGGCGCCGCATTGCTGCGGATCGCCATGGTTCTTGCGGGAGGCTTTTCCCTCTGCGCAGCTCTGTCTGCGTCGAGCGAGCCGGCTAAGGAACCGTACAGGCTGGCCAATCAATTCTCCGTTATCCAGACGATCCAGGTCGATGGTGGGAAGGCCTTCGTGCAGCACCTCTATCGGGATGGGGACAAGCTTCGGGTCGACGTCCAGGAGGGCCCGGAGACCCAGATCATCATCCTGCGCAAGGACCAGAAGAAGGTCTACACGATTCTCCCGGCGCAGAAGCTCGTCCTGGAGAGCGCCTACCGGGATGCCGGAGCGTCGACCAATCTGGGCCTCCCAGGTGAGGCGGGTGCCGTCTGGGAGTGGCAAGGGAAGGAGACGATTCACGGTCATTCCTGCGCGAAGTATCTCGTACGGGGAGACTCGAAGAGCCTCTCTGTCTGGCTGGACGAAGCCGGCAACTATCCCTTGCGCGTCGCGCCAGCGGCCGGGAAGACCGTGATCGATTGGGATCAGTATCAAGTGGGACCGCAGCCTTCCAATCTCTTTGAGCCGCCGGCGGATTTCCGGAAAATGTCGATGAGCTTTCCCGAACGGCCGCGGTAAAGCCCTTCCGCCCCGCACCGATGCCGGCAATGCCCTGTCGGCCTTTGTTGGGTTAGCGGAAAGCGTTCCGGCTCGGCATGAAAACAATTCTTCTGCTCGTCGTCTCGAACCTCTTCATGACCCTTGCCTGGTATGGGCATTTGAAATTTCGCGAGCAACCGCTTCTGCTGGCGATTGTCGCAAGCTGGGGGCTCGCTTTCTTCGAATATATCTTTCAGGTGCCGGCCAACCGGATGGGATCCTACGAATTCTCCGTGACCCAGCTCAAGGTCCTCCAGGAGTGCATCACCCTCCTGGTCTTCACGGTCGTGGCCTATTTTCTCTTCGGCGCAGTCCCCCGATGGAATCTTCTGATCGCCTACGGCTTCCTGGTCGCCGCGGTCTATTTCGCCTTCAAAGGGTAGCCGGAGGGCCGGCTAAGGAAACTGCAGGATCGAGTAGACCGGGTATCGCGAGAGCCGCTCCTTGCCTTTGAGCCCGCGAAGCTCGATCAGGAAACCGAGCTCGATCGGGGTCCCGCCGCAGCGCTCGATCAGCCTGGTGGCTGCCTCCGCCGTGCCACCCGTGGCGAGCACGTCATCGAGAATCAGCACCTGCTCGCCCTTTGCCACGGCGTCCCGATGGATGGTCAACGTGTTAAGACCGTATTCGGAGCTGTACGTGACTTCGAAGGTCTCATGGGGAAGCTTCCCTTTCTTGCGAATCGGGATGAGCCCGATGCCGAGGATGTGGGCCAGCGCTCCAGCAAAGATGAATCCCCGGGCGTCAATCGCGGCGATCTTGTCGATCTTTCTCCGCTGGTATCGTTCCAGGAAGATCATCATCACCAGCCGGAAGAACTGTCCGTCACCGATGAGGGGGGTAATATCCCGATAGAGGATCCCCTTTTCTGGAAAATCCGGAATGGTCCGAACCTTCTCTTTGAGACGGGACAGGGTGCTTTGCAGAAGGAAGGTCATCGGACGAGTTGACGCTTCTCCTTCTTCTCCAGGGCTCGGCGCACCTTCCGCAAGGCGATGTTCTGGAGCTGTCGAATCCGTTCGCGTGTCACATGGAATTTCTTGCCGATCTCTTCCAAGGTCATCTCCTCGTTCCCCTCCAGCCCGAAGCGAAGCGCCAGGATCTTGCGTTCTCGGGCGTCGAGGATGGGCAAGAGCTCCATCACCGTCCTTTTCAGGTTTTCGCTCTGGATGATGGATGCCGGATCGATGGCGCTTTCATCCTTGACCAGCTCCCCGAGCGAAGTGCCGTCCTCCTCCTCCCCGACTGCCGCGTTGAGAGAGGCGGGCTGAATGGCGATCGTGCGAAGCTCCGCGACGCGGGAGGTGGAGATGCCCAGCTCATGCGCGAGCTCTTCGTCAGTCGGTTCCCGGCCAAATTCCTCTGCCAGGCGGATGGCCGTCCGCCGCATCCGCGCGATCTTGTCGACCAGGTGAACGGGAAGCCGAATCGTTTTGCTCTGGTTGGCGAGCGCTCGCTTGATCGACTGCTTGATCCACCAGGCCGCATAGGTGCTCAGCTTTCCTCCTTTGGAGGGATCGAAGCGGTCGACGGCTTTCATCAAGCCGATGTTTCCTTCGGAGATCAAGTCGAGTAGCGGCAGGCCGCTGGTGGAGTAATCGTGCGCGATTTTCACGACCAGGCGCAGGTTGGCTTGGATCATCTTCTGGCGGGCGGCCGCATCGCCTTTTTGAATGCGATGAGCGAGCTCCACCTCTTCCTCTCGGCGCAGGAGGGGGATTTGGCTGATTTCCCGCAGATAGAGCTTGAGCGCTGAATCGTTATCGATCATGCCGAATCTATGATACGCAAGGAGCTGCCCAACCGTTTAGGATTGAGCCAGAGGGCGAACTTCGCAATCAAAAAGCGCGGCTCCACAAGGCTACCGAAGACGTAGTGGTGGGGGAATGAGCGGTGAGGCGAACGCGGCCCCAAGCCGGAGAAGCAATGGGGACGATCGGGGCTACGCCGAACCGACGCGACGCCGGGCCTCTTCGGCGAGTGCAGTGCTCAGATAGCGCTCCCCGGTGCTGGCGCCGACGGCGACGATCAACTTTCCTCGATTTTCCGGCCTCTTCGCCACTTCGATGGCCGCATGGACGGTCGCTCCGGTGGAAATCCCGGCCAGGATCCCTTCTTCGTCGGCAAGACGGCGCGCCATGGTCAAGGCATCGATATCGGCGACGGAAAGGGCCTCATCGACCACCGAGAGGTTGAGATTCTTGGGAACGAAGCCGGCTCCAATGCCCTGGATCTTGTGGGGGCCGGGCTTAGGCGGCTCCCCACGCAACGTCTGTGAAATCACGGGCGATCCGGCGGGCTCCACCGCCACGGTGCGGAACTGGGGCTTTCGCGCCTTGATCACCTCACCGACGCCGGAGATCGTACCGCCGGTGCCGACACCGGAAACGAAGATGTCGATGGATCCCTCCGTATCCGTCCAAATTTCTTCTGCCGTGGTGCGCCGGTGAATCTCGGGGTTCGCGGGATTCTCGAACTGCTGCGGAATCCAGGAGTTGCCTCGTTTTTCCTTCAGGGCGATGGCCCGACGGATGGCTCCGGCCATCCCTTCGGCCGCCGGGGTGAGTACCAGATGCGCTCCCAGGAGGGCGAGCAGGGTGCGGCGCTCGAGGCTCATGCTTTCAGGCATCGTCAAGGTCAGGTGGTAGCCCTTGGCCGCGGCGACGAAGGCGAGCGCGATCCCCGTGTTGCCGGAGGTCGGCTCGATGATTTCGGTCTCCGGGGTGAGGAGGCCCGCGTTTTCCGCGGCCTCGATCATCGCGGCTCCGATCCGATCCTTGACGCTGCCGAGCGGGTTGAAAAACTCGGCCTTGAGTGCTAACCTTGCATCGATCCCCCGCGCAACCCGGTTGAGTTGAATGAGCGGCGTGCGCCCGATCGTCGCGATGACGGAGGGGAAGATCGGCATGCTTGATTCTCTATAGAGTTCCGGAACATATGTCAAGCGGCAGTCTCGGTCAAAATGGGATGACTGGTCGGGCGACCAGGCCTCGGGTTGGACGGATCGCGGAGGAGGGGTTCTCGCCGAAGAAGATCTTGATTCTCAAGTTCAGCTCCCTTGGGGACGTGATCCAGGCCTTGCCGGTGGCGTCCGGCTTGAAGCGCCGATGGCCATCGGCCCAGATTCATTGGATGGCCTTTGCTCCCTACCGGGAGCTGCTGGCGGATCATCCGGCGATCGACCGGTTTGTCGAGTTCCCCCGTCGGCGAGCGACGCGGGGCGGGCTCTTTCGCGATCTTGCGCACTGCCTTGCCTCCGTTCGCGGTGAGCAGTACGACCTGCTTCTTGACCTGCAAGGGCTTCTGCGCAGCGGCGTGCTCTGCCTTTTGAGCGGGGCAAAGCGTCGCATCGGCCCATGGAATGGCCGGGAAGGCTCGATCCTGCTCTATCGTGAGCGGATCATGCCTCCCCCTCCGCCGGCTCAGGAGCGGTACCTCGCCTTTCTTCGCTACTTGGGAGTACCCGAGGGGCCTGCGGACTATGGGCTGAGGGTCGAGCCGCTGGAGCTGGCGGGATTGCGGAAGGGCTCGTACGTGGTGCTGCATCCCTACGCCCGGTGGAGGACCAAGCTCTGGCCATGGCGGTATTACGAAGAGCTGGCACGGTCTCTTCCGGATCTCTCCTTCGTGGTGATGGGGATGGGGCCATGGTTTCCGCTGGAGGCGAGGAATGTGGTGGATCTCCGCGGCGCGCTTCCCATGCGGCGGATGACGGCGATCCTGGGGAATGCCGCCGCGGTCGTCGGCCCCGATTCTGGTCCCGCCCACTTGGCGGCCGCTCTCGGGGTGCCGACGTTGATTCTTTTTGGCCCTACCGACTGGCGCGAATCCGCGGCGGTGGGCGAGAATGTGCGGGTGCTCTCCGCGTCCGCGAGCTGTGCGCCTTGCTGGAGGACCCGATGTCCGCAGAAGAGACCGGTTGCCTGCCTCTCGGAGATTGGGCCCGGCTGGGTCCGTGAGGAGCTGAAGGCAATCTGCGCAGAAGCCTTCTAGCTGGCACGCGATGTGCTTTCATTAGGGAAGATAATTGACAGCGATCGCCGCAAAGACTATTCTCTCGAGTTAAGAGAACTATGAAAACAACCGAAGCTCCGGCTGAGAGCGGAAATCGGGAGTGGAGCGAAGAGATTCTCCTGCGAGAGATCCGTGCGTGGCGGCGCCAGGGGAGGCCGCTCTACTCGCACTACATGCGCCAGCATTATCAGGAACTGCTTGCGGCGGGAATCCGCTACTTCGGCAGCTGGGAGAAGGCCGTAGAAACGGCAGGAATTTCGTATGCGGAGGTGCGGCGCTACCAGCGGTGGTCCAAGAAGAGCATCGTCGAGAAGATTCGTGCGCTCCACGCGCAGGGGGCTGATCTCTCCTTCCGGGCCTTGATGCTGAGCCCCTATGCTCCCATGGTCTATGCGGCCATTCGTCCGGTCTACTTCGGCAGCTGGAAAGACGCCCTTCTCGCTGCGGGGCTTGCCCCTGCCGATATCTATCGATACCGGTCCTGGAAGGATGCAGATATCCTGCGGGAGATCCGTCGTCTCCATGCCGAAGGGGCTGACTTGAGCTCGAAGCACATGGATGAGCAGGCCAACTCCCTGATCGCCACCGCGAGGCGGCGGTTCGGGTGCTGGGGTGCCGCCGTGGAGCGCGCTGGGCTCGATTATGCGAAGATTCGGAAGCGGAAGCGCTGGAGCGAAGCGGAGATCATCGAGCAGATCCGCGCCCTGCAGGCGCAGGGGGTGCCCCTGACGAGCACGGAGGTGCGCAATCGGGAGCCTTCCCTCTTTGCAGCGGCATGCAAGCGGCGCTTTTTCGGAAGCTGGAGGCAGGCGATCCAGTCGGCCCTAGGCAAAGCGGAGAGAGCTAGCCAGGATTGCACGACGGCTGGCCGCGGGTCTAACCGCTAGGACGGCAGAACGCGATCGGTCGGGTACCCGTGCCTACCGGCGGAAAGGCTGGGCGCGCTGCATGATGCGCGGTCGCGGACAGGACGGCTCTCGCCATTGGCGCAGGGTATTGCCCCGCATCGGCCTAGCAGCGATCGTGGGATGGTCGTTCCTTTCGTCCTCTATGGCCAAGACGGGCTTCTCCGCCGTCTCCAAGCCCTCTCCAGTGCTGCGCGTCGGAGTCAGCGAGGAACCTCCGTTTGCCCTCCGCGATTCCTTGGGAGAATGGCGAGGCTATGCGGTCGACTTGTGGCGGGAAATTGCGGGCGATCTGGGCTTGGCCTATCGCTTCATCGATGTACCGGGCGACTCCCAAGCGATGCTCCGGGCACTCAAGGAAGGCCGAGTAGATGTGGTGGCCCTGGGGGTCGCCGTGACGCCGGAGCAGGCTCGCGAGGTTTCCTACAGCTACCCCTACTATCCATCCGCTCTGGCCTTGGCTTTTCGCTCGGAGAGATCGAGCACCGCATGGGCGGTGCTCCACTTTCTGCTCAGCCGCGAGTTCGCCTATGTCATGGGTGGCCTCCTTCTTGCCACCTTTCTTGCGGGAATCTTGATCTGGGCTGTCGAACGCAAGGAGAATCCGGATCATTTCGGCGGCAAGACCCTTCATGGCATTGGCAGCGCCTTCTGGTGGGCGGCCGTGACGATGACGACGATCGGGTACGGGGACAAGGTGCCGCGAACCCCGAAAGGGAGGGCGATCGCTCTGGTCTGGATGTTTGTGGGCGTGGTCTTGGTCTCGTTTTTCACCGCTTGGGTGACGGCGGCCGTCGCCGTAGAAAAGGTAAGCAACCGGTCTCTACAGCACCGGAGCCTGGAGGAGCTGCGCTTGGGGTGTGTCCGGGGTGGCATGGGCGAGAAGTTCCTGGCGGCGGAAAAAGTCCATGCGCTCTCCTTTTCCACGGCGCCCGACTGCCTGGCGGCGCTGGTCGCCGGAAAGATCGATGCGGCCGTTTTGCGTGAGCCTGAGCTGCGCTATCTGGTCCGAACCGCATACGCCGGGGAGATTGACATCGTACCCCGGTCGCTGGAACGGATCGACTATGCCTTTGCCTTCCCGCGGGGCAGCCCCTTGCAAGAACCGGTCAACGAAGAGATCATCCGCCGGATCGGACAGTTGAGCTACCGGGTGCGCCATGGGCTTTGAGAGCGGAGGCGGCCCGAGGCCGTCAAAAAAGAGGGATGAAGGCCAAGACCACCAGCGCGAGGAGCGCGTTGATGGCAACGCCGATCGAAGGGGTGACCTTCGAAGTCTTTCCCTGACTCAAGGCAAGGCCACCGACCAGGACCCCGGATGCATTGAGCATGAAGCCCGTCACGGCGCATAGCCCGAGGAATTCGGAGGTGAGCTCCGTCTGGCTGTCGGTGGAGCGAAGGATCAGGTTGAGGAAGCCTACGGCGATCCAGAAGAAAATTCCACCGATTGCCAGAGTGAGGGAGAGGCGACCCCCGATCGGGCTGAGCTTCTCTGCCGCTTCCGGCAACTGGATGGCCATTGCGTGGAAAGAATAGCAAATGCGCTGTTGTGCTAAAAGAGAAAAAGAAGCAAAGGCTCTGAAAATTTGCCCTGCGGCGCGCCGCCGGCGGCTTGACAAAGGGAGATGGCGGACGCATGAATCCATCAATTAACGCGTTCTTAAACGATCATCGGTACTTCTTCGCGGCCTAGCTTGGCTCCGCCAAGCGGTAGAGAGCATTTTCCCCATGATGGCGCTGGTTCGATTGGCCTTGCGGAAACCCTACACGGTTGCGGTGATGGCGGCGCTCATCTTCGTGCTCGGTCTATTGACCATCACCACCACCCCCACGGACATCTTTCCCGAGATCGACATCCCCGTCGTCAACGTCGTCTGGTTCTACCAGGGTATGACGCCGGAGGACATGACCAATTACATCACGACCTTCAGCGAGTTCACGTTGACCCAGTATGTCGACAACGTTCAGCGGGTGGAATCGAGGACCCTGTACGGGCTCAACGTCATTCGCATGTACTTTCAGCCGGGGACCAGCATCGACATGGCCCTTGCGGAGACGGCGGGGATCTGCCAGACCGTCATCAAGCGGATGCCCTTAGGGACGACCCCGCCCTATGTGCTCCGCTATTCCGCTTCGGAGGTCCCGGTGATCCAGGTGGCGGTGAGCGGGAAGACCAAGTCGGCCGCCGAGCTCTTCGATTACTCCTGGTACGGGCTCCGTAGGGATCTGGCGACCATTCGCGGATCGACCTGGCCTCCCCCGTGGGGAGGCACGCCGCGGTTCATCATGGTTGATACCGACCCCAATCAGCTCCTGGCCCGAGGGATGACGGCCGACGGCGTCATGACCGCCTTGAGCGATCAAAACCTCGACCTTCCCTCGGGAGACATCAAGATCGGCGACTACGACTACCTGGTCAGCGTCAACAACATCCCAAAGAAGGTCGTCCAGCTCAATGACTTTCCCCTGCAGAAGGTCAACGACCAGATCGTCTATCTCCACGACATCGGCCATGCGCGCGACGGGGGGGCGGTCCAGTGGAATGTCGCCCACGTCGATGGGGTCCCGGCGGTCGTCCTGCCGATGCTCAAGAACGGCATGGCTTCGACGCTCCAGCTGGTCGCGGACCTTCGAAAGCTTCTTCCCAAGGCGATGGCGGCGGCGCCCGAGGGAACCGACATCCGGCCGATCTTCGACCAGTCGGTCTTCGTGCGGGCCTCGATCGAGGGGGTGGTGAAAGAAGGGCTGATTGCGGCGGGACTGACCGGAATCATGATCCTGGTGTTTTTGGGGAGCTGGCGGAGCACGCTCATCGTCCTCACCTCGATCCCGCTCTGCATCCTGGTCGCCCTCTTTCTCATGAGCCGGATGGGCTACACCATCAACATCATGACCCTGGGCGGACTGGCGCTCGCGGTCGGGGTGCTGGTGGACGATGCGACCGTGGAGGTGGAAAACATCCACCGGAACCATGGGATGGGGAAGCCCCTGATTCAAGCGATCCTCGACGGTGCCGCGCAGATCGCCAACGCCGCATTGATGGCAACTCTGGCCATCTGCATCGTCTTCACCTCCGTGATCTTTCTCGAAGGACCGCCCAAGTTCCTCTTTACCCCGATGGCCTTGGGCGTCGTCTTCGCGATGCTCTTCTCCTACTTTCTCTCCCGGACCCTCGTGCCGACGATGGCCGATATGCTGATCGGCGCAGAGGAGGAGGAAAAGGAGCGCCGGCTGGCCGCGGGAAAGCCGCCGAGCTGGTTCGAGCGTTTCCACCATCGGTTTGAAGAGCGCTTCGAGGCCTTCCGGGACCGTTTTGCCGGCGTGTTGCGCCTCGCTCTTGACCATCGCTCGGCGGTCTTCGTTCTGCTCGGCGTTCTGGTCGCCGTGAGCGCTCTGGTCGTCCCGGTGGTCGGACGGGATTTCTTCCCGTCGGTCGACGCGGGGAAGTTCCGGCTCCACGTCTTCACCCCACCGGGCACACGGATCGAGAGGACCCAGCGGATCTTCAGCGAGATCGAGCGCTACATTCGAAAGACGATCCCGGAGGAGGAGATCGATTCGATCGTCGACAACATGGGCATCCCCTTCTTCTATCCCGCAGCCCTCGCCTACAGCGATACGATCAACGAAGGAACCTTTGATGGGGAGATCCTGGTTTCGCTCAAGGAGGACCACCGTCCGACGCCCTACTACATGAAGAAATTGCGGGTGGAGCTGCCGCGACACTTTCCGGGTTGCTGCTTCTTCTTCCAGGCTGCGGACATGGTCAACCAGATCCTCAACTTCGGGTCGGCCGCCCCGATCGACATCCAGATCGCAGGGAAGAACGAGAAGCTCGTGAGCGACGTTGCCATGGAGATGCAGAAGCGCATCCGGAAGATTCCCGGGGCGGTGGACGCGATCGTCTATCAGATGAAGCAGCCCTATCTCCACATGGAGGTCGACCGGATCCGGGCACTCGACTTGGGAATGACCCAGAAGCAGGTTGCCGACAACGTCCTGAACCATCTGAGCTCGAGCTACGTGGTCGCCCCCAACTATTGGGCGGATCCGGAGACGACCATCAACTATCCGCTCGTCGTGCAGAGCCCGCAATTCAAGCTCGACTCCCGAAACTGGTTGATGAATCTCAACGCGGGCTACCCCTCGAACGAGATCTATTCGCGGCTCCTGACCACGCATCTCGAGCCCCAGCTCATCAGCAACCTGATGGAGATCCACCGGACGAAGAAGACGGCCGTGATCAGCCACTACAACATGAAGCCGCTCAAGAACATCTTCGTGAACATCCAGGGCCGGGACCTCGGGGGTGTCTCCGGGGACGTGGAAACGGTGGTCGGCGAGTTTCAAAAGAAGCTGCCGCCCGGCTACGACATCCACGTCCGAGGCCAGGCGCAAAGCATGAACAGCGCCTTCCTCCGGCTGGGCTTGGGCACAGTCTTCGCCATCATGATGGTCTACTTCCTGCTTGTCGTGAACTTCCAGGGATGGCTCGATCCGTTCATCATCCTGACCGCTCTCCCTGTCGGCGGCTGCGGGATCATCTGGATGCTCTACCTGACCGGAACGACCTTCAACGTCCCCTCCCTCATGGGAACGATCATGACGGTCGGCGTGGCGACCTCGAACAGCATTCTCTTGATCACCTTCGCCAACGAGGCGATGCGAAACGGGAACGATGCCACCACGGCGGCATGGCTCGCCGGGAAGATCCGCCTGCGGCCGGTGGTGATGACGGCAGGGGCCATGATCTTGGGGATGTTGCCCATGTCCCTGGGATTGGGTGAGGGCGGAGAGCAGAATGCGCCCTTGGGAAGGGCGGTCATCGGAGGGTTGCTTTTCGCCACCGTGGGCACGCTCTTCGTCGTGCCGGTGATCTACTCGCTCATTCGAGGACGGACGGAGGCAAGGGAATGAGCTCGCCCGAAGGGTTGGATGGAATCGGAGGAGGCGAGCTTCCGCACAAGGAGAGGCCGATGCTGGACGATGCCGTGAAGCGTAGGAGCTTGGCCCACCATGGGGGAGACGAGGCGATCGAAACGCGAGAGCCAGACCGGATGTCAGAGTCGGCCGGGCAAGCGGGGTTCGTCGGGGGAGCGAACGGAGCGCCTTCGAAGGGAAGGGGAGTTCGCCGCTTCGCGGTCCTCTTTGGAGGCGTCTTGCTCCTTCTCTTCCTGATCGGGCTGGTTCCTCGCTTCTTCAACCAGATCTCCCTCCGGCGGGCGGTGGTGGCAAGCGAGAAGATCCCCGTTTCCGTGATCTTGCCTGAAAAGCCCAAGCCCGAGAGCGATCTTCTGCTGCCTGGGACCGCACGGGGTTACTACGAGACGCCGATCTGGGCTCGGGTCAACGGCTATATCAAGAACTGGTGGGTCGATATCGGCGAGCGGGTCCAGGAAGGGCAGCTGATGGCGGAGATCGATGCCCCCGATATCGACAAGTCGGTCGAAGCCTACGAGGGCTCGCTCCATCAAGCCGAAGCCAACCTGGTGATCGCCCGGATCACGCTCGACCGGTGGAAGGGGCTCATCCTGACGCGGGCGGTCTCCCAACAGGCGCTCGACGAAAAGCAGGCGATGTACGACGCGGCGCTGGCCCGAGTGAATGCGGCGCGCGGGCAATTGCAGCATTACGAGGAGCTCCAGAGCTTTAAGAAGATCATTGCCCCCTTCTCGGGAATTGTTACCGCGCGCAACATCGACATCGGGACCTTGGTTTCGCTCGGAAGCGACAAGGCGGTTCACGAGCTCTACCGGGTCTCGGTCAATGACCTGATGCGGGTCTACGTCGCCGTTCCTCAGAACTATGTCCCGCAAATCCAGTTGGGAACCTGGGCCGATGTGACCGCGTCCGAGCTTCCCGGGGTCATCTATCATGGGCTCGTCGTCCGGACCGCTCAAGCCGTCGATCCCCTCTCGCGGACCCTGCTGACCGAGGTAGACGTTGGCAATCCGGATGGAAAGATCGTCGTCAACATGTATGTCGACGTCATCTTCCATCTCCCGACCGCGAGCACGCTCCTGCTCGTGCCGGTCAATGCGGTTGTCTATCGGTCCGACGGAACCTTTCTGATCACCGTGGACAAGCATTCCAGGGTCCATTACCGGAAGGTCGAGCTTGGGCATGACCTTGGGAACCAGATGGAGATCGCCTCGGGCCTCCGTCCCGACGAGAAAGTGATTTTGAATCCGCCGGAGTCGCTCGAGGAGGGAGAGGAGGTCCTCGTAGCGTCCGATCTCAGCAAATCCAAACCGAGAAGCGAAAGAGCAGAAACGGGGGAGGGGAAAAAGCACCATGCCAGCAGGTGAAGCGATGAGCCATGGAGCAGGGGGAGCTACGGAGGGCGGGGGCATTCGGCAAGCGGAAGAGAGAGTCGCCTTCTTCAGCATCGAATCCCCGGGAAGGAGCTGGGTCTTTCCGTACAGCCGAGTGCTCTTCGCGCATGCAGACACCGAAGGCCATCGCTTCTTCATGCGCACCATGAGCCATGACCTCTGGGTGACCGGCAAGAAACTCGGGAACCTGATCCTGCTCTTCCAGCGGGAGCAGGTTGCGGAGATTCGCACGGGAAGCAACGAATGGGGAACGGTCGAGGAGATCGAGATCAGCGAGAACCCGGCGGGAATGTTCCAATAACGCCGGTCAGACTACGTCGCGGCAGGTCAAATCGGTCTTGCTTATCCGGGTGAAGATCGGGGTCGTAGGATCGGGGGCGGTGGGCTCCTACTACGGGGCTCGGCTGGCCCGGGCGGGCTGCGAGGTCGTCTTTCTTCTGCGCAGCGACTGGGAAGTCGTCGGGCGCTCCGGATTCTCGATCGAGGAGCCGACCAAGGAGTCCTTCCAGCACTACCCGGTGCGGGGCTATCGCCGGACCGAGGAGATGGGGCGCTGCGACCTGGTCATCATCGCCCTCAAGGCGACGGCGCGGGAGGCGCTGCGGGAGCTGTTGCCTCCGCTCCTCGGGCCGGAGACGGCGGTCTTGGCCCTGCAAAACGGCCTCGGCAACGAGGAGTGGCTGGCGCAGGAGTTTCCCAATCGTGCAATTCTGGGCGGGATCGTCTTCGCCTGCCTGACAAGGATAGCACCCGGGAGGATCAAGAACAGCGGGTTTGGCAAGATCGAGCTCGGGGCCCACGGGAGGCTAGATACCGCTCTTCTCGAGGATGTTGCTGCCCTCTTCGAGCGGGCGGAGGTGCCGTGCGCGGTCGTCGAAAGCCTCGAAAGTGCCCGCTGGCGCAAGCTCGCATGGAATATCCCTTTCAACGGTGTTTCGGTGGCCGCCGGCGGAGTTGACGTCGCGGAGATCCTGCGCGATGCGGAGTTGAGGCAATTGGCCGTTGGCCTCATGGAAGAAGTTGCGGCGGTCGCCGCAAAGCACGGGCTTCCCTTCCCCGAGGGCTGGATCGAGCGGTTGATGGCCGACACCGCCCGAATGGGGCCTTACCGGCCCTCCACGCTGCTCGACTTTCTGGCAGGGAGAACGATCGAGGTCGAGGCAATCTGGGGCGAGCCACTGCGGCGCGCCCATCGGGCGGGCATGCTCACCCCTCGATTACAGACGATCTACGCCCTTCTCCGCGCTCTGGATCGCCGCGAGGAGTCCGAGCGGGACCTCACGCCGTCGTAGCGGGAGAAGGCTCGCTCGGCTCGCTCTCCGCACCTCCAGGCGTGAAGGTCAGGACGCCTTCGCGAACATCGACCACGATCGACTTGGCGCCGTCGAAGCGTCCCCGGAGGATCTCCTCCGCCAGAGGGTGCTCGACATGCTTCTCGACTGCGCGCCGCAAGGGCCGAGCCCCGTAGGTGGGATCGTAACCCTTCTCGATCAGGAAGTCGGTTGCTGCCGGGGTCAGCTCCAACACCAGCTTGCGGCTTTTCAAGCGGGAGGTCACCTTTTCCACCTCCAGAGAGACGATCTTGACCATGTCTTCCCGGTTGAGGGGTCGGAAGACCACGAGCTCGTCGACGCGGTTGAGGAACTCGGGCTTGAAGGTCCGCTTGGCCGAATCGATCATCCTCTCCTTCATCTGGCCATATCCCGCCTCGTCGCGCTTGGCGGTGAATCCAAGAACCCCCTGCTTGACGCCGACGTCGGCCCCGACATTCGAGGTCATGATGATGATCGTATTGCGAAAGTCGATCTTCCGGCCAAGGCTGTCCGTCAAGATGCCGTCCTCCAAAATCTGGAGGAGGACATTCCAGACATCCGGATGCGCCTTCTCGATCTCATCGAAGAGGACGACGCTGTAGGGTCGGCGTCGCACCTTTTCGGAGAGCTGGCCGCCTTCCTCGTAACCCACATAACCGGGAGGAGCCCCGACGAGCCGGGAGACATTGAACTTCTCCATGTATTCGCTCATGTCGAGCTGAATCAGCGCCTCGGCGCTCCCGAAGACCTGTTCGGCCAATGTCTTGGCGAGCATGGTCTTTCCGACGCCTGTGGGTCCCAGGAAGATGAAGGAGCCAATCGGGCGCTTCGGGTCCTTGAGATCGGCGCGAGATCGTTGCAGGGCGCGAGCCAGGGCATCGATCGCCTCGTCCTGGCCGATCACTCGGCCTTTGAGATCCTCCCCGATGCGAAGGAATCGGTCCTGGTCCCGCTCGGTGATACGGGTAATCGGGATCCCGGTCGATTTCGCCACGACCTGCATCATGTCGTCCTCGGTGATGACGACCTCCTTCTCGTCGCGATTCTGCCTCCATTCGGCGAGCACCCGCTCGAGTCGCTCCTTGCTCTCGCGCTCCTTGTCCCGAAGTGCAGCCGCCTTCTCGAAATCCTGCAGCTTGATGCATTCGTCCTTCCGGCTCCGAACCTCGGCCAGCTCCGCTTCGAGCTCCTTGACGTTGGGCGGCCGCATCGTGGCGGAAATCCGGGCACGCGCTCCCGCCTCGTCCATCACGTCGATCGCCTTGTCGGGCAGGAAGCGTCCGGTCAAGTAGCGTTCGGAGAGATGGACGGCCGCCTCGATTGCGGCATCGGTGAAGTGGGCCTTATGGTGCGCTTCGTACTTGGGCTTGAGCCCATGAAGGATCTGCACCGCCTCCTCCCGGGAGGGAGCTTCGACCAGGACGGTCTGGAATCGCCGCTCGAGGGCGGCATCCTTCTCGATGTACTTCCGATACTCCGCCAGGGTCGTGGCTCCGACGCACTGGAGCTCGCCGCGGGAAAGGGCGGGCTTGATGATGTTCGAGGCATCCATCGCCCCTTCCGCCGAGCCAGCACCCACGATGGTGTGGAGCTCGTCGATGAAGAGAATCACATTCTTGCTCCGGCGGATCTCCTCCATCACGGCCTTGATCCGTTCCTCGAACTGCCCCCGGTATTTCGTCCCGGCCACCATCAGAGCCAGATCCAGGGTAATGACCCGCTTCTCCCGCAGCATCTCGGGGACGTTATCGGCCGCGATCTCCTGCGCCAGCCCTTCGACGATCGCCGTCTTGCCCACCCCCGCCTCCCCAATCAGCACCGGATTGTTCTTGGTCCTCCGACAGAGGATCTGCATCACCCGCTCGATCTCGTTCTTTCGGCCGATGACCGGATCGAGCTCCCGGCGCCGGGCGAGGTCGGTCAGATCGCGACCGAAGGCTTTGAGTGCGGGAGTCTTGACCTCCTTCTTCGTCCCGGCCTCGGCTCCGCCGGCAAATGCGGGCTCCGACCCTTCCTCTTCCGCCCCTTCGGAAGCGGAGAAATTGGGATCGAGCTCCTTGAGGATCTCGTTGCGAACCCGCTCCAGATCGATCTCGAGGTTCTTGAGCACCCGGGCGGCGACTCCTTCTCCCTCGCGCAAGAGGCCAAGGAGAATGTGCTCGGTCCCGACGTAGCTATGGTTGAGCCCCTTGGCCTCCTTCTGCGCGAGCGCGAGCACCTTCTTCACCCGCGGCGTATAGGGAATCGGGGTCGTGGGCTTGCCCTCGACCTCCGTGGTCATCTGCTTCTCCAGCTCGGCTCGCACCGTCTCCAGGTCGACGCCAAGCTTCTGCAGGACGTTGACGGCGACCCCTTGGGCCAGCTTGATGAGCCCGAGCAGGAGGTGCTCGGTTCCCACGTAGTTGTGGTTGAAGCGCTCCGCTTCCTTCCGGGCCAAAGTCAACACTTGTTGTGCTCGCGGAGTAAAATTGGTCATGGGTTTTCCTCTTCCTTAACTATGCAACGGCGGGGAGAGTTGTCCAGTTTCCGGAGGGGGCACATCCCGCAAACGCGCCCGGAGAAAGTCCGCCCGAAGAGCGTCCCGCTCCTCCGTGGAAAGCTTCTTTTCGTGGGAGAGCTGCAAATGCGCGGGCTGCGTGTTGATCAGGCACTCCTCGTCCACGACCGCCCGGCAACGAACCGGGAAGAGCCCCATATCCGTTCCCAAGCGCAGCAGCGAAAGAAGGTTGAGGGCTTCCTTGGAAGAAATCGTGTAGGCATTGCCCAGGACCCCGTAGGCCCGGCTCACCTGGTCGACAACGAGCCTCGGGCGCTCTTCCATCAGCTTCTGCCGGGCATTCTCCTCGTGCTGGACCACCTGGCCGATCACCTTGTGCATCCGCTCGAGAATCTCCTCTTCGCTTTCCCCGAGCGTCATCTGGTTCGAGATCTGGAAGAGATTCCCCAGCGCCTCGGTCCCCTCCCCGTAGAGACCGCGCACGGCGAGGCCGATCCGGTTGACCGCCTTGACGATCTGGCCGATCTGCTCGCTCAGGACCAGTCCCGGAAGATGCATCATCGCCGACGCCCGCAAGCCCGTGCCCACGTTGGTCGGACAGGCGGTCAGGTAACCGAGCTTGGGAGAGAAGGCGAACTCGAGCTTCTCGTCGAGCTCGGTGTCGGCTTTGTCCGCAATCCTCCAGGCGGCCTTCAACTGGAGGCCGCCCTTGAATGCCTGAATGCGAAAGTGATCTTCCTCGTTGATCATCAGGCTGATCGTTCGAGCCCGGTTGACCACGACCCCGCTACCGGCGTTGCGGCCCGCATGCTCCCGGCTGATCAGGTGCTCCTCCACCAGGACCTGCTTTTCCACCGGGGTGAAGTGGTCCATCGAGTCGGAAAGAACCGCTTCCTTCATGCCGCTCAACCCCACGGCCGTGGGCAGGGCCAGCGCCAACACCTTCTCCCGTTCGGTTCTCCTGGCCCAGCCGGGGAAGGGAAACCGGCTGAGATTCCGAGCAAGCCGGATCCGGCTCGACAGAACGATGCGGCTATTCTGCTCTCCGGCATGGAGCCATTCGCAGGGAGACTGCAAGAGCGCCTGAATCTTCAAGTTACCTCACCTTATCCGAAGGGGGACCCTCCCGCAAGGAAGCCCGCTTCATTTCCGCACATTCCTCGGGCGAATGCGGACGGAGGCTGACTGGCCATGCGCCGCGAGCCCTTCGATCTCTGCGAATTGCGCGATCTGGGGCTCCACGCGCGCGAGCGCCGCCCGCGAATATGCGATGAGGCTGGTGCGCTGGAAGAAGTGGTCCATCCGGAGCCCGTCGAAGGCGCGAGCCGATCCGCCCGTAGGCAAGGTGTGGCTCGGGCCCGCCAAGAAGTCACCGGCGGCGACGGGCGAATAGTCGCCCAGGTAGATCGCTCCACAGTGACGCACCTCTTTGGCGGCCAGCCGGGGATGGCGGACGGCAAGGCTCAGATGCTCGGGCGCAAACTCTCCCACCAGCTCCAAGGCTTCTTCCAGGTTCCGGGTCAAGACGAAGAGCGCATGCTCGGCCAAGACCGATCCGACCATGCTTCGGCGAGGCAGGGTTGGAACCGCCTTCTCGATCTCTTGGAGCACCGCTTCCAAGACCTTCGGGCTCGGGGTCAGCAGCAGGATACGGCTCGAGGAGCCATGCTCGGCTTGCGCCAGCAGGTCGGCGGCTACGAACTCTGCTCGCGCGCTCTCATCGGCCACGACGGCAACCTCGCTCGGGCCCGGGAGCAGGTCGACCGCGACCAGCCCGAAGAGCTGCCGCTTGGCTTCCACGACGTAAGCATTGCCGGGTCCAAAAATCTTATCGACCGGGCGAATGCTTTCGGTGCCATAGGCCAAGGCGGCGACGGCCTGGGCGCCTCCCACCGAGTAGACTTCGGTGGCTCCGGCGGTACGAAGAGCGTAGGAGAGAACGGGATGGATCGGTGGAGGGCTTACCGCTACGATCTCCTTGACGCCCGCTTCCCGCGCAAAGGGGATCGTCATCAGGGCGGTGGAGATCAAGGGAGCGGTTCCGCCTGGGACATAGACGCCGACCCGGTCGAGGGGAAGAAAGCGTTCCCCGACCCAAGCGCCCTCCCGGTTGCGCATCCGCCAGTCCCGCGGACGGGATGCCCGGGCGAAGCGGCGCACGTTGGAAAGCGACCAAGCCAGAGCCTTGCGGACCGCCGCGGAAGGAGCCTCGGCCACCTCCTTGCGGCGCAATTCCGAAGGCGCGAGGGTTACCCGGTCGAGCTCCTGGGTGAGCTCGACCAGCGCCTTGTCCCCTTTGGCTGCAACGCGTTCCAGGATGCCGCGGACCCTCTCGGCAAGCTCAAGGCTGGGAAGGGGGCGTCGGCGAAGCTGCTTTCGGACCAGGCGCGGGTCTTCCCGGTCGCAGTGAAGAATCCGGTAACGGCTCATCATGGCCGACTCATTGTAGCAGGTCATGCGCCAATCTCCCGCGAAATTTTGCCCTCCTCGTCTCTCAGGCATTCGCTTTCTCCCCGAATCTCTCTCCCACGGGCTGGCGAACGGATCACGGATGCGGGGCCTCGAGCAAGCCCTTCGGTTTCGAGGGAGAGAAAAAAGGGCTCGCTCTTCATCCGCCATTCTGATGTAATGTCAACCACTCAAGCCCCTGGGAGAGAAAGGATGGGGCCCATGCCCTTCCGATGCTCCGCAGGTTCCGGGAGAAACAACATGAAAAACACCGCGTTTGTCAGGAAATCGACCCTCTTGTTGGGTGCGCTCGGTCTCTTGGGAGCCTTCTCGCTTTTTCCGCTCCACGCCCAGCACCAGCATCACGGGGGAGCCAAGAAGGCCGATACCGAGCAGTCCGCCGAAGATCAGGACGAGCACGAAGGCCACGAGATGGAAGGAATGGAGCATGGCAAGAAGAGCAGCTGTATGGGTGGCATGGGGGGCATGGGAGGTATGGGTGGGATGGGTGGCATGAGCCACGGCATGGGCGGTATGGGTGGCGGAGGCGGGGAGAATTGGGATCAGATCATGCACGAGGTGGAAACCACGAAGAACCCCAAAGCCACCGCCCGCAAGCTCCGGATGAAAGCCGATCTCATGAAGGCCGATGCCGAAGTCCTGGAGAAGTACGCCAAGGAGCTCGAAGCCGGGAATCCCTAAGCGCTTCTTCGAACCACCCGCGGCGAGGAGGCATCGCGGGCGGAGCGGAAGCGCCATCACGCTTTGGATTGGAGATAGGAGACCATTCCGATGACATCGTCGGCGACCAGCCTGCCGATCGGTCCGCTCGAATAGACCGCATTGAGGACCCGACCGTCGGGATCGAGCAAAAATCCCGTCGATTGCAGGTAGTGCGACTCCTCATTGGTGTACGCGCCGGTGAGCGCCGCAATCCCGTCGGCATCGGCGCTATGCCCTACGGGGAAGCGTAGCCGAAACTTTTCGACGGTTTCTTGCGCGCTCACCTCGTCGTCGACCGAAAGCGCCGCGACCTGAATGCCGGTTTGGGTCAACCTTTCGCTCGCGCGCTGGAAGCCTCCGAGCTGGGCGGCACAGTAGGGACACCAGGCGCCGCGGTAGAAAAGGACAACGCCAAAGGATCCGGCAAGGCGGTCGGGGAGGCGAAGCGTGCCGCCCCCGACCGCAGGGACCTCGATCGTCGGAAACTTCTGGCCATTCTGCAAACGGAGCGTGGGCGTTTTCATATTATGGACTGTATAGTCCATACAATGCCCTCCTTTGAACTAGACCGTCAAGTCCAATGTTGTCACAATCGGCGTATGCCGAAGGAGACGGAGCCCCAAAGACGCCTCACCGCCCGCGGCGCTGCGATGCGCGGTCGCTTGATCGAGGTGGCGGCCGCGCTGATCTACGAAAAGGGAGCCAGCCGGACGAGCCTCGACGACGTCCTTGAGAAGAGCGGAGCAAGCAAGTCGCAGCTCTACCACTACTTCGCCGACAAGGACGCGCTCATCCTCGGCGTCATCCGTTGGCAGATCGAGCGGGTGCTTGCGCTGCAGCAGCCCCACTTGGCGCAGCTCGACTCCCTTGAGGCGCTCTGGCGATGGCGGGATGCCGTTCTTGCCCTCGCAACAGCCGCACCCGGGTTGCGGGGTTGTCCGCTCGGCTCGCTTGCCAATGAATTGGCCGGCCGGTTCGAGAATGCCCGATCGCTCTTGGCCGGCGGCTTCGACCGTTGGCGAGAGGCGCTCGAAGCGGGTCTGGGGGCGATGCGGGCCCGCGGGGAGCTCGCAGGCTCAGCGAACCCCCGCGAGTTGGCGCTGGCCATCCTTGCGGCGCTACAGGGCGGCCTGCTTCTCGCCAAGACGGCCCAGACGATTGAGCCACTCGAAGCCGCGCTCGAGATGGCCCTGGAGCATGTCGCCCGTCACGCGACCAGGAAATCCGCTCGCAAAGGCGGAGCTGCGGCTGCGCGATCGAGCCCAGAACCCAGGAGACCTTGAGCGATGGGCTGGCATTCTGCCTCGCGGTTCGCCGGATCGCTGATTTCCTGTCCAGCGGCCAGGGAGCAGGATTTTGCCGGCGGATCGGAGAAGCGCTTCTGCCGCTCTTCCTGCTCTGCCGATCTCTTTGGGGTCACGCTCGCTCAATCGGCCAGACCGCTCAGATGGTGGCGAGGAGGCGGGCAATCCGCCTGCAGTGCACACATCGCGACCCAGAGCGGCGAATGCGCGAGCTGCGACCATTGGCTCCTTGCGTGCTCAGCAAAGCTTGGGCCTCCCTCGCGTCGCCGAATCTCCTATTATGCTCTCCCTCCCCGGTCGGCTTGGCGGCTTCGCTCCACCCTGGGATCCGTTCGGGTGAACTCGATCTTCTGGAGCCCTTCGGTCGAAAGGGGCGGGGGCGAATGGGGATCGAAGGGCTGCCTCCCCAAGGAGCTCTGCCGAGCGTGGATCTTCTCCCACATCTGCCCGAATGTCTCGGCTTGTCGCTGGGCATGGATCTCTTGACCCTGGACGAGCAGCGCCAGCAGCTGCGCCTTCCGCTCGCGAGCCATGGGCGGAGAAGAAGCCACCTCCTTTCGAGCGGGGGGCTCTTTGGGAAGCTCCTGGAGCCGAGCAACCGCCTTGGCGATTTCGGCAGAGGCGAGGCTCCGGAGCGTCCCAAACGGGTTTTTGGAAAGATCGATCGGCCGTTCCTCGGCGCGCCGTTGCCGAAGGGCATCTAGGCCCCCATTGCGAGCCCAGTTCTCCCTCGCGATCGCGATCTTCTCCCGCATGACCGCGATCCAAGCCTCATGCGTCAATGGCCCGCTTTTTGCTACCTTCTGGTTGGAGGCCTTCTCGAGAGAGGCGCTGGGCTGGCGCTGCGGGGAGTCGGGCATGCCCGGAGGGTCCTTTTGGGGCGGCCGTGCCTCGAAGAAAGCCTTCCCCGCCTTTTTGGTCTCGTGCTCCTTCCCATCCGAGACCAGCTTCCCGCCCACTTCGGAATAGATCTGCCAGAGCTGCGAGCCGTCAGCGGCACTAACGGGCTCGCCATTCTCGTCGATACTGGCTACGATGATCTGCCTCCGCGCAATGTTCTGAAAGAAACGGGGCAACGTTCCATTGGGGAGCTCTGGGTGGACATGGGCATCGCCATTCCAAGCAAAAATGCCGCAAGAGCCTTCCTTCGACACGACCGATTGCCCAATCGCTTGGAGCTTGCTGGCCATGTACTCGTTCCGCTCCCGGATGTTCTTGGGGGTGAGCCCGTCACCAAGCGGTGGCACCAATTCGGAAGCCCTTTCCCCTAGACGCTCGCGTACCTTGTTCCAAAATTGGGTGTCATCGACCCCGCTGGTCCGTATCGTAATCTTTCCGCCGGCCCACCGACGCTCGGCGTTGATCACGGAAGTCATGCCCTCCATCTGCTCCCAAAAATCGTTGGACGGCTGCCATTTCGGATTGCCCTCTTGGAGCTTATGCGCGATCGCTTCCCCAAACCATTTTGCGTCCCGTGCCGAAAGGGTCTTACCCACCTTGGCGAGCGCCTCCCCGCGAGCAAGATAGTCATCGATCACCCCCTGGCAGCTTCGGGGAACGCCCATCACAAGACACACATCTCCATCCCGGTATGCCTTCCGGTACCGCTCACTAGGTACATCGATGCAGTGGACCCGCATTCGCGCTTCGGGATGTTGAGCGTTCTTGTATGCGACCTCGGAGAGGACCGCGCACCATTCCCGGCTGTGGAGATTGTCATCCAGTAGGGATGCAGGGCCTGCCTTTTGTGCCACGTTCCGCCACATCCGCTCCCCAAGCTGCCAGATCTGGTCAGCTGCCTCCGCTACCGCCTTGTCGCGTGCGCCTCCGACTAATCCCTTCTCGTGGATCTTCCTTAGGCAGGAACCCCACCGAGCCTCGGCTTGCCCGAGGAAGTGATCGACATCCCGCTGGATATCCTCCGGGAATTCGAGCGCAAGGTCCCGAAAGCCCCGCTTGCGCAACTGCTCGAGAAATTCCGGGTTTTTCAGCAGCTGGAAGCAGTGGTCCTTTAGCGGGCGTTGGTCGCCGTATGAGTGATACTCTCCCCCGAAGGCGATCTGAAAATTATGGGGATTTAGGGTCGTTTGGTGGCGCATGGCGCTTTTGCCTCCTTTTGGCTTGGGCTTTCCGAAGGACGATCACGGGGATAGCGACACAAGACCGTCAGCGGTACCTCGAGAGCCTTGTCACGGCCCTCGTCACGGAAGGTGCGGTCAGGGTTGAGGTAAAAGTAGAATTCTGCCGAGCAGTGGGGGCCGGCATGGTCGTATGCCAGCTTGCGATATGACCGCCCTTTGGAGAGTTGATCGGTCGTGTTTTCGGGCAGTTCGCACACCGAGCTCGGCTCTCCCCACCGCCGGATCAGCTCGGGCCCCTGCAAGGAGCAGCGGCCCTTGCGGAAGGCCAATGCCACCACCGTCTCAGGGGCCTTAGGATAGGGATCAGACCAGAAGGCGATCGCGCCAACCGCCCGATCCTTGGGAGCCGATATCCCCTTGTGCTTATTGTGCTTCCCGGCACCACGGGGATAGCCAATGGGGTACCACTCCGGAGGCGTCGGCGGGCGGCCAACAATGATGCCGCCGACAGGGAGACTCCCAAGCCAGATCCACCAATTCTTACGGACGGCTATGTAGTTCGGATAGATGGGGGGCCAGTCTGGGCTTGAGAGTGGGAAAAAGACGTTTCCGGAAAATCGAGAAAATCCAAAATAAGGAGGATCAAGGGAGCTCCACTGGAGATCGAAGGATTCGTCGGGATAGTTACCCTCTCGCTTACCGACAAACTTCACCCCAAAGGCATCGGGCAGCTTCCCAAGGTCGGCGATCGGCCAGTTGGCGATCGTCTGGACCATGGCGAGAACCTCCTCGTCGGTGAGCTCCTGCTTTTGGACGAGGGCCGCCAGGTCGATCTTTGGTGAAGGTTCCTCCGCGCGGAGGGAGAGCGGGGCGGTGGCCAGGACGAGGAGCAAGGAGAGGGAAAGTAAGACGGTCCTGATGCACTTCTCGACCCTGCCAAAGTTCATGGGGGAGACCTCGCGGAAGGCCAATGCGCCTTGTACGGGAAGCGCCGCCTTCGGGTCAACCCCTTTTCCAGCCCGGGCTGGCGCGGCCAACCCGGCCCACCGAGCCTCGGCTTGCCCGAGGAAGTGATCGACATCCCGCTGGGAATCCTCCGGGAGTTCGAGCGCAAGGTCCCGAAAGCCCCGCTTGCGCAACTGCTCGAGAAATTCCGGGTTTTGCGGCAGATGGAAGCAGTGGTGCTTTAGCGGGCGACGGTCGCCGTATGAGTGGTACTCTCCCCCAAAGCCGATCTGAAAATTATCGGGATTTAGGATCCTTTGCTGGCTCATGGCGCTTTTGCCTCCTTTTGGCTTGGGCTTTCCGAAGGACGATCACGGGAATAGCGACACAAGACCGTAAGCGGTAGCTCTTGAGCCTCGTCACGGCCCTCGTCACGGAAGGTGCGGTCAGGGTTGAGGCAAAAGTAGAATTCTGCCGAGCAGTGCGGGCCGGCATGGTCGTATGCCAGCTCGCGATATGACCGCACTTCGGACAGTTGAAAGGCCGTTTTTTCGGGCAGTTCGCACAGCGAGCTGGGCTCTCCCCACCGCCGGATCAGCTCGGGCCCCTGCAAGGAGCAGCGGCCCTTGCGGAAGGCCAATGCCACCACCGTCTCAGGGAGCTTAGGATTGCGATAAGACCAGAAGGCGATCGCGCCAACCGCCCGATCCTTGGGAGCCGATATCCCCTTGCGCTTATTGTGCTTCCCGGCACGACGGGGATAGCCAATGGGTTGCCACCCCGGAGCCGACGACGGGCCGCCCATAAAGATGTCGCCGACAGGGGGGCCAATAAAGATGCCGAAGGCAGGAGGCAAAGGCTGGCACCACCTTTCGTAACGGTCGGCTGTGTACGCCGGATAGACGGGGGGCCAGCCTGGGTGCCCGAAATAAGGAGGATCAAGGGTGCTCCACTGGAGATCGAAGGATTCGCCGGGATAGTTGCCCTTTCGCTCACCGACAAACTTCACCCCAAAGGCATCGGGCAGCTTCCCAAGGTCGGCGATCGGCCAGTTGGCGATCGTCTTGACCATGGCGAGAACCTCCTCGTCGGTGAGCTCCTGCTTTTGGACGAGGGCCGCCAGGTCGACCTTTGGTGAAGGTTCCTCCGCGCGGAGGAAGAGCGGGGCGGTGGCCAGGACCAGGAGGAAGGAGAGGGAAAGTAAGACGTTCCTCACGCACTTCTCGACCCTGCCAAAGTTCATGGGGGAAACCTTGCGGAACGCCGATGCGCCTTGTACGGGAAGCGCCGCCTTCGGGTCAACTCCCTTTTCCAACCTGGGCCTGAGGGATCGAGTCGGCCAAGGAGGTTGATCCCTCGGAAAAGAAGCTCCGAGTCGGAGGACGAGAGTTGGAGTGGCCCTCTCTCTTGCTACGGATGGGAACCGGTTGCCGGGGCCGGCTCTGACTGCTCGACCCCTTTGCTGCCTTCATGGGGTCTTCTCTCCATCAGGGCTTGGCCCTTGGATGGAGGAGTGCTGGAAAACGTGCACTCGATCACCAGGGGAACTTTTTTCTTTTTGGCCGTATAGAAAAAGAACGTTACGGAGCAGTGCGGGCCAACCTGCTCGTAGGTTAGCTTTGAGCCGGGGCCTCTGTCCTCGACAGGGCTCCGGTGCTTGAGCAGCTCGATCGAGGTGGGCTTGCCCCATCGCTCGATGAGCTCCCACTGCCGCAAAGAGACGCGGCCTTTTCGGAAGGCAAAAGCCACGGTCGTCCAACGTGCATGGAGGGATGGCGCCCAGAAAGCGATGGCCCTCACTGCCGCCTTCTTTTCAACATGGGGCTCAAGGGTGGAGGACCAGGGGAATCGCATCGATATGCCTTGGAGGACGGGCTTGGCGTCGCCTGGCGTCCAGTCCTGGCCAACGGGATTTCCGGAGATCTGCGATCCTCCATGGAGCAAGGTCTGGCCATTGGTGCGGAAATAGGGACGGCCCCACTGGAGATCAAAGGGGTAGCCGAGAGATGGGCCCGTCGCGGTTCCGTGAAAGTCGACGTGAAAGGCAGCGGGCAGCCATCCAAATTCGGCAATCGGCCAGTTGGCAACCGCCTTCACCATGGCGAGGATCTCCCCACTGGAAAGCTTGCGCTTTTGGACAAGCTCTGCCAGGTCGACCTTTGGTGGAGGCTCTTCCGCCCGCGAAGAGGACGGCGAGCTGGGCAGGACGAGGAGGAAGCAGAGGGAAAGTAAGACGAGTTCTCGGCAGCACCGCCTTCTAGCCAAGTGCATGGGAGAGGTCTCGCGGAGGAGCCGCAGCATCTATGCAGGAAGGGCCGCACTCTCGTCAATCCCTTTCCCAATCCGGATGGAAGCGCTCCAATTGGGCGCACCCAGCTTCGGCTACGGGAAGCAAGCTCCTCACATCGGGCGGGGCATCCTCGGGGGAGCTCGAGGGCAATCTGATGTTACCCCTCCTTGAAGATGCCCTCGACAAGCGCCAAATCCCTGAGGCGCCCAAAACAGTGCTTTGGATGAAGCGCGAGCCTTCCGCATCGGCGCTCCCTCGGCGGGGATCAGCCCCCCTTGCTGGGCCGCAAAGAGGGGCTGACCCGCGATGCGATCGTTCCCTTCGAGAGCGTCGGGTCGATCTCACCAGAGAGGGCGGCTTCCATTGGAAGCGGTGCCTGGCGTGGGCCGGACTACGCAAGGCGGCGTCCGAGATGGTGCTTCCATGAGGCCGAGGCGCGAAAGCCTCGGATACATCTGGATTCTTCCCGCCCATCCCGCTATGGACCCAAGTGCTTCAATGAGGCCGAGGCGCGAAAGCCTCGGATACTCAAGATCTTTCGCGAGGTTAATCTCCCTCGAATCGAACTTCAATGAGGCCGAGGCGCGAAAGCCTCGGATACTTCGGTCTCGTCGGACTGCAGCCATTCATGCGACCAGCTTCAATGAGGCCGAGGCGCGGAAGCCTCGGATACCCAGGATGCGCGCGGGAGAGCCGCCATGGAGGACCAGCTTCAATGAGGCCGAGGCGCGGAAGCCTCGGATACCTGCGGAAGGAGAACGAGACGCTTCCCCATGAGGTCCTACTTCAATGAGGCCGAGGCGCGAAAGCCTCGGATACGCCCACCTTAGAAGCTTCTGGATACCAGCGCAATCTCGGTGCCTTTTCGACCGGTGGCAATTCGAGACCAGCGAAGCCTGCTGGATTCTACGCCTGATCACATCCCCCATATCAAAGAACGCACGACTCCAGCAGCTTACCAAGATTCGAGCGGGTTTGGGCTCCCGTGCAGCACCTCGCCGCTTGAAGACATCCGGCAGCGCCGGAACGCCTTCACTCAAGCCCGTTCTTCCTTTTTCGGAATTGCCAAGGAACGTATCAGACTCCGCTAAATGACAATAGCTCGACGTTCCATTTTTGAGAATGTCTTTCCGATGCTCTCTATCGCCAGCTTGATTCTATCTGCGGGTCCGACGTCGATCAGGAGCACATGATCCTCGCCATTCTTGATGAGCTCCCGTAGGCGCGTCTCGAGCTCCGCGCGACGCCGTCGCGTAAGCCGACACTGGAAAACGGAAAGCTGCAGCCACTCCCCATACCCATGCAGGGCCTTGAAGACGCATCGCCAACGCTTGCGGTTGGAAATGTCGTAGGCCACGATCCACACGTGTTCGTCCATCGGAAAGCCTCAGCGCAGTAGAAAATGGGGATAGCTCGAGAGCTCACCCAGCAGGAAACGGGAGAGCAGCCGCGCCTGCACCAGCAACAGACGCCGCATGCTCAGCTGGTAGCCGAAGATGGGGTGTCTGGTCTCCTGGGAGAGCCGGCGCTCAAAGGCTTCGATAAAACGGCGGCGTCCCGCTTGGGATAGGGCTGTGCCGGTGACCGCTACGACGAAATCGCTCGGCCCGACCTCGCCGGTATTGACAGCGGAAAGCACGACCGAATCAGCGATGATCGCGCGGAACGGCTCCATAAGATCAAGCGCCAGAGCCGGACGGCCGTAGCGCGGCGCGTGATAGAAGCCGCGATAGGGATCAAGACCGACCGAAGCGAGCGCGATCGTCAAGTGCCGAGTCAAGAGGGCGTAGGCAAGGGAGAGCATCGCATGGATTGGATCCCTTGGCGGTCGGCGATTGCGCGCCTCGAACCGGAAGACCGCCAGCTCGCCTGCTTATCCTCGGGTGGCTTCCATAGGCTCGCGAAGGCCCGGAAATAGACCGCTGCCGCGTCCCCCTCGATGCCGAGCAACTGCGTGAGCGTTGTCGCAGCGTCGGCGGACTTGCGCGCGGCCGAGAGCCGGTCGAGAACCGCCTGCCGCTCCTCTGCCGTTCCACGCCAGTTGCGGCGAAGGATCGTCCGCTGGTTGGCGATCTTTGCCGCGACCAGGTCTTTTGCGAACTTCCGGCAGGCAACCTCCTCAAAGCTCATGCGATCTTGCGCCGTGCGGACCTCGACATTGCGCTGGCCGATGCCGTGGGCCACACCGCGAAACCACCCGCCATGACTGTGGAAGGTGACGGGAATCTCTCGCTCCAGCAGCGCTGTAAGCGCTGGCGTGATGATCGATACATTGCCGAAGAGCGCCACATCCGAAATGTCAAGGAAACGCACCACCGTCTGGCCGCTCCCCTCATCGGTAATCTTGAGCGCCTCACCCTCCTTGCCAATCCGCGCATGCTGGGACTGCACGACGAGGGGGAGAGCCTCGTCGGGGGGAACGGCGATCGGCCGCGGCGCAAGGGAGGAGCCCGAAAGGGTGCGCACCTCGTCCGGAAGGCAGACTGTCACAAGCGCACAGCGTGGGCATTTTGGGCTGTCCTCGAGGGGAGGGGGAATGCGATGCTCCAAGACCGTCCGGCGCAGCTCCTTCACCGCGCTTCGTGCGGCCAGGCGCAGCGAATCCTCGAGCGCAACGCGCACCCGTTCCCGGCTCTCGGCGTAGTAGATGACGCCCTCTTTGACGCGGTAGCCATGCTCTTCCAGCAGCAGGGCTTGAAGGCAGATCTGGATTCGCTCCGGTTCGTAAGCTCCCTGCCCTACATGCGGGCGCTTGCCCCGCTTGTAATCAACCGGTACGGTAAACCCATCCTCTGCCTCGGCGAGGTCGAGCTTCGCGATGACGCCCAGCTCCGTCGACGAAAGCAACAGCGAGCGAGTGACGATTCTCTCGCCCCCTGTTGCTTGATCGCCTTCGAGGGCCTGCGGGGCTGGTAGCGGCGCATTGGCGCTGTCCACGCGCGCGTGAGCACGGTGGCCTTCGACCGTATCGGCTGTTTCCGCCCACTCGCCTTGCGCCCACATCAAGTAGGCGAGCCGGGGACAATACACGAACTCGTTTACCATGCGCGCAGGGATGAGCGGCATATCGCCGCTCACCGGAGGCGCGGAGAGGGGGGATTCAGGTTGTGTGTCGGAGCTCACGTGGCACTTGGCGAAAACAGTCCAAGTCCAAAGCTGCTCGAATGTCCCAACCGAATCGGCCCAACCAGTGGATTTTTGAACGCGATCCGGAGCCAGTAGCCGCGGCGGCCGCCATGAAATGACCGTTGACCGGCGTGCCGCCGTGGCAGATGTACGGCCACCCATGTCGGAGGCGCGATTTCCTCAACAGATAGAAGCTCGGTGTCTGACAAGTAGCCACGAGCGGCAAGCTCACGACGAATTTGATTTCCTATCGTCTCCGATTCCCGGACCTTTCCTCGGCGCAAATTGTGGCGAGGTGGAACATAAGGCGTGAGGGTTTCCCAAATCGACCTTGGCGCTCCGTCAAATCCCGGCGGTGGTGGCACTGCGGTGTCGAGTGGAACAAGCTTGATCTTCCACAAATCCGCTTCCGGTCCGATGGCCGCCCACGACAGTTCTTGTGCAGCAGCCTCAAGGATCGCATTCTCCTCCTCTTCATCGAAGGGCCTGGAGCCTCTCCAGACAAGAAGGCGTGTCGGGACACCACCTTCCCACCAAAGGAGAAACTCAGCATGCCGTCTTGGCCCCCGCAGGGGTTCGCCTCGCGAGTCCTTGCCGGTCATCTCCGCGATCGCTTCGCGAATCTCCACGGGCGTTTCGCTCCATTTCTTAGCAGTATTGTTTGTTCGTGAGCGGATAAGGTTGCGGAGCACGGCAGCACGAAATCGATCCGTCAACCGAACAGTTGCGCGCGCTTCCGGCCGTACCGCCCAGCCGAGCGCAAACTGAATGAGCTGCCTGTGGGAGCGCTTGGGCGTACAGCGGGGCTCGCAAGCGGAAGGTCGCTGCGGTCTTTCCGTATAGAATAGGCGCGCGCCTTGCGGGACGTTGCGCGCGGCGACTTCCTCTTCAGTAACTCGCTCGATGTCGGCTCGAGGTTCATCCGGAGTTGCCTCCGAGTCTGGGGCGAGCACCGGCACCTGGTTTTTGGATGTCCTTTCTTTCAATAGGTTCACGTTTGGCGACTTAGATGTGTGATCGATGCGGCTTAAGCTTGTCAGTGACTCAGCGCGCCCGAAATAGACGATCCGTTGCAGGCATTGATCGAGAACGCGCGCAAGATCATCGGTCCAGTCATCTCCTTCAATGAACCAGAGCAACTCTTTGTCGGGTGAAACGCACCAAGCATTGTCCTGGATAAGGCTGGTCACGTAAGACCTGATCCCGAGGGGGGGGCGATCAGGCTGAACTGGATGGTATTGGCGAAGACTGAAGGACTGACGAGCCTGCTCCGGCAGATAAAAACGGTATTCACTCTTGCACAAGGCCCGGACGAGTCTGTTCAGTTCACCCTCGGGCGCAGCGTCGGTTGTCTCGCGGCGCCATTGATGCCAGCGCGCGACAACAGCGCGGATCAAACGCCAAGGACTCGGAGGCCATTCGCCAGAGACCTCTTTGTCAAAGGCATTCGTCTTCCAAAACGTCGCGTGGAAACGCCCTAAAGGAAACGACTGGCGCAGGATTAACCGCATTGCTCAATCGCCCTCACTCTCGTCATTGTGAGCTTCGTTGCCCTCGTCGTCTTCGGCGGTAGCGCCCACCGCAGGCTTGGCCGCATTCTCTTCCTTTTCCTCACGGTAGATGTCGTCTCGCTTCCAGAACACGTCCGTAATGATCGGAGCCTTATCGCCCTCCTCTCTGAACGCAGCACTCTGGATTGCCTGCTTGATGTCTACTTCCAGTTTGACATGCGGCGAGTAGTCATTGTTGGGATGCCCGAGCTTGAGACCAACGAGCTCTAGATGACATCCCGAACGGTATCGGAACGGTGCCTTGAGCAATCGGTCGATCTTCCAAAGCGCCAGAGCAGCGAGAAACTCCTTCTGCTTTTCAGACAAGCCCAATAATCTGCCCATCGTTTCCGAGCGGCCGAACGAGCGCAAGAGCGCCAGGTCGAGAATGAAAGTTGCCCGGATTTCGCGGGCGGTGACGTCATCCACGGCGAAGATCGGCTGGCCCGACTTCGTCCGACCGAGTCGGTCGAACTTGACCCCTGAGCGATCGACGCGAGCAGCGCCGAATGCCTCAAGATGCGCGGTCAGGAAGCGGGCGATCCGGATCTGCCACTGCGGAAATAGAACCCCGTGGACGAGCGCATTCGGATCGTAGCGAAATATCGTTTGAAAGACGTTCCACCATTTCTCCGAGGGCGGATGGGCTTTCTTGTCGTTCGGGAGAACGATGCCAAATTCCTTAACAAGGAAATCTAGGAATGGCTGCGGCTGATCTTCCTCTTCTATCGTTTTGCCGGTGGCCTTGCCCTTTTTCTTCGACTTGACTCGTTTGGTGGCCAGTTCGCCGTTAGCATGGAGGAATTGACCTTCGAGGAAATATGTCGAGGCAAGCCGGTGACCTTCCGTCAAGCTCGTGACCACAACCTCACGCCGATCTTCCGGCAGCGCCCCGTTCACCTCCTCGCCAGTCACGCAGCGTACGTAAGGCATGCCCGCAAGCTCTTCGACGAGTTCATAATCATGCTCGCCGCGCAGGCACACCGATTCTAGGTGGTTCGCCATGCTGGCGGAGCTATCGACGATGCAGACATTTTCAACGTGACCGTCGCTTCGCAGCGCCTTGTAGATGACGTGTCCGATCTCAGGAAATCCGGCGGGCTGGAATCGGTCGCTGGCGACAGGGGCCAACGTCGCGCTCAGCACCAGCGGCCTACCTTTTAAGATCTTCTTGTTGAGATCGCTTTGAGGATTCACCAAGTCGGCTGGCGTTAGGACAAGTGGCTGAGTCTGGGTTTCAGGCATAAGGGACCTTCGAGAGTTGGCGTTGCGGGCGCCGCCACCGCCAGAAAAGGGCGGAGCGATCGGCATGGGAAATGGAAAACAAGAAGGCGGCCAGCAGGCGCTCGGGGTCTTCGGCGGCAAACGGCGCGTCAGTCCGCACAAGAGGGGCACGCGCCATCGCGTAGCGAGAACGAGCTACCTCAACCGCTCGCTCGATATCCCTACTACGGATCAGCGCCGCGATGCGCCGTGCGGCCGCAGGCGTACGTGCGCCGCTTTGTGGGTCGAGAAGATCAGGTCTCTCATCAAGGTCCTCGTCGAAAAGCGGCCTCAGATCGAAGAGCGGATGAAGGAGGCCGTAGAGCGCCAATAGGGGATCCACTGAGGGCTGCGCGTTGTTCTTGAGCCGAGGAGCGGGGTTGCGCGGTGGATGGGACCAGTCGAATAGCGCAAGACGAGAGATCCAGCGCGTCAGCAATGCTTCATCGATCTTGCCGTCGAGCCAGTCTCTGACGTCGACCAAGCGGGCGGCTATCAGCGTGGGAGTGGTTGAACCTTTTCTCTCTCGCTCGTTCTCCCAATCAAGCAAGCGACGCTCCAGGACCGCGCCGAGGTTTTGCGTGAGCGAACCGATGCGCCATACCCAGCGTGCCGGCTCTCTCCGCGGATGAAAGTAGGGGGAATCCTTTCTTGGCCGTCCGTCGTCAGCCTGGTTCGCCCATTTCACTCCAAAGCGGTATAGCGCAAAGGGATAGTCGCGAGGGAAGGCCGAGACCAACGATCGGGCGAGGCGGAGCTCGGGCGTTTCGTCGCCGAGCGGCAGCCAAGCGACCGGCAGTGGCCGCCAGGTCACCTTTTTTTCGCGAAATGATCGATTTGCATCCACCCGGTCAAGCGCTTGCACCGCAGCGTCGAGCAGAGCGGCAGCCGCTTCGGGATCATCCGGCGCACTAGATGCATCGATCAGAGCGCGTTCCATTGGCCCGCGAAGGCCAACGAAGCGCCGCCGGCTCCCTTCTTCGTCTCGGGGTAGGCTTTCCAACAGCTGGAGCATCCGCTCGAATGCCTCGGATCGCTCATATGCCTCGGATCGCTCATATGCCGCGGATCGCTTATCGGACGAGTCCGGCGGAACCGTTATCGCACCGAGATAGCGGGGCTCGAAGGTTTTTTTGCTTGTGGTCTTGCCCAACGCGAAGCGACGGAACTCGCTGACCCCCGCATCCACCCCGCGCCGCGTAATGGCTGCGGCGAAGGCAGCGGGCGTGACGGCACCACGCCCGCCGATCTCGGCTCGGCCCCGAGCGAACAAAGCGGCGACTTCGGGCACTGTCATGGGCCGGGACCAGAGCGGAGCCCAAACTTCTCCCTTGTCGCGACCGGCTTCTCCCGCCGTTTCTGGGGCGGCTGCCGCGATGACGAACGGAAAGGCACCGATGGAGCGGGTGCGCGCACCCAGCCGACGTGAGGCGCTGCCAGCAAAAAACGCTAGCCCCTCGCATGCCAGCACCATTGCCCAAGGAGAGATGCCGCCCTCGCGGAATGGGCCCTGCCCGTTGTTATAGAGCTTGTTCCCCTCGCTGAACCATGAGGCAGCATTCAGTGACCGCCCTTTGCTTTTCTTGCTCGAATGACCGTTGGAATTGAGAGACGCTTTACCGACAGGCCAGCGGATTGGCCTGTCGTAGAGGAGGTCCTTCAAGTGGTCCATCTTTTGAGCGCGATCCGGTCCCTTCTCCGTCTTTTGCGCGAGCAGTTCTTTTGCCAGATTACAGCCATCCGAGAAGTCTCGCCGTCCCGCGTTGCCGCCAGATCCAAGCAAGGGATTGAAACGACCGTGAACCGCCGGCGCTATGTGAGCCGCAAAGAGCTCCAACTGTTCCTCCTCTGCTGTCGATTGCCAAAGAAGCAATGAATGATCGAACGACGAATCCTCGCGGTCCTTATCTTGCGACTGGTCGTATTCCTTCTTTTGTTTCTTGCCTTCGTCCCGATCCCTGTTCCAATCGCGCTTGTAGGGCGTCCAGGCTTTTTCATCGGCGATCTTCATCAGGGCCTCTGCGAGCTCCTCACCGCCTTTGGGGCCGCCGACGATATAAAGCACCCCGTCCCGCCATGCTGCGCGCACTTGCGGCCACTGCCCGGAGAGGACTCGCAACAATCCAAGCGCAGCAAGATAGCCACCAAGGCTGGTTGGGCGCAGCCCCGGAAGGGCAATAGCCGGTAAGACCAGTCGGTTTGTGCTCATCCGCCATCTCCCGGCCGAATGATCTGAGATGCGCGCTTGCTCGCACGCCAGTCGGCAACGCGAACGAGCGCCTCGAGCCACGCGAGCGCGAAAGGACCGAACGCACGTGGTTCGTCCTTGGGAACGGATCCAGTCCAAGCTGCGTCCGCTTCGCCGCGCCACGGGCCAAGCAGGTCGGCGACGATGCCGGTCCATCCAGGGCCGATCATCTCAAAGCCCTCGTCGGTCCATTCGCCCGCCGCGCCGTCAAAAGCTATCGAAAAGTCCATTGGCCACTCCCGGCCATCGTATTCGAGTGCTTTGCGCTTTCGATCGACTCCAAATACGTCGTCGCCCTTGCCCGAAAGAGATCTCAGGACGGTGCGAACCTTGCCGTGGTGTGCTGCGGCGAGATAGACACTCAGGGCGGGATAAGGTGCTGGGTTCGAGATCCGGTATTGGTGCCACAGGGCGAGGGCAGACGCGGCCTCGTGTCGCATCCCAGTACCTTCTGGGCCCGGACGAAAAGCACGGTATCCCGCACGGCGGACGCCCGGCAGGGCTCGAATGCTTGCAAGGACGTCGTAAGACTTGCTAGCAAGAGCCCAGCAGAGGCAAATGCCGCTCTCATCGTCCAGGAGTTCGTCGGGTAAGGCCTCGGCTCCCTGAAGCTTCGCCTCCACCGCGCCTCGCACGGTGCTCACATCATCCTTGGAAGCCTTGACGCGCAAGACGGTCGGAAACTTCGCCACTGCATCGTGGTCAAGTGGGCCGCCCTTGGGTACTGCTCCTTGCCAATCCGGGTGCGCCTTGCCAAGGTCATGATTCCCTGTGGCTTCGACAACGGCTTTTCGAATCGGGCCTTCCAGATGAAGCCCATCGCATAGGTTTTCGGCTTCGCGCCGTGCATCGGCGTGGTGCGATGGTAAGCTTGACCAGTAGCCTGCTTCCGCGCGCCGGTCCTCACGCAAGGCGCGCCCAGGACCCGGCTGTGGCAAGTCGCTCAGCCGGTGCTCGGGTTCACCCGTCCACCCAAGCTCCCGGCTGTAGCCACCGAGATTGCCCCGGAGCATCACAATCATGCCCGGTTTTATGTTCTGCGGACGAACGGGTGACCACGACTCCTCCTCATCGTTCCAAAGCCAGGCCTCTTCATCCGCGGTCTTGAGGAATTTCTGCAATGACCAGTGCGCGACCGGGCAAGTCTCAGCATTGAGATCAAGCGGCGGGCCATCAAGGTCGCCACCCGACTGTGGCCCCCGATCATCCCAGTCTCGCCAAAACACGGTCACGTCAGCGTCGGGATCCGTGCCGCGCACGAACCGGCTCACATCCGTGAAGCCCCCGTACGGATCTGGCTCTGTCGAGAACAGGGCATGCATGTCGAAAGCCCGCGGGCAGGGTTCAGGCGGAATCGCAATCGCTTTCTTGATCGCCTCGGGAGCATCCCGCTCAAGTTCTTCGAGCGCTTCGCACGCCTTCTTCCCCCTCGCCTGCGATCGCGGCGCGAACTCCTCAAGCAGCGACCATGCCCGATCCAGGTCCGCCTTCCGATAAGGTCCGACCCACTCTTCGTTCTTGAACTTCTTTTCCGGTGTCAGCTTCCAAACAACCGCGCAAGCTTCATTGTCCTTGCCGTCACGATTGAGACGGCCAAGACGCTGGATTAGCGGAGCCCAGGGGGCGTGTTCGGTCCATAGACGATGGGCCGAGATATCGAGGCCTGCTTCGACGACCTGCGTGCTCACGCAGATTAGCCCTAAATGATCTTCGACGCGACCGGCTGAACAAGCGCTCCGTCGGGCTTCAAAGTCCAGCAACGCCTGCTCGTGGCAACGACGATCGCATGCCCGAAAGCGCGACGTGATGAGAATCTTCTTCATCGTTTTGCACACTTCCAGCTTCTGAAAGACCCTTTGCGCCGTCTCTACTGTGTTGCAGACGATGAGCGTCAGCGTACCAGGTACGTGCTTGTCTCGTGCTTCCAAAGCGATCTGCTCTGGAACGCTTTTGGCGTTACCGCCTTGCTTTGGCTTGTGGATTTCGGTCTTCCGGCAGGCCGACCGACGCCGCTTGAACTCCTCGCTCGCGTCGTCGAAGTCTAGATGAAAAGCCTCGACTTTATCGCAGCCATCGCGCTTTCGGTCAGTCGTTTGGAGGAACTCCTGGCCCATCGTTGCGCTCATCCAGGTTGTCCGACAGGGCTTTAGACAGGGCTTTGATGAGGGGAAGCGCTTTTGCCGCATCCAATCCAGTTGAGCCGTAGTCCAGAGACCAGGCCCCATGAGCTGCACCTCGTCGATGATCCAACGGCAATCCTGATTGAGAAGGCCGAAGTGCACAGGCCAATCAAAGCGGCTCACCCCATAACCTCGGTTCAATGCGCGGGACAAAAGCATGTCCTGCGTACCCACAAGCACCCAGGAACGATCCGGCATCGAAGTCCAAGTGTCGTCGGCTTCCCCACCGATGAGCTGATAGACGGGAATATCGCACCATCCGTTCTGTCCTTGCAGCTTCTTAAAATATCCTTCGAGTCGCGTGGTCGTTTGCCGGACGAGGCTCCGCATCGGAAGGCAATAAATGAGATGAAGCGGTTCGCAATCCCCAGCCACGGAGCGGCGCCACGCCCACGCGAGTACGCTTCCTTCGGTCTTTCCCAATCCGGTTGGGACCGGCAGTATCTCTGGGAGTCCTTCTTTTCTGAGAGCAACGCAAATTTGCCATCGGTATGGGGGGAAACCCGTTGCGGATTGGAAGAAATGAACGAACTCCTGCTCCCTCGCAAAAAGAGAGTTCCCGAGATCCGATTCTCCCGAAAGCCCGCTATCCTCGGTGCTCATGCTAGCCCACACCGAAACAGCGGTACGGAAGCCTCATTGTCCCTTTCCAACCCCATCGCCATGGGCCCGCTCTGACTTCCCCTCATCCGGTCGCCGCTCGAGGTGCCTGTCGATTGGAACTACGTAGTAGCCACATTTCGGGTGCAACTCAAGGCCTATGGCATATCTCGAGCAACCACGGTCAAGGCGCGAGACGAGCAGCGGAAATCATGCATTTCGGGGTATGAGAAGGAGCTGTTCCAGAGCACTGTCGAGGCGCGGAAAGCAACGCAGCAATTCTCGGTAAGCGGAAGCTGCCAAAGCCGCTGGCCATCCTTGTGAACCGTTGGATCTGGCCGTGGATCGTTTCGATGGTGCCGCCAGTGATCCGACTCTGGAGAAAGGCGCCTGATTCCCCCGCAGGTATTCTTGTGATTGTCTTGGAGCATCTCCGGAAGGAGCCAAGCTCTCCGCCATCTCCCTACGGGAACCACCACCCGAGCTCTTGGGGATCCCCCTGGGAGAGCATTGCGTGCCGAGCCTCCCGCAACCCAATGGCTGCTTGGCAGCAAAGACCGGAGAGGCAAAGGGGACGGCGTATCCCTTGCCATTCCCCGCTTCGCGTGGTTTCGTTGACTTGGATCTCCCTGCGCATCGGATCGACCGCCCCTCCCGCCTCCACTCGCCGAGCCCGATGCTCCAGGCAGGCGGCCCGAGGAACCCAAGCGATTCACTCCGTCCGGCTCTGCTAGCAGGCTACGCGCCTCCACCGCTTCACTCCCGTGTCGTGCATACAGGGGAAGGTCTTGGGCAATCCGGATAGGGGAACCGATGACCTTGCTGAAAAGCCTACCGAGATCTTCAGAGCATTGTCCTCCGGGGGAAGGTCATTCCGGCTCCTCTTCGCTTCCTAACCCGGTGGCACGGCCGCCTCCAAACGCTTCTTGAGGTCTATCTCGCAAGCATCAAGCAAGCTGCCCGGTCCGGCCGTCGAGGCCGATCGGCGAAGTCGAAGTGCCCTGATGAGCTCCGGGCTCCTCTCTCCCCAAAAATCCTTCGAAGATAGATGGCAAGAACCCTGCCTCTTGCCGTCCCCTAACGGAAAATCCGCTCCCCTTACCGGCTCAATTCAGCGGGGAGCCCGTTTTCCCTTTTGCGGAGCCTTGTCTTCTGGATGCTGCGGTTCGTACATCCAGAAGTTGATCGGGTTCTTTGGGTCGCGAGTCCGAAGTCCTTGTGTGCTCTTCAAACTGACGCCCAATTTACTGCCCTTGCACAGCTCATCAAACTCCTTCAACACCTGGAACCGTGCCCTCTCGCTCTGCGACATGCTGACTTGCTCCTCGGCACTGTCAAATAACCGCGCCTGCGGTGATTGATTCGCGCGCCACTGTTCGTATTTCTCATATTTGTTACGAGAGAACACGGCCAAACCCGCGAACAGGTCGGCAAGCTGAAGGACCGGATTAGCTTCCGAATGCACCGACTGTATGACTTCAATGCCAAAATCGCGGCGCAATCTGATGGGGAACGGCCCGCCAGCAAAAAGCGAATCATCTATCTTAACCCGGGTGCTTTGCGCCGCAAGACAGTCTTGCAGCGTTCCCCAGTCTAGCTCGGTGTGCTCGTCGGGATGCAGTCTCCAGACTGCATCATTCGGCCATCGCTTTCTCAAGACGTTGCAGAAAAGGTGGTAATACATCCGCTCAAGATTGGCGATGTCGTCTCGCCTCAGTATAGTATGCCGGCTGTCTTCGGTATCCCAAACAAGCACATCAATGCGAAGGTGATGAGCGGACGCTTCTTTGACGGCGAATGCACAGAGCCTATTGGCAGCGAAGCGCTCCTTCGCTCCTGCTAACTTATTCCACTTGAACTCAGTAAGCTGCGACTTTTCAAGCAGCTCCCGAAGCTCGGTGTCGAGCGCATCGACAAAACAGGCGGACGTGCTTATCAGGCCAAGGCTGCGAAAGCGACCAGTTTTCCAATTGGATTCGTCGGCGAAGCCAATGTGGGTGATCCTACTGCTCATAGCGCACGTTCCCTCAGAAATCCCTCTGCATCCTTCACCCGCAGTTCGTCGGAAATAAGCTTGGGCAGCAGCTCATCGCGCAGGGTGGCGAGGGCGCGGGATTGATGAATATCAGCAACAATGGCCTGAAGCATCGGATGTGCAAAGTTGTCGGATTCCGTCGCAACGTCATCGGATAGCATGGGCAGAGTTTAGCGGGACATTTCCGGCCAGCTGATCTTAAGCATCATCGTTCCCGTCGAGCCAAGGGCTGCGAAGGCAACGAATTCAATGCTGGAAACCACGAGTAAAAGAATCTCTCCGCTGTTTCAAGTGCGTAGAGCGGGAAGATCGAGCCGCAACTTTCCGGCTTTGAGGAAGGCGGCCATTCTCCGGTAGCGGAAGCTGCGAAAGCCTCTGGCCATCCTCTTGGCTAGCTGGATAAGCCCGTGGATCGCTTCGATGGTTTCCTTGGTGATCCGGCTCTGGAGAAAGGCGATGATTCCCCTCAGATGCTCTTAGATGGTTTTGGAGAGCCTTCGGAAGGGGGCAAGCCGACGGCGATCCTCCCACTGGAACCGCCGGCGGAGCTCTTGGGGATCCTCCTGGGAGAGGATCTCTGGGAGGGCCTCCCGTAACCCAATGGCTGCTTGGCAGCGAAGACCGGAGACGCAAAGGGAACGGCGTATGCCTTTCCGATCCCCGCTTCGCGTGGTTTCGTTGGCTTGGATCTCCTTGCGCATCAGATCGACCGCCTCTCCGGCCTCCACTCGCCGAACGCCATGCGCCGGCCAAGCTACCCGAGCAACCCGAGTGATTTGCTCCGCCCGGTACTGCTAGCAGGCTACGCGCCTCCACAGCTTCTCCCCCGCGTCGTGTATGGGGAAGGTCTTTGACATTCCGGACAGGGGAACTAATGGCCTTGTTCAAAACGCTAGCCAGGCCTGAAGAGCATGCTCGTTCGCGGAAAGTTCACTCGGCCTCACTTTTCACTCCGAACCCAATGGCAGCACCGCGGCGAAAAGCTAGTTTTCGTTCATCCCGCAAGCAATAACCAGGTAGCCCGGCCGGGCAATCCGCCGTCGAGGACGATCGACGAAGTCGGAGTGTCCTTGATGGCGTCCGGCCCTCTCTCTTCCCAGAAATCCGTCAAAGACGGATGGCAAGAACCCCCCTTCTTGCCATCCCTTAACGGAAAATGCCTCTTCGCTGTTTCAAGTGGGTAGAGCGGGAAGATCGAGCCGCAGCTTTCCGGCTTTGAGGAACGCGGCAATTCTTAGGTAGCGGAAGCTCCGAAAGCCTCTGGCCATCCTTTTGGCCAGCTGGATCAGCCCGTTGATCGCTTCGATGGTTCCGTTGGTGATCCGGCTCTGGAGAAAGGCGATGATTCCCCCCAGATGCTCTTTGATGGTTTTGGAGAGTCTTCGGAAGGGGGCAAGCCGACTGCGATCAGCCCACCGGAACCACCAGCGGAGCTCTTGGGGATCCTCCTGGGAGAGGATCTCTTGGAGAGCCTCCCGCAACCCAATGGCTCTTCCCAATCGAGGATAGGCGGCGCAAAGGAAACTCCGCAGACCCTTCTGCTCCTCGCTTCGCGTCCATTCGTTACCTCGGAGCGCCCAGAGGCTTCCTTTCGGCAGCAACCCTTGACGCCCGAACTCCTTGCGCACCTGGTCGACCGCCTCTCCCGCCATCTGCATGACATGGAAATGATCGAAAATCCTCTCCGCCTTCGGAAAAAACTCCCGGGCTCCAGAGATGTAGGAGGGGCTCATATCCATGCAGATCGCTTCGATCTGCCCCGGATCGGCATTATGTTCCTTCATCTCCTTGGCGAAGGCCTCCAGAGCCTCCTTTCCTCTCCCCTCGGCCAGGAAGAGCAGCTTCCGGCTCTCCGCATCGGTAACGACCGTCACGTAACGGTGGCCCCGCTTGCTACTGGTCTCATCCACCAGGATCTTCTTGACCTCGCTCCAGTCCTCGCGTCGGTAGGCCTTTTCCACGTAGTGCCCCAAGACCCGCCAGAGCCGGGTATCTTGCTCCTTGAGCATCTCCGCCATCGCGGAAACCGACATCTCCCGGGAAAGCATCAAAATGACCGCCTCCATCATGAGAGTAAACCCGCTCCCCGCCCTGGCCCAAGGAACCTCCACCAGCCGAACTCCATGCTCCGGACAGTCGATCCGAGGAACCCGAGCGATCAACTCGGTCCGGTACTGCCAGAAGTTCATGTGCCTCCACCGCTTCTCCACCGTATCGTGTACGGGGGAAGCTCTTCGACATTCCGGACAGGGAAACCGATGACCTTGCTGAAAATCGAGCCAGATCTTCAGAGTGTGCTCCTTCGCGGAGAGCTCACTCCGGCTCACCTTCCATTCCGAACCCAGTTGCAGCGCCGCAGCAAAAAGCTTGTTCGCATCCATCCCGCAAGCATCAACCAGGCAGCCCGGTCTGGCAATCCGCCGTCAAGGAGGATCGACGAAGTCGAAGTGTCCTTGACGGCTTCCTCTCTCCCCAAAAATCCGTCGAAGACGGATGGCAAGAACCCCGCTTCTTGCCATCCCTTAACCGAAATCCGCTCCCCCCTTACCCACTCAATTCAGCGAGGAGCCCGGAAAATCCGCTCAGCTTACGCACACAATTCAGCGGGGAGCCCGAAAATGTGTCCACGCTTGTGCCAGTCGAGGTCGAGACTCCCTCAAGGCGCGACGAAGTTTCGTCATTGTCCAACAAGCTGGGCTTTCAACCGTCGAGTCCCCGATGCTTCCGCACGTTCTGGCACTTCCAGGCAAGCATCGGCATGGCGCCGATGCGAGCCCGGATCTCGGGTTCAAGATCCAGTAGATCGGTATTGACCTCCCCACGGTCGAGTACGCAGTCGAGGAACTCCCGCTCGGCCGGCGTCAAGTCGAGAAGGAAGGCAAATTTCTTTCGGCAGAGCGCGACGCTTTCCTCAACCCAACTGTCAATCGCACGCCGGTTGGCAAAATAGCCGCGCGGCAGACAAATCGTAAGCTTTTGCCGAAACTCGCGCGGATCACCTTTGATGGAATCGATGGACACTGTTCGCCAGTCTCGGCGCCCGCAGGCGCCAAAAGCGAGCATGGCGGCCTTGATCTTCTTCCAGTCGAGGCCATCGAGCGACAGGATGCGGCGTGCGTCAAAAAGATCGCGTGCTGCGTGCCGGTCGAAGAGTGCAACAAGCTTGCCGGCGACGATCTCATGGAGGTCGAGGATCAGCACCCGTTCTGCTCGCATGTCGCCAAGAGCGGTGGAGGGCATGCGAGTGGCCCCAAAGAGCGGCTGGCGCGCCATGTAGTTCACATCGAGCTCGAGCGCGGCATTACCGCCCAAAGCGGACGCAAAGCGCAGAAGCCACTTGCCGCCTGCATGTTCGTCAGGCTGGCGCCGAACGAAATAGCCTTGCGAGGCGAGGAGGCGGTTCAGAGCAGCTTCGACCTCTGGCCGCTCAGCTTCCATCGCCGACCGCTCAAGTGCGCCAACATAGTTGAGGTCGATATCAACCGAGAGTCGGTCGAGGCTGAGATGAAAGAGATTGAGCGCCGTGCCGCCCTTGAGAGCGAACCGTTCACTCAAGATGGCGTCGCTCGCTACCTCCCGCAGGAGATCAAGGAGCCGGAATACCTTTTCGAGCGTCCCGGCCTGATGGCCCGTATCCTCAGCAATCCGCTGAAGCATTTGAACCGAAGGCGCTGCCATCACAACCCCTCGAACGGGCGTTCCACGACGTCGAGGGGTAGGATGACGTTCCAGCCCTTGGCCGTCCTCCCCTCTCCTGGCTTGGCGCCCAAGGTATACCGAGCCTGACGCGGCGCCATCGCGTGTAACGCGTTGAGCGCCGTCTCGGGCACGCCGAGCCGGCTCTGGTGACGCTCCAGCCAATAGCCGAGCGCCCCGGCTGCCGCAGCGTTACCGATTGTGCGCATGTAGCGGACGAGCGCTGCAGCATCAATCCGTGCGACGAGGTCGAGAGAGTTGAACAGCTCCTCCCTCCCGCCGGCGAGTTCGTAGCGGTCGAAGAGATCCGCGATCGTGCGCTCGACCGTCGTGACGCGAACATCGAGCCCCATCCGGTCAACCACCATCACGCCGTCCTGCAATTCTCCGTCTTGTCGGGTAAAGCCGCGCCGCGGCCGGATGAAGCGGCACGAGAAGCCGGCGGCTTCAAGCACGCCTGGCTCCCCGGGCGCGATCACCTGGACCTCATACCCCTCCGTGTAGGCAAAGCCATGCAGCTCTAGCGCTGAGTGATAGGCGATGACACCCCCTCGGCGCAGTCGGGAGGCTGCCAAGAACCGATCGACTGACCACTTTCGGGCATCGGCGTGTCTGGGAACAGATGCGAAGACGCCACGCGCGAGCCGCTTGATGTTGCCGGCTTGAAGGTGCTGGGCAAGCATCGCGGTGACGACCTTGTCACTCGGATCCCGGCCTACCGCAGTCGCATACTCCGCGCGGTCGAAGACCGGATGTGCGCTAAAGAAGGGGGCGGAGACGAGCCGGGGCATGGCACGAGTTAATTTATTCTAAACGGACATAGCCATGTGGGAAATATGGTTGTATCCGTCAACGCAAGAGTCGAGCTTCGCAAGGCAACACTTTTCACGAACTGAAATTAACCATATATAGTATATGGCTTTGTACAATAATGCAAAAGATAGAGCGGCCTCTTCGCTCTTTCAAGTGGGTAGAGCGGGAAGATCGAGCCACCGCGCTCCCGCTTTGAGGAACGCGGCAATTCTCAGGCGCCGGAAGCTGCGAAAGCCTCTGGCCATCCTTTTGGCAAGCTGGATCCGCCCGTGGATCGCTTCGAGGGCTCACTCCCACTCGATCGTTGCGGGGGGCTTGGAGGAGATGTCGTAGACGACCCGGTTGATCCCACGGACTTCCTGGATGATCCGGTTGGAGATCCGGGAGAGCACCTCGGAAGGGAGCCGGGCCCAGTCGGCGGTCATGCCGTCGACGCTCTGCACCGCGCGGACGGCGGCGGTGAGCTCGTAGGTCCGAGCATCCCCCATGACGCCCACGCTGCGGGCCGGGAGAAGGACGGCGAAGGCCTGCCAGACCTCCTCGTAGAGGCCGGCTCGCCGGATCTCCTCGATGACGATTGCATCGGCGGAGCGGAGCAGGGCGAGGTTCTCCGGGGTGATCGGGGCCAGGCAGCGGACGGCCAGGCCGGGGCCGGGAAAGGGGTGGCGGTAGAGGATCTCCCGGGGGAGGTCCAAAAGCGCGCCGAGCTCCCGGACCTCATCCTTGAAGAGGAGGCGCAAGGGCTCGACCAGGCGCATCTTCATCCGCTTGGGCAGCCCGCCGACGTTATGGTGGCTCTTGATCACGGCGGGCCTGCCGTGGCCCGCGGCAGCGCTTTCGATGCAGTCGGGATAGAGGGTGCCCTGGGCGAGGTAGCGGACCGGCCCGAGTTTTTGGGCGGCTTCCTCGAAGACCTGGATAAACTCTCTCCCGATGATCTTCCGCTTCCGCTCGGGATCGGCGACTCCCCGGAGCTTGGCAAGAAAGCGCGGAGCCGCATCAATGACATGGAGGGCAAAGCCCATCTCCTCGCCGAAGAGGTGGCGCACGGTCTCGGCCTCGCCCTGGCGCAAGAGCCCGTTATCGACGAAGAGACAGTGGAGCCGGTCTCCGATCGCCCGATGGAGCAGGGCTGCGGTGACGCTCGAGTCGACTCCCCCGCTCAAGCCGAGGATCACCTGCTCGCTCCCCACCTGCGCCCGGATTTCGGCACAGCTTCGTTCCAGGAACGACGAGAGCTTCCAGGTGGCCGGAGCATGGCAGACCCGGAAGAGAAAGTTGGCGAGAATCTCCTTCCCCAGATCGGTGTGGGTCACCTCCGGGTGGAACTGGAGCCCGTAGAGCCGCCGCTTCGGGTCGGCGATCGCCGCGTGGGGCTCCTCCTGAGTCCGCGCGAGCACGCGGAACCCCTCGGGCAGCCGAGAAACTCGGTCTCCGTGGCTGTTCCAGACCGTCGAATGGTTGGGAAGCTCGGCGGAGAGGGGGGAAGCCTCCTGCCATTCGAGGATCGCCCGCCCGTACTCGCCGGACTTGGCCCGTTCGACTTCTCCGCCCAGGAGCTGCGCCATGGCTTGGAGCCCGTAGCAGATGCCGAGCACCGGAACCCCCAGGGTGAAGATCGCCGGATCGGGCAGGGGCGCTCCTTCCTGGGCGACGCTCGAAGGTCCCCCGGAGAGGACGAGCCCCCGCACATGGGCACGAGCCAGCTCGCTGGCAGGGCTCTCCGGGGAGACGATCTCCGAGAAGACCCCGAGCTCCCGGATGCGGCGGGCGATGAGCTGAGTGTACTGCGAGCCAAAGTCGAGGACGACGATCCGGCTTTCGGCCTCGCCATCGTCCGTCTTCCGCACGCTCGGCTCTGCTTCTTCGCGCGTTCTTTCCCGATCGCTGGGCGGATGCGCCATTACCTTAGCGGCTGCCCATCCCGACCGACTGCACCATCTGAAAGAGCTTTCCTTCCGACTGGATGCTCGGGGCGATGATCACCTCGGTCTCTTGGAATGCCGCAATCGTGGCGGCTCCGACATTGCCCATCGAGGTCATGAGGGCGCCGACCAGGTTCTGCGAGCCATCGTCGACCGTTGCGGGCCCGAAGAGGATCTGCCGCAAGGGGCCGCTGATCCCCATCTGAATGCGCGTTCCGCGGGGAAGGTTCGCATGGGGTGTGGCCATCCCCCAATGACTTCCTTGACCCGGGGACTCTTCGGCCCGGGCGAAGGCCGATCCGATCATCACGGCGTCCCCGCCGCAGGCGATCGCCTTGCAGAGATCTCCCCCGCGGCGCATGCCGCCGTCGGTAATGATCGGGACGTAGCGCCCGGTCTTCTTGTAATAGGTATCGCGTGCCGCCGCGCAGTCGACGGTCGCCGTGACTTGAGGTACCCCGAGCCCGAGCACCCCGCGCGAGGTACAGGCGGCGCCCGGCCCGACTCCGATCAGGACGCCGCTGACCCCGCATTCCATCAGGTCGAGGACGACGTCGTAGGTGACCGCATTTCCGATGATGACCGGAGCCTTCATCTGGCGGCAGAAGGCGGCAAGGTCGAGGGAGGCGTATTGACGGGAGATGTGCTTGGCGGTGCTGACCGTCGACTGGACGACGAAGAGATCGACTCCCGCCTCCTGGGCGATGGCGCCAAAGGCCTGGGCCTTTTGCGGGATCGCCGAGACAGCGGCCGGCACCCCTTGGGCCTTGATCTCCTCGATCCGCTTCCCGATCAGATGCTCCCGGATCGGAGCCGAGTAGATCTTCTGGAGGAGCTCGGTGACCTTGCTCTGGTCTGCCGAGATGATCTCCTGGATGACCGCCTTCGGGTCGTCGTAGCGGGTCTGCACCCCTTCAAGGTTGATGATGCCCAAGCCCCCTTGGCGGGCCATCTCCACGCAGAACGGTACGTCGGTTACCCCGTCCATGGCGCTGGCCAGGATCGGGATCTTGAGCCGGATCGGCTCGCCCGAGGGATTGGGGATCGTAAAGCTCGTATCCACCTCATCGGGATTGATCGTGATTCTTCCCGGGACGAGCGAAATCTCGTCAAAGCCATAGCACACCCGTGCCTTTCGATTCTTTCCAATCCACATTCCCATGATCAGATTGCCCCTTTCTCCTCATTGGCGATCACTCGTTGCTCCGCCGAGCAGGACGGGCAACGGAACTCCTGGCGATTCGGCGGAATCGTGATCTTCTCCCCGCAGAACCGGCAAACGACCCTGATCCGGGCCGAACGCCGCCAAGCGCCTCTCCTTGCGCTAAAAGACAACCATACCCAAAGAAGGACCGCAAGAGGAACGGCGACATAGAGGAGGAAGGCCTCCGGCATCGTGATCCGCATCATGGCGTGCCCTGCTCCCGAAAATGCCAGAACACCTTGGCGCGGCCCCAGGTCAGGGGGGCGTCGGAATCGGGCAGGAACCGGAGCCGCTGGATCTCCCGAAGGGCGATCTCGTCGACCTTTCGCTCCCCGCAGCTTTCCTGGAGCAGGACAACGCAGGGGAAGCCCTGCGCATCGACCGCCAGGCGAACAACGGTAGGGCCTGTCTCCGAAAGCAGCTGGACGGAGACGGTCGGGGGCTTCCACCAGCTGCGGAGACGACGGGAGAGCGCCTCGTCGAGCTCCGCGACGCTTTCGGATGGCACCGTGGCCTGCAGGTCCGCATTTGCGGGAGAGGGAACGGGGGGGAGCGGGAGCCAGAACGTGCTCCGCGTGTCTGCGGCTCCCTCGGGAAAGAGTTGCGGATCGCTGGGAGAGGCGGCCAGCTCATCCCCCTTCTCCCGATCGGCGGGGAGCGGTTGCAAGGGAACTGGCCTCGGAGCGGCGAGGAGCGCGTGACGAGGTCGGATCAGACGGCTCGGGTCAGCCAGATCGAGCCAGAGGCTGACGTTGTGGGTGAAGGTGGGGTTCGGGTCGGAGGGCGAAAAGAGATAGACATGGCTGGTCGGAGTGGGTTCCAGGAGAGGGGGCACGTAGGTGACATCGCAATAGATCAGGACAAAGAGATGGGCGAGGGCGGCAGCCGCGCAGGTCAGGACCAATCGCAGCCGGAGCTCTCCGACGGGGGGTTGGCTTCTCTCTGCCGAGGTCACGGCCCTCCTGGTTGCTCCCCCTCGGGCTGAGTGGCCAGTAGAACCGACCATTTTTGGGTGAGGGCGATGTTCATGATCTCGACCAGAAGGCCGGCGGGAGCCTCTTTGTCGGCGCGAATCACCAGGGTTTGCGGAGGGCGGCCGCGGCTCGATTCCTCGAGGAGCTTGCGGAAGCCCGGCAGGTCGAGCAGCTCGTCGTGGCAGAAGATCAGCGGCTTTCGGCCGCCGTTTCCTTTGGTCTCAGGGGTCAAGGTGACCGAGACGATCCAGCCCTCGGAAGGCAGCCGCACTCCGAGGGAGCTTTTGGGCAGTTCGACCACGAACCCCGGCTGGGTGACAAACGAGGAGCCGAGGAGGAAGAAGAGCAGCAGCAGGAAGAGGACGGTGACCAGGGGGACGAGGTCAGTCGTCCCGCGGAGCAGCGCCAAGCGAGGCTGCAATCTCGTCGGGGAAGGGGGCGGCACGGTTGGATCTCTTGCCATCGGCGAGGGCATGCAAGACCTCAATGGCTACTCGATCGATGTCCTGCGCGATCGCCGTAAGGCGCGTTAGAAGGTAATTGTAGGCGATCGAGGTGGGAATGGCTACCGCGATTCCCGCCGCGGCGCTGACCAGGGCCACCCAGATGCCGGAGGCCAAGTCGCTCACGGAGACCGAGCCCGAGGCCCGATTCATGGCCAGAAACGCTTCGATCATGCCGGTGATCGTCCCCAAGAGGCCAAGAAGCGGGGTGATGTAGCTGATCGTTGCCAGGATAGCCAAGTGCGCCTCGAGCGGGGGCAGGGCGAGCTGGGCCGCCTCCCGCGTCATCTCTCGCAGCTCCGTCGGCGGATAGTCCCTCCGGAGAATGGCTTGGCGGGCGATCTCGGCCGCCCGTGCGGGTGTCTCCTGGCAGCGGAGCAGCGCTTCGTCGTATCTCCCCTTGCGCAGCAGGTTGCCCAGGCCCGTCAGGAAAGAGTCTACGTTGCACTCCGCCTTTCGGTAGAAGAGCATCCGTTCCAGGAAGACTCCGGCGGCCAGAATGCTGCAGAGGAGAATGGGCCACATGACCAGGCCTCCTCGGTGGACAATCTCGAAGAGGCTGATCGCTTCCGGGACGACGCGAGGGTTGGCCTGGCCGGTTGCCGAAAAGAACAGGGCGTAGGAAAACATGGCTTACCAGATAAAGGACTTGGCCTGAGCGAGGATCCGGTTTCCGTCGACCAGCGTAAAGCGCCATGCGTAGATCCGCCCATGCTGCGTGAAGTCGTCTCCGGTGACCATGAAGACCGACCGGAGGGTGCCGTGGGCCCCTCGAACGAAGTCGACCTGCGACCAGACGGCCTCGCGCGTTCGCGTCTGGCGGTATTCGAAGCGGGCCAGAAGATCCCGGCTCCTTCCCCCGTTCTTCCAGTTGAAGATGTAGATCTCCCCCTGTCGCACGGCCATCTCCTCGGGGGTGATGGCGCCCCAATTCCAATAGGTCCTCTCGAAGACCATGCTCTGGTTGCCGAGCTGCTTTCCTTTCTTGGCGGGAGCGTTGAGGAAGTTCCAGATCTTCCCCACCTTGACTCGAGGGTCGGGCGCGAGATATTCCCCACCCGGCTGCATCTCGTAGGCTCGACGCACCTCCCCGGCTACCCCGGACGCCGGGAGCCCGAGCAGCCCAAGCCAGAGAAGAAGCCAGAACTTCGGCACCGTTCCTTCCTTCTACACTACCTGGGTCGGCCTGAAAAGCGCGGGATCAGAGGAACCGCTCCTCCTTCCGCGGCCGGCCTCGGCCTCGTCCAAGCCTTCCACCACCACGCAGAACTCCCCCCGCGGTTCCCGGCGCTGAAACTCCAGGAGCAGAGCTTGAGCACTCCCCCGGAGCACCTCTTCGAACTTCTTGGTCAGTTCCCGGGCCAGGCAGATTCTCCGATCTCCCAGCGCGGCCGCGTCCTGGAGGGAGCGGCGGAGCCGGTGCGGGGACTCGAAGTAGACGGAGGTGCAAGCGCGCGCCTCCGCCGCTTCCCACTCCCTCTTCCGCGCTCCCCCTTTGACCGGGAAAAACCCTCCGAAGTAAAAGGGAGTGGTCGAAAATCCCGAAGCCAACAGGGCGGTCAATACCGCGGAGGGCCCCGGGACCACCTCGACCCGGATTCCCTCTTCCGTGCATGTCCTCAGAAGCCGCTCTCCCGGATCGGAGATGCCCGGCATCCCCGCGTCGCTGACGAGCGCCACCTTCTTGCCTTCGCGCAGGGCCGCCATGAGTCCCGCGAGCCGCTGGGCTTCGTTGAAGCGGTGGTAGCTCACGAGCGGCTTATGGAGCTCATAATGGCGCAAGAGCTGGCCCGTCCTCCGGGTATCCTCGGCCGCGACCAGGTCGGCTTCCCGCAGGATTCGCAACGCGCGCAGGGTGATGTCCTCGAGGTTCCCGATCGGGGTCCCGACGACCCAGAGCCGGGGCTCCTGCCCGGTCGCGGAAGCCGGGGAGGAGGCCTCTTCTGGCAACGCCTCCCGGCCGGAGGCCTCCTGCTCGGTCTCCTCTCCCTTTCGTTGGCGCGATTTCTTCGCCCTCGTCACGATCCATTTCTCATTACCAGAGAACGGCCGCTCCGGCGAGCCCCGCCTCGACAGGCGGGTGCGGGAACGCTACGCTCGCTGTCACCCTGGGCTCGTGGCGAAACGGTAGACGCGCTAGACTTAGGATCTAGTGGGGCAACCCATCCGGGTTCGAGTCCCGGCGAGCCCACTGGCGGACCATCGGCGAGGCGGGAATGCGGACGGACGCGGTCCTATTCCCAGGCAAAGGGAGCACCCTCGCAAAGGCTCTTGTGGACCGGAGGGGCGGGGAGGCTATACTTCGCTACTCTGTCCACCACCAGCGGAGCTTCTCCCAGCCGAACGGTTGCCGCGCTCGGCCACGCGACCAACCTCGTGGGAATTCCTTCGGCCCTGCTGGCGAGCCCCGCCTTCAACGAGCACCCGGTCCGACTCTCGATCCATGGCGTGCGCGAGATGAACCCGGGACTTTTCGCGAAGCTCGGGGAAGCAGGAGACGCGGCGGAAGCGACGAAAATCTTCGAGGACTATATGGACGTCCTCTTTGGGCTCAACGAGGAGCAGAGGATGCGCTGCGGCCCGGATAGCCGGCGACGATACCGGGCGAGCTACCAGCGGCTTCTCGAAGGTTGGGCTTTTGATTCGAATGGCCCGGAAGGTGCTGTGCTCAAAGGATGGGTGGAAAGCCGCTTCGGGCTCTTTCCGACGTTCCACAAGAGCCCGATCGAGCGGTTCTCCTCGCCCGCGTGGATCCGCTACGTGGAGGAAAAGATGTCGAGCCGCTTTCACAACAATGCGATCCAGATGCAGCTCGACCTCCTCTACGAGTTTGCCCAGTGGTCGCTCGATCGGTCGGAGGCGAGGAGGGAGCGCTACCGGACCCTCTATCGGGGCGTCGAGGGATTCGAGGAGAACCAGATCCTGGAGCGCTACGGGAAAGGACAGGCCCTCGTCCTGCTCAACAACCTCGTTTCCTTTACCGCCGAGCGGGAGGTGGCCGAGCAGTTCGGGGGCTGGATTCTCACCGCGCGGGTGCCGTTGGTCAAATTGCTCTTCTTTCGGGAGCTGCTTCCCCATCATGCCCTGCAGAGCGAGGCGGAGCATCTGGTCATTGGGGGAGCCTTCGTGGCCGAGATCGAGCGGCCATGACTGGGGTTTCGCGGGAGGAGCGGAGAGCGCGGGCGCTCGGAGCCTATCTCGGGTTTGCGGTCGGCGATGCCCTGGGTGCGACGGTCGAGTTTCTCTCGGCGCAGGAGATCGCGGAGCGGTACGGAATCCACCGGCGGATGATTGGCGGCGGGTGGCTCGGGCTCAAGCCGGGACAGATTACCGACGACACGGAGATGTGCCTGGCCCTGGGCCGGGCGATTCTCCGGTGCGGAGGCTTCGCTCTTCCCGCGATGGCGGAGGAGCTCGTCCGCTGGTATCGTTCCCGGCCTGTCGACATCGGTGCCACCTGCCTGCGGGGCATTCGTCGCTATCTGACCGACGGCTCCCTGGCGGCGGAGCGAAGCCGCTGGGATGGGGGCAACGGCGCTTGCCTGCGGAATCTTCCGGTCGTTCTGGCGACGCTGGGGGACGAGGAAGCGTTTCGGCGCCCGACGGTTGAGCAGTGCCATTTCACCCACAACCACCCTTTTTCGGACGCGGGAACCGTTACCCTCGGGGAGATGGTTCGGAGCCTGCTGGCCGGAGGAGGGATGGCCGAGGCGCGAGCGGCGGCCGAGCGGCTGATCGCCCGCCATCCGGTCTTCGCCTTCGATCCCTATCCCGTCAGCGCCTCGGGCTATGTGGTCGATACGCTGCAGACGGTCTTCTTCACCTTCTTTGGGACCGATTCTTTCTCCTCTTGCCTGATCGCGACGGTCAACCGTGGAGGAGACGCGGATTCGACGGGAGCCCTTGCGGGGATGTTGGCCGGAGCGCATTACACGGTCGAGGGGATCCCGAAGGGGTGGCTTCGGAAGCTCAATCCCAAGGTGGCCGCGGAGATCGAGTCCCAGGTGGATGGTCTGCTCGCCATCGCCGACTCGCGGATGGGGAGAGGTGCGGCGGGGGGAGGAAGGGCGGGAGTGGGGGAAATGGGGTGACTCGGGACCCTCGGGGCCGGGCCGTTTATGGTTTTTTGATCCCTGGCCGAGTGCTTTTGAGTCTACAGGCCGGCCGGGCTGGGATAGCCTCTGGAGAGCAGGAATGGCGGACGTGTTTTACATAGCCGGGACGCTCATCTTCTTCGCGCTGGCGATGGCCTACGGGGAGTGGTGCGACCGAATCTAGCGAGGAAGGGATGCTCGCTTTTCTAGGCATCGTCTGCGTGGGCCTTCTGGCCTATCTTTTCGCAGCCATGATCTGGCCCGAGAAGTTCTAAAGTCTTTCGGAAATGACCACCTCCTTCTGGCTTGCCGTCGGGCTGTTTTTTGCGCTCCTGGCACTCATCAGCTGGGCTTTGGCCCTCTATCTGCGAGCGGTGCTCGATCCGAACGGCAAGACCTGGCTCGACCCGGTCTTGCGACCGCTCGAGCGGTGGACCTACCGGCTTTGCGGGGTCGATCCCCGGAAGGAGGAGAGCTGGAAGGGCTACCTCGCCTCGCTGCTGGTCTTCAACCTGGTGGGCCTCTTGCTTACCTATCTCATCCTGCGGATCCAGCAGTGGCTCCCGCTCAATCCCAAGGGATTCGGCCCGCTTTCGCCCGACTTGGCCTTCAATACGGCCGTGAGCTTCACCACCAACACCAACTGGCAGAACTATGCCGGGGAATCGACTCTCTCCTACTTCTCCCAGATGGTGGGGCTTGCCTCGCACAACTTCACCTCCGCAGCCACAGGGATCGCCATTGCCGCAGCCTTCCTCCGTGCGCTCACCCGGACCGGGGCAAGGACGATCGGCAACTTCTGGGTCGATCTGGTCCGGACCACCTACTACCTGCTTCTCCCTCTTGCGTTCGGGATGGCGATCCTTCTCGTCTCCCAAGGGGTTCCACAAAACTTTGCCCCCTATGCCCAGGCGCAGCTCGTCGAGCCGGTCTCGGTCATGGGCGCCGATGGGAAGGAGCGCCGGATCGAAAGGCAGGAGATCGTTGCGGGTCCGATCGCCTCCCAGGAAGCGATCAAGCAGCTGGGCACCAATGGGGGAGGATACACGAATGCCAACTCGGCGCATCCCTTCGAAAACCCGACCCCGCTGTCGAACTTGCTCGAAATCTTCGCGGTGCTCTGCATTCCCGGGGCGCTGGCGGTCTACCTTGGGCTCGCCGTAGGCCGCCGCTCCCACGGATGGGCGGTCTGGGGGGTGATGGCGATCCTTTTTCTCGGAGGCATCCTGGTTTGCTGGCATGCGGAAGCGGGAGGCAACCCGCTTCTGGTGGAGCTCGGGCTCTCTCCCTCCGAAGGCAACCGCGAAGGAAAGGAGAGCCGCTTCGGGATCCTCGATTCGGCACTTTTTGCCGTCGCGACGACGGCCACCTCCTGCGGAGCGGTCAACTCGCTGCATGACTCCTATATGCCCCTGGGAGGCCTGGTCCCCCTGTTCAACATGGAATTGGGCGAGGTCGTCTTTGGCGGAGTCGGATCGGGGCTCTATGGGATGCTCGTCTTTGTGGTCCTCGGAGTCTTTCTCTTCGGGCTCATGATCGGGCGGACTCCGGAGTATTTGGGGAAGAAGATTGGAGCGAGCGAGGTCAAGAGGGCCGCCCTGAGCATTCTCGCGCTGACCCTCTCGATCCTCGGGTTGAGCGCCTGGGCGATCGCAAGCCCCTGGGGCTGGGCGGGAATCGCCAACGCAGGCCCCCACGGATTGAGCGAGGTCCTCTACGCGTTCAGCTCGACCACGGGGAACAACGGGAGCGCCTTTGCGGGCCTTTCGGGGAACACCCCATGGTACAATACGACCCTCGGGATCGCCATGCTCGCCGGGCGCTACCTGATGCTCGTGCCGGTCCTGGGGCTAGCCGGACTCTTGGCTGCCCAGAAGACCGTGGCGGCGAGCCAAGCGGCCTTTCCGGTCTCAGGCGGGCTCTTCATCCTCCTGCTGCTGGCGACAGTCTTCATCGTGGGGGCGCTCAACTTTTTCCCCGTCCTTGCGCTGGGGCCGATCCTCGAGCACTTCCTGCTCCATGCGGGCCAGACCTTTTAAGGGAAAAGACGATGAAACCCAAGCAGTTCAGCTTTGCCGACCCGCAGCTCTTGGCCTTCTCTCTGCGCGGGGCGATCCTCAAAGCCAATCCTTTCGTCCTCTGGCGCAATCCGGTCATCTTCGTCACCGAGATCGGGGCGATCGTGAGCACCCTCGAAATCTTCCTTTCCCCGGAGTCGAAGCTCTTCACCGTCCAGATCTCGCTCTGGCTCTGGTTCACAGTCTTCTTTGCCACCTTTGCCGAAGCGATTGCGGAGAGCCGGGGGAAAGCCCAGGCGGACAGCCTGCGGCAAGCGAGGACGATCACGATGGCCCGGAGACGCCGGGAGGGGAGGGAAGAGAGCGTCTCGGCGAGCGAGCTGCGGAAGGGAGATCTGGTGATTTGTGTCGCAGGCGATCTCATCCCCGCCGATGGCGAGGTGATCGAAGGCGCGGCGACCGTCGACGAATCGGCCGTCACGGGAGAGTCGGCACCTGTCGTCCGGGAGAGCGGTGGTGATCGGAGTGCGGTGACGGGCGGAACCAAGGTGATCAGTGACCGGATCGTGGTGCAGATCACGAGCGACCCGGGACAGACCTTCTTGGATCGGATGATTCAGCTCGTCGAAGGGGCCAAGCGGCAGAAGACGCCCAACGAGATCGCCCTGGGCATCCTCCTGGCGGCGCTCACCTTCCTCTTCCTCTTGGTCATCCTCACCCTGGTCCCCTTCTTGCACTATCTCCATGCTCCCGTCTCGATCCCGACGCTGGCCGCGTTGGTCGTCTGCCTGATCCCGACGACAATCGGGGGCCTCCTCAGTGCGATCGGGATCGCGGGAATCGATCGGCTGGTGCAGCACAACGTGATGGCGACCAGCGGCCGCGCAGTCGAGGCGGCCGGGGACATCGACGTGCTTCTTCTCGACAAGACCGGCACGATCACGCTCGGAAACCGGATGGCGACCGAATTCGTTCCCGCGGCGGGAGTCGATCGGCTACGGCTCGTCGACGCAGCGCAGCTGGCTTCCCTCGCCGACGAGACGCCCGAAGGCCGCTCGATCGTGATCCTGGCCAAGCAGCAGCACGGGCTGCGGGGCCGGGAGGTGTTGGAGAACCAGGCCCGGTTCGTTCCGTTTTCGGCGCAGACCCGGATGAGCGGAGTCGACTTTCCCGAGAGTGACGGCGCTCCGGCTCGGATGATCCGCAAGGGATCCGGTGATGCGATCGAGGCCTTTCTGCGCAAGCAGGGGGGGGCGTTGCCCGCGTCAGTTCAGCAAGCGGTCGATCGGATCGCTCGGGATGGCGGGACACCCCTGGTGGTCGCCGAGGGGAAGGAGGCGTTAGGCGTCATCCATCTCAAGGACGTAGTCAAAGGGGGGATCAAGCAGCGGTTCGCGCGGCTGCGCCAGATGGGCATCCGGACGATCATGATCACCGGCGACAATCCCCAGACCGCCGCGGCGATTGCGATGGAGGCGGGGGTCGACGATTTCCTGGCGCAGGCGACGCCTGAGGCGAAGCTCGCCCGCATTCGGCGCGAGCAGGAGGGTGGGCACCTGGTAGCGATGACCGGGGACGGTACCAACGACGCGCCAGCACTCGCCCAGGCCGATGTGGGGGTGGCCATGAACACGGGAACGCAGGCCGCCCGGGAGGCGGGCAACATGGTCGACCTCGACAGCAATCCCACCAAGCTCATCGAAGTGGTCGAGATCGGCAAGCAGCTCCTCGTCACCCGCGGAGCGCTGACCACCTTTAGCGTGGCCAATGACGTGGCAAAATACTTTGCGATCATCCCGGCGATGCTGATGGGAACCTTTCCGGCAATCGCGCCCCTGAACATCATGAAGCTGCGGAGCCCGGAAAGCGCAATCATCAGTGCGGTGATCTTCAACGCCCTGGTCATCGTGGCGCTGATCCCGCTCGCCCTGAAGGGCATTCGCCTCCGCGGCCTGACGGCCCAGGCCCTGCTCGTGCGCAATGCGTTGATATATGGTCTCGGCGGCTTGGCGGCCCCCTTCGTGGGGATCAAGGGGATCGATCTGCTGCTCAGTCTCTTGCCCTGGAAATAGGGAGGCTCCCGATGAAGGGTCTTTTGTCACGCATCCGGATCTCCCTCGTCCTCACAGGCGTGCTCTTGGCGACCTTGTGCGGGATCTATCCCTTGGCCGTCTATTGGGTCGGCCAGTTCCTCTTCCCTTTCCAGGCGACGGGGAGTCTCGTTCGCTCTTCGGATGGGACCGTCTTGGGCTCCGCCCTGCTGGGGCAGAACTTCCGAGGCCCGCAGTATTTCCATCCTCGCCCCTCGGCGGCGGGCGTGGCGGGCTACGATGCTGCCGCTTCCGGCGGTCGGAACTTGGGGCCGACCTCGAAAGGGCTTATCGATGCGGTATCTCGGAGCGTAGCGGATTACCGGAAGGAAAACCTTCTCTCCCCCGACCAGAGGATTCCTGCGGATGCGGTCACCGCTTCCGCGAGCGGCCTCGATCCGCACATCAGCCTCGCCAATGCGCTTCTCCAGCTCCCCCGCGTCGCTCGAGAGCGGAAAAGATCGCACGAGGAGCTGCTTCCGATCCTGGCTCGGTATACGAGCAAGCCCTGGCTGGGACTCTTTGGTGATCCGGTAGTCAACGTAGCGATGGTCAACTGGGCGCTCGACGGCAAGCTGGGCGGCCGGTGAAAAAGGGAGAAGTGGGGGAGCGGAATCTTCCCCGAACCCGGGGTTGTCAAGAACCCGGCTCTTCTTCTAAGGTCCCTTCGATTCATCGCCATGTACCCTCTTCCTTCTTTTCACCTTGCTCTTGTCCTGCTCACCGTCGGGCTTTTTCAGGTTCCGGCGCTCCTTTTCTCCGCCCCACCCGACCGGAAGGCTGCGCCGCTTATCCCCCTCCGGGTGCTTTTCGAAGAGCCGAAGTGGGCCTCGCCGCGGCTCTCGCCCGACGGGGCAAAGCTAGCGTATCTGGCTCCTCACCAAGGCGTATTAAATGTTTGGGTCCGATCCTTGGGCTCCAAGGACGATCGTCCGATCACGGCGGAAAAGGGACGAGGCATCCGCTCCTTTTTCTGGTCCCCGGATAGTCAAACGATCTTCTATCTCCAGGACCAGGGCGGAAACGAGAACAACCACCTCTTCGGTGTCGATCTGGCCAAAGGCTCGGCGAGCGACCTGACCCCGTTCCAGGACGTCAAGGTCCATCTTCAGGCGGATGATCCCGCCCATCCCCGATCCCTTCTCCTCGCGCTCAATCGACGGGATCCCAAGGTCTTCGACATCTACCGCCTTGCCCTCCCCGACAATCGGCTCAGCCTGCTCGCGGAGAATCCCGGGAATGTGATCGAATGGGAAGAGGATCATCAATATGCCATTCGGGCCCGGCTTTCGATGCTGCCGGGTGCGCGGCAGGAAGTGAGTGCGAGGGTGGCAGTCGAAGCACCCTGGAAGGCGCTGGCATCCTGGGGGCCGGACGAATCGGGGAGCCTGGCGGGGTTCTCCCCGGATGACCGCTCGCTCTGGATCCTTTCGACCGTCGGGGCGAATGCCGAGCGGCTTTTGGAAATCGATCCTGCGAGCGGAAAGCAGACGGTGCTGGCGGAGGACGCCCACTACGACGTAGCGGCCATCCTGACTCATCCGAGGACCTATCGACTCGAGGCGGTGGCTTTTGAGCGCGAGAAGCTCGAGTGGCAGTTCTTCGACGATCGCATCCGCGAGGCCTTCGACTACCTCCAGCGCCAGCATCCCGGAGAGGTGATGATTTCCAGCCGCGATTTTGCGGACAAGACCTGGGCGGTCGCCTACTCCTCCGACGTCGACCCCACGAGCTTTTACCTCTTCTGGCCTGGCGAGAAGAAGCTCGAGTTTCTCTTCTCGTCCCGACCCGAGCTCGCTTCCTATCGCCTCGCTCCCATGGAGCCGATCACCTTCCCGGCGCGGGACGGGCTTCTGCTCCATGGTTACCTCACCTTGCCCCTCGGGGCGACCGGCAAGGTACCCTTTGTGCTTCTGGTCCATGGGGGCCCCTGGGCGCGCGACAGCTGGGGCTTTAGCCCTCTGGTTCAGCTCCTGGCCAACCGGGGGTACGGCGTCCTGCAGGTCAACTTCCGCGGCTCCACGGGCTATGGGAAGGAGTTCGTGAATGCGGGAGACCGCGAATGGGGCGGAAAGATGCAGGCCGACCTGATCGATGCCAAGCACTGGGCGGTCGCGCACGGCTACGCCGATCCGGCCCGCTTCGCCATCATGGGGATGAGCTACGGCGGCTATGCGACGCTGGCAGCCCTGTCCTTCGTGCCCGGGGAGTTCACCTGCGGGGTCGAGGCGATGGGTCCGTCCAACCTCATCACCATGAGCCGCTCGATCCCGCCCTACTGGGAGCCGATGCGGGCCCTCTTTGAAAAGCGCCTCGGGAGCCCGGAGAAGGACGAGGCATTCTTGCAGGAGCGATCCCCCCTCTTCTCCGCGGACCGGATCCGGGTGCCTCTCCTGATCGCCCAGGGAGCCAACGACGTCCGGGTCAAGCGGGTGGAGAGCGATCAGATCGTCGAGGCGATGCGCAAGCACGGGCTTCCCGTCGAATACCTGCTCTTTCCGGACGAGGGGCATGGGTTTGTCCGCCCGGAGGATCGTCTCCAGTTCTTTCGGGCGACCGAACGCTTCCTGGCCAAGCATCTTGGCGGACGGTCCGAGGAAGGGGCGGGGGCCAAAGAGGCGGTCCGCTGAGGCTGGGGATTCAGTACCACCACTGCCAGGAGACCGTGGCCATCCAGCCCATTCCGTACTGGACGCCATTCCAGGATTGATAGCAGGGCACCACGATCTGGGCCGTGAGAAAGTTCCCCTGGAGGGCGCTTTCGGGCGAGGTCGCCATCTTTTGAAACCCATCGCTGGCGAAGCCCGGCATCCGCATGTTGACGCCTAGGCCAACCCCGGCCCACTCCCCTCCGGTCCAGGCCGCCACGATGTCGGGCATGGCGATGAAGGGAGCGGTCTGGATGGAGAGCTGGTCGACCGGGTTCGCTCCGTGGATGCCCCCTTGGTAGTTGCCGAGCCCGCTAAAATTGAGGGAGATCGCTTCGGTGAAGTTGTAAGAGATCCACCCCGTGCCGGTGAAGGTGTTCCCCCAGGCGTATCCTTGGGAGTTCCGTCCCACAGGGATCGTGGCATAGCCCTGAACTCCCCAGCCCCAGTGGCGATCCTCGCTCTGCCCGAGGTAGGTGGCCGCCGTGATGAAAGCGGGCACGCCCAGGCCGAGCTGCATGTCGTAGGGATAGACATGGTGTCCAGCCATGTCGGGCATGGTCTCGTCGATCGAGCCTGTCGGAACCGAGAAGCCATAGTTCATCTGGAGCCGGTTCCGGTGAAAGTCCAGGACCTTCCAGATCGCCTGGAAGTTGACATCCCCCAGCCCCAGCGCGGTCATCCCCATCTGCGCACCGGGAGGCATCGGTTGGAGGGGAAGGCCGTTCTTTCCCATGGCATGGCCCATCCCCATCCCGTGGTGCATCCCCATCCCGGGGCCCATGAAACCACCCATGGGCAGCCCGACCATCGTCATCTGCTTGTCCCAAATCGGGAACATCGCCATGAAGGTGAGGTTGTCGGTGATCCCCATCATGAGCATCGGCATATACTGGGCCATGAACATGTCGATATTGCCCATGGCGACGGGCTTCCCTCCATACTGGACCGCGCCGAGGCCGGTGAGGTTCATGGCATTAGAGCCCTGGTAGTAATCGGGGCCCATGTTCATGTACATCCACCAGAACCCGATCATCGGCTGGTACTTCCGGTGCATGTGCCCGGTTCCCATGAGGTTGGCCGGGGTGTCGCTCGCAGCGATCTTGTCGCTCCAGATCTCCGGAGAATCGAGGCTCCATTTCGAGTTTTCCCAGGGTGCGAGCGGCGTCGGCTCCTTGCCGTAGACGACCGTCTCCGCGGCGGTCGAGGTCGGGAGGTTCTGGGAGAGAAGGGGCTTCCTTAAGGATTGGCCTTGGGATTGGGCTTGCCCCGATGGGGTGGAGGGTTCCTCGCCGGAAGAGATTTCCGCAGGGATGCTGGGGGGCAAAGCCGCGTAGACCCCGGTCCCCGGCAGCAGCAAGAGGGCCAGCAGCGCAAAAAAAATGATGTATGGGACGGGGAGACCCCTTCGGCAAAGAAGTCGCCCGCCGACGGAACTGGTGTGAGTCGTTGTCATGATGCCTTTCGCGTTTCGCCGGAAGCTTAGCGGGGAGGAAAAAGGTCGGCTACCGACGCGCACACCGGCTGCTTACGGGTGTGGTGGAAAATCGCCCTCGGCCAGGGATCGGGGTAACCCCTAGGGAGGGTGGGGAAGGGCGCACTTTTGCCCCGTTGCGATGGGGGAGGCGTCATCCCCTAGCTGCTGGAGGGATTCGGTGCCTTCGGCAGCGAGGACGAGAAAGGCTGTGGAATCCTTTCCGGCAGCACAAAAGATTCCCCGCCCGCTACCGAGACCGACAGAGCGCCGGCCCAAGATCCGGCTGGGGAGCCCAAAGGAGCTCAAGAATGCCCGAAATCGGCACTGATCGCGAAGCAAAGAGTTGTCTCTGGATCGGAGCTGATGGTTGGGATTCGGGGTCCGCCATGAGGGTACCAGAAGCATTCCTCGTAGGAATCCTCCACCGTGCCGATCCTTTGCGAGGAAGCCTCTTGCCGGGACGCGGCTGCCTTGCCTCTGTCTCGGGCTTGGGCCTCTGGCAGAACGCGAAGGGGCGGCGTCGGGGAGGGGGCCTGAAAAAGGGGGGAAGCCCTGCTGCCAAGGGAGAACGCTCCTTGCTCAGAATTTGTAGGCCACTGTGCCTTGCACCCAGAAGGGCATGCCGGGGACGATGTCTTCGTAGTTGAAGGTGCGGGTCCCATTGGCTCCCATGCCAAAGCTCAGCCAGTAGGGCTCATTGGTGAAGTTATAGAAAGAGAGGCGGGCCTCCCACCGGGGGGCAGCATAGAAGAGGGCGGCGTTGAGGATGAACTGGGTCGGGATCTTCGTGCCGTAATCGTAACCGAGGTACTGCTCGCTCATCACGAGTCCGCCGACGGTGACACCCAGCCCGGTGTCGGTGCGGTAGGTGACCATACCGCTCATGACCTGGTCGGGAAAGCCCAGGAAGTTGTAGATACCGGCGGGGTAAAGGCCGCTATTGTTGAGCGGGAGGTTCTGCTGGAGGGCGAGGGCCGTCGAGTAGGTCTGGTACATTGGTGGGCCATGGCCGACAGAGGTCCAGTCTTCTGTGCCGTGCATGTAGGCGTAGCCCAGCTTTGCCCAGAAGTGGCGGTCCGGTTGGTAGGTCATGCTCGCTTCAAATCCCGTGACCGTGGAAGGCGTGGCTGGGCCCGTGCGGTTGTTCAGGTAGGTATATTGGGAGAAGGCGTCGATGGAGGCGAAGAGGGTGTTCTTGAGCAGGTTGAACTTGAAGCCTCCTTCATAGAGCTCATTCAGAAGACGGAATTGGGAGCCAGTGAAGAAGGGCGAAAATCCTCCCATGTCGGCAGCATTCACGACGTAGCCCCAGTTGTAGTCGAAGTAGGCGCTCATCCAGGGGAAGATCCGGTAGACGGGCCCGACCGTAACAAGAGGGGCCAGCTGTGTCGTGTTGAGCTGGGTGAAGAGCACCGCAGGGGTGCCCGGAGGCGTCTCAGCGGAAACAAAGTAGCCGGTAGCGCGGGCCCCCACTTGAAGAGAGAGTCTGTCAGAAATTTCGAGGCTGTGCTGATAGAAGGGAGAGACGGCCGCGTAGTGGCAGTCGGTGCTTCCGGCCGCAAGATTCGCCGGTTCGAAGTAGTAGCCGCTTGGTGCACCCGGAATGGGCCATTCGCCTCCGAAGGGAGCCTTTGGGTTGCCGATGCGGGCCTGAAAGGCCTTAGAAAGGGTAGCGTTCCAGAGGAGCGGGTTCTGGCCGACGAGGCTATAGCTGTTGAGGACGATGAAGGAGTCGGAGTTGTAGTCGAGGTTCTTCTGGTAGTGGAGCTCGACCCCCGCATCGACGAGATTGTGGAGGCGCAGCTCTCCCAGGAGGGCTTTGCCTTCTTTTGGCTCTTCTTGAGCTTCGGCGTGCGGGATGTCAAAGGTGAGCCGGCACTCGGTTCGGTTGTCGATCTCGTAATCTCCGCGGCAAGATTCGCTATAGAAGATCGGGTGAAGAATCCACTGGTCGTCGTGATACCAGAAGAAGGTGTTGTTGATGATCTGGAGGTCCTCGTTGACCTGGATCTTTTGAATCACCTGCATGAGCCCCGTGGTGCCGTATCCGCCGTCGGTCGGGTTAAGGAGCACATCGCGGCGGCTGATGCCAACGGGCGCACCAAGATAGGTGGCCGCTCCGGGATTATTGACCAAGCCCGTCGTGGCTTGAGAGGGTGGAAGCGCTCCGGGGAGGTAGAGGCCGCTATCGATCAGGGACTGGGTCGGCCGGTTGATCATCCCCCACATGGGCGTGTAGTCATAGGTGCCAAGATCTCCGTAGAAGTCGACCGTGTACGACTCGTCGGGATGATAGCCCAGGGCGAGATAAAAGTTCTGCTGATCGTTGCGCTGGTACTGATAGTAGCTTCCGTTTTCCTGGCCCATGTAACTGAAGCGGTAGCCCAGCTTCTTGTCCTTGTCGATCGGCCCGCCAATATCCGCCCCCCACATGTATTCCTGGTACATTCCCATCGTATCCCAGAGATACCCTCGAAACTGATCGAAGTAGGGCTGCTTGGTCGTATAGTTCACGTATCCGCCGGAGACCTGAGTCGCGCCGAAGACGGCGTTGGATGGGCCTTCGACGAGATCCATCGACTCCACCATGTTGTAATTCCACGGGATATTCTGCTCGCTGTTGTTGTTGAGCGTCTCCTCGATCCCGTTGATCAAGGTGAGCCCGTTGCGGCCGCGGATCGTGGGTGAGCTCGCGATTCCATAGTTGATCTGGGTAAGTGCGGCGGGGGCGAGCATGGCGGTGGAGAGCGGATCCAGATAGCCGAACTGACCGATCCCTGCGGACTGCGCAAGCCCTCGAGAGATCGGAACCACGTTACGGGGCGTGTCCATGACGTCGATCGGAATTCCATAGACCGACGAGTTGGGCTGCGCACTCGGAACGATGCTCTCCTCCGTGCCTACTCCCGTCACCGTCACCGCGGGCAGGGTGACGGGTTGGGAGCCGGAAGGAGGCGTTCCTGGTGAAAGAGCGGCGGGCTTGGCCTTCTGAGAGGCGGAAGGGAGCGGGTCGTCCTCCGTCGAGAGGCTCGGATCGGTTGCCGAGAAGGCGACTTGGCCCAAGAGGAGCCAAGAGAGAATTGCGATACAAAGGGAGAGAGAAGGCCAGGCAGAGCAAGGGTCTTTCATAGCTTTCGTTAGTAATGTTTACGTTACGTAAGGAAGCAAAAAGCATTCCACACTTTCCATTCAATCCGGAATTTCAGGCCGAATTCGTTTCGCCCGCTCGGAGCGCGTCTTCGAGGGCGTGCCAGGAGAGCATCGCGCAGCTCACCCGCTGCGGGAAGCGCCGGACCCCCGCGAGGGCGGCGAGGTCTCCCGAAAGCTGGTCTTGGGGCTCGGAAGCGCCGGTGAGCAGCCGCCGGACGCTGGCAACAAGCTGCAGGGCCTCCTCGATGCGCTTCCCGCGAACGGCCAGGGTCAGGAGGGAAGCCGAAGCGGTGGAGATGGCGCAGCCCGACCCGCTGAAGCGGATCTCCTCGATCCTTTTCTCGGGGGAGATCCGGAGAGAGAGTCGGACCGCATCTCCGCAGCTCACGTTCTTGGCCGCAGCCGATCGGTCGCATCCTTGGAGATCGCCGAAGTTGCGCGGATGCCGAGCGTGATCGAGGATCGCCTCCCGGTAGAGTTCGTCGAGCTCCATCGCTGCCGTGCGTCCTCCTTGCATTCCCCGCTATCCCGCGAAATAGCGGCGCGTCTTTTCGACGGCCTCGACCAGCCGGTCGACCTCCTCTCGAAGATTGTAGAGGTAGAAGCTCGCGCGGGCCGTGGCGGCGAGCCCGAGCTTGCGGAGCAGCGGCTGGTTGCAGTGGTCTCCGGCGCGCAGTGCCAAGCCTTCCTGATCGAGGAAGGCCACTAGATCGTGCGCATGCACTCCTTCGAGCACGAAGCTGACGATTCCGGCCCGATGGTCGCGGGGCCCAAGAATCCGGATGCCGGGAATCGAGGCGAGGCCGGAGGCCGCGTAGGCGGCCAGGGAGGATGTATGCTTCTCCACCATGTCGAGCCCGACGGACTGGAGGTAGTCGATCGCGGCCCGGAGGCCGATGGCGCCGCCGATATTGGGCGTGCCTGCTTCGAAACGGTGCGGGGGAGCCTTCCAGCTGCTCTGGTCGAGCCGGACCTCGGCGATCATCTCCCCACCGGTTTGATAGGGAGGAAGGGCGGACAAGAGCTCCTGCCGGCCGTAGAGAATGCCGATTCCGGTCGGAGCGCACATCTTATGGCCAGAAAAGGCGAGAAAGTCGCAGCCGATCTCCCGCACGCTCAGACGCTGGTGGCCCGCGCTCTGCGCGGCATCGACAAGTGTCAAGAGGCCGAGCGACCGCGCCCGGGCGCAGATCTCCGCGGCCGGATTGACCTTGCCCAGGGAGTTGGAGACATGGGTGAAGGCGAGCAGCCGAACCCGGTGTCTTTTGGCCATTTCCTCGATCCGGTTCCAGTCGACGGTTCCCTGCTCGTCCTCGACGGGGAGGAAAGAGAGGCGAATCCCCAAGGAGCCGAGCATCTGCCAAGGGATGAGGTTGGCGTGGTGCTCCATTTCCGTGAGGAGCACTCCGTCCCCGCGCTGGAGCAGGGAGCGGCCGGCCGTGGAAGCGAGGAGGTTGATCGCCTCGGTCGTTCCCCGGGTGAAGACGATCTCTTCGGGCGAGGCCGCCCCGATAAAATCCGCAACGCGTCGCCGGGAGGATTCGAACGCTTCGGTTGCCCGGATGCTCAGATCGTAGAGACCCCGGTGGACGTTGGCGTAATCCTTCTCGTAGAAGCTGCGGACGGTGTCGAGAACGGCTTTGGGCTTCTGCGTTGTCGCGGCGTTGTCGAGATAGGCGAGCGGATGGCCATGCGCGGCCTGGGAAAGAGCGGGGAAATCGGTGCGAAGCTCTTCCGGCGGGCGCATGCCGTGGGAAGATACGGCGAAGCGCTCTCCTGCACAAGGGGAAGGAGGGGCCTCCCTCAAGGCGCTTGGGCTTGGTGGAGCGGCAACAGATCTCCTTCCTTAGCTCCGCTGGCTCCCTGGGAGCAGGCAGAGGCCGCCCATCAGAGGCGGATCGAGGTTTGCGTCGAAGGTCCATGCATCGGATGCGATTGCGAGCATTGACATCGAGAAAGCGCCGGGGTAGCTATTTGGACATGGCTTCAACATTAGAGACAATCCTGGATGCCAATCGGCGATATGCGGAAGGCTTTGGGGAAAAGTGCAACCTGGCGATGCCGCCAGCGCGGCGTTTTGCAATCCTCACCTGCATGGATGCGCGGCTCGACCCGGCCAAGTTTGCGGGCTTGGCGGAGGGGGATGCCCATGTGGTCCGCAATGCCGGGGGGAGGGCGAGTGACGATGCAATCCGCTCCCTTGTCATCTCGTATAAGCTGCTGGGAACCCGGGAATGGTTCGTCATCCACCATAGCGATTGCGGAATGGAGACCTTTTCGGATGAGGTGATGCGCGGATTGCTCGCGAAGAGCCTCGATCACGCGGTGCTGGAAGCCGATGGATGGCATGACCGAGGATCGGGCCCAGGCACTTCGGAAGGGCAGTATATCGACTGGCTGACGATTCGGAACCAGGAGGAGAGCGTCCTGGAGGATGTCCGGCGCCTCCGCGGGCATCCGCTGGTCCCCCCGTGGATTCCCATCTACGGCTTTATCTACGATGTGCGCTCCGGCGGCCTGCTCCCTGTCCCGGCGGCAACCAAGCTGGGAAGCGCCAAATAGCCTAGCCGAAGGGGTGGCCCTCTTCTCTTCGCGGCAGGGGGGTTAGGTCCGCAGAGAGCTTTTCGGGCTCAAGGGAGGCGCGCCCGGAACGGATGAGCGCCCGGGTCTGCCGGGCGATCATCCGTTCCTCGTCGGTGGGGACGACTCGGATCTCGACCGGGCTTGCCTCGGAGGAGATGACGGGCTCGTTCTTCTGGTTCCTCTCGGGATCGAGCTGGAGGCCAAGGAAGCCGAGCGGGGAGCAGATCCGCTCGCGAATCTCGGGCGCATGCTCGCCAATCCCGCCCGAGAAGACCAGGAGGTCGAGTCCTCCCAGCGCGGCGGCCAGGGAGCCGAGGAACTTGCGAGCCTGATAACAGAAGATCTCGACCGCGGCGGCTGCTTTCTCGTCGCTCGCCTCGGCGCAGAGGAGGTCGCGCATCTCGCCCGAGCGCTCGGAGAGGGCGAGGAGCCCCGACTCCTCGGAAAGCAGCCGTGCAACCGTGGTGAGGCGAAGGCCCCGCTCGCGCAGCAGGTAGAGGACGATCCCCGGGTCGAGATCGCCGCAGCGGGTGCCCATCACGAGCCCCGAGGTCGGCGTGAAGCCCATCGTGGTGTCGACGCTCTTCCCTTCGCGAACGGCGGTCATGCTCGCCCCTCCGCCGAGATGGGCGAGCACGATGCGGCCCCGTGCCCGCTCCGTTGGGAGGATCGTCTGGAGGACGGAGAGGAGATATTCGCAGGAGATCCCGTGGAAGCCGTAACGCACCAGGCCCTCCCTCCGAAGAGAGAGGGGTAGGGCGTAGGTCCGCGCCCAAGGAGGCATCGACCGGTGGAAGGCCGTGTCGAAGCAGCCGACCTGGGGGAGGTCCGGTTGGAGCTTCCGAATGGAACGGACCGCCTCGAGCTCGTGCGGGAGATGCTCGGGGGCTAGCCCAGAGAGATCCTGAAGCTTCTGGAGGACGGGGGAGGTGAGCAGCCGGGGAGCGCCGAAAGTGGGGCCGCCATGGACGAGGCGGTGGCCGACGGCGTCGAGGCCGCTCGTCGGAGAGACCGATTCGAGCCAGGAAAAGAAGCGGGCAAGCCCGGCCCGGTGATCGGGGAGAGGCAGGCGTTCCTGCCAGACCGTGGTCCCTTGCGCATCGTGGGCTTCGCAAAGCCCCTCACCGGCTCCTAGGTGCTCGAGCTTCCCGGAGAGGAGCCGCCGCTCCAAGGAAGCCATCTGGAAAAGAGCGAACTTGAGGCTCGTCGACCCGCTGTTGATCGTGAGGATCTTGTCAGGGTCAGCCATCGCACTTCCTTCGAGACCTTCCGCGCCTGCGGGGTTAGAGGCCCGGGAAAACGGTCCGGGCTCTCCGTTTGCGCTGATCGAGGGCCCCGTGGATCAGCAGAAACTCTCCAATGTTCTCCAAGGAGAGGAGGCCTGCGAGCTCCCCGTTGTGCATGACGACCGCCGAGCGCTGCCCCAGCTGCTGGAGGCGGGCGATCGCCACATCCGCCATCTCCGAGGCGTCCACCGTGAGGAAGTCGCGATTCATCACCCCTTCTACGGGACTCTCTTCGCCGAAGCGGGAGAGCCCTTCCACGAGATTGTTTCGGGTGAGGATGCCGACGACGGTCCGGTCGGAGACCACAGGGAAGTCGAGGTGGTAGCCAGCCAGGAGGTGATGGACCGCGATCCGGAGGGGGTCATCGGGGCCGAGCGTGTGAAACTCGGTCATCATCAGGTGGCTGACGGGGATCGCACCGAGGACCGATCGTACCTGGACGAGGCTCGCTTCCTGGGCGGCTCCCATCCAGACGAAGAGGGCGATGAAGAGCAGGAAAGGATTATGGCCGAAGAAGCCATAGATGCCAAAAAAGAGCGCCATTCCCTGCCCGACCGCTGCGGCGATCTGGGTGGCTCGGACGGCGTCCATCCGGGAAGCGAGCAGGGCCCGCAGCACGCGGCCTCCGTCCATCGGGAAGGCGGGCAGAAGGTTGAATCCGGCCAGCACTACGTTGATCCAGAAGAGGTTGAGTAAAAGGTTCCCGCTGACCCAGTGGAGGTCGGTCCACGATTCGACATGTCCACCGACGAGCAGGATCGCATAGAGGAGGAGGGCAAGGACGACGTTCACCGCGGGCCCGGCCAGAGCCACCAGCAGCTCCTGCCGGGGATCGTCGGGCATTCGCTCGAGCCGGGCGACCCCTCCGATCGGATAGAGCGTGATGTTGCGCGTCTGGATGCCGAACCGCTGGGCGGTCAAGGCATGGCCGAGCTCATGGAGCACGATGATGGCGAAGAGCGGAATCAGGAAAAGGACCGAGGAGATGGCGTCGGAAAGGCTCCCCCTGGGCGCATAGGCGCCGACCGCTACCCAGGCCACAAGAAGGAGGAAGGTGACGTGGACATAGATGCTGATTCCCCGGACGACACCGATTTTCCATGCCCATCGCATAACGCTAGCCCTTCACGCAGATCAGCGGCTCGACTCGAGCCACCCGATGGGCCAGCCCAGCCGCCTCGGCCGCCTCGACGACCGCTGAGACATCCTTATACGCTCCGGGGGCCTCTTCGGCTACTCCGCGGTGAGAGCGGGCGCGGATGAGGATGCCTCGGCGCTCCAGATCTCCCAGGAGCTCCTTCCCTTCCCAAGTCCGGGCCGCCTGGTTGCGGCTCATCCGGCGGCCCGCCCCGTGGACCGCCGAGGAGAAGGCTCTTGCCTCACTCTCCTGAGCCCCGGCGAGGATGTAGGAGCAGGTCCCCATGCTCCCTCCGATCAGAATGGGTTGTCCCCAAGGAGCGAAATCGACGGGAAGATCGGGGTGGCCCGGGCCTAGCGCCCGCGTCGCTCCCTTCCGATGGACAAAGAGCCGAAGGGGTCTTCCCTCGACAGAATGGATCTCCTCCTTGCAGGTATTGTGGGAGACGTCGTAGAGGAGGGCGAGGTGGCGATCGGGGAAGAATCGCCCAAAGACCTTCCGGATCAGATCGGTGAGAATCTGCCGGTTGGCCAGGGCGCAGTTGATGCCGGCGCGCATCGCTCGAAGATAGCGCTGGCCCAGCTCGGAAGAAAGGGGGGCGGAAGCGAGCTCCCGCTCCGGCAGCAGAAGCCCGAAAGCTTCCGCGGCGGCCGCCATCTCGCGCAGGAAGTCGGTGCCAATCTGGTGTCCCAGCCCTCGGGAGCCGCAGTGGAGGGAGATCACAAGATCGCCCGAGGCGAGGCCGTAGGCTCGGGCAATTTCCTCCTGATAGAGCTCGGTGACTTCCTGGAGTTCGGCGTAATGGTTTCCCGAGCCGAGCGTTCCCATCTCCTCCCGCCCGCGCCTCTTCGCTCCCCGAGAGACCGCGGCGGGATCGGCCCCATTCATGCAGCCCCGCTCTTCGATTCGATCGAGATCCTCAGGCTCGCCGAAGCCCGATTCGACCGCCCACTGCGCCCCGCCCCGGAGCATCGCGTCCATTTGGGAATCGTCCAGATGGATCTTCCCCCGGGCCCCGACTCCCGCCGGGATCTCCCGGGCCAGCGCCGCGGCGAGCTCCTCTTCCCGGCCGGCGATCGATCCTCTTGGCAAGCCCGTCAAGAGGGTTCGGACCCCGCAGGAGATGTCAAAGCCGACTCCTCCCGCCGAGATGACCCCTCCTTGCTCCGGGTCGAACGCAGCCACCCCGCCAATCGGGAACCCGTAACCCCAATGCGCGTCGGGCAGCGCATAGGCTGCCCGGACGATCCCCGGAAGCGAGGCGACGTTCGCAGCCTGCTCGGCAACCTTGTCGTCCATCTGCTCGAGCAGCGACCGGCTACCGTAGAAGATTGCGGGAACCCGCATCGTCCCCTGCGGAGGAAGCTCCCAGGCGGTCTCGGAGAGTTTCTGGAGGGGAGCAAGGTCCATGAGAAAGCGGAGGCGATTCCCCTGCTCTAGACATCGACGATGCACTGCGCGACCCATTCGCCGACTGGGTTGCGGAAGAGCCGCAGCTCGGTGTAGGTGGCTCCCTTCACCTCGACGGCCGGTTCGTGGCGTTCGGGGTCGATGGGCTCTCCCCATGCCTCGGCTTCGAGGCGATCCTCGTACAGCGCAACCAAAAATCGGGAAAAGAGCATCCGGCGGGTAGCCATCTCAAAAATTATGGCGTTGAGCCATTCGAAGAGCAGGGACTCCCCGCTCGGAGCGGTGCAGGCGATCGACACCGGCTCCCGCGGCACGACTAGCCGCGGATCGGTGATGACCGCCGTCAAGGCGAGTGCAGCTTGCACGAAGGCTTCTTCCCGGGAAGGACCGATGCCGCGAATCCCGACGTCGGCAACGTGGGGGAAGTGCTCCCAGCGCGCACGGGCAGTAGCGAGCGAAGATTGTGCGATCGCCACGGCGACGAGTCTCCCGCTTTCCTCTTAGGGAAGCAAGAGAATCGGGCAGAGGGCCTTCGCGCAGATGGATTCGATCTCCTCGGGTGGGAGGGGAGAGTCTCCGATCGAAAGCGCCAGCAGGCCAAGCCCTTCGTGCGCCGCGGCCGTCAAGATCCGCTGGGCCTTCGGAGGGATGCCGGTCCGGAGGGTCGAGGAGGGGGCGTCTTGGAGGAGCTCCTGGATTTCGGGATCGAGGGAGCCCCCTCCCCCCGGACCGAGCGAGAGCACGACGAGCTTTCCCGGGAAGTCTCGGGCCAGGGCCGCAACGAGCCGCAGGGTCCGGACTTCCGAAGGCTTTCCGGAATAGACGACCCCAAACGGGGGTTGGACCGGCGTCCCATCGGAGAGATAGAGAACGGCGGCTCCCGAGCGGGAGACGATTTCTCGAGCGAGAGCTTCTCCCCGCGTCGGGATGCCGACATAGAGCTGGGAGCGGAGGAGGAGAATCAGGTCGGTTGCCGAGGCGGCTTCCGAGAGGGCCTGAGAGGGGATGCCGCGGAGCACCTGAAAGGACCAAGGGATGCGCAGGCGCCGCGCCACGCTGCTCACCGCCTCCTGGGCCTGGGAGGCCAGAGTGCGCAAGGTTCGCTCGATCGTGGAGAGCTCGAGCTCGTGCCAGCAGGCGGAGTCGATCCCGATTTCGGAAGCGAAGGGAAGCCCAGCCAACCGGAGAAGGTTGCTATCCTCCAGGAACAGATAGGCGAGCTTGGCTTCAAAGCGCGCGGCAAGCTCGGCGGCCGCCTCCGCTCCCCCTTCGGAGAAGGCTTGGCCGAACAAGACGATCCGCTCGATCCTCACGTCTTTGCCTCGCCAGACGCAAGGGAGCGTGCCCTGCGGGCAAACTCGCCGAGCTTCCGTTCGACCCGTCCGTTGATGCTCTCATCCGGATAGCGGCCCTCTGGGTTCCGCTCTCCCGCGGGAAATCCTGTCAAGAGCTCCATGGCCTGGTCGACCGTCTGCACAGCATAGAGGTGAAAGAGCCCTTGCTCGACTTTTTCGAGCAGCTCCCGGCGGAGGACCAGATGGTCGACGTTGGCCGCTGGGACGATTACCCCCTGGTGACCCGTGAGGGTGCGTGCGCGGCAGAGGTCGAAAAAGGCCTCGACCTTTTCGTTGACGCCTCCGATCGCCTGCACTCGTCCTTTCTGGTTGATTGATCCCGTGATCGCCAGCGACTGCCGGATCGGGAGTTCGGCCAGCGTCGAAAGCAGAGCGCAGAGCTCCGCGCAGGAAGCGCTGTCCCCTTCGACCACCCCATAGGACTGCTCGAAGACGAGGGTCGCCGCGAGCGAAAGTGGTTCCTCCGGCACGTAGCGGCCCGCCAGGAATCCTGAAAGGATGAGGACCCCCTTGGAATGAATCGGACCCCCGAGCTTGGCTTCGCGCTCGATGTCTACCACCTTCCCGCCACCGAAGCGTACACGCGCGGTGATTCGGTTGGGATGGCCGATGAGCACGCCTCCCGCTTCGAGGACGGCCAAGCCATTGACTTGGCCTACGCTCTCTCCTTCGCTGTCGACCAAAAGGGTGCCACGCAGGACCTCTTCGCGGAGGCGCTCCCGGATCCGGCCCGAGCGTGCCTCCGCAGCAGCAACCGCCTTCTCGACGTGGGCTTGGGTGATGATCGGCGCCGAAGCATCCCGGGCCCAGAAGTCGGCTTCCTGGAGGAGATCGGTCATGGTTCGTCCACGCAGCGAAAGTTTCTTGGCGTCCGCCGCGATCCGGCTCCCTTCTTCCAGCAGGCGGGCCACCGCCCCGCGGTCCAGAGGCAGGAGATTCCCCTTACGAGCCTCGTCTGCCAGGAACTGCGCATAGGAGACCACGATCGCCTCGCTCCGGTCGACGTCCTCCTCGAAGTCGACGACGACCTTGAACAGCTCGGAGAACTCGGGGTCGAGCTCGTGCAGCAGGTAGTAGAGCGACCGCTCCCCGAGCAGGATCACCTTCAGCTCGAGCGGAATCGGTTCGGGCTCCAGCGAAACGGTGCTGAGGATCCCGAGAGCTTCGCCCAGCGGCTCGATCCGGATCTGCCGGCTGCGAAGAGCCCGCTTGAGCCCTTCCCAGGAGAAGGGATGGGAGAGGAGGCGGAGCGCATCGATGGCCAGGTAGCCCCCGTTGGCCTTGTGGAGCGAGCCCGGACGAATGAGGGAAAAGTCGGTGACCAGCGCTCCCATTTGCGCGATGTGCTCGACCGTGCCGAAGAGGTTCGAAAAGGTCGGATTCTCTTCCAGGACCACGGGGCAGCCCTTGGCCCCGCATTGATCGATAACGACGTTTACCCGGTAGCGGCGGAGGAAGGCGTCGACCGCATCAGGGCCGATGCCGGGAGGGATCATCCCTGGAGGCAAGGTGTCGGCTTCCTTGGGAATCCGGAAGTTTTCGGCGTTCTTGAGCGCATCTCTTTCGACCGACTCCAGGTGGGAGCAGATGGCCGGCATCTCCGCATACTTGGCCTTGAGCTCGTCGAGCAGGTTCGAGACCGTCGAGCGGACGAGCGAGCGGTTGAGCTCGCGCAGCTTCGCCTGCGCTTCCCTCCGCCACTTGGGAATCTCCCGGATCACCTTGGTCAGCTCCTCCTGTAGAGCGGAGACCCGCGCCTGGATCTTCTCCTTTTCCTCATCCGGCAGCTTGGCGAAGCTTTCCGGGTCGAGCACCTCCCCGTTCTTGAGCGGAGCAAACGCGAAGCCGGCCGGCGTCTGGAGAAGGGCGATCGCGTCCTTTTGTGCGCGCTCCCGGAGGTCCGAGAAGGCCCGCTCCCGCCGCTCGTGGAAGCTCTGCTCGATGTCCTGGGTGCGCGCTCGGTATTCGTCACTGTCGAAAACCGCAGGAATGCCGACGCGCAGGTCCTCCACGAAGCGATTCATGTCCTCGGCGAACTCCCCCGCCTTTCCCGGCGGAAACGCGAGGGCCCTGGGCCGCCGTTCGTTCTCGAAGGCAAAGACGTAAGCCCAATCCCGGGGAATGGTCCGACCCCCCGACCGCTCCTCGAGGAAGCGGAGGACCAGGGAGCGCTTTCCGATCCCGCTCGGCCCCATGACGAAGAGGTTATAACCCGGCTGCTCCATGGCGACACCAAAGCGCACCGCTTCCATGGCTCGTGCCTGGCCCAGCACACCCGGACTCTCGCTCAGCTCCGCCGTCGTCTCGAAGGGAAGCCGGCTCGGGTCGATGCGGCGATCGAGAGCCTGGGCATCCAGGCGGAGGTCGGATCTCACAATGGCTTTTTCGGGAACAATCCTCTTCCTGTAAAGGGTTTTTGCAGCGACCGAGATCCGGAAGAGCGGAAATTTTCCTTCAAAAAAGACCGCGCCATCGCCTTCTTCGGGCGATATGGTTTTTCGTTCGGGCCCGCACCATGGAACGAGTCGTCCATCCAGCCATTCTCGGTCGGCTTTCGCCGGAAAGCCCCGAGGAGGAGCGGAGGCTCCGGGAGCTTCGCCGGATCCATCGCCTCATGGGGAACCTGGGCTGGTTCCGCCGTCAGGTGCGTCGGCGCGTAAAGGAGTTTACTCGCGGCATCGAAATCGGCCCCGGTGACGGGGTGCTCGGTCGACTGCTCTACTTGGATCCCAAGCTGCGGGACAAGCTGGCTTTGACGGGGCTCGATCGGAGCGCCCGTCCGGCGGCTTGGCCTCTTCCTTGGGAGTGGCGGCGGGAAGACGTGCGGGAGTTTGCCGGATGGGGAGACTACCCCTTGGTGGTAGCAAACCTCGTCTTGCACCGGTTCGTCGACGAGGATTTGGGAAAGGTCGGCAAGGCGCTCGATCAGTCCTGCCGGCTCCTGCTCGCGGTCGAGCCGGCTCGGCGCGAATTGCATCTGACCGAGCTCCGTCTCCTCCGGCCCTTTGGCCTAAGCCGAACCGCCTATGAGGAGAGCCGGGCCGCCGTCCGCGCGGGCTTCCTGGGGGGCGAGCTCGTGGAGGCCCTGGGGCTCTCGGTGAAGCATTGGAAACTCGATGTCGAGATCACCCTCCGTGGGGCCTACCGGCTGGTGGCCGAGCGCCATTGAGACAGGGGGAGCAGGATGGGGGGGGAAGGTCTCGGCCTTGCCGTCGAATCGAGGCGCTAGTACCGTCGAAACGGAAGGAGATGGCCATGACGACGACTCTCGGACCGCACACCGTGAAAGAGTGGCTTGCGACTCCCGTGGGAGAGCATTGGCAGCTGATCGATGGGAATCTGATCATGACCGAAGAAAGTTACGGGAATAGCCGGTTGGCAAAGGAGATCGAGCTCGAGATCGGATTTTACCTTCGGCAGGAGCCTCTGGGAACGATCGAGCGCAACGTCGCATTTCGTTTTCCTGGGATCGCAAATGCCGATCGCGAAGGAGTGGTTCCCGACCTCTGCTACATCCCGAGCGATGAGCTGAAAAAGGCCAATCTCAAAGCGAACGTCCAGGAAGGAGTTGTTCCGGCTCTTGTGATCGAGATTCTCTCTCCGTCGACCGAGAAGATCGACCTGGGACCCAAGGTGGCCATCTACCGGGAAGCCGGGGTTCAAGAATATTGGATTTTTGATTGGGAAGGGGAAACGGCGCGGATCTATCGTTTTGCGGAATCCGCTGAGAAGCCCGTCGCCGTCAAGAGCTTCGACGACACCTTGACTACGCCTCTGCTTCCCGGATTCTCCTTGGAGCTGCCGAAGATGCGAGCGGCGCTCGATGCCATACGGCGGCACGGGTAAGCCTCTTTCCGTCCGCCGCCGTCGCGGAGTCGAGCCGGAGCGCGGCTGCAGGCGGAAAGTTGAGCTTATCCTCGCCCCGGCCGGTCGCCCGGCGGGATTCGATGCGAGAGGCAAGGTGGAGCTGCCATTGCCCGCTCAGGTCCTAGGACTGATTCGCAGCCAGAGGGTGGCGGGTCCAGTTCCTTCGGGCAGATCCGCGGGATGAGGCAAAGGCGGCAGCGGCTCGACTTTCGCTCCCGCCCGCTCGCCAGCGCGGGACCCTTCGCGAAAGAGGTCATCGGGATGCCACGGCCCAAAGTTGGTCGAGAGCAGGAGAAGGGCGCCGGGCTCGCAGAGCGGGAAGAGCCCCGAGAGCAGTCCCGCGAGATCGCGGGGGAGCGAGAAGTCGCCGCCCTTCCGCCCGTGGGCGTAGGTCGGAGGATCGATCACGCAGGCGTCGAAGCGCACCTTGCGCCGGAGGAGATAGGGGACGATCGCCCGAGCATCCCGCGCCAGAAACCAGTGGGCGTTCGGGTCGAGGCCATTCAAGCGGTAGTTTTCCTTGCCCCATTCGAGGACGCGGGGGGAGAGATCGACATTCCAGGTTTGGGCGCCCGCCGAGGCCGCCGCGACGCCGAAGGAGCAGGTGTAGGCGAAGAGGTTGAGGAGGCGGAGCGGCTTCTTCTTCCGAAGGAACGAACGATTCTCCCGCTGATCGAGAAAGAAGCCGGTCGACTCTCCGGCGTCGAAGCGGAGGCGGTAGGCGAGCCCGCTTTCCTGGGCCGCTGTCTCCATCGGAAGAGAAGGGTCGCCGGAAAGAAGGGTCAGCTTGGGGCTTCCCTGTCTTTCCCACCGCTTGCGCAGGAAGATCCGATCGATCGGCAGGGCCAGCCGGCTTTTCCGACCTTCGAGCTCGACCAGGAGGGAAGCGAGGGTTTCGGGGGAGCTGCAGGAAATCAGAAGGTCTCGGCCCAGCCGTTCGATCCAGCCACCCGGGCCCGAAAAGAGCCGATGCATGGTCGTTCCGGCCGCCGTGAAGGCCGCGATCTGCTCCGGCCCGACCCAACCGGGCTCGGCTGCTGAGGGGCGGGAAGGAGGCACGGCCACTAGAGAGAGGGTACAGCCGCGAGGAGCTTCCGCGTGTACTCGTTCTTGGGATTCCGGTAGAGCTCCTCGGGCGGTGCCGCCTCGACGATCCTGCCCTCGTTGAGCACCAGCACCTCGTCGCTCATGTGCTCGACGACCGCCAGGTCGTGGGAGATGAAGAGGTAGGCGAGGCCGAACTCTTGCTGGAGGTCCTGGAGGAGATTGACGATTTGCGCCTGGACGGAGACATCGAGAGCGCTGACCGGCTCATCGCAGACGATGAGCTCGGGCTCGACCGCAAGTGCCCGGGCGATGCCGATCCGTTGCCTCTGGCCTCCGGAGAACTCGTGCGGAAAGCGGTCCAGGGAGTCGGAGGGAAGCCCGACGCGCCGGAGCAGGTCGGCCGCCCGGGAGCGCCGCTCCTCCGCACGGAGGGCCGGAAAGTGGATCTCGAGCGGCTCTCCGAGGATGCGGGCGACCGAAAGCCGTGGATTGAGGGAGTTGTGCGGGTCCTGAAAGATCATCTGGACGCGTTTCCGGTAGGGATGCAGCCGCGCGCCCGAGAGGCCATCGATTCTCTCCTGCCGGTAGCGGATCTCCCCCGAGTGGGGCGCGATTAGCCGGACGACCGCTTTCCCGATCGTCGTCTTCCCGCTTCCGCTCTCGCCGACGAGGCCGACCGTTTGGCCCGCCCGGACGCCGAAAGAGACCCCCTTGACGGGCTCGACGAAGCGGCGAGAGCGAAAAAAGAGGCCGCCGGGCAGCGGGTAGCGGACGACGAGGTCTGTGACTTCGAGGAGCATCGGGGCGGGATCGGCCGAATCAGGAAGGGGCGAGGAGGCTATCGAGTCTGGCATAGTCGATCGTGGTGAGCCGTTTCTTGGATTCTCCGAGGCGGGGGACGCAGGCGATCAGCGCCTGTGTGTAGGGGTGACGGGGGCGGGCGAGAAGGGAATCGGTGGGCCCCTGCTCGACGATCTTCCCCCGGAACATGACGATGACATGGTCCGCGAATCCCTTGACGAGGCCAAAATTGTGGGTGATGAGCAGGATCGCCATCCCGAAGCGGCTGCGAATGTCGCGCAGCAGGCTCAGGATCTGCGCTTGAATGGTGACATCGAGGGCGGTGGTCGGTTCGTCGGCGACCAGGAGCCGCGGCCGGCAGACTAGCGCCATCGCGATCATCACGCGCTGCTGCATCCCCCCCGAGAGCTCATGCGGATAGCTCCTCCAGCACCGTTCCGGGTCCCGGATGCCTACCTCGGTCAAGGCCGCGAGCCCGGCTCCGCGCCGATCCGCCAGATCGTGCCGGTGCAGCGCCATCGCTTCACTTAGCTGGAAGCCCACCGAAAAGACCGGGTTGAGCGAGGTGGAGGGCTCTTGGAAGACGTAGGCGATCTTCCCTCCCCGGTAGCGGCGCAGAGCCGGCTCAGGGAGGGTCAGGAGATCGATCCCCTCGAAGAGGATCCTCCCCGAGCGGATGCGGGCGGGCGGCGAGGGGAGGAGCCGGCCGAGCGAGAGGGCAGTGACACTTTTGCCGCTGCCGCTTTCTCCAACGACGGCGAGGGTCGAGCCGGCTGCCATGGAGAAGGAGACGCCGTCCACCGCGAGGACCGTCCGTTCCGCGCTCGCAAACTCGATCGAGAGATCGGAAACCTCCAAAAGGGGGGTGACATCTGGAGCGGCCATAGTAAGGAAAGGATTATCGGCTGCCGGTGCGAAAATGGGGGTCGATCACGTCCCGGAGCGTATCCCCGAGCAGGTTGAAGGCGGCCACCGTCAGGAAAACCGCCGCTCCGGGCGTGAGGAGCCACCAGAAGTTGCACATGAAGACCTTCATCTCCTGCGCTTGCGCGAGCATCAGGCCCCAGGAAGCCGCCGGCTCCTGAATGCCGATGCCGAGGAAGCTCAAGGCGGCTTCCCCCAGGATGTACCCCGGAATGCTGAGCGCCGAGGCGACCAGGAGGTAGCTCGCCAGGTTGGGGAGCAGATGCCTCCACAGAATACGCCAGGGAGAGAGACCCGTCACGATCGCGGCGTCGACGAAGGTCTGAGCCCGTAGTGAGAGGGCCAGCCCGCGGATGACCCGAGCCGCCCCCGACCAGCCAAGGAAGCTCAGGATGACTACGATCAGCAGATAGACCTCGCCCGAGCTGAATTGGCTCGCAAAGGCTCCTCGCAGGGCCAGGAGCAGATAGAGCCCCGGAATCGCCATCAAGAGCTCGGTCGTCCGCATGACGAGCGAGTCGAACCAACCGCCGAAGTATCCGGCGAGGCCGCCCGCGATCAGGCCCACGCCCAGGCTGATCGAAATCCCGATCAAGCCGATGCTCAGCGAGACCTGCGCCCCGTAGAGCAGGCGGGTGAAGACGTCGCGGCCGGTGCTGTCGCTGCCCAGAAGATAGATCTTTTGCGGGGGTTCGACTCCGAAGAGATGGCGACGGCAGGGGAAGAGGCCGAAAAGGCGGTAGGGATGGCCGAGCGGCAGCCAGCGGACGACGGCTATCTTGCCGGGGATCGGCTGGTAGAGCGCCTGGGTGGGGTCGGCATTTTCGTAGAGGCGGACGGAGAGGCCTTCCCGCGTCCAGGTCAAGGCCATCGGGGGATGATAGGTCCTTTGGAGATCCTGGTCGCTGGGCCCGTAAGGGGCCAGGAAGGGGGCGAAGAGAGCGCAGAGGTAGAGAAAGCCGAGGAGCCCGAGAGCGAAGGCTCCCTGCGGGCGGGAGATCACCTGACGCCAGAGACCGGAGCTTTTCGCGGGAGGAGAGTTCATCGGGCGGGGAGACGGACGCGGGGATCGACCCAGGCGAGCAGGATATCGGAGAAGAGGTTGCCCAAGACGAGCAGGATGCAGCTGAGGACGACTGAGGCCAGGACCACGAACTGATCCTGGCGAATGAAGGCCGAATAGATGAGCTGCCCCAGGCCGGGATAGCTCATCACGTTTTCCACGAGCAAGGAGCCGCTCAGGAGTCCCGCGACGACGTAGCCCAGGGTGCTCAAGAGGGGATTGACCGCATTCCGGAAGACATGTCGCCAGATCACGACGTTTTCCGGAAGCCCTTTGGCCCGCGCGGCGGTGACATATTCGGCGCGGATGACATCAAGGAAGTTGGCGCGCAGAATGCGCATCAGGGTAGCGACTCCGCCGAGGCCGAGGACGAAGGTCGGGAGTACCAGATGGTAGGCGATGTCGGCGAGGCGGCCGACGGGGGAAAAAAACTCATGTTCGATCGACATGAGGCCCCCGAGCGGAAACCAGCCTGTACGCGCAGCGAAATAGACGGCGAGAAGCGCGAGGAAGAACTCCGGGATCGAGAGGGAAGCGTAGGCGAGGAAAGCGGTCAGGCGATCCCACCAGGAATTTCGATGAACGGCCGCGAGGACACCGAGAGGGATCGCGACCGTCCAGGCGAAGGCGAAGCTCGTCAGATTGAGGAGGAGGGTCGCGGGCACCCGTTGCCAGAGCAGATCGACGACAGCAACCTTATAGGTCCAGGAATAGCCAAAGTCCCCGTGCAGTACGTTGCGCAGCCAGAGGAGATAGCGGGTGTACCAGGGCTGGTCGAGCCCAAAGCTCTTCTCGAGGGCGGCGAGAAACTCGGGGCTGATGTCGCGCTGGGCCTTGATCGGGGTCAGAAAGTTGCCTGGCGTGAGCGACATGAGGAAAAACACGAGCAGAGTTACGCCGAGGAGCAGAGGGAGGAGAAAGAGCAGGCGTCGGAGAACGAATAGAACCATCGGAAAGAGGCTGGTCGCCTTTCGAGTTTTGGCTCTTGATAAGGGCTCGGAAGTGGGGGAAAGACAATACTTTTCCTCGGGCGGGAAACGGGCCGCAGCCGATCGGGGGAGGAGAGAGCGTTGGATCTTTGGGAAGATTGGGAAGATGCGGCCGGGAAAAAGATGGTGAAGAAACTTTTCGGACTACTGGGATTGGTCTTCCTGGGGGCCTTGGCTATCGTCTTTTGCGTGGCGGCGGCCTACTGGAACGGAGAGGGCTTCCGTTCCTACCTCTCGCGGGCGGTCGCGAAGGCGATCGGGGTTGAGGGTCGCTTTTCCCCGCTCCGGTTTCGCGGCATTGCGCTCGGAAGCGACGAGTTTTCCGGGGTCGGCGGCCCCAGCTCCCCGATCGCGGAGCTGCGGGCCGAGCGCCTGGAGGCCCGCGTTCCGTTCTCCGCGCTGGCCCATGGGATCTGGCGAATCGATCCTCTCCGGGTTGGCCATCTGGAGCTTGCCTTTCGCTCCGTCGGGCCGGAGGAAAAGCCCATGCGCTCCGGCGCCCAGCCAGCCGCGCGGCAAGAGGCGAGCGGAGCGCCCGAGCTGGCGGCGGGGCTCGGCCGGGTGAGCCTCGATCGGGGAGACATCGAAACGGCGGATCTCCGCTGGCCCGCATCCATCCTCGGTGGGGGAGCCTTGACGGGAACCCGCGTGACGATGGAGGCGGACGCATCGGCGTGGAACGGCAGGGCGAGCGGAGGCAGGCTCACTTGCGCCTCATTACCGAGCCTCGCCCTCGAAGAGCTCCGATTCCGCCTCGACTCGGGTGCGATCTCCTTGGAGGAGGGGAAGCTCCACTCCGAGGGCTCGGGATCGATCCGCCTCGCCGGGAGCTTTCGATGGGAGGAACCGGAGCGGGGCGAGCTCCATTTTTCGTCCTCGGGAGTCGCGCTTTCGCCGTGGCTGCCTCAGGCGTGGCGGAATCGGGTCGAAGGGGAGTTGGAGGCCAAAGGGGAGCTGGACGCCGCCCGCGGGCGGCCGTGGAAGGTGGATGCCGATCTATCCTTGTTCCACGGGAAGCTTGAGGATCTCCCCTGGCTCGTGGGGCTGGCGCTCAAGGGTGGTGCGGGCGAGGCGCTTCCCCTCGACCAGGCAGAGGCGCATCTGAGAGCGGGACCCGAGGGGCTCACCTTCGAGCGGATTGCGATCGAATCCAAGGGTCGGCTGCGGGTCGAGGGGGACCTCCGCGTCCAAGGAGAGCAGCTCCATGGCAGCTTGATGGTGGGTCTCTCCCCGGAGCGGGTGGCCCTCTTGCCGGGCGCTCGGGAAAAGATCTTCTCCGAGGAGCGGGGCGGATATCTCTGGGCTCCGGTGGCGGTGACCGGGACGGTCCGGGATCCCCAGGAGGACCTCAGCCCGCGGGTCGCCGCCCTCGCAAGGGAAGCGGTGAAGGCCGGGGTCGAGCGGGCGATCCACTCGGCCTTGGATTTCCTGCGACGCTCCCAGCAGCCGCCCAAGCCATAGCGCCTCGGGAGCCGCGTCGCTGGTGCCGGAAAAGACAGGAAAGTCCTGGTGGAGTTGGCCGAACTGGCGATCGAAGGATCAATCTGGGATTTTCGACGGACTCTGCGAGCTGTGTGCCTATGGGCACCAGACCTCTTCCAGATTCCAGACGACCGAGCCGATCTTCGGGATCTGGACGTTGCGCCATTTGTCCCGCAGCCCCGCGTAGATGTTGGGTGTAACTAGATAGATGTAGGGAACTTCTTCGCTGAGGATCTGCTGGACTTCGTCCCAATCGCGCTTGCGAACCGTTTCGTCCAAGGTCGTGAGCTGGGCGAGCATGAGGGAGTCGATCCGGGCCTCCCAAGGAGTGGAGGGCTCGGGCTCGCTCGGATGCCACTGGTGCAGCCGTCCCTTGCTCATGAAGACCGACATGCCGTCGGCGGGATCGCCTCCTCCCGTCAAGCCGAGCAGGCAGGCCTCGTAGTCGAAGGAGTCGCTGATCTTGGTCACCAGCGCCCCGAAGTCGAGGAATTGGAGCCGCGCATCGATGCCCAGCGCCTTCATGTTCTGCTGGAAGACCGTCGCCATCGCCGTGCGCAGGGAGTTCTCCTGGTTGGTCAGGAGGGTGAAGCCCACCGGATGACCCTCTGCATCCTCGAGCGTGCCGTCTCCCCGACGATGGAAGCCCGCTTCGGTCAGCAGCTGCTCGGCGCGTGCGGGATCAAAGGGATACTGGCGGATTCGCGGGTTGAACCACTTGGTGTTGGCCGGGCTTTCCGGTCCCCACAGAGGCTGGCCGCGGCCGAAGAGGATGCCCTTGACCATGCCCTCCCGGTCGATCCCATAGGAGATCGCCTGTCGGAAGCGGCGGTCTTGGAACCAACGGAGCTTATAGGGGGTCACGAAGGGCTTGCCGCTCTTGTCGCGGCCCGGATTCTGGTTGAACCAGAGGAAGGTCGATGCGGTAGAGGGGCCCCGGTCGTGCACCGTGTAGTGGTAGATCGTCTCCCCGCGACGGACCCACGCGACGTCGTCGGGAGGAATCGTGTCGGCGTCGGTCTGCCCGGAGGCGAAGGCGACCACGCTGGCGTTCTGGTCCTTTACGAACTTGACGATCAGAAAGTCGACGTAGGGGAGACGGCGGCCCTCTGAATCGACCCGCCAATAGCGGGGATTGGCATCGAGAATGATCAGCTGGCCGGGTCGGTAGCTGTGCAAGCGGAAGGCGCCGCTGCTCGCAATCGCCCCGGGCGTCTTTTGCGCGGTAAAGATGCTCCAGGCACGGAGCAGGGTTCCGTCCTCATAGGCGCCTTGGAGGAGATGCTTCGGCATGATCGTCACCCCGGACATGTAGCGCAGGAAAGGGGCGAAGATCTCCGGGGTGCGGATCCGCACGGTATGGCGGTCGAGCTTCTCGACCAGGAAGGGCTTGCCGTTGACCGAAAGGTCGTAGGAATTCCGGTTGGGATACCGCGGGTCGTAGACGCATTGAAAGGTGAAGAGAACGTCATCGGCGGTCAGGGGGACGCCGTCGCTCCAAGTCAACCCTTCGCGAAGGTGAAAGGTGAAGGTGCGGCTATCCGCCTCGACCTCCCACGATTTGGCCAGTGCCGGAACGACTTCTTCCCGAATCGGGTTGTACGAGGTAAGCCCATCGAAGAGCAGGCCGAGAAAGGAGGCCGAGGAGGCGTCTTCAGCGACCAGCCAGTTGAAGGTATTGGGCTCTCCGGGGCTGACCTCGACGAAGAGGCCGCCCCGTTTCCCCGGCTGGGCCTGGGAGACGTCGGCGTCCTTGGGAATCGGGAAGATCGGCCGCTCCCCGAGGTGGGAGGGGCGGGAGCAGGAGAGGGTTGCCAGCCCCAGGCCGACCGAGAGAAGCGCATGGAGCGGGCGAAAGCTTGTCTTCCTGCCGATCATCCCCTATGGCATACCGCATTCCGCGCCCTTCTCGCCAGCCGAGTCTTGCGTCCGCGCGGCGGGAAGCCGTTGCGCAGGAGCCGCGATGAGAAGAAGCTTTTCGTTTCCTGGATCCCAGGTTAGACGAAGCAGGAGGAGAAGAGAGTGATTCGACAAAAGACTTTGCGCGAGCCCGTTCGGATCGAAGGGAGCTCCCTGCACACGGGCCAACCGGTGTCCCTGGTGTTGCGTCCGGCCGACCCCGACACGGGCTACCTGTTCAAGCGGGTGGATCTGCCCGATGAGCCCACCGTCGCCGCCCGCATCGAGCATGTGCGGCAGACGGAGCGGGCGACGACCTTGGGGGAAGGCAACGTGAAGATCCACACGGTCGAGCATGTCTTGGCGAGCCTGCGGGGCAGCGGGGTCGACAACGCTCTCATCGAGCTCAGCGCCAACGAGCCGCCGATTGGGGACGGCAGCGGAAGGATCTATGTCGAGGCGATCCGGCGCGTGGGGCTCGTCGAGCAGGATCGGCCGGTATCGTTCTTCGAGTTGCGGGATCCTCTCTACGTCCAGGGCAGGGATGGAGCCTACCTCGTCGCTTGGCCGAGCTCATCCTTCTCTCTCACCTGTACCCAGGTGACGCATACCGGAAAGTTCACGCAGTTCCTCCATTGGGAGCATGACCCCGAGCGCTTTGCCGCGGAGATTGCCCCCGCCAGGACCTTTGTCTTTTACGAGGAGGTACAGCCTCTGATGGAAAAAGGATTGATCAAGGGGGGGAGCCTCGAAAATGCGATCGTGATTCGCGGGGATACCGTCTTTTGTCAGGAGCCCCTCCGGTTCGAGGATGAGTTCGTCCGTCATAAGGTCTTCGACATGATCGGGGATCTCGCCCTCTTCCCGCACCGGCTCAAAGCGCATATCCTTGCGGCGAAGCCGAGCCACACCCTGAACGTGGAGATGGCGCGGGCACTCCAGAAGGCGCACCGGGATTATGTTTCCCAGCTCATGCCGCTTGAGAATATTCCCACGGGCGAAGGGGCTCTGGACATCCGGGAGGTCCTCAAGATTCTTCCGCACCGCTACCCCTTCCTGATGATCGACCGCGTCCTCCGCTTCGAAGGAAACGCCAAGGCGGTCGGGCAGAAGGCGGTGACCATGAACGAGCCCTACTTTCAAGGCCACTTCCCCGGACATCCGATCATGCCGGGTGTGCTACAGCTCGAGGCCATGGCCCAGCTGGCCAGCATCCTCTTGCTCCGGCAGGCGGGCAATGCGGGGAAGCTCGGATTCTTCATGAGCGCAGACAAGGTGAAGTTCCGCCGGCCGGTGATGCCGGGGGATACGCTCATCGTCGAAGCGGAGCTCGTCAGCTTCCGGGGCAAGATCGGCCGGGCTTCGGGAAGGTGCCTGGTCAACGACCAGGTATCCTGCGAAGGGGATCTCCTCTTCGCGCTGGTCGACTCCATTTGACGGCAGACGATGGCGACCTCGGTCCATCCCACCGCGATCCTGGAGCCTGGGGCCCTGCTGGCAGACGGCGTTGAGGTGGGACCCTACGCCTTCGTCGGCGCGGAGGTGCGCCTGGGGGAGGGATGCCTCCTCCATCACCACGCATCGGTGGTGGGAAGAACGGAGGTCGGGCCCGGCAACGAGTTTTTCCCCTTCGCCTCGATCGGGCAGAAGAGCCAGGATCTCAAGTATCGCGGGGAGCCGACCTATCTCTCCATTGGCTCAGGCAATCGATTCCGGGAATTCGTGACGGTCAATCGAGCGACCGGAGCGGGTGGACGAACGGTGATCGGCTCAGACAACGTTTTTCTTGCCTATGCCCATGTTGCCCATGATTGCGTCGTCGGGAGCGGCTGCGTCTTCTCCAATAACGCCACCCTGGCGGGTCATGTGCAGGTTGGGGATCATGTGACGATCGGCGGGTTGACGGCGGTTCACCAGTTCTGCCGGCTCGGCGCGCACTCGATGCTGGGAGGCTGCACCAAGGTCGTTCAGGATGTTCCGCCCTATTGCCTGGTCGATGGGAATCCGGCGCGCCTTCGTGCCCTCAACCTGATTGGGCTCAGGCGGCGCGGGTTCGTCGAAGAGAGGGTGCAGAGCCTGCGCCGGGCGTACCGGCTCCTTTTCGAGGAGGGCAAGAACCTGAGCCAGGGGATCGAGGCGGTCGAGGCGAGCGGGGAATCGACCGCGGAGGTGGCGACTCTTCTCGAGTTCTTGCGCTCCTCCGAGCGGGGCGTGACGCGCTGAGCAGGCTCCCGAGCTCGGGCTCGCGCCGGTCTTGCCAAGCCGGTAGAGCCTCGATAAGCTCATTTTCATCCACTCCCGCTAGCCCAGGGCGATCCCGCTTCAGGGCATGGCCGGGCCAACCCCCAGGAGGACCAGATGAGTCTATCGCCCATCCAGAAAGCGCCGCTCGATGTCCCGAGCGATCTGCGGCGGCTCTATGAGCAGAACTTCGAGGAGATGACCCGAGGAACCGGGCGGCTCATGATGATGGCCGCCGACCAGAAGGTCGAGCATTTGAACGACGACTTCTACGGGCCCGGAATCTCCGAGGACGATGCCGATCCCGAGCATCTCTTCCAGATCGCCTCTCGCGCTCGAATCGGGGTCATGGCGACCCAGCTCGGCTTGATCGCTCGCTATGGAGCGGACTACCCGGGCATTCGCTACGTCGTCAAGCTCAACAGCAAGACGCATCTGATCCCCACCAAGCTGGGCGATCCGGAGAGCTACCAGTGGCTCGACTTCGAGCAGCTCGACCGGTTTCGGGAAAACTCTTCCCTGCCGGTTTTAGGTGTCGGCTATACGATCTATCCCGGCAGCCGAGCGGAGCCGGAAATGCTGCCGGAGGCGGCCCGCCTCGTCTTCGAGGCGCACCAGCGCGGCCTCTTGGCAATCCTTTGGGCCTATCCCCGCGGGGAGGCTGTTTCGAGCGAGCAGGACCCTCATCTGATCGCCGGAGTGGCCGGGCTCGCCGCTTGCTTGGGAGCCGATTTTGTGAAGGTCAACGAGCCGAAGGCGGAGGACGGACGGAACGCGGCGGCACTCCGGGAGGCGGTCCGCGCGGCGGGGCGGACTCGCCTGATTTGTGCCGGAGGCAAAGAAGAGAGCGTGCCCGACTTCCTGGCGCGGCTCCATGCGCAGATCCATGAGGCGGGAGCTTCGGGGAATGCGACCGGCAGGAATATCCATCAGCGGGCCCTGCCCGAAGCTGTGGCCTTCTGCAATGCGATCTCGGCGATTACCCTGGACGGAGCGAGCGTGGAGGAGGCGACCGCGTTGTATCAGAAGGAGCTTGCTCACGCTTCCGCGGCCGGATAGAGGCGCGCGGAGGAGCGGAAGCAGAGGCCGACCAGGAAGGTCGAGATGCTGCCCACGAAGACTCGCCAAGGGAAGGAGACGCTCGGGAACCAGGCCAGCCGGCCCGCCTCCGCCGGCGAAACGAGGCCGAGGAGGGCCTGAGGTGCCCCGCTCAGCAGGGCAACCACCGCCAGGCCGCAACTCATCGCCAGGCAGTTCCCGAGGTCGCTTCCCCGGCTTCGGGTGAGCACTCCGAGGAGGAAGACGCCCAAAAGAGGGCCGTAGGTGTATCCGAAGAGCCCGAGGACGATCGGAAGGATGCGGGATTTCGGCGAGTGGAGGGCGAAGAAGGCGGTCGCGCAAGCGATCGCCACGCTCAGCAGAGCGAAGAGTACCGTAGAGCCCCGGAGAAGGCGCACCCGGGCCTTCTCGTCGGAGGCAACGGGAAGGAATCGGAAGGCCCAGTCCTCGCAAAAGGAGGTCGCCAGAGCATTCAAGGCGGCCGAGAGCGAGCCCATCGCGGTCGCGAAGATGGCCGCCACCAGGAGGCCGCGTACACCCGGAGGGGTTTGGCAGAGGATGAAATAGGGAAAGACCTCGTTGGCCTGTGCGGGGAGACGAGGGTCGCTTGTGGAGCGCGCCAGGAGGCCGAGAAAGATTCCGATGGTCAGGAAGAGGAAGACCAGCGGTACGTCGGTCAGCCCGGAAAGAATCAGCGAGAGCCGGCTCCGGTGATGGTTCTTGGCCGTGAGAAGGCGCTGCACCAGGTCCTGGTCGGCTCCGTGAGTCGCCATCGTGATGAAGGTCGAGCCGATCAGCGCGGCCCAGATCGTATAGTCGGAGGAGAGCACGAAACCGAGGTTCTCCCAGAGATTCCGGTGGGGATCGATTCCCGTTTCGGCCCAAGGGAGGGCGGCCAGGAGGTGAGCGGCTTCGGTGAGCGGAGAGCTCGATCCCCACGGGATCTTTTGGAAGAGCAGCAGGAGAGTCAGGAGGCCACCGGAAAGCATGAGGCCGGCCTGGAGCAGATCAGTCCAGATGACCGCACGAATCCCTCCGGCGACTGTGTAGAGTGTTGTGAAGAGCGTGAGCAGCAGGGCCGAGGCGGTATAGATCGAGAGCTCCTGCCCGGCGGAGACGCCACCTCCCCAAAGCAGCTTGACGGCGAGTACCGGCAAGATGGAGGCAACGTAGAGGCGGGCACCCGAGGCGAGCAGGCGGGTCAGCAGGAAGGTCGCGGATGCGGCCGACTTGGTCTTTGGGCCGAAACGGAGATCGAGGAACTGGTAGATCGAGGTGACACGGTAGGTAAAATAGGGCTTGACGAAGAGGTAGGCGACCAGGACGCGGGCGAGGACCGTTCCCAGCGAAAGCTGAAGATATTCATAATTTCCGAGCGCGTAACCCTCCGCAGGGGTTCCCAGGAAGAAGGCCGCGCTGGTCTCCGCCGCGATCAGGGAGCCGAGGACCGCCCACCAGGGCATCTTGTGCCCGCCGAGCGCGAACTGCTCGACCGTCTTCGGTCGCTTCCCCGCCCGGAGTCCTACCCAGAGGACGGCGATCAGGTAGAGGAGGAGGACGGCGGCATCCATTGCGGGGAGGCCGCCGGAGAGAGGAGGCCTCATCGGGAACGGCGCGACTCCACCTCGGCCTCGATGGTTTGCCACCAAGAGGAGAGGCGCGCCTCCGCCCGCTTTTCCTGGGCGCGGAGGTCGTCTTCCGCCTCGGCCCGGTGGAAGAGATAGAACTTCATCTTGGGCTCAGTACCGGAGCAGCGGATCGCCAGACGCTCTCCCCCGGGAAAGGAGAAGCGCAGAAAAGCTTCTCTGGGCAGGAGATCTCCATCGGCATCCCAATGGCGCTCCCGGTCGAAGTCCTCCGTGTCCATGGGGAGAACGCCGTCGGGTCCGACGGGAGGTGACTGCCGAAACGACCGCAGAAGCCGGCTTCTTTGCTCGGACCCGTCGGCGCTTTCCAGCGTCAGGGTCTCCAGCCTTTCGGCGAAGAAGCCGAAGCGTCGGTAGAGCGAGTCCAGGAGGCCCAGGAGGGTCTTCCCCTCTCTGGCAGCCCATCCGGCCACCTCGACGAGCTGAAGAGCTGCAGCGTTGCCATCCTTCTCGCGCACGCGATCGGTCGCCAGGCTGCCGTGGCTCTCTTCGCCTCCAAAGACAAGCCAGTGGCGATCCCGCGGATCGCCTGACGCCATCTCCTCGTACCGTCGAAGCTTGGCCGCAATATACTTGAATCCGGTCAGCGTCTCCACGCAGCGGACCCCAGAAGCCTCGGCGATCGCGCGGAGCAGGTCGGTCGTCACGAAGGTCTTGAGCAGGACCGGGGTTCCAGAGATCCGGTCCTTTCCGCTTCGATGGACGGTTCGCTCGCACCGGTGATAGGCGAGCAAGGCCGCGATCTGATTCCCAGTCAGGATGCGCCACCCGGCGGCGGGATCGAAGGTGGCGGCACCCAGACGATCGGCGTCGGGATCGGTGCCCAGAACAAGATTGGCTCCCTCCGCTTCCGCTTGCCGGATCGCCTGTGCGAGCGACCGGGGATCCTCGGGATTCGCCGAGGAGACGCCGGGAAATCGCCCATCCGGTGATTCCTGGCCGATCGCAAGGGAGCAGGCAATCCCTTGGCGGGCGAGGAGAGCGGGAACCGCGTGGACCCCGACCCCGTGCAAAGGGGTATAGACGATCCGGATCGACCGCCGGGCGCTCTCGATCGCATCTGGCTCCAGAATCGTCGATTCGATCGCCTCGAAGTAGGCCTGGTCGCAATCGGCCCCGAGATGGCAAAGAGTTCCGGGTGCTTCTCCTTCTGGCACTGGGCTAGCGAAGGAGATCGCCTCGATGGAGCGGCTCACGGCTTCGGCCGCCTCAGCCGTGATCTGGCTGCCGTCGGAGAGGTAGACCTTGAGTCCATTGTCCCAGGGCGGGTTGTGACTCGCGGTCACCATGATGCCGGCGTCGGCGGCGAGCCGACGGATCGCAAAGGAGAGCTCCGGGGTGGGGCGCTCCACGGGAAAGAGCCAGATTTGGAAGCCGAGCTTTCGGAGGGTCTCGGCGCAGACATCGGCAAAAGCGGCCGAGAAGAGCCGCGTGTCCCGAGCGATCACGACGGAAAGCGGCCGTCTGGCCGACGCACGCCGCAAGTACTCTGCGAACCCGAGCACGGTCCGGCGGACCGTCCTCTCGTTGAGCATCGCGCTTCCCACCGCCGGGAAGCGCGGGGGATCCGCAGGATCGGCGCCCCCTCGCTCCGCCGCCGTGGGAACGCGGCCGATCGTCCGGCTGCGAATGCCGCCAGTTCCAAAAAACAGGCCTCTCCCGAACCGGTGCTCAATCTCCTCCCATCGCGCATCGGCGAGCAATTCGGCAATGCTTCCCGCCTCGACAAAGGAGAGATCGGGAAGGGCGAGAAAGTCGGAAAGAAGTGCTGCGGTACGCGGCGCAAGGTTGTCCTGCGCCCGTTCGGGCAGCCGGAAGGAGGCGGGAGAATGAGACGTTTCGAGCGGCCGCACGCAAGGGACACCCTACTGAGCGGGAGAGCGGCTGACAAGAGACCGGGAGGAAGAACTTGCGCCGCATCGGTCGTGCCTGCCCCAGCAGCGAGCGAGCATCAAGCTCGACCGGAAGGCCGCATTCCCTGTTTTCCCGGGGTGAACGCATCCTGCCGTGAGAAAACAATTGGCCAAGCGCAACCTTTCTGATTATTTTACCCGAAAAAGAAAAAGCGATGCTCGATCAGGAGAAGAAACAAGCAATCATCACCGGGTTTCGTCGTCATGACGGCGACACGGGATCGGCAACCGTACAGGTGGCCCTCCTTTCCCAAAGAATCCAGCAACTCACCGATCACCTCCGACAGAACCAGAAGGATCATAGCTCGAGGCGCGGACTATTGCGGATGGTGAGTCGTCGGCGCAAGCTGCTGGATTACTTGAATCGGACGGAGCCTGTCAGCTACCGCGACCTGATTGGTCGGTTGTCGTTGCGCAAGTAGCCGTTGCTACTGGAGCAGCGGAGCCCTGTATTTTTGGGCTTCCACGTATCGCAGAGAAGAAAGGACTAGGAATGGAACTTCCAGTACGCGTATCGGTCGCTTGTGGCGAATCACCGATCACATTACAAACCGGGGAATTGGCCAAGCTCGCGGACGGCGCCGCCGTGGTCAGTTGTGGAGAGACCGTGGTCTTGGCGACCGTGGTCTCCACAAAATCAGTCAAGCCGGAGCAGGATTTCCTGCCCCTCCAGGTGGAATATCGGGAGCGGGCGGCCGCCGCAGGTCGGATTCCGGGAGGGTATTTTCGACGGGAGGGGCGTCCGACCGAGAAGGAGATTCTGACCGCGCGGATGATCGACCGACCGCTGCGGCCTCTCTTTCCCAAAGGATATTTTTACGAAACACAGGTCATCATCGCCCTGCTGTCGGCAGATGCACAAAACGACCCGGATATCCTGGCCATCAATGCTGCATCCCTTTCCTTGATGGTATCGGACATTCCTTTTGCCGGTCCTGTCGGTGCGGTTCGCCTGGGCCGACTGGAGGGGAAATGGGTGATCAATCCCACCCACCGGGATCGCGAGTTCAGCGATCTCGATCTGGTCTACGTGGGAACGGAGACCGAGGCGCTCATGATCGAAGGGAGTGCCCGGGAGCTGCCGGAGGCTGACTTCCAGCGTGCGCTCGAGGTGGCGCAAGAGGCCATCGAGGGCTTGATCCAGGGGCAGAAGGAGATCGCGGCCAAGGTTGGCCGGCCAAAGAGGAGTTATTCTGCTTATCTGGCAGACCCCCAGATCGTCGCATTCTCCGCCGAGCAGATGGGCAGCCGGCTGGAGGAAGCCCTCTATCTCCCGCAGAAGCAGGACCGGGAGAACGCACTGGATCGACTGAACGCCGAACTGGCCGAGAAGATCCGCGAGCGTTTCCCGACGGCTTCGGACGCCGACATCGCCAGGGCGTTCACGAAGCTCCAGGTGCAGATGTTCCGCCACCGGGTCCTGGAAGAAGGGAAACGGTGCGACGGGAGGAGATTTGACGAGGTGAGGCCTCTATCGGCTCGGACGGGGATCCTTCCGCGGGTTCACGGAACGGCCCTCTTCTCGCGCGGAGAGACCCAGGCGCTCTGCATGGCGACCCTGGCCTCGCTGAGCGAGGCGCAGGAGATCGACGCCTACGGGGGTGGGGAGACGACCAAGCGATTCCTCCTTCATTACAACTTCCCGCCGTTCAGCGTCGGGGAGGTGGGGCGAATCGGAGGGCAGAGCCGACGGGAGATCGGCCATGGCGCGCTGGCCGAGCGTTCCATTTTGCAGGTCGTCCCACCGGAATCGAGCTTCCCCTATGCCATTCGGGTGAACTCGGAGGTTCTCGAGTCGAACGGGTCGACCTCCATGGCTTCGGTCTGCGGGGGCACGCTCTCCCTCATGGACGCCGGGGTGCCTCTGAAAGCTCCCGTGGCGGGGATTTCCGTGGGGCTCGTGACCGAAGCGGACGATGCGGGCAGTATCGGTCGTTACGTGCTTCTCACCGACATCCTTGGCTTGGAGGATCATTACGGCGATATGGATTTCAAGCTGGCGGGCACCGAGCAGGGGGTCACGGGGTTTCAGCTCGACCTGAAGCTTCCAGGGATTCCGATCCGGCTCTTGCAGGAGGCGATCGGGCGGGCCGCCGAAGCCCGGCGCCAGATCCTGGCCTTCATGCAGCAGGTCTTGCAGGCGCCGCGCAAGGAGCTTTCCAAGCATGCGCCCCGCATCGACACGCTCAAGATTCATCCGGACAAGATCGGGCTGCTGATCGGACCAGGCGGCAAGAACATCAAGCGGATTTCCGCCGAGAGCGGTGCGGAGCTCAGCGTGGAAGACGACGGGACCGTCCGCATCTATTCGCCCGATGGCAATGCGATGGCGCTCGCGCGGGAGATGGTGGAGGAGCTGGTCGGCGAGCTGGTCGTGGGCGGGCTCTACCGGGGGCGCGTGAGCGGGATCAAGGACTTTGGCTGCTTCGTCGAAATTCGCGGCAAGGGAGAGGGCCTGGTCCATATATCGGAGCTTGCGGAGACACCCGTCCGCCGGGTCGAGGAGGTCGTCCGGATGGGGGAAGAGGTCTGGATCAAGTGCATCGGCATTGACGATCGCGGGAGGTATAAATTTAGCCGCAAGGCGGCTCTGCGCGACAAGCGTCTGGAGGAGGAGCAGCCGACCGCGCAGTAAGGCTCGGACGATCAGCCGCTCCCTCTTTCGGCGGCAGAAGGCCAAGCGAGCTTGGGAAGGGGAAAGGAGGACCCGATGGCGCTACCGGTAGGAACAGCAGCACCCGACTTTGCGCTCAAGAGCAAGACACCGGAAGGGCTCGTCGAAATCCGGCTGAGTTCCTTTCGTGGCAGAAAGGTCGTCCTTCTCTTCTTTCCTCTAGCGTTCACGAGTGTCTGCACCGAGGAGATGTGCCGCATGACCGAGGCGCTCAACGCCTACGGGCGACTCGATGCGTCCATCCTTGCGGTGAGCGTGGACAGCCCTTTCGCGCAGGAAGCATGGGCGCAGCGGGAAGGAATCCACATTCCCCTTCTTTCGGATCTCAACAAGGAGGTTACCAGGACCTATGGGGTCCTGCTTCCCGGGGTTCTGGGCATCGGTGATGTGGCCGCCCGGGCGGCCTTCGTGATCGACCGGCAGGGGAAGATCGCCTATGCGGAAGTGACCGCCAATCCGACCGTCCTTCCCCGGTTTTCCGCGATCGAAGAGACCGTGGGTCGACTCGACTGAAGAGCCGACGAGAGGAAGAAGAGACGGCGGACGCGGGCAATAGGGCGGTATGGCGGCGTTCCGTGTCGGCATCCTCACGAGCGGCGGAGACTGCCCGGGTCTCAATGCGGTGATTCGCGCTGTGGTGGCGGCCTCCTCTCAGCGCGGATGGGAGGTGTTTGGGTTCATCGATGGCTTCGAGGGGCTCCTCTCTCCGGTTCGCTATCGAATCCTTGAGGATCCCGCGACCGTCGGGATCGCGAGCCTTGGCGGCACCATCCTGGGTACGACCAACCGCGGCCGATTTGCAACCCGAGTAGGGCTCGGCGAGATCCACCAGATCCCCAAGGCGGTGCTCGACGAGGTCTGGGAGACGGTCGAGGGCTTGGAAATCGGGGGGCTCATCTGCATTGGAGGGGATGGTTCGCTCACCGCCGCGCAGCAGCTCTTCGAGGCGAAGCTACCGATCGTCGGCGTTCCCAAGACGATCGATAACGACATCTCGGCGACCTCGATCTCCTTTGGCTTCTACTCGGCTGTCGAGTTTGTCACTCAGGCTCTTGACCGTTTGCGTTCGACGGCGGTCAGCCACAAGCGGGTCATGGTCGTCGAGGTCATGGGAAGATATGCCGGTTGGATCGCGCTCTTTGGCGGCCTGGCGGGCGGTGCCGACGTGATCCTTCTGCCCGAGATCCCCTTCCACTATGAAAAGATCGCCCACGAGGTGCGCAAGCGCGTCGCCGAAGGGGCCCTGCAGACGATGATCGTCGTCGCGGAGGGGGCTCGTCCGGATCACGGCCAGTTTGTGACGCAAGACGACGAGATGGAAAAGGGATTCCTGGGGGAAATTCGGCTGGGAGGGATTGGCCGGCATGTGGCCAAGATGGTCGAGCAGATGACCGGCCGGGAGAGCCGGGAGGTCGTGCTGGGACATCTCCAGCGCGGCGGTCCTCCCACGGCGATCGATCGGAATCTCGGAATGCTCTTCGGGGTGGCCGCCGTGCGGCTCGTGGAGCAGAAACGCTTCGGAGAGATGGTCGCCTTTCAGAACGAGCGCGTGGGATCGGTGCCGATTCTTGACGCGGTCCGCGAAAGCAAGACCGTTCCGCTCGACTGCGAGGAGATCGCCGCCGCGCGCGCGGTCGGCATCGCCTTCGGGGATTGACCGGAGCCCATGCATGCGACGCGCTGACCAGGCGTCGGCAACGGAAGCCTGATCATTGAGGAACGGTCATCGGAGGAACCGAGCCCCAGGTATTGCTCCAGCCCTTTCCGGGATACCCCCAGACCCAATCCCTCCTTGGATAGGAGGGAGAGTCGCGCTGCCCTCCATATTGGGGCCACAAGTGGATCTCCATCGCGGCGACCAGGGGGTAGGTGTAGGGCCGATCGCCGATCTGCCCCGCCTGTATGCCAAGGGCGTGCCCCAAAACCGTGACATCACGCCCTTTGCGATAGACGGATGGATCCAAAAAGGTCGCGCTCCGTGCGAGGAAACGGCCACCGATCCGGTCGGAGGCGATCGGTCGATCGGAGCCGTCAAGCCGCTCCTGGAGAACTTCGAGCAGTGTACCCGCCTTGAGGTTCGTTGTTCGCAGGATGGCCCCTCCGAGCATTACGATGCGGCCCTGGTAGGAAGAAGGCTTCTGCACAAGCGCGCTGAAGGAAGGTTGGTCGCGGACCCGCCGCCTCACTTCGTCAGAAAATGGGCTGCTGCAGCCGGCAAGAAGCACCGCGAGAGCGAGGCAACCGATCGTTCTCCTTTTGCCATCGAAGAGCCGATTCATCAACCCCGTGCCTCTTCCAACCCCCGCGAACGCCGCTCCCTTCGGGCCACCCTTTACCAGAAGGTCAGCGGCGGCATCAAGGGCCAGCCCATGCCCCAATCCATCCCGGGATAGCCCCAGCCCCACTCGACGCGTGGATCGTTCCAGTGGTCGTCCACCACGTGCTCCCGCCACAGATGGATGGACCTCGCTGCAATCAGGGGGTAGGTGTAGCGCCTCTCCCCGATTCGCCCTGGCTGGGGCCCGACGACCCGTCCGACGATCGTGATCTCGCGGCCCTTGCCATAGACCTTGAGGTCGAGAAGGGTCGAGGTTCCCGCCACGAAGCGGCCTCCGGTTCGATCGGAGGCGATCGGCCGGTCGTAGGCATTGAGCGGCTTCTCGAGCACTTCCAGGTAGGTGCCGCCCTTGCGATGCTTGGCATAGAGGATGGTTCCGCCGACCATCACCGTGCGACCCCGGTAGGCGGAAGGATTGCCTCGAATCGTCGCGAAGGAGGGTTGATTCTGGACCTGCTGCTGGACCTCGTTGGGAAATGGGCTGCAGCTAACGGCGACCAGAGCGAACAGCGGGAGAAGATGCCGCCCCAGCCGCCTCCAGAAGAGCGTGTTCATCGCTTTCGATCCTTCCCCGAGAGGATTTGGATCGGCACGAGGAGCCAGCTTCGGCATTCAGGAATGTGCCACTACGGAATTTAGCCGCCGATTCGAGCCGGTGCAAGCGCGCGCATGGGAGAGGGCGGTGCCAGCCTCAAGGGGACTGCTACCACCACCAAGGGCCAAAGCCCCACCCCATGCCCAATCCCATCCCCGGATAGCCCCAGCCCCAGCCCATGCCGGGATAGCCCCAGTAGGAGTCGGCGGCCGTGTATTGCGGCCACAAGTGGATATGGGTCGCGGCGACCACGGGATAGGTGTAGGGCTTTTCGCCGATCACCCCCGGCTGGGGCGCAGCGAGGCGTCCGACGACCGTGACATCGCGTCCCTTGCTGTAGACCGACGGGTCGAGAAAGGTCGAGGTCCGGACAAGGAAGCGACCACCGATCTTATCCGAGTCGATCGGTTGATCAGAGCTATCGAGCCTTTCCTGGAGCACTTCGATTAGCGTGACGTCCTTGAGGTTCTTCGTTTGGGCGATCGTCCCCCCGAGCATGACCATGCGACCTCGGAAGGCGGAAGGGTTCTGCCGAATCGCGGCAAAGGACGGCTGACCCTTCACCTGCTGCTTTACTTCGCTTGAGAATGGGCTGCAGCTGGACAGAAGCGTCGCAAGAATCAGGCAAGCGAGAGCCCGCGGCCACCCCTGAAATTGCGGAGCCATACAAGCGAATCCCTTCTGCCGCTCACCACATGCCGAAGCCCGGCATGCCAAAGCCCGGGAAGAAGCCCATTCCCGACCCCCACATGCCCGGCTCGTAGCCCCAATTCATCATCGCCCAGTCGTAATCTGCCCCCACGCTGCTCTCGGGCTGCCAGAGATGGATCTGAGAAATCGAGACGACAGGGTAGGAGTAGCTTCTCTTCCCGATGGTTCCCGGCTGGATGCCGCTGACACGACCGGCCACGGTGACCTCGCGGCCGCGCTTGTAAATCGAAGGATCGAGGAACTTGGGAGTCACGGCGAGAAAGCGCCCGCCCGATTGATTGGTCGAGCGCGGGCGTTCGTCGCCTCCCAGCGGTCTTTGGACGATTTCCAGGACTGTCGCGTTCTTCTGGTTCTGGATTTGGGCGATCTTGCCGCCCAAGATCACGAGTCGGCCCCGGTAGGCGGCGGGGTCCTGGCGCAGGGCACCGAACGAAGGTTGGTCCTTGGCAGCCTCCAGGGTAGATTCGGCAAAGGGCCCGCCGCATCCGGCCAGGGTAGCAAGCAGGAGAGCCGCGAGAGTCGACCCGAGACTGAACCGCACGCGTTGACTACTCATCGCCACTGACCTATGGGCGATCGGCAGCCCCTCCGTCAAGGCCAAACCGGCTTTCCGCGAGCACGGTCGAGCTCATCCTTCCAGCGGCAAAAATGTCTTTGGCGGCAACCGGATCCATGCGAAGGTATGCCACTGCCAAGCGGCCGCCTGCGGGCAGTGGGACAGGAAGAGATCAGGGGATGGAACGGAGACGGTGGATCGGCCTTTTGGCCTCCGTGGCGCTGCATGCAGGCATCCTGCTCGGAACCGATGCCTGGGTCGTCAAACGGGCCGAGTATGGGATGGCGCTGGGAGAGAGGTCGATCGCCGTCGACCTGGTAGAAGGGGCGTCGGAACCGGAAGTGACCCCGCAACCGCTTCCGCAACCCGAACCGCCCACCAAGCCGCTTCCCGAGGAGATGGCGCAGGCGGTCGAGCGGAAGCCCGCTCCCCTGGCTGCACTGCCCAAGGAGCCGGAGAAGGCTGCGCGGAAGTCTCATTCAGTGGCCGAGCGAGGGAAGGGCGTTTGGGGAGCGGGGCGGGACGCGACGACCCTGAGGCGCGCAAGCGGCACCAGCGCCCAGCCGGACTATCTGAGCAACCCGCCCCCTCCTTATCCCGAGGAGTGCCGTTGCCGGGGCGAGCAGGGGACGGTGGTGGTGAAGGTCCTGGTCTCTCCTCGCGGAACGGCGCAATCGGTCGCACTGAGCCGGAGCTCGGGGTTCGGCCCGCTCGATCGCGCCGCGCTCGAGGCGGTCCGGCGGTGGCGGTTTCGGGCGGCAACGATGGGAGGGCTTCCCATCGAGTCCTATGTGATGGTTCCGATCCGCTTCGTCCTCGAGAACTAGCGTGGGCCTTCTCTGGGGAGGCCGCATCAGATCCTGACCTGAATGTCCCGGTAGGCGGCCCAGCCGATGAGCGTAAAGGGAACCGATTGGACGGCGAAGAAGAGCAGCAAGAGGATCAGCCGGAGCCGGGGAACGAGCTTCGGCGTCTGCGCATCAAGCTCCCGCTTGATGTAGTTGGCCACGATCTCGATTGCCCGAGTATCCGGATAGATCGAATAGACCTGGATGTATTGCTGCACGTCCCGGGAGACCGCCTCTTGTGCCGCGCCAGTTCGGACGGAGAGGATCCAGCTCAGGAAAGGGTGCATCCGCTGGAAATTCCGAGCAGCGCCCTTCGCGTAGATCTTGGCGACGACAAACGTTGTGTTTTGGTTCGTGAGCGGGATCTTCGGGGCCCCGAGCTCATCATACCACTTGGCCGGGTCGTGGGGCTCCTGGCCGAGCTGCCAGACGGTCTTCCGAGCCGCCTGGAAGGTGCTGCTCTTCCAGGCTTGGTCGACCTGAAGCGAAGCAGCCCAAAGATTGACGAACTGCTCGCCGGCCGTCTTCGCATGGCTGAGGGCGAAATAGAGGAGTGCGCCCAGCAAGGTGGCTGCTGCGGCGACGGCACAAAAGATGTGATGAATGGGGCTCGCGTGAAAGAGGAGATTCCAGAGCTTGGTGTAGTGGCTCGCCAGCCACCAGCAGCCGCCTGCCAGGAGAACGGCGACCGCGCAGGCGAGCACGAACTGCCCCGTTGCCTCGAGCAGGAAAAGTAGGATGCAGGAGCTGGTTACGGTGATCAGATCTCCGATCATAGGGAGGCCTTCGGGTTGTAAGGAGAGGGAGAGGGGCGAGTCAAGACGCAGGGTGGCCGCTCGATGCGCGCTCGACCGCTCGTGCCCCCGCGTCTTTCCAGGATAGGAGGCGCTCGCAAGGCTTCAGAGCAAAAGGGATTGCTTTTTTTCCCTGCGCGGGTAATCCGATTCAGGATAGCTCTCGACTGCGCGCGATTTTGCTGCAGCCGAGGAGGTTTCTGCTGATGATGCGCAGAGGGGGCAACCGGTCGGCGAAACGAAGGGCGAGGCGTGGGTCGGACGGTGTGAATCCAAGCAGGATACCAGGCGAATCGGATTGATGAATCCCAACCACATGATCATCGGCCTCGGCGGAACGGGAGGCAAAATCATCCGGGCCGTCCGAAAGACCATCTTTCAGGAATTTCGAAGCTTGAGCCCGGAAGAGGTGAGCGTCGGGTACCTCTACGTCGATTCGAGCGATGAGCTGATGCGCCTTGACGATCCGACCTGGAAGATCCTGGGGCAGAGCGTTCAGCTGGGCCCGAACAGCCAGCTTCACATTCGGTGCGCCAACCTCTCCTCCATTCTGGAAAATCTGACCAACTACCCGGGAATCCGCCCCTGGATCGGCGACCGCGCGATCTGGAACGATATCTTGGGAGGGATCGTGGGCGATGCGATCGGCGGCCAGAAACGGAGGCTCGGTCGATTCCTCTTTGCCAACCATGCGACCGAGTTTTGCGATCGGCTCACCACGCAGGTGCGCGAGCTCCAATCCGGTGGGGAGACAAGCGTGACCTTTCACGTCTGCACTGGTCTTGCGGGAGGGACCGGAAGCGGGACGATCATCGACACGCTTTGCCAGATTCGACGCCTCTATCCCGACTCCCTGCAATATCGCATCATCGGGTATCTTCTCCTTCCCGAGGAGCATCCGAAGCCCAATTGGAACACTGGGAACTACCATGCCAACGGCTATGCGGCGCTGGCGGAGCTCAACGCGCTGAGCATCGGGAAATTCGTTCCCTGCAACATTGCGGGCAACGGCGGCAAGATGACCGATCTGCAGACGCCCTTCAACGGTGCCTATCTCTTTACCACTCATAATGAGAATGGGCTCGCGCTCGGCGTCGACGACATTCCCAACGTGGTCGCGGACTTTCTCTATCAGAAGATCGTTACGGTCCGAAAGGTGAACTGGGCGAGCCTCGCCCGGCAGGAAAACGCGGAAAATGGAGACGGGATGCCCGAAACCATCCCGGGAACCAACAGTGGCGTCCGATCCAAAAGGTGGCTCACCTTCGGTGTGAAGAGAATCGCCGTGCCAGAGGAAGAGATCGCCGAATATCTCGCCTACCAGTTTGCCCGGCAGGCGGCCCTGCAGCTTCGCTATAACAACTGGTCGGAGACGGAGGGCTACCTGCCCAACGCCAAGAACGTCGATCTGATGAGCTACGTCACCGCCCCGGAACAGCTCGAGCGGTGGCTTCTTTCCGACGAGCACCTGATCTTGTCGGCCGCCGTCCTGGAGGCCGATGGGACGCAGGGCCGGTGGCAGCCGATCACGCGCTACTGGACGACCGTTGCCGGGGCCTTCAAGCAGGAGATCGAGGAGAGGGAGGAGGGAGCCAAATGGCTCGACAGCCTCAAGGGGAGGCTCGAGGTCCGCTTCAGCGACCAATACCGCGGTCACGGCGTGAAAGCCTTCTATCAGACCGTATCGGCCTCCGCCCGGGAGCGGGCGCGGGAGATCCGGCAGAAGCTCGAAAGAGAGCTTTTCGGCAACTGGCGCGACGGCATTCGATCCGTCCATGAGATCAGTGGCCTGGTCGGTGCCGTGATCACCTACTTACGCAGCCGTTTCGAGCGCTTCGATGACGATGTGACCAGAGCGAAGGCGCAGGAGGAGGCTCTCGCCAAGAAGCTCAAGGATCAGGAGAAGGAGTGGGTGAAGGTCGGTGTCATTTCCGACATGTTCGGGAAGCGGAAGCGGATCTTCGATGCGTGTGCGCTGACGCTCCAGGACCTCTATGCCACCCGGACGCGCATCGAAGGCTGGCAGTTCGCCAAGAAGTTTACCCCGGTCCTCACGGAGGAGATCACCCAATTGAAAGCCGAGCTCGACCGAAGCTCGGCGATGATCTCCGAGGCGGTCAAGAGCTTCGAGGAGCAGATCGCCGAGCGTTGCGTCGACGAGGGTGGGGAGGTCGATTATCGGCAGCAGATCATCCGATTCTATGACCCGGACCTGGTCCGAACGGTGACGCGTCGGTTGACCAAGGACGCCCGAGAGCAGCTCACGCAGACGCAGCGTGTGCGCTCTGCGCTCGTCGCCATGCTGGGCGACAAGCTCGATTTCCGCACCTTCAACGAGAGAATCAACCGAACGACCTTCCTGGACGTGCTCGAGAACCAGTGCATGGAGAATGCGAAGATCTCCCACAATAACCTCATCGAGAGCAGCAAGGAGAAGCTGATCGGTGTCAGCATCATCGACAAGCTGCGCGACCGATACGGCGATCGGCAGGCGCTCCGGCTCTTTATCGATGGAATCGTCAAGTCCGCCGGCAACTACTTGATCTTCAACCCGGACGAGATCAAGAGATCGGCCCCCGGAATCAATCCGGGCGCGCAAATCTGTGTCTCCACCTTCACGGTGATCCTCCCCAGAGCGCCGGAAGCGGAAGATTTCGTGAAGATGCTGCGGGAGGTCTTTTGGGAGTGCGTGCAGACGACGGCTCGGGAGTTCCTGGACGGCAGCCGGCCCAACGAGATCATCTTGACCAGCGTCACGAATCTCTTTCCGCTTCGCGTCGTCCAGCTGCTCTCCTTTCTCCGGGCTCGCTATCTTGAGCGGGTGAATGGCCCCAATCCGGCGCGGGCCCGGATGGAGATTCATATCGAGGAGGATGGGCAAACCCTTCCGAGCCTCTTTCTCCCGAGCCGTGGGGAGCTCCAGGACCGGATTGCACCCGGTCTTCTTCTCGGTAGCGCCTTGGGGCTGGTGGCCGACCGGGAGAACGAGCGGGGTGTGAAGGAGCTGGCGATGATCGTCAAGGACGAGTTTGGGATCGAAACGCCGATCTTCCTGGAAGGATCGACGATTCCGGAGGCGCTGGCCAACCTCCCCGAACCGAAGGCCCTCGTCTTAGAAGAAACGGTGGGCAAGCATCTCACGGATCCGGAGCTGCGCCGGGAGCCGAGGCGTACCGAGCTGACCCAGAGGCTGGCTGCCATGGTCAACGAGCTCTCGCGTCAGCTCCCTCCATCGGATCCTCGGACCAAGCTCTTCCCGGACTGGGGGCGGCGGGCGATCAAGCTTCTCCGCGGGGAGGGATAACGCCGTGCCATGCGAGCCTGGAGGGCTGCTGCGCCGGGCGGGCAGCCGCAGGAGAAAGCTTGGGAGATATGCCGGGTAGACGAGGCCTTTGTCGGAATTACGGAAACTGTCCGACGCGCGCCGATACGCGCGAGGTCATCGAAGTTCCCGAAGGCAAGGAGTTCGTCTGCCCGGACTGCGGGAGTCCTCTCGTTCCGGAAGAAGAGGCGATGCACCGTCCGAGGAGGAGGAAAAGGCCTGGAGCCGTGCTCTTCCTGCTCCTCCCCCTGTTGGTGGTGGGAGGTACCGTGCTCTGGCTTTTTCTTCGCGGGCATCCGCAACCCGCGCCCACTCCGGCGTCCCAATCCCCTCCCGCGTCCCGGGAGGTCCCTCCCGCCAACGAGCGGACGCTCTTTACGATTTCGGGCTCGCGCATCTTGGGGGAGAAGCTTGTTCCTGGTCTGGTAAAGGCTTTCTTCTCGGACGAGCTGCGCGCAGAGGCGGTTGCCGTGCGGCGGGAGAAAGACGGACGGTCTCTTGCGATCGTGGGCAAGGTGCCCAACGGGGAGGAAGCGATTGCGGTCCGGATCGTCTGCTCGAGCACTTCCGATGGATGGAGAGATCTGGCGGGCGATGGGGCGCAGATCGCGATGGCCTTCCGCAAGATTACTTCGGAGGAGGCGGCGCCCTTCGGCAAGACGGTCAACCTCACGGCTCCGGATTCCGAGCATGTGATCGGGGTCAGCGGTGTCGTGGCCGTCGTCTCGGCCGCCAATCCACTGTCGAAGCTCTCTTTGGCCGAGCTGCGCAGGGTCTTCGGAGGATCGGTCGCAGACGGCCAGGCGGTGGGCTTCCCTCCGGGGAAAATCGTCCTCTACGCCTCTCCGGTCGCCTCGGGGATCTGGCAGCTCTTTGCCCAGCACGTGCTGGAGGGTTCGTCTGGGTCAGCCGACATCGTTCGCCTGGAAAACGGAGCGGAGATCTCCTCCCGAGTCGCTGCCGACGCGCACGCCCTGGGGATCGTCGACCTGCCTCACGTCGGAAGTTGCAAGGCCTTGGCCCTTTATGAGAAGGGAACCCTGCCTCTTGCCCCGACTTTCGCATCCCTCGAGTCGGAGTCCTACCTCCTTTCGACCCGGCTCTACCTCTACACCAAGGGGAGCGGACGGAATCCCGATGTCGATGCCTTCATTCAATTCGTTCTCTCCGATCGAGGCCAGCAGGGGGTGCAGGAGGCGGGGTTCGTTGGGGCGGCGACGAAGTCCCCGAAAGGGGCCGAGTCCTTGATTCAACCGGAGATGGCAATCCCGCGCGATGCTCCCACGGCCTACCGGCACCTCGTCCAAGGGGGCAACCGGGTCGCCTTCGACGTCCGCTTTCGGACGGGGAGCGCCGAGCTGGACAACAAGGCGCTCGTCGACATCCGGCGGCTGGCGAAGCTGATGGGTGAAAGGGAAGAGAAGAGCCAAGCGGTTCTCCTGATCGGCTTTACGGACAACGTGGGGGATCGGGCCTACAACCTGCGCCTTTCGGTTGAGCGGGCGCAGAGCGTCGGGCAGGCGCTTCGCGTCCTGGGCATCCCCGTTGCGGCAACCGCAGGAGAGGGAGACCAGATGCCCGTGGCCTCAAACGACTCTCCGGAAGGTCGGGAGAAGAATCGTCGCGTCGAGCTTTGGATCGTTCGGGGGAAGGCTTCCGAGAAGCCTTGAGCGAGAGCGGCCCGCAGGGCCAGGAGAGGGCTCAGGAAGGGGCTGCAGCGCGCACAATCTGCTTTTGCGGTCTTACTTTGACAAAGCGGCGAAAATGAGAGAAGATCGGTTGGCAGCAAAGGCCCAGGAGATGCATGAGCGATCTTGTTGACCCCGATGCGGATGTGAAGCCGAAAAGCCGCCCGGGGAACCCGGCGGCGAAGGGATACGCCAACGGAGCTCCCGCCTCACCGCCTGCGGAGGGCGCTTCCGGACGCACGCAAAGGGGGAAATGCCCGAATGTCGGAGAGTGTCCGAACGGTGGAATGGTCGTGGAGGTGCCGAAGGGGGCGTCATTTGTCTGTCCGGAATGCCATAGCGAGCTTCTCTCGGAGCGAAGCCGCGGAGCCAGAAGCCGCAAGAAGCTCCTGACGTTGGCTGTGCTGGTGGGAGCACTCTGCCTCTTGGGGGCGGTCTCCTACTTCGCCCTGGTACCGTTCGTGATCAGCCTGAATGGGAAAAAGGCGACCGAGGGTTCCGGAACCATGGTGGGAAGCAATGGGTCTCCTTCTGGCTCGCAGAAGAGCGAACCTCCTCCGCCTGCTCCTCTGGAGAAAAAGCCGACCCTCGCCGAGGCGGAAGCGGCCTTGCGGAAGGAGTTGCCCAAAGGAATCGAGCTCGCCTCTCTCAAGCCGGTCGAGGGGCAGAAAAACCCGGATGGCTCATGGAACCTCACCTACGATGCGACCATCGTGGCCCAAAATGGCCAATATTGGGTTCCCATCGCCGACCTTGATGCGGCCAACCTCACGAAGCGGTTGAACGAAGTCCCCTCTCCCGAGCGTTCCTGGGCGCGTCGGCATTTGAAAGATCTGGTGCTGACGCAGGATCAAGCTCCCGGGCAGGAATATCTCTTCAGCCGGAAGAAGCCGCTTGCTTCTCTGACGCCAGGCACCCCGTTCCCGTTTGCCTGGAAGGCGGTGGCGACGCCTGGGGAGGAGGGGAGCTGGAAATTCGTCCCGACCTCCCCCCTGCCTTTTGCGGCCCCCGCTCCGAGCGAGGGGGGGGCAGACACGCGGGTCGTGCTGCGGAGTAGCCCGGAGCTCGAACAGGCGCAATTGCTTGATGAGCAGCGCTGGAATCGATTCGTCGAGCGCCTCAAGGAGATTGAGCGGGAGGCGCGGAGCCGATACCGGCAGGTCATGGATAATGCGCCCGCTCGAGTCCGGAGACCCGATGTCTTCCGGGCCGGCAGCGGCGGACCGACGACCATGGGAGAAGGAGCCGGGATCGGTGCCGCCGGTGGAGCCATGGGAGGAGCGATGTTCGGCGGGGGGGAGGGAGCGGCCATCGGGGCAGGGGTCGGTGCCCTCTTGGGAGCGCTGGGTGGAGGAATCTATTCCCATCAGAAGCAGCAGAAGCAATACGAGGCAGCGTTGGCCGAGCGACGCAGCTACGAGCGACAGGCAGCCTCCGCCGAGCGCGAAGCGCGGGAGCAGCTCCTCTCCCAATACGGCCAAGACCTGGAGGAGCAGGCGCAGCGGCAGCTCGCGCAGTTGGCGGGCGGGACGACCGGGGCTCCCAATCCATCGTCTTCCGGGGGAAGCACGGCTGGTCCCGCGAATCCTCCTTACTCACCCTATGGTTCCTCGCCATCGACCTCGGGGCCTCCACCCATGCCTCCGTTGCCGGCGCAACAGCCCTATGGAGCTCCTCCGGGATCGACACAGCCACCGGATGGTCCTCCCCCGGATCAGAATCCGTTTGGAGGCGCCTCCTCGCCGCCTCCAGCGGGTGATGGACCTCCCCCGCCGCCGCCTCCTCCCCCGCCTTATTGAGCCGTGGAGATCCTAGAACGGGTCTGCCGCTCGCACGATCTATCCTTCGGTCTTGCTTTCGGAGAGGCGCGGACACGACAGAAGGCTCAAGGCAGGGCAAAGCTACGGAGTCCTATGGACTGTCGGATTGATCCCGATGCGCAGGCAAAGCCGAGAAGCCGGCCGGCGATTCCGGCGGCGAACCGCCATGCCAACGGAGCTCCCCCGCGCTCGGAGGGCGCTTCCGGACGCAGCCAAAAGGGGAGATGCGCGAATGTCGGAGAGTGCCCGGACGCCGGAATGGTCGTGGAGGTGCCGAAGGGGGCGCCGTTTGTCTGTCCGGAATGCCATAGCGAGCTTCTGCCGGAACGAAGCCGTGGGGCCAGAAGCCGCAAGAAGCTCCTGGCGTTGCTTGTGCTGGTGGGAGCACTCTGCCTTTTGGGGGCGGTCTCCTACTTTGCGCTGGTACCGTTCGTTGCCAGCCTGAATGGGAAAAAGGCCGCCGATACTGGGACAACGGTGGGAAGCAGTGAACCTCCTCCGCCTGATGCTGCGGACATGAAGCCAACCCTCGCCGAGGCGCGAGCGGCCTTGCAGAAGGATCTGCCCAAGGGGATCGAGCTTGCCTCTCTCAAACCGGGTGAGGAGCAGAAGAATCCGGACGGTTCTTGGAACCTCGCCTACGAGGCGACCGTCGTAGCCAACAAGGGCCAATATTGGGTCCCCATCGCCGACCTCGATGCGGCCAACCTCACGGAGCGGTTGGGCAAAGTCTCCGAGGACGTGGGTTCCTGGGCGCGTCGGCACTTGAAAGATCTGGTGCTAACGCAGGATCAACCTCCCGGGCAGGAGTATCTCTTTGGCCGGAAGAAGCCGCTCTCTTCGCTGAGCCCGGGCACCGCCTTTCCCTTTACCTGGAAGGTAGTGGTGGCGCCAAGGGAGGATGGAAGCTGGCAATTCGTCCCGACCGTCCCGTTGCCATTCGCGGCACCCCCCCCGAGCGAGGGGGGGACAGACACGCGGGTCGTGCTGCGGAGCAGCCCGGAGCTCGAGCAGGCGCAATTGCTCGATGAGCAGCGCTGGAATCGATTCGTCGAGCGCCTCAAGGAGATTGATCGGGAGGCTCAGAGCCGATACCGGGAAGTGATGGAGGATGCCCCCGGTCGAGCCCGGCGACCCGACGTCTTCCGGGCGGGCAGCGGCGGACCGACGACGATCGGGGAAGCCGCTGGAATGGGTGCGGTTACCGGAGGTACTATTGGCCTGGCAGCCGGCGGAAGGACAGGAGGGCTTATCGGTTTAATATCCGGCGGCACCTTGGGTGCGATAACCGGAGCCCTCGTTTCGCATCACAAGCAGCAGCAGCAATACGCGGCGGTAGTGGAGGAGCGAAGCAGGTGCAGGCGCCTGGCGGCGTCCGCCGCGCACAAAAGGCGGGAGGAGCTCCTCTCCCAATATGAACAGGAGCTGGAGCAGGAGGCGCAGGGGCGGCTCTCGCAGTTGGCGGGGGGAACGACCGGGGCTACCGATCCATCGCCTTCCGGGGGAAGCACGGCTGGTCCCGCGAATCCTCCTTACTCGCCCTGCGGCTCCGCACCGTCGAGCTCGGACCCGCCGTCCAACCCTCCGTTACCGCCGCAACTGCAACAACCATCTGGAGCCGCTCCGGAGTCGACGCAAGCCCCTGGTTATGGTGGACTTCCCCCGGGGCAGAATCCGTTTGCCGGTGATTCCTCGCCGCCTCCTGCGGGTGATGCGCCTCCTCCTCCCCCTCCTTCTCCGCCGAATTAACCCGGGGAGATCGGAGGCGGAAGCGAGGCCTGACGGAGGTGCAAGGGAGCGGGTCGCATCCAGGCACGCTCTGTGGGGCATCGGATGCAAATTTTGTGAAAGATGGAGCCTATCCGCCGGCGACGACGCGCAGGATCTCTACGCGGTCGTCCCGCTCAAGCCGGCGTTCGGCCCATTCTCGCCGGGGAAGGACCTCTTTGTTGAGCTCGATGAGCACCATCTTGACGGGATAGCCGAGCAGCTGCAGGAGATCCAGGACGGAGCTCCCGGTCGGGACCGTTCGCTCCTTCCCGTTTACGTAGATGCGGCACTCGTCAGGCATTCGTCCCAATCCTTCCACACGGGCTCATACCCGAGCTCGCGAATCCGATCGGCGATCAGGAGTGGAGAGCGTTCGTCGGAAAGCGCGAATTGCTCCTCGGCCCCCTCGGCCGATTCCATGGGACTGGGCGGCTCCGAGCGACCGCCGATCGTCCGATGAAGCCGCTCCCGTCCCGCACCGGTGTAGCCGCCAGGATCGGTTCGAGACCCGGCGCTGACCAGCGTAATGCCCAGAGGGATCAGTCGATCACGCAGCGAGGGGGATTCCCGGGTCGAGAGGACGAGCCCCACCTGAGGGAAAAGGATCCGAAGGGCACAGTGGAGCTGCGCAAACTCTCGATCCGAAAGGGGGTATTCCGGAGAAAAGCCGCCGGCCGCCGGGCGCAGGCGGGGGAGGGAGATCGTCAAGTAGGATCGCCAAGCATGCTTGAGAAGCCATGCGGTATGCGCCGCCAGGGCGAAGGCATCTTCGCGCCAGGGCGCCAAGCCGAGAAGAGCCCCGATCCCGATCCGGCGAAACCCGGCGCGATAGGCCCGTTCCGGCGCTTGGAGCCGCCAGGCAAAGTCGCGCTTGGGTCCGGAAAGGTGAAGGGAGGCGTAGGCTTGAGGGAGATAGGTCTCCTGGTAGACAACGACTCCCTCGGCTCCCGAGTCGACGATTTCTCGATATTCCTCGGTTTCCAGAGGAGCAATCTCGATGGAGATCGAAGGGAAATAGGGGCGAATTCTCCGTATGCAAGAAGCCACATAACCGGGGGAGACCCATTTGGGGTGCTCTCCGGCGACCAGAAGAATCGATCGGAACCCTTGCTCGGCCAGGCAGCGTGCTTCCCGTTCTACCTCCTCTGAGCTCAAGGTAAGGCGGAGAATCGGGTTGGATCGGGAGAAGCCGCAGTAGCGGCAGACATTGATACACTCGTTGGAGAGGTAGAGTGGCGCGAAGAGCCGGACGGTCTTCCCGTAAAACTGGAGGGTCTGCGCCTGCGCGGCTTGCGCCATCGCCTCCAACTCTAGCGGCGTCTTGGGTTCCAAGAGGGAGCGACAGCGGGCTTGATCGCGAAAGAAGGGGAAGGTTCCCGCTTGGAGTGCTTCGAGAAAGGACATACCGCAACCCTAGCGCAGGCGGGAAACAGCCACAAGAGAGCGCGTCTCCACCGGGCAGGAGAAAAACCTCTCTCTTGCGCCATCCGGAGCCTATTGTTTCCTGTGCTCTCCGATCGCCTCCCCTCGTCCCGGCGGGGGCCGCTTGGCCTGCGGCTTGGCCCGGAGCCGATTCGGCACCTCTACCTGCACACTCCGTTTTGCGCAACGGTCTGTCCCTATTGCGCGTTTCATGTCCACACCGGATCGGCGAGGGAGATGCGCGTCTTCGTCACCGCTCTTTTGCGCGAATGGGAGAAGCTCAGGAAGAGCTTACCGGTCGAGGTCGAGACCCTTTATCTGGGTGGCGGCACTCCCTCTCTCCTCCCCCTCGACGCCTTCCGCCAGCTGGCGGACGCCTTCCGTCCCTGGGAGAGCGTGGAGGCGACCCTCGAGGCCAACCCCCGAACGGTGACTCGGGAGAAAGCGGCGGCATGGCGGGATCTGGGAATCGGTCGGGTCAGCCTCGGGGTTCAGTCGCTCGATCCGGCCGTGCTCCGCACGCTCGGACGCCGGCATGGACCGCAGGACGTGGAGAGGACGGTCGCCATCCTTCGGGAGGCGGGGTTCGGGAACATCAACGTCGATCTCCTTTTCGGGGTGCCCGGTCAGTCGCCAGCTTCTTGGGAAGAGACCCTGACGCGAGTCATTGCGATCGGGCCCGAGCACGTTTCCGCCTACGAGCTCACCTACGAGGAGGATACGCCCTTTTTCGAAGCCCGGGCGGCGGGAGTTTGGCGCGAGGACGAGGAGCTCTCGATTGCCATGTATCGGACGGCCTGGAACCTTCTGGAGAGCTCAGGGTATCGACAGTACGAGGTTTCCAATTATGCGCGGCCGGGCTGGGCGTCCCTGCATAACCAAGGATATTGGATGGGGAACGACTATCTTGGGCTCGGCCCGGGCGCGTGCTCGACGGTCGGCCTCCGTCGCTGGCAGAACCGGCGGAATACCACCGACTACATCGCCGCGCTCTCTGCCGGCCAAGATCCTCCAAGAGAGGAGGAAGCACTCTCCAAGGAAGTGCGGCAGAGAGAGCGGCTCCTGCTGGGTCTGCGGACGAGCCGCGGCGTTCCCTATTCCTGGATCGAGGGGGAAGCCGAACACGCGCGTGCGCTCATCGGCCAAGGCTTGGCCGAGCTCTCGGACGGTACATTCCGGCTTACCCCGGAAGGAAGGCTTTTGGCCGATGGAATTGCCGGCCTTTTCGTCGGATAGCCGGGGCGGAAGTTGTTCCACAGGGCAACCTTATTTGTCGCCAGCTCCCTCCCGGTCGGAGGGGAGAGGGAAGGGGTCGAAGCGGAAGATGATCTCTCCCTTCTTCCCCATGCTCAGCCGGTCTCGGGCGATTCGCGTCAGATAATTCGGGTCTGACTGAAGAAGCTCGAGCTGGAGATTGAGCTCCTGATTGCGATCCTGCTCGGCCGCAACCTGGTGCTGGATCTGCTCCTTCTGGCGCTCCAAGCGGTCGATCTGTTGGACCAGCGGCCAGAATGCCGTCAATAGCAGACCTCCGCCGGCGAGCAGGATGCCGATTCCGAGGAGATGGCTCAACTTGGCCCAAACCGTGCCGCCCTTCATGCCTCGCGCACTCCCTTCCGGGCGCCTCCCGCTACCGCGGATGCGCGTCGGCACAAGCCGACGGAGCATCCGCAGCGAGATCACCAATGCCCGTATCGACCATTCTTTCCCAAATCTTCTTCGATCCGCAGAAGCTCGTTGTACTTGGCGATCCGGTCGGAGCGCGCAAAGGAGCCCGTCTTGATCTGACCGGCATTGCAAGCGACCGCCAGGTGCGCGAGGAAGGGATCCTCCGTCTCTCCCGATCGGTGGCTGAGCATGACGGCATACCCGCTTCGCTTGGCGAGATCGATGGTTTCCAGGGTCTCCGAAAGGGTCCCAATTTGATTCGGCTTGATCAGGATCGCGTTGGCGACACCGAGCTCGATCCCCTTGCGCAGAAATTCGGGATTGGTGACGAAGAGGTCATCTCCAACGAGCTGGACATTCTTTCCCAGCTCCCGTGTGAGGATCTGCCATCCTTCCCAGTCGTTCTCGGCGGCTCCGTCTTCGATCGACAGGATCGGAAAGCGCTTGCAGAGCTCCTTGTAGTACTCGACCAAGTGGATCGCCGGCATGCGCCTCTGATCGGACTTGCGGAAGACGTAGGCCACCGTACTCGAATCGAAGAATTCGCTCGCCGCTGGGTCCATCGCGAACCAGATCTCCTTGCCGGGAGTATATCCCGCCCGCTCGACGGCGGCGCAAAGCAGCTCCAATGCTTCTTCGACCGAGGAGAGGTTCGGGGCAAACCCTCCCTCGTCGCCGAGGCCGGTTCCCAGATTCCGCTCCCGGAGAAGCCCGCGCAATGCATGAAAGGTCTCTGTGCCGTAGCGGAGCGCCTCCGAAAAGCTCGGAGCGCCTCGAGGCACGATCATGAACTCCTGGAAATCGAGCGGGGCATCGGAGTGGGCTCCGCCATTGATGACGTTTGCAAAGGGCACGGGCAGGAGAGCCGATCCCGCTCCGCCCAGATACCGATAGAGGGGGAGGCGCAAAGCGGACGCGGCCGCCCGAGCGATGGCTAGCGATACCCCCAGCATCGCGTTGGCACCCAGAGCGCTCTTATTCCTGGTGCCGTCGATCTCGCGCAAGACGCGGTCAATTTCCTGCTGGGAGAGAGCATCGAGTCCTTGCAGAGCGGGGGCGATGCGCTGTTGCACGTTCTGGACCGCTTTACGAACCTCCTTGCCCCCAAAGCGCGTCTTGTCCCCATCGCGCAGCTCAAGCGCCTCGTTGGCCCCTGTGCTCGCTCCGGAGGGAACCATGGCGCGCCCGCAGGTGCCGTCCTCCAGGGTAACTTCCGCCTCGAGCGTCGGGTTGCCGCGTGAGTCCAAGACCTGCCGAGCCCAGATCCGATGGAGGGAGAAGCGACCCATATCGGCCACTTTCTTGGCTCCGAGCGACTTTCAACACAAGCCAATTCTTGGGATCGGCCGGTCAGTGCATCATCCCCTCGCTCGACGGCTTGGCCCCCTTGGCGGGCGCGAGGAAGAGGACCAGGGGCAGCGACGCCAGGCAGATCCAGCCTGACCACTGGAAGATGTCGACGTAGGCCCAGAGACTTGCTTGGTTGGTGAGGGTCCGGTAGAGCACGCCCAGCGCCTGCTCCGCCCCCGGGACCGTTCCGGATTGGCTGGCGAGATAGCCTTGGACCGCGGCAAGGGTGTCCCGGTAGTTCGGGTTTTCCGGGGTATAGTAGCCCGCCAGGAAGTTCTGATGAAGCTGGGCGAATCTCTGGGAATAGGTGGCAATGAGCGAGGTGCCGACGCTGCCGCCGATGTTTCGGAAGAGATTGAAGAGCCCGGTCGCGTTTCCCATCTCTTCCCGACGCAGGGTCACGACGGCCGCCGTGGTCAACGGGACGAAAACCAAGGGCGCGCCGAACCCATTGAGGAGGTTAGGGATCACCACGTTGAACTGAGCGATCTCGATGTCGAAGTTTCCCATGAGGAATGAAGAGGCGGCCAGGAGGAGGAAGCCGAGGGCGACCAGCGTGCGCGCGCTCATGACACCGAGCATCCTTCCGGCAAAGATCGCTCCAGCCACGGCACCAATTCCGCGGGGGCTCACGGCGAGACCGCTCTGGAAAGCCGTGTAGGAGATCAGGGTCTGGAGAAAGAGAGGAAGGGCGGCCAGGGTTCCGTAGAGGACGATGCCGATCAGAAAGACGAGGCTGACCCCGGTGGCGAAGCTCCTGTCCTTGAGGATGCGCAGATCGACCAGCGGCTCGCGCACGGAGAGCTGCCGCATCACGAAGCAGATCAGCCCGACGACGGAGAAGAGGGCCATCCAGCGGAGCCAGACCGCTCCGAACCAGTCATCCTCCTGCCCCTTGTCCAGAAGCACCTGCAGGCAGCCGAGCCAGACCGTGAGGAAGAAGAGCCCCCAGACGTCGACCATCCTTGGACGATTGTTGCGGAGATAGGGCGGATCTTCGACAAAGAGGCCCGATAAGAGCATCGCCAAAAGGCCGACGGGCAGGTTGATGTAGAAGCACCAGCGCCAGTTGGCGTTGTCCGTCAACCAACCGCCGAGGACAGGCCCGAGGATCGGTGCCACCACGACCCCGAGGGCAAAGAGGCCCATGGCCTGGCCCCGCTTGGAAGGCGGGAAGCTCTCCAGGAGGATCGCTTGCGAGATCGGCTGGAGCCCCCCGCCGCCTATGCCTTGCAGGACGCGGAAGAGGATCAGGGAGCCGAGATGGGAAGCGGCGCCGCAGAGGGCCGAGCTCACGGTGAAGAGCGCGATGCAGGCGAGGAGAAGGTTTCTTCGGCCGAAACGTCGGCCGAGCCAGTCGGTCAGCGGCAGGACCACCGCGTTGGAGACGAGGTAGCTGGTCAGGACCCAGGTAGCCTGCGAATTGCTTGCCGCCATCCCCCCCGCAATGTAGGGGAGGGCCACGTTGAGGATGGTCGTGTCGAGCACCTCCATGAAGGTGGCCAGCATGACGGAGAGGGCGACGACCCAAGGGTTGTGCTTCGGGTGCCAGCCGGCATCGGGATGGTTCGCAGGGCTGCCGTCCATGGAGAGCCCTGAAGCGTAACCCTCTCCGGGGGGGAGAGCCAAGGACAAGATCCACCCCCGCGCCCTTTCTGCCTGGATTGGGTGGCTCCCTCTGGTATCGTCTCTCCGGTGAATCTCTATCTGGTGGCGCATGGAAGCGCCCTGCCGGCCGAGAAAGATTCGGAACGGCCCCTTTCCGAGGCGGGAATCGCCGAATCTTCCCGTCTGGCCCAGATGGTGCGAAGCTGCGGGGTTCGCGTGCAGCTCCTCGCCCACTCCTCCAAGACGCGGAGCCGGCAAACGGCTCAAATCCTCTTACCGGCCGTTCATCCGGGCGGGCGCCTGACGTTGTGGGAAAGCCTCGATCCCGAGGACTCCCCCGGCCACGCCCTCAAGGCGATCAAGAAGGAAAAGGTCGATCTCCTGCTCGTCGGGCACGAACCGAATCTGGCCAAGATCGCCACGCGCCTCCTCGTCCCCAAGAAGGTCCCGCCCCTGCTCTCGCTCTCGCCCGGCAGCCTGCTCTGGCTCCAGCGCCAACGGACCGAGGAGGGAAAGGTCTGGCGCCTCTTCGGCATGTTCCGGGCGGAAGCGTTGCGGGCTTGGGAGCGGGGATGAGTGGCCGACAAAAAGGAGGGTCAGTTCTCGTGGTGCCGAGGGGCCGGACGTGGGTCGTCCGCCGGGAAACCTGGCTCCGGAGGTAGGATTCGAACCTACGACCAAGCGGTTAACAGCCGCTCGCTCTACCACTGAGCTACTCCGGAGTGGGAATGACCAATCTAGTGAGTCGTGGGGCATCTTTCCAAGGAAAAATGGTGGCAGGCGGCGATGGCACGGGATCGTCTCGATTCCACAATCCGAACGGGATAAGAAGAAGGGATGCGCCTCCTTCTCGTCGATGGCAGCTACTATGCCTACCGCTCCTTTTATGCAATGCCCGCCTTGCAGACGAGCTCGGGGCAGCCAACGAACGCCCTCTACGGACTGATCATGGTGCTCCGGCGGATGCTCGCCGACCTGCGTCCGACGCTCGTCGGCTGGGCGGTGGACGACGGGCTCTGCGCGGAACGGGTGGCGCTCTGCCCGGAATACAAGGCGAATCGGCCAGCGGTGCCCGAGGCGCTCTCAGTCCAGCTCGACCAGGTCGAGGAGCTGATGGCGGCCCTCGGTCTCCCGGTGCTGCGCGTCGCTGGAGAGGAAGCCGACGACGTGATGGCCAGCTACACCGCCGCCGCAAGGCAAGAGGGCGAGGTTGTCCTGGCGACGAACGACAAGGATCTCCTGGCGCTGGTTTCTCCCCGGGTTGCGGTCTACCAGACCAACGGCAAGGGTTTCCATCTTCTCACGGAGGAGGAGGTCACCGAAAAGTGGGGGGTTGCGCCCGCGCAGATCCCCGATCTGCTCGCCTTGATCGGCGATTCGGTCGATAACATCGCCGGGGTTCCGGGGGTCGGCAAGGTCACGGCGGCTCAATGGCTTCGCCGCTACGGTTCTCTGGAGGAGCTCCTTCGAGCGGCACCGCAGGCGAGCGGGGCAAGGCTGCAGCAGCTTTCGGGCGCCCAGCGGGAGCGGGTTCTCCGCAACCGGAGGATGATCGAGTTGCGCACCAACCTCCCCCTGCCAATCCCGCTGAAGGAATTGACGATTCGCCCCGATTTGGCGAAGCAGAGTGAGCTCTTTCACCGATGGGAGTTCCGAAAGCTGGCCAAGGAAGCGGAAGAGGGCTTGCTGAGGGAGCGGGGCCAGCCCGAGCTCTTTTCCTGACCGAGGGGACTTGACCCGGTTGGGCGAGCGGGGGAACATTCCGGCGGACGGAAAGGCCATGGAAGGAGCATCTTCGGTTTCCTACACGATCGGCAACGAGAAGCTTTGCCAAATCACGAGCGAGGCGGCACGGCAGCTTTCCCGGCTTCTCCAGGAGTCGGAAAAGGGGGGAGGAGCTCTGCGGATCGCTGTCGTGGGGGGCGGCTGCTCCGGGCTCCAATATCAGATGGACCTGGTCGACCGGCTCCGGGAGAAGGATATCCTGATCGAGGCGGGCGATGCGCGTCTGGTGGTCGATCCGAAGAGTGCTCTCTTTCTCGCCGGCTCGATCCTGGATTATTCGGAAGATCTGCAGAACCGGGGCTTTGTCGTGAGAAATCCGAACGCATCGTCCCACTGCTCTTGCGGGAAGAGCTTTGCGATCTAGCCGGCCGACTCCATGAGCGCAGGCGCCCGGAGCCAGCCCCGGTCCGAAGGTGCGGTTCTGCGCGTCATCCTGCTCTTCGGAGCGGTCAGCCTCTTTGCCGATATGACCTACGAAGGGGCGCGGTCGATCCTCGGCCCCTTTCTGGGCAGCTTGGGCGCAACCGGAGCCACCGTGGGCCTGGTTGCTGGCATGGGGGAGCTGGCAGGCTATGGGCTCCGGCTTTTTTCGGGGGTGCTGGCGGATCGAACGCGCTCCTTCTGGCGGCTGACCTTTTTTGGATATGGGGTCAACCTCCTGGCCGTACCCCTTCTGGGCCTGGCATCCGCCTGGCCCGCGGCGGCCATGCTGGTGGTCGCCGAGCGGTTGGGCAAGGCGATCCGAACGCCCGCTCGGGATGTCCTGCTCGCGATCGCGACGCAAGACTTCGGGCGGGGACGGGGCTTCGGAATCCATGAGGCGATGGACCAGATTGGTGCCGTTCTCGGTCCCCTGATGGTCGCGCTGGCCTTGGCCTGCCACGTGGGCTACGGGAAGAGCTTCCTCTTGCTCGTCCTGCCCGCGCTCTTTTCCTTTGTGGCGCTCGTCCTGGCTCGGGGCTCCTACCGGCGGTGGGAGAGCGCGCAAGTGGACCCCCAGGGCGCGCAAGACGAGGCCGAGAAGGGCTCGCGGCGCTTGCCCCCCGCTTTCTGGAGCTATCTTGCGGCGGTCGGCTGCGTCGCGGCGGGCTATGCTGACTTCGCCCTGGTCGCCTTCCATGCGGCGAAGACGGGTGTGGTCGCCCCACAGGGTGTTCCCTTGCTCTACGCCCTGGCGATGGGGGTCGATGCGGGTGCGGCATTTTTGGCTGGAAGGCTTTTCGATCGGAAAGGATTCGAAGCGCTCCGATGGCTGGTGGTTCTTGGGGCTCTGGCGGCGCCATTCCTTTTCCTGGGGCGCGGGATGGAATTCTTCCTGGCCGGAGTCCTTTTTTGGGGAATCGGGATGGGTGTCCAGGAGTCGGTGATTCGGGCGGCCGTAGCGGAGCTCGTCCCGCAGGGGAGAGCGGGAACCGGATACGGGCTGTTCAACATGGTGTACGGCGTTGCTTGGTTCGGGGGGAGTTCCCTGATGGGCCTCCTCTACGACCACTCGCCGAGGTTGCTGGTTGCCTTCTCCTGCGGGGCGCAGCTGCTTTCCCTGCCGCTGCTGGTGCGAACCCAGAGGTGGTTCGCCGCGAGCCGGGCCTCCTGAGCCGGCGAGGGAGAAGATCAGGAAACCGCGGGAAGGATTCCTTGACCCTTTGCGGCGAGTGGCTTTGAATACTGGGGTCACGTGCGGATCATGGGGATCGATCCTTCCCTGCGGCGAACGGGCTACGGCGTCCTCGAGCTGCTTCCCGGAAGTGAACGCCTGCTCGATTTCGGAGTCGTCATCGTTGCTCCCAAGAAGTCTGAGCTCGACTGCCTTCGGGAGATCTATCGGGTCATCAGCCGGGTCCTGGCGGAGCAGAAGGCGGAGGAGGTCGCGATCGAGACGGTGATCTACGTGCAGAACCATCGAACCGCGATCCAGCTGGGAGCCGCCCGAGGGGTGGCTCTTCTTGCTGCGGGGAATGCCGAAGTGCCTGTTTTCGAATATCCCCCCCGCCGGGCGAAGACGGCGGCGACCGGCTACGGAGGGAGCCGTAAGACTCAGGTGGCTTTCATGATTCGCAGCCTCCTCGGGCTGCGGGAAAACCTTCCGTCCGACGCCGCCGACGCGGTCGCCGTGGCCCTGGCGCATGCGGCCGCGCGGAGACATTTCGCTCTCACGCGGAGACCCCTGTGATCGGATACTTGCGAGGCCGGCTCATTCACGCGTCTCCCGCCAAGGTTTGTCTCGAGGTTCAGGGAGTGGGCTTCGATCTCTTCATCTCCCTGATCTCCTATCAAAAGCTTCCCGTCCCTCCAGCCGAGGTGCAGCTTTTGACTCGTCTTCAGGTGCAGGAGAAGGGCATCGAGCTCTACGGCTTTGCCGGGGAAGAGGAGCGGGCGCTTTTTGGCCTGCTCGTCGATCACGTCCCCGGCATCGGGCCGAGAACGGCTCTTTCCGTTCTCAGCGCGGCCGCTCCGGAGGAGCTGCGCGGCGCGGTCGTACGGGGGGATCAAGCCTGGCTTTCCCGGATCAAAGGAGTGGGGAAGAAGACGGCGGAGCGGTTGATCGTGGAGTTGCGCGATCGGTTTCCGAGAGTCGATGCGGAGCTTGGCTCAACCGGAAGGCTGGCGGGCGAGGATTCGATCGGCAGAGATGCTCGCTTGGCCCTCCTCGCCTTGGGCTACCGGGAGGTGGAGGCGGACAAAGCGGTGCATCTGGCTCGGGAGAGGCTGCCGGAGGCAAGCGTCGAGGAGCTCATTCGTGAGGCGCTGCGCGGAGCGGGGGGAAAGGCGGTCCGGTGAAAGAGCTTCAAGACGCACAGGTTCGCGGCCGTCCGGACGAGCGCTTGGAAGAGGTCTTGCGCCCTTCGTCGCTCGACGCCTTCGTCGGTCAACCGCGCATCAAGGAGCGGCTGGCGGTCCTGGTGGAAGCGGCCAGGCGGAGGCAGGAGCCGCTGCCCCATCTTCTCTTCAGCGGCCCCCCGGGGTTGGGGAAGACGACGCTCGCCCATATCCTGGCCAAGGAGATGGGAGCCAATCTACGCTTGACGTCGGGCCCCACTCTCGAGAAGGCGGCCGATCTCGCCGGGCTGCTGAGCGGCCTCGAGCCGGGAGACATCCTCTTCGTGGACGAGATTCACCGCCTGAGTCGAGCGGTGGAAGAATATCTCTATCCAGCGATGGAGGATTTTCGGATCGATATCGTCATCGACCAAGGGCCGGCCGCGCGCAGCGTCTGCCTGAACCTGCCCCATTTCAGCCTCTTCGGGGCGACGACCCGGGCGGGCATGTTGACGGCGCCGCTGCGTAGCCGGTTCGGGCTCATCAATCGTGTCGAGTATTACGCGGCGGAGGACCTCGTCCGGGTGGTTCGGCGCTCCGCGCGGATCTTGGGGGTGGAGACGGCGGAGTCGGGGGCCTGGGAAATCGCGCGGCGCTCCCGCGGCACTCCTCGCCTGGCCAACAACTTGATTCGCTGGGTCCGGGACTATGCCGCGGTGCGCGCAGAGGGAGAGGAGATCTCGGAGGCGGTGGTGCATCATGCCTTGGAGATGCTCGACATCGACGCGGACGGGTTGGACGAGATGGACAAGAAGCTCCTGCAGGCCATCGTCTACAAGTTCGAAGGGGGGCCCGTGGGATTGAGCAGCCTGGCGGTAGCCGTAGGGGAAGACGCCGGGACGATCGAGGAGGTGCACGAGCCCTACTTGATTCTCGAAGGTTTTCTCCAGCGCACTCCGCAAGGGCGGGTGGCGACCGGGAGGGCCTATCGGAAGCTCGGCCTGTCGGGAGGGGAGGAGAAAGGGGAGCAATCGGAGCTCTTTTGAACGCTCGCCGCGCACAAACGGGCGCATGCCCTTCTCTGCATCTGCTGGCCGCGCTCGCCATCTTCGGAGCGGGGCTGGTTTCCCCGGCTGCCCAGGGTCGGCCCGACCGGGAAGGGCTGGGCTTCGCGGGGGCGTCGGCCTATTCCGCTCGGCATGGCGGATCGGCCCTGCTCGTGCTTGAAGGAGGCAAGGTCCGCTGGGAAGAAGACGGGGGAGGGCCGCCTTGGGACGGCAGACGGAGAATCTTCAGCGGCACCAAGGGGTTCTGGATCCTCGCGGCGTTGCGCGCGGTCCAGGATGGGCTCTTCTCGCTGGATACCCCCGTTTCGGAAACCTTGGTGGAGTGGCGGAACGATCCCGCCAAGAGGCGGATCCGCGTCCGGGAGCTCTTGAACTTCACCAGCGGCCTTGAGCCCGCCTTCTTCCTCCATGCCGACGGCCTGGAGAATCGAAACGCCCGTGCCCTCTTTCTCCCGCTTCTGGCCCGTCCGGGGCAGGCCTTCCTCTACGGCCCAGCCTCGCTCCAGGTGTTTCACGAGTTCTTTCGAAGGCGCCTCTCGCCGCGCCGGGAGACACCGACCCATTTCCTGGAAAGCCGTGTGCTTTCTCCGATGGGGCTTGGGCGACAGCGCTATCTGGAAGATGGTTCCGGAAACCCTCTCCTGGCGACCGGTTTTCTCCTGCGCGCGCGGCAGTGGGCCGCGATTGGCGAGGTCCTCCTCCATCATGGGATGCCCCTCGTCGAGCCCGCGGTCCTGGAGGAAGCGCTGCGGGGCTCCGCCGTCAACCCGGCCTTTGGCATGGGGTTTTGGAATAATCGCGCCGCCTCCTTGCCCGGAGCCCGAGAGGTCGATGTGGAGGCGATGCTCTCCCGGCCCTGGCGAAGCCAGGACTGGCGGAACGCCTGCCTTTGGCGCGAGGGGCCAACCGATCTGGTGGCAGCGATCGGCTCGCACGGTCAGCGGCTCTACGTCATCCCGTCCCGCGGGCTCATCGTCGTGCGCCAAGGGTTCAGCGATGCCTTTTCCGACGGGGCTTTCTTGCGCCTCCTCTTCCGCGGGGCTTACGACGCCTATCCGGTCACTGCGGCCGGTTCGGATTCGCCTGATCCCTCGGCAAGGTAAGCGAAGGATGCGGGGTCCGGGTCGCCACGATCAGGGAAGCTTCCTCCCGTTTCCACCGGTACCCAAAGCTGAAGGGAAGGGGCGCGGGGTGGGCGTTGGCGGTCAGGGCCGACAGATCGGGCTGGTAAAACTCTCGGAAGATCTGGATCGGGCCCTGGTAGAGGCCAAAAAAGCGGAGATTCCATCCGCTGGAGAAGAAGCGGACGGGGATCCCCGAGTCGTCCTGGAGAACCAGCGTGCTCCGGGTGAGGATGAGTCGGCGCAGCTCCGAGAAGCCGCTGCCATGCAGCAGATAGGAAGCGGCTTTGATCAAGGTCGGGCCGCTGGGAAGGCTTCTCAGGTACGAGGGCAGGCCGGATGCGGAGATCGCCCCATCCTCCAGGTCGACCGAAAAGTAGCAGAGTCGCTGCTCTCTCCCTTCGGGTCCCCGGAACAGAAGGCGGGTTCCTCGATCGGAGGGGGCGCGCTCGATCGAGAGCAGGTGGCAGCCGTCCCGGACGAGGAGCAGCGAATAGAGGGGGAGCATGCCGCCTAGCACGGACGAGGCTGTCAGGCGGCGCGTCTCTTTCGTCACGGAAAAGCTCCATTGGAGAAGCCATTGGAGGGACTGACGCATCCGAGGGAGCTCCCAGTCGAGGTTGGCCGAGAGCAAGCTGGCGAACGAAGGAGGCAGGCCCGCTTCCTCCCGGGAGGCGAGTACATAGATCGACGCGTAAGGGAAGAAGCAGCGTGGGTAGATGACATCGGGTCCGCTGAAGGGATAAAAGACCGGATGGGTCGACGAGGAGGGAGCTTCGAGGAACTCGGTTGACCACTGGCGGATCGGGTCGAGCTGGAAGTGACGGAAATATTCCCAGAGCTTCTCCATCTCCTTGGCGTGCTCTTGCCAGGCGGGACGTGCGGCGAGGCTCTCCAGAGGCGAGCCGGGAAGAGGGGGCAGGCCGGCCAGGAAGCGGGCGGCCTCGTCGAGCTCGGTCAGCGGCTCCTGGGGTTGTGCAAGAGACCCGGCCACCGCAATCCAGCTCAGGGTGATGACGAGAGAAACCAGGAGGAAGTGGGATTTCATGATGGGGTCGAGGAGCCGTTCGGCGGGATGCTCGACCGCCGGACCAGCGCGTAAATCGGCAGGCCGAGAAGCAGAGTGCCTAGCCCGGCCAGGGATTCTCGGGGCATGACCCGGAAAAGATCCCAGAGCATCCAGAGGCAGACGGCGAGAAAGAGGAGGGGCGTCCACGGATAGCCCCAGGTGCGGTAGGGGCGGAGCAAGGAGGGCTCCCTCCATCGGAGAACAAAGACGCCGAGGACGGTGGCGAACCAGGAGAGGGTGACGGTGAACTGGATGTAGGTCAGAATTTGGGCGAAGGTCCCCGTTGCCAGGAGGAGCACGGCCACCCCGTACTGAAAGAGGAGGGCACGCGAAGGAACGCCCTGCCGGTTGCATCGGGCAAGCCAGCGCAGCGCGGGATAGTCCTCTCCCACCGCCATCGCGACGCGCGGCCCCATCCAGGTCATCGCCGCGATCGAGGAGAGGAGGCCGAGGGCAATGGCCCCGGCGACGATCCGTCCCCCGGCCTCGCCGAAGATGTGGCGCCCGGCGATCATTCCCACTTCAAGCGTCCCGCGCATCTGAGCCATCGGAGCCGCATGGAGGAAGGAGACATTGAGGGCGATATAGAGGCCCGTTACGATCGCCGACCCGATCGCCAGCGAAAGAGGCACGGTTCGCTGCGGGTTGCGGATCTCCTCGGCGATGTAGACCGAGGCGTTCCATCCCGAATAGGAGTACATGACGTAGACCAGGCTCGCGGCAAAGGAGGCTTTCGCCAATTCGTGGAGTGCAGAGGGGGTGGGTGCAAAAGAGATCGCCTGGCCGCGCGCGAGCAGGAAGCCCGAGGCAGAGAGAAGCACGATCAAGAGCACCTTGAGGCCGGTCGCTGCTTCCTGAAACCGGGCACGAACCTCCAGACGGCCAAGTTGCAACAGGCTCAGCAAGGTGGCCACCGTCCAGGCGAGCCAGCTAGGGGAGAGGCCGGGGAAGATGGCGGAGGCGTAGGTGCCAAAAGCCATCGAGGCGAGGGCGATCGGAGCGCCGAAGCCCACCGTCGACGAGAGGAAGGCGGCGAGGAAGCCGACAACGGGATGGTAGATCCGGCGCAGCAGGCTATATTCCCCTCCGCTCCGGGGAATGGCGGCGGAGAGTTCTCCGTAGGCGAGCGCTCCGCAGAGGGTGGCCACACCGCCGAGTAACCAAAGCAGAATGATCGAGAAGGCGGTGGAGAGATGCTCGAGCTGGAATCCGAGGCTCGTGAAGACCCCGGTCCCGACCATGTCGCCGATCACCAGAAAGATGGCGGTGCGGAGAGGGATGCGGCCCATGGCGGATAATCTCCAATGGCGCTCCCAGGAAAGAAGCACAAGCGGCTGATCGTCAATCCAAAGCCGGTGAGAAAGCGTTCCCGAGGCTTGCAATGGCGCGAAACGCTGGTAAAAGGGGTTCTCCTATTGGGACCGCTCGCCCGCCGTCAGAGGCAGACGGGGAGCGGCCGATTCCGGAGGGATGAAGAGCTTTCGCGAGGAACTGTGGTTCGAGCTTCCGGCTCGGCGAGCCTTCGTGAACATCACGGGCCAGCTCGAGGGGTGCCTCCAGAAGAGCGGCATCCAGGAGGGGTTTCTTCTCTGTAATGCGATGCACATCACTTCCAGCGTCTTCATCAATGATGACGAGCATGGGCTGCACGAGGATCTGGAGCGTTGGCTGGAGAAGCTGGCACCGGAGAACCCTCACTCCCAATATCGGCACAATGTGGGCGAGGACAATGCGGATGCTCATCTGAAGAGGACGATCATGGGGCGGGAGGTAGTCGTCGCCGTCACGAGGGGGGGGCTCGACCTGGGACCGTGGGAACAGATCTTCTATGGCGAGTTCGATGGGGAGCGGCGCAAGCGCGTCCTCGTAAAGATCGTGGGGGAGTGAGCGCGAAACCTGCGGCTCAAGCGGCTCGCTTCCGCTCGGTCTGGCTTGCTCTCGGCATGCTCTTGTGCGGGTGCAGCCTGGTTGGTCCCCCTCCGGAACTTTCTTGGGAGCGGGTATTGCCGGCGATCCATGACCGGTTCCCCGACGTTCCGACGATTTCGACTGAAGAGCTGGCCCAGGAAATGGAAAGGCCTCGTCAGGAACGTCCCCTATTGCTGGATGTGCGGACCGTCGACGAATATGACGTCAGCCACCTCAAGGGAGCGATTCGCGTCTCGCCCAACGAGCGGATCGGAACCGTCGTGCACGGCCTTGGGAAAGACCAGCCGATCGTGGCATATGACTCCGTCGGCTTTCGAGCGGCCTCGTTCGCACGTCGGCTCCAGCAGGCCGGGTACGCGGATGCCAAGTATCTGGACGGCGGTGTGTTCAAGTGGGCCAACGAAGGGCGATCTCTCTACCGCGGGGAAAAGCCGGTTACGGTCGTCCATCCCTCGGACTCCTATTGGGGCCAGCTTCTCAAGAAGGAACACCGATCCGTCTCCCTCTTCGATTTGAGCGGTCCCGTCTTTTGAGGATGGCCGCCGCGCGAAAAGAGAGTTGTTTTTCTTCTCCTTCTCGTCTACGTCTATCGAACACAAGCTTTCCGCCCGATCCTGCCTCGGTAGCTCAGTTGGTAGAGCAGGTGACTCTTAATCACTTGGTCGTAGGTTCGAGTCCTACCCGGGGCACGTAGGAACGGTAGGGCGACGGAAAGCTCGGGGTGGCTGAGCGGCCATGTCTTGCTGAGGACTCTCATCGGGCGAATGCCCTCCGATGCCGCTTCCGCTTGCTTCTTCGTTCCCGAACCGGGTTGCGATGCGGCACCAGACGTCAGTCTCGGTGCCATGCGCGAAAGCCTGGACGATCAAGGGCTCCTGCAAACGGGGCCGCCAGCCTCGTTGCGGAGGAGGAGCAGTTTTGCGAAGCCCCAATGGGTGGACTCTTAGCGCTAACGAGCGCGCGGTTAGTAAGAAGGGCGCTTTTGCAAAGCGCTTTTCTATTGCGCTTTGCTTTCATAAGTGCGACTCTGCGAGCGTTGGGGGGAGTGGGGGCCCGTTAGGCTCCTCCCTGCCTGACGGAGAAGCTGTAACGCATGAGAGAATGATGTGCATCTGATCATGAAGGACGTGTCCCAACTCAACGGCAGCCCGACTCGCGATGAGGCTTCCCCCGCTCTCGGGCTTGTTCCCGGAATGCCGCCCACCGAAAGCGCCTCCCCTGCGGTGCGGGAGCCCGGCTCCTTGTCGGACAGCTTCGCTCAAGCCAGGAAGTGGTCTTCTTCCTTCTGGGAAGGGGTCGGCATCGCGCTCGCCAACGATCTCGGCATCGATCTGGGAACGGCAAATACCTTGGTCTATGTGCGCGGCAGAGGCATCGTGCTGCGGGAGCCGACGGTTGTCGCCGTAAATCAGTTGACCAAGCGGCTCGTGGCGATCGGCATGGAAGCGAAGTTGATGCTGGGTCGAACTCCGATCAATATTCAGGCGGTGCGTCCGTTGAAGGATGGGGTCATTTCGGACTTTCAACTTACGGAAAGACTGCTCAACGTTTTCATCCGCAAGACAAAGGCGAGGGTCTCCCTCCGGGGGCCGCGAGTCGTCGTTGCGGTCCCGAGCGGAATTTCGGAGAACGAGCGGCGGACCGTCCGGCAAGCCGCGCGAAATGCCGGAGCGCGGGAAGTCTTCCTGATCGAAGAGCCCATGGCGGCTGCAATCGGGGTGGGGCTCCCGATTTCCGAGCCTGCCGGCAACATGATCATGGATATTGGAGGCGGAACGACCGAGATGGCCATCGTTGCCCTATCCGACATGGTCTACTGCCGGAGCCTCCGGGTGGGAGGGGACAAGTTCAACGAGAGCATCATGAACTATCTTCGCCGGGTGCACAACATGATGATCGGCGAGGCTACCGCAGAAGAGATCAAGATCCAGATCGGCTCCGCCTTCCCGATGGATCCGGAGATCGTGATGGAAGTGCGCGGTCAAGATTTGGTCGCGGGCCGACCCATGACGCTGGCCCTTTCCTCGGCGGAAGTGCGGGAAGGCTTGAGCCAATACCTGGCCGCGATCGTCGAGGCGGTCCATATTACCGTGGAGCATTGTCCTCCCGAGCTCTGCTCGGATCTTCTCTCTCGAGGCATTGTCGTTGCGGGCGGAGGCGCCCTTCTGCGTGGGATCGACCGCTATATTTCCCAGGAGACCTCACTGCCGGTCCACATTGCTGACGACCCGCTCAATGCGGTCGTCATGGGAACGGGAAGGGTGCTCGAAGACGAAGCCATGCTTCAGACGGTTGCCCGGGCCGACGGCCGCGGTTAGGTTCGGTCCCGCCCCACCGGGCAGGTGGGGCGCAAGCGTGGACGATAGAGCGGTCTTCCTGCACGGGGGACTCGTCCCTCGATGCGCCGGCAACTGCTTCTGGCCAAGCCAACCCATGCTGGCGCTTCTCAAGGCGCCGTAGGCGCAGGCTTGACATTATGGATCGGGGAAGCCGGCGGCTTTACGATTCCACGCAGGAGCTCGTTTTCCAGCTCTCGAGCGAGGGAGACCAGAGGAATCGAGTCCAGGCTATGGTCGAAGGGGTTTTCCAGATTGCGACCGATCTGATTCAGCATGAGCAGGACCAGGCCGACCAAGGGTGCGGCGATCATGGAGAGCGGTCCGGTTTCGTCTGCAATGGCGATCGGAAGAAGCAGGCAGTAGGCGTAGGTGAGGATGTGCAGGTAGCCATCGTATTCCCAAGGGAAGGGAGTGTTCCGAATCCGTTCGCAGCCCCCCTTCGCGTCGGTCATGGCGGTCAGGGTGAGATCGAGTGCGCGCATCTGCTGCTCCGAGATCATCTGCCGCCGATGGAGAGCCGCTACACCCCGGCCTAGAAGGAGCAGGAGCCGGTTGCTCATCTGCTTCACCTGCTTCTCTTCCCCGGCCATTTCGATGATTTCGGTCGGGAGAAAGAAGCGAAGAGCTTCTGGCAGGGCCTCCTTCCCGCGGAGCTCCGCACTCACCGCATGAACAAATGCGACTTGGTGATGAATGAGCCTTCCTTGTATGTGCTGCGCTTCCGGGGAAGAGGAAGGGTCCACGAAGCTCTCGATCTGACGGAGCCAGGTCCGGGAGGCGTTGGCCAGATTTCCCCAGAGAGTGCGCGCTTCCCACCACCGGGCGTAGGCGAGATTGGTGCGGAAGGCCAAGACGACGCCGATCAAGGCGCCCATCAAAGCCAGGGGCTGATCTGGGATGGAAATCGCCCGCAACAGGTGAGTGGGCAGGTCGGCAAGGGTGGCGAGAAGGGAGACCAAGAGGATCAGCAAGACCGGTCGGACGATCGGCGAAAAAGCTCGCCAGAAAGTTGGGATGAGGCCGCGCGCGTGGGAAGAGCTCATCATTGCAGAACGATCCATCCGCACCTTGGGCGAAGAAGCGGGGGGATGCGGTGGAGCATGAGGCATTATCCTACTGCGGGGGCGAATCGAGGGAACCTTTTTCAGCAGTCCCGAGCTTGCCGAGCGTTCCGGGCTTGCTTCACAAAATCTTTGACAGCGACCGGGGGGGTGTTGAACGCTACCGAATCGTAGGGCTCCGAGGCCGGGACGCAGCAGCGGCCTCTCCCTATTGGTAATTGGTACGGCGTTGCCACGCGTTCGCATGAAGTTGCCCTCATTCCCGTCCTGGCAGGCGCGATCCCTCGAAGAGGGGGTGATTGCGATTGGAATTCTCGCGTTGGCGGGGCTGATCGCCGCCCTGCTGAAGCGCTGGCATCCGCATCCGATCCCCTGGCGCGTTCCGGGCGAGGCGGAAGGGTGGAAGGATGCGATCCTCTGCGCGGCCTATCCTCCGCTTGAAGCGGGCCTCCTTGAAACAGCGATACTGCTGGCCGTCCTGGCTCTTTCCGATTACCTGCGTCGGGAGACCGGCTACGGTCTCCCGCGGCTCTCGATCGCGGTGGGACTGGAAATCGTCTGGTCCCTGGCATCCTGGTGGTTTCTCGCCCGCTTTGCGGCGATCTGTCTTGGCTGGGTTCATCGGCGAACGAGCCTCGGTCGGGGGGATCTGGCCTCTATCCTCTTCCCCAGGCTGGTCCGTTTTGTTTATCTCCTGGTTCCTGCGATTGGCCTGCTCGCCGTGGAGAGCTTTCCGCTTCCTCATCTGTATCGCCTGACCCTTCACAAGGTGCTGGCGATCTATGCGATCGGCTTGGTCGGCCTTGCCGCCGGGCAGAGCGTCGCGGCGGGTGCGGACTGGATCTTGCGTCGTTGCCCACTGACCCAGTCGGATCCGGCGGCCGGCCTGCGATCGCGCAAGCTCCATACACAGGTGCGTGTGGCGAGCCGCGTGCTCTTCTTTGTCATCGGGCTGCTGACCTTTGCGGCGGTCCTGATGCTCTTTTCCGAGGTGCGGCACCTGGGAGCAAGCCTTCTCGCCTCCGCCGGCATCGTCGGAGTGATCGGTGGCCTTGCCGCGCAGCGGACAATCGGCAACATCTTCGCCGGGCTGCAGATTGCCTGGACGCAGCCCGTCCGTCTGGGAGACATCGTCGTGGTGGAGGGGCAGTGGGGAACGATCGAGGAGATTACCCTCACCTACGTCGTGGTTGCGATCTGGGATCAGATCCGGCTCGTCCTTCCCATTTCCTACCTGATCGAGCATCCCTTCCAGAATTGGACGCGAAACTCAAGCGAGCTTCTCGGCACCGCCCACGTCTTCGTCGACTACACCATGCCGGTCGAGGAGATGCGGAACCATCTGCGGGAAATCTGCCGAAACAATCCTCTCTGGGACGGGAGGGTCGCGGTAACCCAGGTGACTCACGCCACCGAGCGAACCATGAACGTTCGTCTGTTGGTGAGCGCCCAGGATTCCTCGAAGCTCTGGGATCTGCGGTGTGCGGTACGGGAGCAGATGATCGCCTTCGTGCGAGATCGATTTCCGGAATGTCTTCCCAAGATCCGGGCGGAATGGGATGCTCTCCCCGATCAGGCCAGGAGCGAGCTTCTCGATGGATAAGTCAGGGGACCAGCGTCAGGGACGGACGCTAGCGCCTCGGGCACGACCGGAAATCCACCAGAAGGTGGGCAAGCTGCTGCGCCGATTGAGCCTGCCGAGTGGCGCTCGGGCGCTCGACGTTCCTCTGGGGCCCGGAGCAATGGCGGAGCAGCTGCGCCAGGGAGGGCTTGCCGTCTGGGGCGCCGATCTCGACTTGGCACAATCGGAGGGAATCGATCCGGCGATTGGGCGCGAGCATGCCGACCTCAACGGGGTCTTGCCCTTTCCCGACCAGTTCTTCGACCTGGTGCTTTCCCTCGAAGGGATCGAGCATCTCGAAAATCCCTTTCATTTTCTCCGGGAGCTGGGCCGCGTCTGCCGTCCGGGGGGCTACCTTCTCTTGTCCACCCCCAACATCTGCAACCTCGAGGAACGGTTGAACTTCCTGGCTCGAGGGGCCTTTTATCGGTATATCCCGGCGGCGGAGCATGCGAGGCATGGCAGCGGGTTTGACCATCAGAACCTCATGACCTGGGTAGAGATCCGCCAGCTGCTCGATTGGAACGGCTTTTCCCCCGTCGGCCTCTTCCGCGATAAGATCAAGTGGAGGCAGCTGGCTTTCCTATGGCCCCTGGGCCTGCTCCTGTGGGCTTTCGGCAAGCTCCAAAGCCGGGCGAGGCGAGAGAAATATCGTTGGGAGGAAACGGAGTCGGGCCCGGTGCTCTTCGGGGGGAGCACGCTCATCGTGCTGGCAAGAAAGGAGGCGAAGCGGGTAGGGTGAGCACCGAGGCGATCTACCGGGCGGTGATCCCGCTGCTCCGAGCCCATCTCCCTCCAGAAGGGCGTCATCTGGATGTGGGGAGCGGCTCGGGCGAGCTCATTCGGCGGCTGCACGCCGGTTGGAGCGGGGAGAGCTTCGGGTGCGACTACACCTCCGAATGGATGCGGCTTCCGGGGCAAAAGGTCGACGTGGTCGATCTCGACAAGGAGCCGCTCCCCTACCCGGGCGCCTTCTTTGATGCGGTGAGCTGCACGGAGGTCGTCGAGCATCTCGACGATTATCGTCGGCTGCTCCGGGAAATCTTCCGGGTGCTCCGGCCGGGAGGGGTGCTCGTCCTTTCGACCCCGAACATTCTCAACCTCAAATCGCGCCTGCGCTTCCTCTGGTTCGGCTTCTGGAACCTTTTCGGACCGCTGCCCTTCTCTCACAAGGTTCGCGTCGACACCGACGGGCACATCACGCCGGTCCACTACTTTTATCTCGCCCATGCGCTGCACGAGGCGGGGTTCACCGAGATCGCGGTCTCCGTCGACCGCTGGCAGCGCTCCTCCCTTCTCTCCCTGGCTCTCCTCTCCCTCCCCGTGCGGCTCCTGGGGGGTCTCGCCTATCGGCGCGAGGCGGATCGCTACCAGACCGTCTCCCCGGAGAACGAGCCGCATCTGAAGGCGGTCAACTCAAGGGCGCTGCTTTTGGGCCGAACGTGCATCGTCCTGGCGAAGAAGCCCTCCTGAGGGGGTTGGATCGAGTCTGAGGCTCGCCACGAGAATGAAATGCCCTCGAATCGCCGTCGTCAGCCTCTTTTATGGAGAATCTGGGGGTGCCGAGCTCCTCGCCAGCGAGGTGTCTGACCGGTTGGCGGAATCGGGGGAGTTCGAGATTCATGTCCTGGCTCATCGCTGGAAAGAGAGGACGAGGAAGATCGTTTACCACCCCGTCGATTTCCGAAGATGGCCCAGGGTGACGCAAAAGCGGTCGCTCTGCCTTGCGGTCCGGAAGGCTGTGGCGGAGGAGCGGTTCGATTTGATTCACAGCCACGAGCTGATCGATCTCGCCGACGTCGTCACCTTTGGCGCCCCGGTCGGCCTCTGGCCGAGAATGCAGGGGAAGGGCGGGGTGGGGCTTCGAATGATGGTCAATCGAGGGATTGAAAGGCGCTTGCTCTCTTCCCGTCGGCTCCGGTGGATCCTGGCGAACTCGAATCAATCTGCCCAATGGTTGGCGGAGGAATATCCTGAGCTGATCGGTCCGCCGGTCGAGGTGAAAACGCTCTATCCCGGAGTCGATGGCGGCCGGTTTGCTCCTCCCTGCCCGGTGGCACGGGAGGCGGCACGCGCGGAGCTTGCGGCGCGCTTCGGCTGGGAGCCCTCCGATCCGGTCGGGCTTTTCGTGGGGAACAACTGGGAGCATAAGGGTCTTGGCAGCACGCTGGAAGCCCTGCGGATCCTGCGACAAAAAGCCTACCCGGCGCGGCTCCTGGTGATCGGAAGCGACCGGAAAAAAGAGAGGTGGCTTGCGCGGATTCGCAGCTTGGGCTTGCCTGCGGGAGATGTTGCCTTCCTTGGGGAGGTCGGCGAGGGGAGGGAGGATTACTTCCGGGCCGCGGATTTTCTGATCCTTCTTTCCCGCTTTGAAAGTTTCGGCACCGTCGTCCTCGAAGCCGTAGCCTCGGGCCTGCCGGTCATCCTGAGCAACCGGGTTCCCGCCAAGGAGATTCTTCCCGAGGACGCAGGAAGCGTGATCGAGGATCCAATGGATGCGCTCGGGGCGAGCCGGGCTATCGAGGAGTGGATTCGGAAGCCCAAGGCGAGGGAGGGGCTTGTCGCCGGAGCCCTTCAAGCCGCCCGGACCCACTCGTGGGACGCGGTTGCCGCTGCGACGGCGGCGGTGTATCGCGATTGCCTGGCCCGGAAGGTGGGATAAGAGAGGAGGCTTTTCAAGCTCCGCCCGCTGCAAATCGGGAGAGCGCTTCCGCAATTCCCGCGGAGGCGGCTCGGCTCGCAAGAAACCCGCCTTGGCTGCGGACGCGATCCTTGACCTCGGGGATGGCATTGACCGGACAGGCCAAGAACGCCGCATAGCGGCGATCGAGCATCGGAAGGTCGTTGTGGTGGTCTCCGGCAGCGAGCGTGGCGGAGGCATCCAAGCCAATCTCCTCCTGCACCGCTTGGAGCGCGCTGCCCTTGTGAATTGCCCGATGAGAAAAGCGAAAGCCCTCGAAGTTGCGCTGGACGGAGAGTTCCGGGAAGGGTGCGATCCAATCGAGGATCTTCTCGTGAATCCGGTCGGCTTCCCCAGCGTCCGCGGCCAAGATCTCCAGGGGGGACCATTCCGCATGGCCATAGACAGCCCGCGTCTCGTGCCGGAGAAAGCGGCGCATCCGCTCCCAGAAAGAAGTCGTGGCCGCGAAGAGTTCCCGGTGGAGCTCGGAGCACCGCTCGTTCCAGGCCCGATGGGGCACGGGAAGCCGGTGATCGATCCGGTAGACCTCCCGTTCTCCGAGCACGACCCAGTCCGGCCAATAGGGAAAGCGCTCCTGCTCGAGCTCCCGACGGAGGCTCTCCCAGGGCCGTCCGGTATTGATGATCCAGATGGCTCCTCTCTGCTCTTTGAGCCGTTGGAGCCGGCAGAAAAACTCGGCGCAGATGGCGCGGTCCTTTTCCTCGCCGGCGGGAAGGAGCGTTCCGTCGAAATCGGTGCAGACGAGTCGTGGGTTCATGCGAGCCCCGGGCCGAAAATTCCGCGGGGCATCCGTTTCTAGCATGAATCGGGAACAATGCAAAACGCCTGCGGAGGACGAGCCATCGAGGGAAAGGCACGAACCGGTACCCGAGCGTAGCCGGCATGCGGCGATCAACTCGCAGATCGGGAATGGCTTGCGGCAGGGAAAGAATGTCACGAAATTGTAACATAGGTTCTCCGCTCCTGTGGGGTAGACTCTCTCCAAGCAACATTTCTTTCGCAAGATGATCCTCATCGGAAATCAGTTCGCCGGTGCTGAGGGCAGCAATCCATAAGAGCCGGCGCCGGTCAGAAGCTTAGCCAAGAAGGAGAGAACCATGATGATGGAGTTGTTTTTTAAGGGCGGGCCGATCATGTGGCCGATTGCGGTCCTGGCCGTAGTCACGGCCGCCGTTCTGGTGGAGAGAGCCGTGTTTATTCTTCAGACGAACCTGCAGAGGGACCCGAAGTCGGTACGGACGGTATTCGACCTGGTGGGACGCGGGGCCATCGAGGAAGCCACGTCGTCGGCAAGCCGCTCGAAGGATGTGGTCGCCCAGGTCTTGGGGGAGGGGCTCCGCCACCGCGGCAGCTCGCTCACCGAGGCTTTGGCCGAAGGAGCCAGTGCTGCGCTCCATCGCTTTCACCGGGGGCTTGTGGTACTCGACACGGCTGTCACTCTTGGGCCGCTTCTCGGCCTTCTGGGCACGGTCACCGGAATGATGCGTGCGTTTAGCCTTGTCGGCGGAGGGGAGCTGGCTGGAAAGCAGGCGGCGATTACCGGCGGGGTGGCGGAATCGCTATTGGCGGTCTGCTTTGGCCTGGGAGTCGCGATCGTCGCGATCGTTCCACTCAACTTTCTCAATGCGCGGGCCGAGCGGGTGCGCCGGGAGATCGAAGCCTCTGCGACCCGTCTTGAGATGATGCTCGCCCAGAACCGGAAGGGCTCCGACTCGCTCGTGCTCGATCGGGCGGCTTAAGCGTAGCGATTCCAGAGGGGAAGATCGTTTCATGCGTGTTGTCCTGCAGGATCGCCATCGGCCCAGGCTCGAGATTATCCCGTTCATCGACGTGATGTTCTTCTTGCTAGCCACGTTCATGATCGTCTCTCTCTCGATGACGAGAAACGAAGCCATCTCGATTCGTCTGCCGCAGGGAACGACCGCTGTGGTCCAGAACCCCAACGATCAGATGGTCGTGACCGTGCGGGCCGATGGGGATTACACCCTGGGAAAGGACAAGGTGCTCGCCGCCGACATGCCGAAGAGGCTTGCCGCCCTGAAGGCGACCAACCCCGATCCGAAAGTCTTCGTGACCGGGGAGCCCGATGCTCCCTTTGAGCGGGTCATCCAGGTAATCGATGAAGGGCGGAAGCTCGGGATCGGTCGCATTGCCATCCAGACAACCAAGCCGAAGCCGGCGGCTCCTGCCGGATCCGGCGCACCAGCAAATTCGACTGCGCAGGCTCCGGGGGCGGCCGCTCCGGCGCATGCCGCGCCCGCCGCTCCACCCGGGTTGGCACCACCATCCCAGCCTCCTCCGCACAACACGGCAAACTAGGGAATTAACGTTCGGAGACCGATGGAACGAAACGACTATCTCGGATACCTCTTTTCCGTCCTTATCCACGCAACGATCCTCTTCGCTGCTGGTTTCTTCTTTATCCAGACAATGGAGTATGGCATGCAGGCGGGCTCTCCCGCGACAACCGAGGTCGATCTTGCCGAGCCGCCGGCTCCCGAGCCCGTTCCTGAGGAGCCGACACCTCCTCCTCCGCCTCAGCCGGAGGAGATGGCGCTTCCGACTCCGGAGGCCAAGCCCACCCCTCCTCCGCCCGTCATCAAGCCTCGACCGGCGCCCAAGAAGGCGTCCGCTCAACCCGGGACCCAGGGGCCGCCCTCTGCGGGTAAGCCCACCCAGATGGCGGTGCCCGATTACTTGAGCAATCCAAAGCCCAATTATCCGGCAGCCGACCGAGCGGCGGGACACCAGGGCCGGGTGATCTTGCGGGTGCATGTTTCCGCGGAGGGAAGGCCCGAGTCGGTCAATCTGCTGCAAAGCTCCGGATACAGCGGGCTCGACCAGTCCGCGCTCGAAGCGGTGCGTCACTGGAAGTTCCGACCGGCCCGGATTGGGCCGATTGCGATCCCGATCAATGCGGACGTGCCGGTGAACTTCGTTTTGAAAAAATAGGCTGGCCTCCCGCTCCCGAGCCTTGTGCTCCTGGCGCTCTGCCGCTAGCGTGGATCCGTGGCAACCCCGGAGCGGAAGGCTTTCCTGGAGCTCACCAAGAGGGGCAACCTCATCCCCGTCTACCGCGAGATCGTTGCCGACCTCGACACTCCCGTTTCGGCCTTCGCCAAGGTGGGTGTAGATCGACCGTTCGGCTTCCTCCTGGAGTCGGCGGAAGGAGGGCGCTTTGGCCGCTACTCCTTTCTTGGGGTCGACCCGCTCCTCGTGGTGACGGTTCGGGCAGGCCGGATGCGGATCGACCATCGGGATGGACGGAGAGAAGAGCTAGGGTGCGGGGAAGATCCGCTCCAGGAGCTGCAGCGGCTGATGAGCCGCTTTGTGCCGGTCTCTCTGGAAGAACTCCCCCTGTTCAGCGGAGGGGCGGTCGGATTCCTCGGGTACGAGGGGGCCACCTATTTCGAGCCGACGATTCCTCGCGCCCGCCTTGCAGACCTGGGCACGCCCGACCTGCTCTTTCTCCTGGCAGACACTGTGATGGTCTTCGATCATCACGAGCGCCGGATCAAGCTCATCGCCTATGCCTGGGTCGAGGAAGATCCCGACGCGGCGTATGCCGAAGCGGTGGAGCGAATCGACCGGATGCAGGAGGCGCTCAGCCGCGGGATTGAGCGGCCTTCGCTCCTGCGGCCGGAGCCGGCGGTGGACCTGCCCTACAGCGCCAACATGGAGCCGGAGGAGTATATCCGGATGACCGAGAAGATGGCTGACTATATCCGTGCCGGGGACATCTTCCAGGTCGTTCCTTCCCAGAGGCTCGAGGTGAAGTTCGCTGGCGATGCGTTGGATCTCTATCGTGCGCTGCGCCTGGTCAATCCCTCGCCCTACATGTTTTGCCTGCGCCTCGGGGAGTTCTCTCTCGTCGGCTCTTCCCCGGAGATCCACGTTCGCTGCCAGGAAGGGAAGGCTCTCATGCGTCCGATTGCGGGAACCCGGCCTCGACCCGAGGATCCCCGGGAGGAAGAGGCTGTCATTGAGGATCTCCTGTCCGATCCGAAGGAGCGGGCGGAGCATATCATGCTCTTGGACTTGGCGCGCAATGACCTGGGGCGAGTCTGCTCCTACGATTCGGTGCGAGTCGCGGATTTTTTCTCCGTGGAGAAGTACAGCCATGTCCTTCATATCGTCTCGAGCGTGGAAGGGAGGCTCCAGCCGGGCAAGGATTCCTTCGACGTGCTTCGCGCGACCTTCCCGGCGGGCACGGTCACGGGCGCTCCGAAGGTTCGGGCGATGCAGATCATCGCGGAGCTCGAGCCGACCGAGCGGGGGCCGTATGCGGGCGTCGTCGGCTACTTCGGCTTTTCGGGAGCGCTCGATTCCTGCATCGCGATCCGGACGGTCCTTCTCCAAGATGGGAAGGCCTTTCTTCAGGCCGGGGGAGGCCTTGTGGCCGACTCGACCCCATGGGGAGAATATCGGGAGTCGCTCAACAAGGCAAAGGCGGGCCTAAAGGCCCTTGCCCTGGCAAGCTCCCTCCGTTAGCCTGGACTTCTCGCGCACATGCTGCTGGTGATCGATAACTACGATTCCTTTACCTACAACCTCGTCCAGTACTTCGGCGAGCTCGGGGAGGACCCCGTCGTGATCCGTCACGACGCGATCGATATTCCGGGCGTGGCCCGCTTGGCCCCGGATTGGATCGTCCTTTCGCCGGGGCCGAAGACACCGAGAGAGGCAGGCATCTGTTGCGAGGTGATTCGTTCCTTGGGGTCGAGCGTGCCGATCCTTGGGGTATGCCTCGGGCACCAGTGCATCGGTGAAGTCTTCGGGGGACGTGTCATCCGTGCCGAGCGCTTGATGCACGGCAAAACTTCTCCCATCCACCACCAGGGCCAAGGAATCTTTTCCGGAATTCCCTCTCCCTTCGAGGCGACCCGGTATCATTCGCTTTTGGTCGAGCGCGAGAGCCTTCCCGGCTGCCTGACGATCACGGCAGAGAGCGAGCGGGGGGAGATCATGGGCTTGCAGCATCGGAGCCTGCCGATCTATGGCGTGCAGTTTCATCCCGAATCGATTCTCACCCGGGAAGGAAAGCGGATTCTGGAGAATTTTCTCTGCCTGCACCCTGCCGCCCGCCGCAGGCCGGATGCAAGGGGTGGCAGCGAGTCCTCCAAGCCCAGACGTTCCGAGTAAGGGAGGGGGAACTCGCGATGCGCTTTCTTCTGGACAATCCCACTTTTGCCATGGCCTGCCGGCAGTTCGATCAGGCCGCGGATCTCCTCGAACTTCCGCGAGCCCTGCGGGAGCGGACGAAGTGGCCGAAGCGGATGGTAGCCGTTGCGGTTCCGGTGCGCATGGATTCGGGGGAGGTGAGCGTCTTCAACGGATACCGCGTGCAGCATCATCTTTCCTTGGGACCGACCAAGGGAGGGATCCGGTATGCTCCGGGCGTCGACCTAGGCGAGGTTTCCGCCCTCGCCATGTGGATGAGCTGGAAGTGCGCCTTGATGGGGCTCCCCTTCGGCGGAGCCAAAGGGGGGGTCGCTTGCGACCCGCAGATGCTCAGCCGAAGGGAATGCGAGGCGTTGACTCGGCGGTACACCCAGGAGCTCATCTCCTTCATCGGCTCCCGGTCGGATATCCCCGCCCCGGACTTGGGCACGGACGAGCAGATCATGGCCTGGATGATGGACACCTATTCCAATCACGCCGGCTATGCCGTCCCGGAGATCGTCACCGGGAAGCCGGTTTCGATCGGCGGGTCCCTGGGGCGACGGGAGGCAACGGGAAGAGGGGTCGCCTTCCTCGTCAATCGGGCGGTCGAGATGGGCAAGCTTGCCTCACCCGTGCGGGTGATCGTGCAAGGGTTCGGCAATGTGGGCTCCCATGCCGCGCTCGAGCTGGCTCGTACTGGGGCGAGCATCGTGGGGGTCTCCGATCGGACCGGAGCCGTCTATCGCTCCGGAGGGATCGATCTCGCGGGCCTGCAGCAGCACGTGGCGCGGCAGGGCGGAGTTCGAGGATTTCCGGAAGCCGAGCCGATCGACGATCGGGAGATCCTGCTTCAGCCGTGCGATGTCCTGATCCCGGCCGCCGTGGAACGGGTGATCACCGAGGATATCGCAAGGAAGGTCCAATGCCGCATCCTGGCGGAAGGAGCCAACGGCCCGACGACGCCGGAAGCGGACGAGGTGTTGGCAGAGCGTCCCGAGATCTTCGTCCTGCCAGACATCCTTTGCAACGCGGGGGGGGTGGTGGTGAGCTACTTCGAGTGGGTGCAGGATCTGCAGAGCTTTTTCTGGTCGGAGCGGGAGGTGTATGACGCGCTCAACCGCATGCTGACGGACGCCCTCGCAAAGATTCTCAAGCGGGCGGAGAGGGAGAAGGTCTCCACGCGAATGGCCGCCTTGATGATCGGGATCGAGCGGGTTGCAGCGGCCAAGAAGCTTCGAGGCCTTTTCCCCTGAGTCGTCTTTTTGCTTGCTCCGGAGTGACGTCGTGGGATGCTTGCATAAGCACTCCAACGTGCATGATTGCCTCGGCCGTGCGTGGTCTACCCCTTCTGATTTCAGTTGGTTCTCTCTTCGCCATAGCCGCTTTCGGTCAGGAGAAAGCAGGAAAGCCCGGAACGACCCCGACCGCCGACGCGCTCGAGCCTTCTGCTTCCCCTGACTCGCCTCCCCCTCCGCCAGCGACTCCCGCTCCGGTCGTCGAGACCGCAAAGCCCGCGCTCCGAGGGGCGATGGTGCGATTGAGCGATTTCGGAACCGATGATGTGGCCTATCTCTCGATTCCCGACAGCCCTCCGGTGGCCGCGGTCGTCTTGGTCCCCGGCATGTGGGGGCTCGATGACTGGATCAAGCTCAGTGCCGACCGGTTGGCCCGCCAGGGTTTCGTCGCGCTCGCGGTGGATCTCTTCAACGGTCAGGTTCCCACCGATGCGCGGATCGCCTCGGACTTGGAACGAGGCCTTCGCGGAGAGTCGACTTTCCGCGTCATCCGAGCGGGCATCCGGTTCGTGCGCGAGAGTCCGCGATTCCGAACGGATCGGGTGGCGCTCATGGGCTGGGAGATCGGTGCGGGCTTTGTGCTCGAAATGCTTTTGACCGAAAAGGGGATCGACGCCGGAGTCTTGTTTTACGGCCCCCTCGAGCTTGATCGGGGAAAGCTGGCCAAGCTCAAGGTGCCGGTCTGCGGGATTTACGGGGACCGCGACCCTTCGATTCCCAGGGAGGAACTGCTTCGGTTCACCAAGATCGTGGAGGAAGAGCACAAACCCTTCGACTTGCACGTCTTCCCTGCGGGAACCAGCTTTGCCGATCCGCGGAGTGCCGGCTTCGATCCGGTCAGTGCGGAGGCAGCGTGGAACATGGCCGCACACTTTCTCGATCACCATCTTGCGGAAAGCGTGAGCAGCAAGAAGGATGGGGGGTGGCGCGATCTCTTTCGCATGAGCGAAAAGAAATGACGCTTCCGCACGCTTCCCAGGAGGACGACGGGGCCGTGCGTTGGCGGCTCCTCCGGCATGGTCCCGGGAGAGGCGCCTGGAACATGGCCGTTGACGAGGCCCTCCTCCGCTCCTCTCCCCATCCCCTCCTCCGAATCTACGAATGGGAGGAGGATGCCGTCAGCATCGGCTACTTTCAGCCATGGGAGGAGGCTCCCGCGGGCAGGCCCTTCGTTCGTCGCTGGACCGGAGGGGGGCTCGTCGATCATGCGGCGGACCTGACCTACACCGTGATCGTCCCGCGCTCTCACCCTGTAGCCCATCTCTCGACCTTGGACGCGTACCGGCTCTTCCACGCGGCCGTTTGTCAGGCGCTGCTCTCGCTTGGATGTTCCGCCGAATTGGCCACGGAGAGCGACGGTGGTCCTTCGACCCGCTGCTTCGCCCGCCCGGTCCGTTTCGACGTGATGAGGGAGGGAAAGAAGGTTGCCGGAGGTGCCCAGAGGCGGACCCGCGAAGGGCTCCTTCATCAAGGCAGCATCCTTTGGCCCGAGGAGGCGGAACGCTCTCGAATCGCTGCTGCTCTCCCTTGGGGCCTCGCTTGCTCGATCGGGGCGCATCTTCTCTCGGACGAGCTTACCCCCGAGGAACTGCGGCTGGCCGCGCGGCTCGAGCGCGAGCGATACGCCACCGACTCGTGGAATCGGCAGTGGTAAAGGTGGTGAGGAACCAGTAGGCCGGGGTTAGCGAAGGATCCTCTTGGGATCGATCGCCTTCCATCCGAAGGCCTCGGCGACGCCCGGGCAGGTCACCTCCCCGCCGATCGTGTTGATCGAGGAACGGAGCTCCGCATGCGTTTTCGCGGCGGCGATTCCTGCCGAAGCGAGGATCAGGATCCAGGGAAGGGTCGCGTTGGTGAGCGCAAAGGTCGAGGTCCGAGGGACGGCGGAGGGTATGTTGGCGACCGCATAGTGGAGGATGCCCTCCACGGAGAAGACCGGATCGTCGTGCGTAGTGGGATGCGTGACGGTTTCGATGCAACCGCCTTGATCGATCGAGATGTCCATGACCACCGATCCCCGCCTCATCTGTTGCACCATCTGGCGGGACACGACCTTTGGCGCCCGAGAGCCGGGTACGAGGACCGCTCCGATTGCCAGGTCCGCCCGCTCGAGCTCCTCTGCCAAATAGTACGGGGTGACCACGGCGGTGCGGATCCGGCCTCCGAAGAGATCGTCGAGAAAGCGCAAGCGGATGGGGCTCTGATCGAAGAGCAGGACCTCGGCTCCCATGCCCGCGGCGATGCGAGCTGCCTGCGTACCGACCGTTCCTCCTCCAAGGACGACCACCCGTCCGGGAGGAACGCCGGGTACTCCGCCGAGAAGAATTCCGGATCCTCCCTGCGCGCTTTCGAGAAAATGCGCTCCCGCTTGCACGGCTACCCTTCCGGCCACCTCGCTCATCGGGATGAGCAGAGGCAAGCTCCCATCGGGGAGCTGCAGCGTCTCGTACGCCAAAGCCGTCACGCCGCGGGAAGCCATCGCTTCCGTCAGGGAACGGCTCGCGGCCAGATGCAGATAGGAAAACAGGAGCAGTCCCTTGCGGAGGAACGCGAGCTCCGACTCGGCCGGCTCTTTGACCTTTACGACGAGATCGGATTGCCAACATCCTTCCCAATCGCCGATTTGCGCTCCCGCACGGGAGTATTCCGCATCGGAGAAGCCGCTCAGGAGGCCGGCTTCGGTTTCGACCGTGACGGTGTGGCCGGCTTGTATTAGCGCGTGGGCACCGGCAGGGGTGAGCGCGACCCGATTTTCTCCTTCTTTTCGCTCCTTGGGGACACCGATGCGCATGGTCATGGTCCTTTTGAGGTTGCGGGCAACAAAGCAGGCCACGAGGAGATCGACAAGCCTTTTTGCGATTCCCTGGAGAGCGATTTCGCTCCCTCTTGGGAGCGTCGGCTTGCCTTTGGTCGGGAAAACCCCTCACCATGAAGCGTCGTGATAGCGATCGTGATCGGAACGAACCGATTGGGAAGCCGGACGCGGCTCGTCGGCGCCCAACTGGTCCGTCTCTACACGGCGCTGGGAGAGCCAGCGCATCCGATTGATCTGGGGCTCCTGCCGGTCGAGGTGGGGGGCTCTCGCGCATACGCGGAGAAGCCGGAGGAAGTCAGCCGGTTCGCTTCCATCCTGGGCGCGGCGCGGGGCCTGGTCGTCGCTCTGCCGGAATATAACGGGAGCTTCCCCGGCATCCTGAAGCTCTTCCTCGATCTTCTGCCGCATCCCAGCCCCCTGGAAGGCAAGCCGATCTGCGTGGTCGGCATAGCGCGCGGCCGGTTTGGCGGCTTGCGCGCGGTCGAGGATCTGCAGAGGCATCTCCTCTACCGGAGAGCCTATCTCTATCCCCAATCGGTTCTTCTCTCGGATATCGACCAGCTTCTCGGGACAGGGGCGAGGCTCGAGGATCCGGCCGCTCTCAAACGCCTGCAGGAGCAGGCGGAAGGGTTTGTCCGCTTTGTGGACAGGCTTGTCCCTCCTGCGGAGAGCCGGGACAAGACGCGCCTGGATTCGCCCTGATCGCTCACTCGACCAGCTGACGATAGAGCTTTTCGTAGGACTCCGCACTCTGCTCCCAGGAGAATTCCCGCCGCATCGCCTCCTGGCGCATCGCCTGGAGAGCGGCGGGGTTCTGGTAAACGGCTTTTGCCTTTCGCACGGCTTCGGAAAAGGCACCAGCGGTCGGGGCCTGAAAGAGAAAGCCCGTACCCCGCGCCTCCGCCGGATCCCAAGGGACGATGGTATCGGCTAAACCCCCTGTTTCGTGCGCGATCGGGAGCGTGCCGTAACGAAGAGCATAGAGCTGGGTGAGCCCACACGGCTCGAAAAGAGAGGGCATGAGCAGGAAGTCGGAGCCGGCCAGGAGGAGGTGAGCAAAGGCCTCGTCGAACCCGATCTGCACCGCAACGCTTTTGGGGAATAGGCGGGTCAGGTCTCGCAGCCTCTCCTCCAAGCCGGGATCACCCTCTCCCAGCACGACGAGGCGTCCGCCTTCCTTTCGGAGCTCGTCGGCGACCTCGAGCACCAGCGGGATCCCTTTCTGCTCGGTGAGCCGGGAGATCAGGCAAAAGAGCGGAGCCCGGAAGGGCTCCCATCCCACCTGCTTCGCAAGGCGGTCCTTCGAGAGCTGCTTGGCGCCGGGGCTGCTCGCCGAGTAAGGCGCAGGCAGCAGCGGATCCCGTGCGGGGTCCCAACGGCTGTAGTCGGCGCCATTGAGGATTCCAGAGAGCTTGTATCTCCTTTCCCGGAGGACCTCGGCTAGCCCGCAGCCGAATTCCGGCGTCTGAATTTCCTCGGCATAACGTGGGCTCACCGTGGTGAGACGGTCGGCAAAGACAATGGCCGCCTTCAAGCAGTTGATGTGCTGGTGGAACTCGATTCCGGCGGGAGAGAAGTAGTCGGTGGGGAGGTTGGTCAACGGGAAGTCCAATCCCCAAAAGTTGCCCTGGTAGGCGAGGTTGTGAATCGTGAACACCGTTCGGAAGGGGAGACGTTCCGAGCGCACGAAGGCCGGAACGAGGCCGGTGTGCCAATCGTGGAGATGGAGGATTTCCGGTTTCGGACGAACATGGCGGGCGAGCCGGGGAACGATCTTGGAAAAGAAAAAGAAGCGGCTCGCGTTGTCGGTGTAATCTCCCCCGGGGGGGCCGTAGAGGTAGGTCCGATCGAAAAACTCCTCCTTCTCGACCAGGAAGAGGCGGATCTCCCGATCGGTGCGACCTTCCCAGATCCGGGCGCTCTGCAGGCTGGTACCCAGGGGCACGCTCAAGGTCAGATCGGTGGGACGCAGCTCCGGGAGCGTTTCCCGGATCGACCGGAAGAGCGGGAGCACGCAGGCGACGGAATGGCCCCGCTGGCGCAACGCTGCCGGAAGCGCGGCCAGCACATCGGCTAGTCCGCCCGTCTTCGCATAGGGAGAAAGCTCCGTGGCGGCAAAGAGGAGGTTCATGTTCGTTGCGGGTCCAGATGGAGTGGGCGTAGGGGCCGGATTTCGATTTGCACGAGTGAGGGCTTGAAGATAGTTTATTTCCGGATAAAAAGATTGAATCGAAATGTCAAAGGCTTGCGCCTTGGCTCGGCAGTTCCGTGATCGTTGCTTCCTCGTCTCGCATCCGTCCGCGAGACCGCTCGAGCCGGTGGCTCCTGTCCTGCGGAGGGTCTTGACGCAAGGGCGATGACACGGGAGACCCTTGCGTTCGACGGGCCGAGGGATGTAGCGGCAATCCTCGGAAATGAATCGAAGAATATTCGCATTCTCGAAGAGGCGTTCTCGGTAAAAGTGACCACGCGAGAAGGATGGGTCCGCATCGAGGGGGAAGCCGACGGAGTCGCGAAGGCGACGCAAGCCTTCCGCCAGCTCGAAGATGCTCGCCATCATGGCGTGAACATCGGAAAAGAGGAGTTGCGATACACCGTGGATGCCGTAGGACGAGGGGACGGGATCGATCTGGCCACCTTGTACAAGCAGGGCTTACGCCCCTCCAGGAGCGGTGTGTCGATCGTAGCACGGACCCCTGGTCAGCGGACCTATTTGGAGGCATTGCGCACTCATGAGCTCGTCTTTGGCGTAGGGCCGGCGGGGACGGGAAAGACCTATTTGGCGGTTGCTGCGGCCGTGGCGGCGCATCGGGCGCAAGAGGTGCAGCGGATTGTCTTGACGCGGCCTGCCGTGGAAGCGGGAGAGGCCTTGGGTTTTCTCCCGGGGCAGGTGGAGGAAAAGGTCTTCCCCTATCTTCGTCCGCTGTACGATGCGCTCGAGGATATGCTTCCTCCGGAGGAGTTGCAGCGTTATCTGAGCCGAGGTTGGATCGAGATTGCCCCGCTCGCGTTCATGCGAGGGCGGACCCTGGCTCACTGCTTCGTGATCCTGGACGAGGCCCAAAACACGACGCCGGAGCAGATGTTCATGCTCCTGACACGCATGGGTCCGGACTCCCGCTGTGCGGTCACGGGCGATCCCACGCAGATCGACCTTCCCCGGGGCCGACGATCCGGTCTGCTGGAAGCGATCGCCGCCCTCCGCGGACAGAGCGGCATCTCGATTTGTGAACTCTCGGAAGGGGACGTGCTCCGTCACGATCTGGTGCGGCGAATCCTGGAGGCTTACCGAGCGCATCGGGAGCGAGCGGGGCTACGGGCGGACGGCGTATGAGCGTTTTCGAACGGTGGCGATTGATACGCAAGGGGCTCTCCTGTGGACGGTCTCGGCGTGCATCGAGCTCGCCCAAATGGCGGGAGAGGCTGGAGAAGGACCGGCGCGTTCGAGGATTCATCTTCGTCCTCTTTACCGCTCTTTGCGTTGTCTGCGGCAGTTGGCCTCACGCCCATCCGACCTATGCGGTGGCGCTGTTGACGACCGTCCTGGCGGCGGGGATCTTCATCCCGATGCGGATCGGGCTTCCCGACCTGTTCGGGAGCAATTCCCGCCTGGCGCTGGTGTTGACGGCCGTCCTCATCAACCTTTACGTCGGCAAAGCCGTTTACCTCTGGTCGATGCGCCAGCCGGGGGCAGAGTTCCATGCTCTCTACTTCTACGTCCCGACCGCCTTCGCTCCGCTGCTGACGACCTCGCTCCTCGGGGCTTTCCCTGGCCTCTTTACGGTGTTTGCTTCCTCCCTCTTCAGCGCGGTCTTGATCAATCAGAGCATTCCGCTGCTGGTGAACAACCTCGTGTCCGGATTTGTCGGCGTCTACATGACCCAGCGGGTTCATCGCCGCCGGGACATCATTCAAGCGGGCATGGCGGTGGGCTTGGTGAGCCTCGTCTGCGCCATGGCCTTTGGCTATGTGGGCGAGACGGAAAGCGACGTGCTGATCGAGCAGGGTGCCTGGAGCGTGGTCCTCGGTTTCCTGACCGGGGTTTTCGTCAATGCGATCTTGCCGTTCATGGAAGAGCTCTTTTGCGTGAATACCGATTTCACGTGGCTCGAGCTCTCCGATTTGAACCATCCTTTGCTGAGGCGACTCGCAACCGAGGCGCCCGGAACCTACCACCACAGCCTCATGGTGGCGAATCTGGCGGAAGCGGCGGCGCAGAAGGTCGGGGCCAACCCGGCTCTCTGTCGCGTAATGGCCTACTTTCACGACATCGGAAAGCTCGTGAACCCTCAATATTTCGTGGAAAACATCGATGGGGGTGAAAACCCCCACGACCGGCTCTCGCCCTCCTTGAGCGCGCTCGTCATCCTCTCCCATGTCAAGGACGGGGCAGAGCTGGCCCAGCGTTACCACTTGAAGCGGCCCATCGTGGATGGCATCGAGCAGCATCATGGCGACTCCCTCGTCTACTATTTCTATCAGCGGGCGCTGCGGACCATCGAGGACTGCAAGGCCGGGGTCCGAATCCTGGGGGCATCAGAAAAGGCGGTGCCGGGATTCGATGAGAGCCAGTTTCGTTATCCCGGACCCAAGCCGCAGAGCCGGGAAGCCGGGATCCTCATGCTCTCTGACGTAGTGGAAAGTGCGTCGCGCTGCTTGGAAAGACCGACGGCGCAGCGGATCGAGCAGATGGTGCGCGAGCTCGTCGAGAAAAAGCTTGCCGGCCATCAGCTCGACGAATGCGATCTCACGCTTAAGGAGTTGCATTCGATCGAGGAAAGCCTGAGCTTTACGTTGAAGACGATGTTGCACAGTCGCCTCCGCTATCCGCAGAAGGAACGAGATGGGATCGAAGCTCTCCGTCTACAATCGGCAGCGCCAAGTGCGCCTGTCTTGTCGGATCTTGCTACGGCAGTGGCAGATGGCGGTCCGACGGATCAGGACGCGAGGGAAGCCGTTGCCTCCGACCATTGAGCTTTCCCTGGTCTCCTCGCGAGCCATGGCGACTCTTCATGCCGAATGGCTTCAGGTGCCCGGGCCGACCGATGTCCTCTCTTTCGATTATGGAGAGGTGGTCGTCTGTCCTTGGGTCGCCAATAAGGAGGCACCTCGGCACCATCTGACGACCGAGGAGGAGGTGCTGCTCTATGGGATTCATGGTCTTCTCCACCTGGGAGGATGGGATGACCGATCTCCGGAGGATCGTCGGGCGATGGAGGCGGAGCAGCAGCGTCTTTTTGCCTTGGCGCGGGGAGCGGCCGCTCGCGCGGACTCTCGAAACTCCCCAGGGGAGCACTGAAGGATGGAGCGGGAGCGGCAGACGGAAGGCATCCTCCTGCGTCGGCATTCGTATTCCGAGAGCAGTTGGATCCTTGGCTGGCTGACCGCCGATCTGGGCTGGATTCATACTCTGGCCAAGGGGGCAAAAAAAGGGTCGGGTGGGCTTCGGGGGCCGCTCGATCTCTTTTATCTCTGCGAGATCGCAGTCCTCGCCCCTCGGACCGGAGATCTCTATCTCTTCCGGGAGGCGCGCGTCAGGAATCCCCTTTTAGCCCTCCGGAAAAGCTGGGCCACCTTCTCCTGCGCGCAATATTTCGGGGAGCTGGTTGGAGGCACCGTGGAGCGGGGCACGCCCTTGCCCGAGCTCTACGACTTGCTGCGCAAGGCGCTCACCTATCTGGAAGCGCATCCGCCCTCCCTGCTTCTGATCGAGCGCTTTGAGCGCCGGCTTCTCGAAGCCAGTGGCATGAGGGGAGCCGGGCTTCGCGCGCTCGGCGAGCTGTTGGGGGGCAGCGCTTCCCGGATTTTCGCCGCCAGGAAGAGGCTGCAAGAAGCTCTCGTGCCGGGGGGATAGCCGCCATGCTCCGAGGACGATCACTCCCCTTCGGAGAGCGCGATCTCCCGGATTTTTCGAAAATCGACCTTCCCGAGGGGAGTCTTTGGGATCTCCGGCCGGACGATCACCTTGCGAGGGCTCCAGAGCGCAGAGAGGCCTTGCGCGGTCAGCTTGCGCCGGATGGTCGACGCAACCAGGGGCCGAGTGGACAAAAGAACGAGCTCTTCCCCTCGCTTCCCATGCGGGATCCCGACGACTGCGACTTCCAGTCCTTCGCCAAGCTCGGGGCCGAAGGCGCGAAGAATCTCCTCTTCCACGGTTCCGTGAGGCACCATCTCTCCGGCGAGCTTGGAAAAGCGGCTGATCCGTCCTTCGATCTGAAGAAAGCCCGTTTCGTCCAAGCGTCCCACATCTCCGCTCACGAGCCAGCCCTCCGAGAGCGCACTTGCGGTGCGGACCGGGTCATCGAGATAGCCTGCGAAGATATTCGCCCCTCGAAAACAGAGGATCCCCCGTTCGACAAGCGGAAGATCGGCCCCGGTGTCGGGATGCCGGATCCGCAAGCTGATGCCGGGAGCCATTCGGCCGACCGTTCCCGGCCGGTTCCGCCCGCTATAGGCGGCGGTACCTGTTGGGTAACGAAGATCCATGAGGTTCGTCGAAATCACCGGAGAGGCTTCGGTCAGGCCATAGCCCTCGCAGACCGGGGTGCCAAACTTCGCTTGGAAGTCCGCCGCCAACGCTTGCGGAAGCTTTTCGGAGCCGACGATGACCAGGCGCAGGCTGCGCAGCTGATCGGGTGCCGCCTTTCGCAAGAGCGTTCGCAAGAAGGTGGGGGCCGTAATGAGAAGGTCGACCTGGTGAGCGTCGATCAACTGGGCGAGCTTGTCCGCCTCCGTCGGAGTTACGTAGGTGACCGCGTGCGGGCCGCCCATGAGTGGCCACCAGAGCGTGGCGGTGGCTCCGAAGCTATGAAAGACCGGTAGGCAGGCCAACAATCGCTCGATCCGGATCTGACCCAGGATCGCTTCGATCTGGCTCACGTTGGCCAAGAGATTTCGGTGCGAAAGGGCAACCCCCTTGGGATCGCCGGCCGTGCCGCTCGTAAAGAGAAGGGTGGCCTCCCGGTCCCCTCCGCGCGTGGGAATGTCTGCCATGCGAATGGCCAGCCTGGCCGGAGCATAAGCCGAGACCAGGAGGTCGCGGAGGAAGGAGAGGCGGGAAAAGCCGCTCAGAAGGCTTCGCAGGTCGACCGTCCGATCGGTCCAGGGAAAATCGGCCAGCTTTGCGCGGATGGCCTCCGCTGTGAGGATCGTCCGGAGGCCGGAATTGCGGATGGCCACGGCGTTCATCGTTCGTCCGGCCGTGAAGTTGAGGTTGACCGGGGTCTTCCCCGCCAGGAGGCAGGCAAGATTGGCGACCGCAGCGCCGATTCCATGAGGGAGAACAAGCCCGACGCGCGGCTCGGGCACAGCGCGGCGCAGCCACCGGGCGAGCCGGACACTGGCGCCGAGCAGCTTCCCTCCGGTCAGAGTTCGTCCTTCTTGGAAACCATCCGTGAGGATGACCTTGGATCGTGCTTGGCGCAGAGCCAGGAAACAGGCCAATCCGAGGCTTTCCTCGATTTCTGGCCTTGCGGAAAGCGCCCGCTCGCCCAAATCGAACCAGCTCTTGAGAAGCCAATCGAGAGAAGGGGTCGGGGAGGGACAGGGGGGACCGAGATAGACAAGGAAAGACTCCTTCCCTTTCCCCCCGCCGAGAGACCAGCGGCGCAGGAGGCGAACCCAGAGGAGGTCGACCCATGCGGGGCAGACCGGCCCTTGGTAGTCCTCGAATACCTTCTGGAAGATCGGGCTTGGGGGTTGGACCGTCTGGTCAGAGTCCGACCGGATGCCCTCCGCGAGGGCAACCGCGTCACCGGATCGGGTTCGCTCGCGGATCATCCGCGCGATCGCGGGAGCTTCCTCCTCCGTAAACACGCTCGCCCCGCTCCGCCGCAGGCTCCTGACCTCCTCCGCCGAAAGCCCAACCGCCGGTACAGCCAGGAGGAGAGGCCGGGGAAAGTCAACGGCCAAAGAGAGAAGAGACTCGAGCGAGGTGCCGGCGACGGCCAAGAGACAGCCGGTCGAAGGGAGCCATTCTTTTCCGAGCCAGCGGGAAGTCGACATCCGAAAGGAAAGAAACTGCGCTAGAACGCGGCTAATGGCAACTGCTTTGCAGGGGCGTTCCCAGAGAAGAGGGACCGATCCTTTCCCTCAGAAGGTTTCAACCGGGGAGCGTTTGGCGTCATTGAGCGTGGGAAGGCTTGCCCTTTCGGGCGAAAGGGCATCCGCCCGTAGCCGTCCCACCTGGATGTCGACGTGGACGAACTGTTCGAACGAAAAGGGGAGGGGATCGGCGAGCCGTTCGCGCAGGGCCTCAATCCGTCCTTCGGCCGGGGCTCGGATGGAGTCGGGCAATCGACTCAAGCGTTCGGCGACTTCCCATCCGAGTTGTGGTCGATGGCAGACGAGCAAGAGATCGTTGCCGGCACGAAGCGCGAGCTCGGCGGCATCCGGAAGAGCATGCTGATTGGCGATGGCTCCCATATCGAGGTCGTCGGTGACGATCAGGCCCGAATAGCGCCACCGCTGCCGAAGAACGCCGTCGACGACCGCCGGGGAGAGAGAGCTGGGCGCTCCGGAAGGATCCAGAGACGGACAGCGGACATGTCCGACCATGAGGGAGTCGCAAGCGGGAAGCAGCTCGCGAAACGGCTTCCACTCTTCCGACTCGAGTTGAAGCAGCGTCCGATCGAGGATGGGGAGGGTTTCGTGAGGATCGACCTGCACGAAGGTGTACCCGGGGAAGTGCTTGCCGCAGGAGAGAACCCCTTCGGCGTGCATGCCCTCTACAAAGGCGGCAGCGAATCGAGCGACTTCGTCCGGAGTCCGGCCATAGCACCGGTTCCGGAGGGAGTTGTCGGCCTCGTCGTCGATGCCGAGATCCAGCACGGGAGCGAGATTCCAGTTGAGGCCGAAGAGCCGAAGGAGCTGGCCGGTGAGCGTTCCATGGCGTTGGATGAGGGAGAGATCCCCGCGCTCACGCAGGTCGCGGGCGCTCGGCGGCTCGATTCCAATCTGCCGGAGGCGGGAGACGCGGCCGCCTTCCTGGTCCATGGCGAGGAAGGGGCGGAAGGGCAGAAGCCCGCGCAGCTCGTCGACGAGGGCACGGAACTGCTCCGGCGAGCGGATGTTCCGGCTAAAAAAAATAAATCCCGATGGGTGAATGGCCTGCACGAGCTCCCGCGTGGCCGAGTCGACTTCTGTCCCGGGAATCCCCAGGATCAGAAACCTCCCGCCGTCGATGAACGAATCAGACATGGGCTTCTTACCTCCGTTGGGAAACATTGTCCTTCGGCATCGGGAGCGATAGGTTGACGGGTGCGCCGCGCGTTCGAGAACGCGATCGGCGGGGTCCGGCGTTTCCCGCATGAAGAAACGGTTGCGCGCCATCTACTCGGGTAGGGTCCAAGGGGTCGGTTTCCGCGCGACGGTGGCTCGCATCGCGCGAACCCTGCCTTTAGAAGGGTGGGTCTGGAATCGGCGGGACGGCTGTGTCGAGCTGCTCGTCGAAGGAGAGGAAAGCGCCATAGCTCAGTTGTTGCAGGGCGTCGCGATGACCCCCCCCTTGGCCTCGGGGATCGAATCCGTCGAGGCCGTCTGGGAAGAGCCCGCAGGAGACCTTCGCGGGTTCGTCATCGCTTGGGAAGAGGGCCCCCTTTCAGGACGTTGATCCCCCCTTTTCCGCCAGCTCCTTCCGGAGAAGCTTGGCTGCTTCCACCATGTGACGCAGGGAGGGGACGACTTCCGCCGCACTCCGTGTCTTGAGTCCGCAGTCCGGATTGACCCAGAGGGCCGCCGCAGGAAGGACTGCCAAGGCGCGCCGCATCGCTGCGACCATCTCCTCCACCGAGGGGATCCGAGGCGAATGAATATCCCACACGCCGGGGCCGATCTCGTTGGGATACCGGAAGTGGACGAAGGCATGAAGCAGCTCCAGGCTGGAGCGGCTGGCTTCGATGGAAATGACATCGGCATCCAGGGCGGCGATCGCGTCAATGATGTCGTTGAACTCCGAATAGCACATGTGTGTGTGGATCGCCGTCGCATCCGCAACGACGCTGGCACTCAGGCGGAAGGCTTCGACCGCCCAGGTGAGATAATCGGGCCAATCAGCCCGGCGGAGCGGAAGTCCCTCTCGCAGGGCAGGTTCGTCGATTTGAATGACCGAGATCCCGGCCCGTTCCAAATCGGCGACCTCATCCCGGATGGCCAAGGCGATCTGACGGGCCGTAGAGGACCGGGGCTGGTCGTCACGAACGAAGCTCCATTGGAGGATGGTGATCGGGCCGGTCAGCATTCCCTTCATCGGCCGTTGCGTGAGCGATTGAGCGAACTGCGACCAGCGCACCGTCATCGGCTTCGGCCGCGACACATCGCCGAAGATGATCGGAGGCTTGGTGCAGCGGGAGCCGTAGCTCTGCACCCATCCGTTTTCGGTGAAGGCAAAGCCGCCGAGCTGCTCTCCGAAGTACTCGACCATGTCATTGCGCTCGAATTCGCCATGCACAAGAACGTCGAGGCCGATCTCTTCCTGCAGCGCGACGACCCGTCGGATTTCTCCTTCCAGGAACGATTCGTATTCGGCGGTCGTCAGCCCTCCGGCACGCCACCGCGCTCGAGCTTTCCGCACCTCGGATGTCTGAGGGAAGGAGCCGATCGTGGTGGTGGGGAGCAGCGGCAGGGGATGGAGGCTCCGCTGCGCCTTCCTCCGCGTAGGGTAGCGGCTCTTCCGCTGGAGGTCGAGGGGTCCGATCGCGGCCACGCGCTGCGCGACTGCGGGATCGTGCACCCGACGGCTCGCTCGACGAGACTCCTGGATCCGCCGATTCTCCTCGAGGGCGGGCAGGGAAGCGGGATCGTGGACGGCGAGGCGGGCCAGGAGGTGTACTTCGCGGAGCTTTTCGTCGGCGAAGGCGAGCCAGCTGCGCAATTCCGGATCGAGGCGCTTTTCCGCTTCCAGGCTCACCGGGACGTGAAGCAGGGAGCAAGAGGGCGCGAGCCAAAGGCGATCGTGTCCCAGCACGGCGAGGGCGCGCTCGATGGAGCGGAGCGATGCGGAGAGCGCGTTGCGCCAGACATTCCGTCCGTCGACAATCCCGAGCGAAAGGATCATGCCTGGCGGAATCCTGCTCAGGACGCTTTCCAGCTCCGAGCCCCCCCGCGTGGCGTCCCAGTGCACGGCGTCGACCGGCAGGGAGAAGACCGCCTCGAGGTTGTCCCGCAACGGACCGAAGTAGGTGGCCAGGAGCATCCGGAGATTGGGGGCTGCCGCCCGGAGTCCGCGATAGGCGATGCCGACCGCATCCTGAAAGGCGGGCGAGAGATCGAGCACCAGTGCGGGCTCGTCGATCTGAATCCATTCGCATCCCAGCTCGCCGAACTGCCGCAGGATCTCCTGATAGACGGGCAGAAGGGCGGGAAGAAGCAAGGCCGCGTCCCCGTTTCCCTCCACCTTGGAAAGGCGGAGAAAGCTGATCGGGCCGAGAAGCACCGGCTTCGCGGGAAAGCCCGCTTGGCGCGCCTCGAGAAAGTCGATGAAAGGCTTGCGGGAGGAGAGACGAAAGGCTTGATCCGGTGTAAGCTCGGGAACGATATAGTGGTAGTTGGTGTCAAACCACTTCGTCATCTCCATCGGAGCAATGCCTTGGGAGCCATGCCCATGCTCGCGCTCGAGCAGGCCGCGAGCCATCGCGAAGAGCTGATCGACGGAGACCTCCTCTCCGAACGAGCCGAATCGGCGAGGGACCGCACCCACGAGGGCAGCCGTGTCCAGGACGTGGTCGTAAAGGCTGAAGTCCCCGGTCGGGATCCAACGCATTCCGGCCGCTTTCTGACGGGTCCAAGCCTGGTGGCGAAGGTCGGAAGTCGTTTGCAAGAGCGAATCGAGCGGCGAATCTCCCCTCCAGTAGGATTCGACCGCTCGCTTAAGCTCGCGGTGGGGGCCGATCCTGGGATAGCCTAGATTGTGGGCAGTGAGCTCCATGGGGAGCCCATAACAGAGTGCACCGGGAATCGCAAGGAAGGTTTTTGCGGCCTCCGGGCCCTTTCCGTCCGTGAGCAGCCGGGCGTCGAGGGGAAGAGGGGGAGTCGCAAGGAAGGATGAGCATACGAGAGATCCGGGAACAGCTCGCCTCGTCTGCGCTGCGCCCGCAGCGCCGATTCGGCCAAAACTTCCTCCACGACCGGAACATGGCCTGTTGGATCGTCGACTCCGCGCTTCAAAACCTTTCCCTGCCGTGGCGGGTTTGGGAGGTCGGACCTGGCCTGGGGGTCCTGACGGCACTTCTGTTGGAGAGAGGGGCCGGGGTTCGCGCGGTCGAGATCGACCGTGGGCTTGCGGGGATCTTGCGCGATCGCTTTCGGGGCGAGGCGCGCTTTCAACTCTGCGAAGGGGATGTGTTGCGAGAGGAATGGCCCGATCCCGTGGCCGACTGGATCCTGATCGGTAACCTGCCCTATTCGATTTCCGGGCCATTTCTCGCTTCCCTCTTCCGGCAAAGGGCTTCCTTCCGCCGCGTCGTCGTGACCCTCCAGCGCGAGGTGGCCGAGCGGCTCGTGGCCAAGCCGAGGCAGGATGCCTACGGAAGCCTTTCGGTCATGGGTCAATCCACCTATCGGGTGGACATCCGAAAGCGGCTGCCCCCGTCGGTCTTCTATCCGGCTCCGAAAGTGGAGTCGGCGCTGATCTGCCTCGAGCCCTTGGGGGAGGTGCGGATTCCTCCAGAGGACCGGGAAGACTTTTGCTCCTTCGTGCGCGAGAGCTTCCAGCAGCGGCGGAAGAGCTTGGGAAGACGGTGGAGTCGTGGGGAGCGGCGGCGTCCGGAGGAGTTGAGCGTCGCCGAGTGGGTGTCGGCCTACCGGGAATTGCGGAAGGCGGCTCCGGCGGAAACGGGAGGATCTTTTGGTTTGACCTGACCAGGAAGCGAATATAAAAAGGAGAGGAAATGAGGCCGCACAGGCGATCGGACACGCGATTGGTTTTGTTCGGGAGACTAGCGGTCTCCTGAAAAGGGCGTGGATCCCGCACCAACGGCAGAGCAGGAAGCATCCCGCCTTTCCAAAGAAAGGGCGGGTTTTTTGTTTATGGATCAGGGGAACCTTCCCGGAAAGGAACCGGAAGCGCGAATGCGGCACACCATTTCGGTGCTGGTAGCGAACCGATTTGGGGTGCTCACCCGAATCGCGGGCCTGTTTAGTGGGCGTGGATACAATATCGACACCTTGAACGTCGGTCCGACGCATGACGAAAAGGTCTCCCGGATGACGATCGTCGTCAAAGGGGATGACAAGGTGCTCGATCAGGTAACGCGGCAGCTCAATAAGCTGGTGGATGTCATCGCCGTTCAGGATTTTCGCGAGGGGGAATCCATCGATCGCCAGCTGATCCTGGTGAAGGTCAAGAGCACGGAGCGTTCCAGGGCAGAGCTCATGCAGATCTGCGACATCTTCCGCGCGAAGATCGTGAACGTGGAGCCGGAGGATCTGACGATCGAGATCACGGGTGACGAGAGCAAGGTGGAGAAGTTCCTCTACTTGATGAGCAGCTTTGGAATTCTCGATATTTCCCGGACCGGGAAGATTGCCTTACCGAGGCAAGGAAAATAGCAAGGAGGAAACGGAGGCTATGGCGGCGAAGATCTATACGGAGCAGGAGACGAGCCTGGCTCCGCTGCAGAATCGGGTGTTCGGCGTGATCGGGTTTGGGTCGCAAGGGCATGCCCATGCGCTCAACTTGCGGGACAGCGGGATCGAGGTGATCGTGGGTCTTCCGGAGAAGAGTCGTTCGGTGGGCGTCGCGCGCGATCTCGGTTTCCCGGTTCAGCGGAATGGCGAGGTGGCGGCCAAGGCCGACGTGCTTTTCTTTGCCGCGCCCGATCTGGCGATTGCCGACATCTATTCGGCCGACGTCGTCCCGCATCTCCGGCCCGGGCAGACCCTGGGCTTCGCTCATGGGTTTGCCGTCCATTACCGGACGATCGCTCCCCCGGAAGAGGTCGACGTCGTCCTGGTGGCTCCCAAAGGCCCGGGCCACCTGGTGCGCCGGGAGTTCACCCAAGGGAAGGGGGTGCCCGCCCTCGTTGCCGTGGGACAGAACCCGTCCGGAAGAGCGCTCGAAACGGCTCTCGCCTGGGCCGCTGGCATCGGATCGGCTCGCGCCGGAGTGATCGAGACCAGCTTCCGGGAGGAGACGGAGACCGACCTCTTCGGAGAGCAGGCGGTGCTCTGCGGCGGAATGACGGCGCTGGTGCAAGCGGGGTTCGAAACCCTGGTCGAGGCCGGCTACCAGCCCGAGATGGCCTATTTCGAATGTCTCCACGAGATGAAGCTGATCGTAGATTTGATGTACGAAGCAGGAATCTCCGGCATGCGCTTTTCGATCTCGGAAACCGCCAAATGGGGGGATCTGACCGTCGGTCCGCAAATCATCGATGAGCACGTGCGCGAAACCATGCGGAAGGTCCTGGGCCGCATCCGGGATGGGAGCTTCGCGCGCGAATGGATCGCCGAGGCTCACGGAGGGAAGAAGCACTATCAGGAGCTTTTGCAACAAGGAGCGGGTCACCCGATCGAGCAGGTGGGCGAGCGGATGCGCTCTCTGATGCCCTGGTTGAAAAAACGGGACATGTCGGGGGCGCAGGCGGCCTACGAGAAGGGCTTGGGGAAAGGGGAAGCCACATGAAAGAGGCCAATCGAGTCACGATTTTCGATACCACGTTGCGCGATGGAGAGCAGTGCCCCGGGGCGAGCATGACGCCTCGGCAAAAGCTCGAGGTAGCGCGCCAGCTGGCGCGCCTCGGCGTTGACGTGATCGAGGCGGGCTTTCCAGTGATCAGCCAGGGAGATTTCGCCTCGGTCCGGGACATCGCCGAGCAGATCGAAGGTCCCAAGATCTGCGGGCTGGCGCGTTGCCTTGCCGCCGATATCGACGCTGCGGGAGAGGCGTTGCGGCCCGCGGGAAAGCGTGGACGGATTCACGTTTTTCTGGCGACCTCGTCGATCCATCGCGTGCACAAGCTGGCGAAGAGCCGGGAGGAGGTGATTCGCATCGCTGCCGAGGCGATCCGCCGAGCACGCGGCTTCGTCGAGGACGTGGAATTCTCTCCGGAGGATGCGACCCGGACCGAGCCCGACTTTCTCTTGCGTATCGTGACGGAGGCGATCGCCGCGGGAGCGAGCACGATCAACATCCCGGACACCGTGGGATACACCACGCCCGAAGAGTTTGCGGAGCGGATCCGCATGCTCCGGGAGGGAGTCCCCAACATCGGGATGGCCGTATTGAGCGTTCATTGCCACAACGACCTCGGCTTGGCGGTGGCCAACTCGCTGGCGGCGCTCCAGGCAGGGGCGAGGCAGGTCGAAGGGACGATCAACGGGATTGGCGAGCGGGCCGGGAATGCCGCGCTCGAGGAGATCGTAATGGCGCTCAACACGCGCCGCGATCTTTTCGGCGGGCTCGAAACGGGCGTCCATGCCAAGGAGATCGTTCGGACCAGCCGCCTGGTGGCCCGGATGTCCGGACTCCACGTCCAGCGCAACAAGGCGGTGGTTGGAGAAAATGCATTTGCCCATAGCGCTGGCATCCACCAGGACGGAGTCCTCAAGAAGCGAGAGACCTACGAGATCATGGACCCCACCGCGATTGGTTGGGGAGAGACCGAGCTTCCCTTGACGAAGCACAGCGGCAGGGCCGCCCTGGAAAAGAGGCTCGTGACCCTCGGGTTCGGGTTGAGCCGGGAGGAGATCGACGCCGTTTTCGGCAAGTTCAAGGAGATTGGAGACAAAAAGAAGTTTGTCTACGACGACGATCTGGTCGCTCTCGCCGAAGGGCAGATCACCAGGATCCAGGAAACCTTCGAGCTGGTCTACTGGAGCGTGTCGACGGCATTCCAGGGAGTGCCCACCGCCACGGTCCGCCTGCGCAAGGGAGCCGAAGTCTCGACCGATGCCGGAGTCGGGGGTGGATCAGTCGATGCGGCGATGAAAGCGATCGATCGGATCAGCGGACAGCATGGGCACTTGGTCGAGTACCGTGTGGAGGCTGTCACCGAAGGCAAGGACGCGATCGGCGAGGTTACGGTCCGGGTCGATTTCGGCGAAGGCAGGCTCATCACCGGAAAAGCGGCCTCCACCGATGTGGTCGAGGCGAGCGTCCGAGCCTATCTCAACGCGGTCAACCGTTCCTTCCTCTCCCGAACGGAGCTTCCGGGGAAAGAGGAAACCGCTCCGTCCCGAGAAGACAAGGTTGCTTAAGAGAGGAGGGCGCCGCCCGGGGGGCGCGTGCGGAAGCGCACTCTCTTGAGTCGACGGTGGGATCCCCTCTCTCGGTACGAAAGGAGCGGTGCCTCCGAGCTCTCGAAGCCAAGCTCCGTATGGACCAGGCCTCTGAGGCGGGGCGACGGTCAGGGGAGCGGGAGAGGCGGGGCGATCGGTGAGGGGGGTGGCTGATTTTCCGGGAGAAAGAGGGTGATCAGGCGGTGGAAGGTCACGAAGACCATGAGAAAGAAATAGCCGATCACAATGATCAGGATCAGTCCCGCCGTCATATCCCGACGCCGATGTGCGTGAACCGCATCGTGGTGTTCGTCGGCTCTCGCCACCCGGACCCCGTCATGATTGGTGTGCACAATGCAATTAAGACCCGTTTGGCTTCAGAACGCAAATCCATTTATCGGTGCTCAGGCGAACCATTTTTGAGGAATACGGAAAGAGCTCATCCCGTATTGCGCAACCCGGCGCTGATCCCGTTCACGGTGAGCGCGATGACTCGTCGCAGCGCGCGCTCCTCTTCCTCCTGCCCCGCACCGAGCGAGCGGAGGCGGCGGATCATCTCGACCTGGATGTAATTGAGGGGATCCACGTAGGGATTCCGGAGCCGGATCGAACGTTGGAGGACCGGTTCCCGGTCGAGCAGAGCGCCAATTCGGCAGATGGCCAGTACCGAAGTGACCGAGCGGTCATATTCGCTCCGAATCTTCGAGAAGATCCGCTCTCGGATCTCCCCATCGCCTACGAGCGAGGCGTAACGCTCTGCGATGCTCATGTCGGTCTTGGCAAGGGATTGTTGCGCATTGTCCAGGGTGGTGCGAAAGAACGGCCATTCCTCGTACATCTCCTGAAGCAGCCCGAGCGCTCCCGGGGATTCCTCGCAAAAGGAGGCCAAGGCGCCCAGGCCATACCAAGCGGGTAGGACAAAGCGGCTCTGGATCCAGGAAAAAACCCAGGGGATCGCTCGCAGCTCCTCCAGGGTGTCGACCCGGGAGCGGACGGCTGGTCGGCTGCCCAGGTTGAGCTGCCGCAGCTCGTCGATCGGGGTCGCTTCCTGCCAGAACTGAAGAAAGGCGGGATCCTGACGCACAAGATCGTGATAGAGAAGAACGCTTTGAGCTGCGATCTCGTCCATGGCGTCGGTCCAGCGGGCCGGCAGATGGGATGGCGATCGGGAGGCATGGATTCCCGTGAGGGCTCCGTAGGTGATCTGCTGCAGGATGCGAAAGGCCAGGTCGGGGTCGTGGTAGCGGGTGGAGAGCACCTCTCCTTGCTCGGTAATCCGGATCTTGCCTTCGACTAGCCCGCACGGCTGGGCGAGAATGGCCTGCGCCGCGGGACCTCCCCCTCGGGCGATCGTTCCGCCGCGACCGTGAAAGAGGATGGGAGTCACCCCGTTCCGGCGGCAAATCTCGACAATGGCCTCTTGCGCCTTGTAGAGCGCCCAGCTCGCTGCGAGATAGCCGCAGTCTTTGTTGCTGTCGGAATAACCGAGCATCACGATCTGCTCGTTCCCTCGCCGCTCCACCTGCTTCCGATAAGACGGGTGGGTGAGAAGGCTTCGGAGGATCGCCGGAGCCGCCGCGAGATCATCCAACGTTTCCACCAGCGGTGCGATGGCGAGGTCGACCTGAGCGAGATGGCAGAGAAAAAGCACCTCCAGAACATCGGAGGGCTCCCGGGTCATGCTGATCACGTAGGCTCCCGCGCACTCCCTCCCATAGAGCGCCTGTGCTCGCGAGACGGTCAAAAGTGAGCCCAGGGCATCACGGCCCGCCGGGCCGCAGCGCTCCCACAGCCGGCGTAGGTCGCTTGGCGGCGGCTCCCGGAGAAGGGAGGAGAGGACCGTTTCCTTTTGGTCCTCGTCCAGCCGCGAGTAGTTCTCTACCCCGCCGCAGGAGGGCAGGATCTCGTCGAGCGCCTCTTGGTGCACGCGCGAGTGTTGGCGGATGTCGAGGGCGGCCGTGTGGAGGCCGAAGACTTGTACCTGTCGCTGGAGCCGGAGCAGGTCTCCATCCGCGAGAACGGGAGCGCGGCCGCGTTTGAGTGTCGCGGCGACGGCGTCGATCTCCCGGGAGAGATTGCCGAGCGTGAGCTGAGGCTCGGGATGGGGTCCGAACAGGTCGAGCAGGTCGGAGGCCCGGGCGTTCTCCCGCTCCTCCAGAACTTCCTCGTGCAGTGCGGCCAGCAGCAGGCGATACGGCTCGTTCGGATAGAGGAGAGCGAGACGGTTGCGCTGAAGGATGCGGCGCTCGCGTTGCGAGAAGAGATCGAGCAGCGTTGCTGCGGAGGGGTCCCGGCGGAGGGAAATGGTCAGGAGGCGAGAAAGCCGGTCGAGGCCCGCGGCGATCTTGGAAAGAGCAAGGCGGCGATGGAGAACCAGGCTTTCCGCGGTGATCTCGAAGGTCACCGACGGATGCCCGTCACGATCTCCCCCGATCCAGGAGCCGAACGAGATCCAGCCCTGCGGCGGGCGCACCGTGGGATAGTGGCGCTCGAGCGCTCTTTCCATCTCGGCCTGCAGGTCGGGGAGGACCTCCCAGAGCGTCGAATCGAAAAACCAGAGACCGGTCCGAACCTCGTCGAGAACCTGGGGCCGTTCCGTGCGGTTGCGATCCGTCAGCCATAGGGAAGCGATCTCGCTTTCCAGAGAGGAAGACCAGTCGGCCGACGGATCGAGGAAGCTTTTCTCCTTGTCGCGCAGCAGGTTCGCCAACCGCTGCAGCTTGACGAGGATCGTGCGCCGCTTGGCTTCCGTCGGGTGCGCTGTCACGACGAGAGTGATGTGGAGCTTGTCGAGGATCCGTTGCATCTCTTCCTGCTCGACCCCCTTGGCCTTGAGCTCCGCCAGCGCTGCCTCGATCGAGGCGCGCGGAAAGGGCCCGGATTCCAGTTGCTGCTGCCGGCGCCGACGTAGCAGATCGATCCGGTAGTCCTCCTCGGCCAGGTTCACCAGCTCGAAATAACTGGTGAACGCCATGGCGATTTCGTAAGCGAGGGGTGCCGATAGCCGCCTGACCGCGCCGGCAAGGGAGTCGGAGGCGGCGGCTTCCCCGGCCCGACTGGCTTTCGCGAGCGATCGGATCTCCTCTTCGACGGAAAGCACTTCCTCTCCCTCGATCCTGGCGATCACACGGCCCAGAGCGTCTCCGAGCAGATGAATGGTCCGGGAGAGGCGGTCGAAATCGTGATCCGGCGGCAGCGGTCTGGAGCTCATCAGTGGTGAGAATCGAAGGATAGTACACCGCTTTCCTCCCCCTGCCAAAGGAGAGCGGCACTGCGTCCGACCGATCCAGAGAAAACCTGCGGTTTTCTTGTGGCCGGAAGCTCGCTCTGCAGGGTACTCTCATTTCTGGGTTCTAGGGAGGTGAGCACGCGTCGTCAGTCGTCCCCGGAGGGAGGGAAAGAAAAGAGCAAGGACGGGGAGGAGGCGGGGCGAGCCGGATCCGGGCTTCCGGAAAGCCAAGAGCAGGAAATCGTGAGCTTCCTGGCCTTTCTGCGAGACCAGAAGGGCTATTCCCCCTTTACGGTTCGGAATTACGAGCACGCCTTGCGGGAGTTCGCCCGTTCTCGGCAGGGACAATCCTGGTGGTCGGTCGGACCGGAGGATCTGCGCAGCTATCTTTACGAGCTTTGCCGCCGGCCGGAATTGGGAGCGGCTTCCCTCCGTGTCCGGTTTGCCGCGCTTCGCTCATTCTTCGCCCGGGCCGTGCGAGGGAAGCAGATGGCGGACAATCCCGCTCGCTCCCTGAGCCTCCCGCGACTGGCCCGTCGCCTGCCGATCTTCTTGACGCAAGAGCAGATCTTTCGGCTTCTGGATGCCCCTCGGAGAAAGTGGATCGATCGGCAGAAGAAAAGATCCGTTCGCGGCCCGGCGTGGAAGGAATGGCAGATGTGGAGGGATCAGGCATGGCTCGAGGTGCTCTATGGCGCGGGCTTGCGCTTGCGGGAATTGACCGGCCTGCGGCGGGGTGACTTCGATCCCGAGCAGGAGCTCGTCCGGGTGCGGGGGAAAGGGGGAAAGGAGCGGATCTGTCCGGTCGGCCCCTCCGCTACCGAGGCGATCCTTCGCTATCGGGAGCTCTGCCCCCACCAGGCCGATGCGCTCTTTGTCTCCGGTCGAGGGAAGCCGCTCTCTCCCCGCTTTGTCGAATCGGCGCTCCGGCTCTATCTGACGGAGTCGGGCCTGGAAGGGGCGTACAGTCCGCACAAGCTGCGGCACAGCTTCGCGACGCACCTGCTCAACAATGGAGCCGATCTGCGGAGCGTGCAGGAGTTGCTCGGTCACGCTCGCCTTTCGACCACCCAGATTTACACCGGGGTATCGACCCAGCGGCTGCGAGAGGTCTACCAAGCGGCCCACCCCCGCGCATCGGCGTGAGCTCTCTTGTGAAGGTTCCTCTTCTGCGCTGGGGTTACCGGCTCCTGTTCCCGGTCGTTGCCGGCCTGGCCAGCCCGTACTATCTCCTTCGACTCTCCAAGCGGGGCAACCCTCGAGAGGGGTGGACCGAGAGGATGGCCTTCTATCCTCCCTCGATCCGCGATCGGGCGGGGAGGGGAGTAGACCTCTGGATCCACGCCGTAAGCGTGGGAGAGGTACTGGTGGCACTCGCCCTGCTACGGGAGCTCAGGCGCAAGGCGCCGCGCCTTCGGGTCGCCTTGAGCGTCACGACGATCACCGGCCGGAGGGTAGCCTTGGGCGCTGCGGATGCGCACACGGTCGTTCTCTGGAGCCCCATCGATTTTCCGGGGGTGGTCAAGCGGGCCTTCGACCTGTTACGGCCGCGCGCCTTGATCCTTGTGGAGACGGAGGTCTGGCCGAATTATCTTTGGGAGGCCAAGAGACGACGAGTTCCGGTTCTCTTGCTCAACGCACGCCTCTCTCCCCGGACCGAACGTTGGTACCGTCGCTTTCCCGAGGTGTTTCGGCCTCTTTTGCAAGGGCTTTCGCTCGTGCTGGCGCAGGCGCCGGAGGACGTCGACCGCCTGGCTGGAGCCGGCTTTCCGCCGGAGCGCATCTTCGTGACGGGAAATCTCAAGTATGACGTCGCCAACGTGGGCAGCGGGCGGGCGGAGTCGCGCTGCCCTTGGTGGGGGGCATGCGGATGGCCCCCGGACGCCCTCGTTCTGTTGGCGGGCAGCACCCATCCCGGAGAAGAGGAGGTCATGCTCGACCTCTACCAGAGCTCGAGAGCTCGCCATCCCAATCTGCGCCTGGTCCTCGCGCCAAGGCATGTCGAGCGGAGCCCAGAGATTCATGCGATCTGTCGGAAAGCCGGGCTTTCCGTTGCCTTGCGCAGCGACCTTGGGACAATGGGTTCGCCCGGTTCTCCCCCGGATGTCCTGCTTCTGAACACGACGGGGGAGCTCCGCTTCCTCTACGAGAAGGCAACGGTCGTCTTCATCGGAAAGAGCCTTTGCGCCCATGGCGGCCAGAACTTTTTGGAGGCCGCTTGCGCGGGAAAACCGATTCTCGTCGGTCCCCACATGGAAAACTTCGCCATGCTCGTTCGGGAATTTCGGAAGGAGCGAGCCCTGCTCCAGGCGGCCGACCGGTCGGAGCTCGCCTCTTTCCTCGAGGAGCTGCTTGCCTCTGAGGAGATGCGCTTGGAATTCGGAAAGAGAGCGCACGGGGTCTTCGGCAAGAATGTGGGAGCGGCCGCGCGCGCGGCGGATGTCGTGGTGGGACTGCTTCGGACGCAACCGGAAGTCCGGGCGGGATCATGAGCCGTCGCGTCTGGACGTTTGACAGGACGGCAGATTCTCTTTCAAGATGAAAGGGAATGACCGAGTCTGCTCCGCGGGCCATCGCCAGGGAGATTGCGCTCTCCGTCGAAGCGCTTTCCTACGCCTACGGAAACCGGAAGGTGCTCGACCTCGTCTCCTTCCAGGTGGAAAAGGGAGAGCTCATCGGAATCCTGGGGCCGAACGGGAGCGGGAAGACAACCCTCTTCCGCCTGCTCTCCACACTTTACGTGGCGCCCCCGGGGATGATTACCCTGGCCGACTGCTTCTATCCGATGCAGGCTGCTGCGGCGCGGCGTCGGATGGGCGTCGTCTTCCAGTCCCCCAGCCTCGACAAGAAGCTCACGGTCGCCGAGAACCTCGTGCACCAGGGTCATCTCTACGGATTGCGCGGGAGCGCATTGCGAGGGAGAGTGGGGGAGCTCCTCCGCCTTTTCGGCCTGGAAGAACGGTCAGGGGATCTGGTGGAGACCCTTTCGGGAGGACAGCAGCGGCGGGTCGAGGTCGCCAAGGCCCTTCTTCACGAGCCCGAGTTGCTGCTCCTGGATGAGCCGAGCACGGGAATCGACCCGGCGGCGCGCCGGGATTTCTGGCGACACCTCTTTGCGCTCAAGGAGCAGAAAGGGTTGACCATTCTCGTGACGACCCACCTGCTCGACGAGGCCGAGCGATGTGACCGGCTTTTGATCTTGGATCAGGGAAAACGGGTGGCCTGGGACACTCCGGGACGGTTGCGTGCGCTCATCCCGGGGTCGGTGCTCACTATTCGGTCACCGAAGCTTGCGGAGATCGAGGAGGAGCTGAGACGCCTCTGGCCGGGTTGTATCGTTCGCCGCGCCGATGGGGCCTTGCGAATCGAGCCCCGCGCCGAGGAGTCGACCGGAGAGGCGATGCGGGATGCGGCGGATCTTCTGCAGCGGTTTGGGGGAGATGTGACCGCGCTGACGGTCTCTCAGCCGTCCCTGGAGGATGTCTTTCTGCACTTGACCGGGCATCAGTTCGACGGCCAAAAGGAGGGATCGAATGGAGCCGCGGAAGACTAGCGTCGCTTCCGGGAACTTCGGGCTGGGCGTCTACACGCTCTGGAGCCGCGAGGTCGTCCGGTTTCTTCGGCAGAAGAACCGGGTCGTGGGCGCTCTGGGTACTCCATTGGTCTTCTGGTTCCTGATCGGCTCTGGGGTTGGGAGCTCCTTTCGCACGGGGGGAACCGGTTCCAGCGACTACTTTGCCTATTTCTTTCCCGGGATGCTGCTTCTGGTCGTCCTCTTCACCGCCATCTTTTCGACCATCTCCTTGATTGAAGATCGTCGGGAAGGCTTCTTGCAGGCGGTGCTCGTGGCTCCCGTCCCTCGGTCGGCCGTTGTCGCCGCAAAGCTTCTGGGGGGAATGACGCTGAGCGTCCTCCAGTGCGTGTTGATCTGCGTTTTGGCGCTCCCCTTGGGTCTCCGCTTTTCTCCGGGGTCCTTTGTCCTCGTGGTCGCGACCCTCTGTCTGTTGGGGCTTGCGCTCACCGGCCTCGGGTATCTTCTCGCCTGGCCCCTCGATTCGGTTCAGGGTTATCACGCCCTCATGAACCTGTTGCTGATGCCTCTGTGGCTTCTCTCCGGGGCTCTCTTCCCGCCGGAAGGCTCGGTCGGCTGGATGCGGCTGATCATCCATGCCAATCCCCTCTACTACGGGTTAGAGCTCTTGCGGGCGGCGCTCCGGCCGGATCGGCCGGGGGCGCCCCTTTGGCTCTTCGGAGCGATCACCCTCCTCTTTACCGTTGCGGTGGGCTTGGCGGCGGTCGTGATCACCGATCGGGTCCGGGTGAAGCATCCATGAGCGAAAAGGTGAAGCGGCGGTTCGGGGTCGGGCTGATCCCCTTCGGGCTGGCGGCGGCCGTGCTCCTCTCCCTCTTCCTGAGCCTGGGCTATCATGCACTCCTTCATCGGAAGCCGGGGGGCATGGCGCTACCCGTCCTGCGGCGGGTCGAGTCGTTTTCGTTGACCGACTCATCGGGAAAGACGGTGACTCGGGAAGACTTGCAGGGGAAAGTCTGGGTGGCGGATTTCATCTACACCTCGTGTCCCGGGCCCTGTCCGGCGGAGACGGTCCGGATGAAGGAGATTCAAGATCTCGTGGCGGGCCTGCCGGATGTCCGGCTGGTTTCATTTTCCGTCGATCCGGGGATAGACACGCCCGAGGTGCTTGCGCGCTATGCGCAAGCCCACGGAGCCGACCCAGCCAGATGGTTCTTCTTGACAGGTACGGTCAAGGAGATCTGGCGACTGGCCTCAGAGAGCTTCGCCTTTGCCGTAGGAGATAACCCTCCTAACCGTCCGGCCGAGGAAGGCCCGGTTTTTCATTCGACCCAATTTGCGCTGGTCGACCAGGCTGGACGGATCCGGGCCTATTATGACGGATTGCTCTCGGCTACGCCGGCACGGGTGGCTCAGGACATGCGGGCGCTTCTCGAAGAAGAGCCCGGGAACCTACCGGAGAGGGGTCCGTCCGTCCCGATCGGGGGAGGAGGCAGGTAGCCATGGTTTCGCATCTCCCCGCGGTCAACGCCAGTCTCAATGCCCTCACCGCATGTTTTCTTCTCGCTGGGTTTGTGGCGATCAAGCGCGGGCAGATCCCCATGCATCGCAACTGCATGATCGCGGCCTTTGCCACCTCCATGGTGTTCTTGGCCTGCTACCTGGTGTACCATGCCATACACGGGGCGACCGCATTCCCCCGGCATGACTGGTCGCGGCCCCTCTACTTTACGATTCTGATCTCGCACACCTTCCTTGCGGTCGTGAACCTCCCCGCCATTTTCGCGGCGCTCTACCTCGCCTCCAAGGGACGTTTTGCCGCGCACGCCCGGGTCACCCGTCTGCTTTGGCCTTCCTGGATCTACGTCTCGGTGACCGGGGTGCTGGTCTATTTCATGCTTTACCACTGGTTCCGCGCCTCCGCGTCCTAGCTCGCTTCGTTGGCGGGCACAGGCGGGAGGATCTGGAGCCCGCGGGTCGGTGCCAGCGGTTGCTCGACAGAAGCGAGAGAGACGCGGTATCGTCGCGACGAGGAGTTGCTTGGGGATTACGGAGATGACGGCTCGCCAGCAAGCATGGCTCGGACAGACGATCGGAGGCAAGGCATTGCCGACCGCAGTCGTCATTTTCGGGGCTTCTGGAGATCTGACCCACCGGAAGATCCTGCCGGCTCTCTACCACCTCCAGAAGAATGGTCATCTCCCAGAAGGGATGGCGATCGTGGGGTTCGCGCGGCGCGAGCAATCGGAAGAACAGTTTCGAGAGGGGTTGCGCCAATCGCTGGAAGACTACTCCCATACCCAACCGATCGATAACGCCGTCTGGTCGGCCTTGGAGCCGCACATCTACTATCAGAAGGGGGATATGTCGAACCCCGAGGATTACAGCCAGTTGGCGGAACGGCTTCGGACTCTGCCCGAGGCGAGCGCCTTCGGGCAAAATCATCTCTTCTATCTGGCGACCGCTCCCAATTTCTTCCCGGTGGTCGCGGAAAACCTCGGCAAGGCCGGACTTCATGCGCGGGAGGGAGTCGACCGGTACCGGCGATTGATCGTGGAGAAGCCCTTCGGAACTGATCTTCCCTCCGCCCGGGCGCTCAATGAGACGTTGCACAAGGTCTTTCCCGAGCACTGCATCTTCCGCATCGACCATTACCTCGGAAAAGAGAACGTGCAAAATCTCCTCTATTTCCGTTTCGGCAACTCGATCTTCGAGCCTCTTTGGGACCGGCGATACATCGATCATGTGCAGATCACCGTGTCGGAAACGCAGACCATTGGTACCCGGGGAGGCTATTACGACATGGCCGGTGCGTCCCGGGACATGCTGCAGAATCACTTGATGCAGCTCTTCACCCTGATCGCCATGGAGCCGCCCGCCTCCTTGGAGGCGGAATCGATCCGCGACGAAAAGGTCAAGGTGCTCCGCTCGGTTCCGACTCCGAGCTCGGAGGAGGTCCTGAGAAACAGCGTCCGCGCCCAATATGGTCCCGGCATCCTGGGCGGAAAGACGGTCCGCCCCTACCGGGAGGAGGATCGGGTCTCCCGTCGCTCCCTGACGGAGACCTACGTCTGCTTGCGGCTTGAGATCGACAACTGGCGCTGGTCCGGGGTCCCCTTCTATCTCCGCACCGGGAAGGCGCTCAGCCACCAGTACACCGAGATCTGCATCGTCTTCCACCGGCCTCCGTGCGTGCTCTTCGCGCACAGCCTCAAGCATATCGCGCGCAATTGGCTGAAGATCCGGATCCAGCCGAGCGAGGGGATCCACATGCTCTTCAACACCAAGGTGCCGGCGCAGCCGATGATCGAAGAAGCACGGATGGACTTCTACTACCGCCGTCAGGATCACTACTTTCCGGAAGCCTACGAGCGCCTGCTCCTGGATGCTCTCATTGGGGAATCGACTCTTTTTACGCGGTCCGACGAGGTCGAGCAGGCATGGCGCATCGTCGATGCGGTGGAGGAGGCCTGGCAACAGGAGGAGCTCGACCGGCTGCCTCTCTACGCTCCCGGCTCCATGGGGCCAGTGGAAGCGGAGGAGCTCTTGCGTCGAGAGGGACGGCGATGGGGCGACCCTCCCTGCGAGGAGGAAGAAGTGGTTCGGGAGTAGGGATGGCGTCGGTTGCCGTTTTTTCGTTTCCCGATCCCGATGCTTGGCTCGATCGCCTTACCGCTGACCTTTGGACCAGGCTCGACGAAAATCGGAAAGCCCGACGACCCTTTCATGTCGCGCTCTCCGGCGGAACCACTCCGATCCCCCTCTACCGGTACTGGGCCAAGCTCGATCTTCCTTGGGAGACGATCGACTGGTGGATTGGTGATGAGCGCTGGGTTCCCGTCACCGATCCGAGGAGCAACGAAGGAATGATTCGGGGAAGCCTGGGTGTCGGCCCGGGGGATCGCTTCCGGTTGCGGAGTTGGCACGGCTCGGAGGATCCGTCGGAGGCGGCAAGACTTTACGACCGAGCCTTGCGGGAGGCGCTGGGTGATCCTCCCGTCTTCGATCTGGTCCTTCTGGGGGTCGGTGAGGATGGGCATACGGCGTCACTCTTTCCCGGGAGCCCGGCATTAGAGGAACGTGAGGCTTATGCGGTTGCGAATCCCGCTCCCGGAGGAAGTCCTCTTCGGCTGACCCTGACCTATCCCTGCCTCGATACAGCTCGCTCCGTCTGGTTCCTTGTTGCCGGCCGATCCAAGGAGAAGATCGTCGAGCGTCTGGTTGCCTCCGATGCCAGGCTTCCCGCAGCCCGCATCCAGGCTGGCGATCAACGGCTCTATTGGAGTCAGAACGGATGAGAGGTCCTTCTCTCCCTTCCGGTCGTTCGGTCGCGCTGATCCTCGCCGCCGCCTGGGTTTTCCTTGGGAGCTTTTCGGGTCGCGCCGCATCGAGTGAGAAGAAGGCGCTCTTCGCGCAGGCATACCAGGATGCGCTCGTCGCCTTTCATCGAAAGGATTGGCGGGCGGCGGAGGCGGCGGTGGACCGGGCGCGCCAGATCGATCCTGACGACCCGCAAGGGTGGGTGCTTACCGCCCGGATCCTGCTCAGGAAGAAGGAGTACGAAGGAGCTCGGACAAATCTTCAGGAGGCGCTTCGCCGTAAGCCCCAGTTCGCACCCGCGCTGCGCGTTTCCGGGGATCTGGCTTTCGACCAGCGGCGATTTGCGGAGGCTTTCCGTCTGTACAACGAGGCTCTTTTGCGGGAGCCCGGTGACAAGAACCTCATTCTCAAGATGCTCTATTGCCAGGTGATGCTGGGCAATCGGGGTGCCGCGGAGCGTCTGCTTGCGCAGTTGAGTCCCTTCGACGAATCCAATCCGGCCTACTACTTCGGGGAGGCTGCCATTTTCCACGCCCGCGATCGAGAGCCGAGGGATCAGAAGGATCTGTTGCAGACGGCGCGGGTGATGTATGGCAACGACGTCTTTGCCGAGTATCTGAGTGACTATGAATTCCTGTTTGCCGATCCTCGATAGAGCTCGTAAGCTGTTCTCTTCCTTTGCCAGAGCCGGCTGAGGCTCTCCGGCGGGGTAGCCAAGTGGTAAGGCCGGGCTCTGCAAAAGCCCTATGCGTGGGTTCAATTCCCACCCCCGCCTCTCTTCCATTCCCGCTTTTTCATCGAGACTTGACTCGGCTCGCTCGCTTTGCGAAAGGTGAAGCGGCCCTCCTATGTCCCTCTACCCAGGCGGTAAGACCACCCCGCTTCTCCGGCGGGAACGCCTCGTCGCGGCTGCTCTGCTTCTCATTCCGGGGTGTTTGCTGGTCCTGCTGGGATGTGCGAGTGGGGGCAGATCGACCATGGGAGGAGGGAGTGGACGCACCGCTTGGGGAAGCGTTCCCCCCGGGCCAGTTCCAGCGAGTCGGGTCGTGAAGGTGTCGCTGCAGAGCCAGGCGGTCTATGTTCTCGATGGGGATCGGATAATCTGGGCCGCGGCCACCAACGTGGGGAAGCCCGGTCATCCGACGCCGACCGGGACGTATCGGGTGAGCCAGAAGCTCGAGCGCAAACGGTCGGGCTCCTACGGCTTCTGGGTGAACGGGAGCCGCGTCATCCCCACCGAAGGCGGAGGGAGTCCCGGGTCCGGCTGGCGCTACGTGGGCTATCCGATGCCCTACTGGGTCGAGTTCCTGCCGGGATATGGGTTTCATGAGGGCTATGTCTGGGCCCAACCCCATACGCACGGCTGCTTGCGATTGCATGGCTCCACTGCTGGGGAGTTCTATCGCCTGGTCGAGGTGGGAACCCCCGTGCAGATCCGCGCAAGTCAGCCGGAAGACCAGACGATCGGCCCGCAGATCCCTCGGTTCGACGACTCCCGCGCGCCGGATCCCCCAAACGCCTTCCTGATTTCGGACGCCGTCTTTTCCCGACCTTGGAATTAGGTCCGGGCTACGCGGTGTCCCCCCTCGCCTGGACAACCGCAGTGCAGCGGGGGCAGAGCTCCGGATGAGACGGGTCGGTCTTTCCGACCTCCTCAGAATATTTCCAGCATCGGGCACACTGCCTTCCTGAGGCGCGTCGCGTCTGGATCGTCACCGGTTCGGACGGAAAGAGGCGCACCCGGGAGACGAGAAGGACTTCGGCGAGAAGCCCCTCGTCCGCCGGGAGGAAATGGGGGGAGTAGATGTCCACCTCCGCCTCCAGGGATTTCCCGATCTCCTTGGCCTGACGGCTGATTTCCAACGCTTCGTTCACCCGGTTTCGGAGATCGAGAATCCGCTCCCATCGGTCGGAGAAGGCAACGTCGTTCTGGGGAGCTTCCTCCTCCGGGAAGAGCTCCAAGTGAACCGAGCGACTCTTTCCCAGAGACTGCCAGGCTTCCTCGGCGGTAAACGGGATGAGAGGTGCGGCGAGCCGGAAGAGGCTTTCCGCGATTCGGTGGAGGAGCGTTTGGGAGGCACGGCGGGCGGCGCTCTCGGTGGCGTCGCAGTAGAGCCGGTCCTTGAGCACGTCGATGTAAAAGGCGGAAAGCTCGGTCGAGCAGAAGCGGCTGAGCGCGTGATAGACGGCCGGAAACTCGTAGCGCCGGTAGCCGTCAACCGCTGTCCGGACAAGGCTGCGCAGCCGGTCCGCCATGTATCGGTCGAGCTCCGGAAATTCCTCTTC